>NZ_NXLQ01000049.1 GCF_003364195.1 Helicobacter didelphidarum | reverse complement strand
CATTCATTAGGAGGCTGTCTAGCACAATTATTTACCTTGAGCTTTGCTAGATATGATAAAGGAGAGAGAGGGATAATAAATGAAGTCTATACTTATAATTCACTTTATAGAAATATTGCCAACTATAATATAAAATCTCATTTATTAGAATCTAAAAGGGTGGCGTAGATGAATAAATTATTTCTAATTATTTGTTTATCCTTAAGTATTTGCTTTAATGCCTGTGAGACACAGGATACAAGTCAGGCTAATATTGAGCGTGCATTTGAGATGATGGAAAAGCAGATTGCTAACCCCTTGCCAATCATCGCAAATATCGTCCTAAAGATTGATAAGATTCCACAGATTGATGAGATAAAATCTAGCTTAGATTCTACACAAAAAATCACTTATAATGATATGCTTGAGGTGATTAAAAGCGATGATTGGGATGCACCACTTAGGGCAAAAAGCATAGAATCTATTGCAACATATTTGCTTGATGAAAATAGCATTTTATTACAAAAAGATACAAGCACATTTTGCAGTGCTTTTGATGAGTTTTATACAGATTCTAAAAATCTTGAAATTTTACGGATTTTAGATGAATCTATCCTCGATAATGAGACTTCAGCTAAGACTATCAGTCAAAGAGAGCCGAATTTGCATTTGATTAGTGAAAATCATAAACTTAGCTTCATCTTAGCAAATCTCTTACAAAGCTTTAATAAAGTCGTGCTAAATCGATACAAGCAAGAATGCAGAGGGTAGAAAATGCTTACAGAAGAAGAAAAGAAAGAGTGGGAAGCTATTAAAAATGGTCATAAGGCAGTTGATATACTGACTGAAGCTTATCAACCATATGTTAATACAGAAAAAGAACTCAAAAAATCTCTTAAGAAGTATAATAGTGTTTTTGGGAAAATTGCTATTATTGGTGATACTTACATTGTTTATAGTGAAACAAAAAGCGTAAAAAGGGCATTGGCAAAGTTTAGTTCGGGAGTTTCGGGTGCTGTTGTAACAGGATTAATATTGATATATACAGGTCCAGAAAGTGGCTTTACTTCAGTAAGTATAGCATTTATAGCGGGCGATATAACAGAAAAATATTCAGAAGAATTTTTTAATACAATATTTGATTACATAGAATCTAAGCTACCTAAACAAAAAGGTCGCTACAACAATCCAATAGATATGTTTAGTGGTTTTGAGAGCTACTTAATGAATGGTGCTATTAATAGAATTTTGAATGGATATTAGGGGAGAGAATGGACGAAATTAAAATAAAAACACTTGAAGAAAGAATTATAGAGGCAAATGATGCTCTCGTGAAACAAGTTGAGCAGTTCAATAATGGTGAGGTTACACAAATTAATAATACAGATACTTACGCATATATTAAAAAAGTTTATTTAGATAACATCTCCTCCCTCACCAAAGCTTCTCCCATTGCTTTGCTTAAAGCCCTCTATCAATGTGAAAACTATATAGCACTCGATTCAAGCAACAATCCTACGCTTGATGATAATAATGCTATAAAAAACTTTGGGTATAAATCATCTTTCTATCTCTCTTTTATCGCAAATAGAGATTCTCTAAGTGATGAGTATTTAGAGGCTAGAAAAGCCCTCTATAAATCTATAATGCAAATAAAACAAGAGAGACAAAGTGAAATAGAGCAAGAACAAAAAAGAATAAATAATCTAAGTTATGAAGAATACGAGAGAGAGCTAAAAGAATTAGAGAGAGAACAAAGACAAGCAAGGTTTAGTAAAAAAGATAAATCCAAAGATTCAAATCATCTTATCCTAGAATCAAATGATAAAAGTATAAAGATAATATTCTTAGATAAGCTAGATTCTAATCAATCAAGCAATGTTTCGTCATTGCGAGAAGTCGGCACGACTTCGTGGCAATCCATAAGCACCACTCAACCTAACAATCTCTCTCTATCCAACCTCCTCCACCTCCATAATAACAAGATAGATATATTTACTAAGAATGGCAGTGAAATAGATATAGCAGAGATAGAATCTCTACTTAGAGACTATAAGGATACATACACAGATTCTAAGATAGCCTCTAATCCCACTTTAGATTCTAATGATACATTTAGAGATTCTAATCTCACCCTAGATATTCTTAATTCTCCTAACACTCAAATCTTCCTCTACTCTACTCTCCTTCATGGCTCAAAAGAAATAGAATCTCATCCTTTATACTTTGGGGAATTAGACAAAGAGGGAGAGTTGATAGAATCTAAACCCATGTATTACTTACAAGGTGGAGAGGATATAGATTCTGTCATTGCGAGGAATGAAATGACGAAGCAATCCACAAACAAAGATTCTAAGCAATCCACAAACAACAATTCTACAGATTCTAATGCTATGAATTGCCACGAAGCTAACACTTCTCGCAATGACAAGAATATATCCACTTCCACCCTCCAAATATTCCTCCACTCCTCTACTCTTACAATACTTCATTATTCTCTTATTCATTCTAGCCTAAATATCAAGCTAGAATGTAATAGCTCTGAATCTCAAGAGATAGTAAAACAAGAGAGAGATTGCCACGAAGCTAAAGCTTCTCGCAATGACAACAAAGAATCTCTCTCCACTGCATTCCTCTGTCCTATACTAGAAGATAATGAACTTAAATGTCCTCATGATGGCATAGTAAAGCTAAAGAGTAAGAAAGGTAAAAGCTTCAAATCTAAAGACATTCCTATGATTTTAGAATCTGATTTGTTAAATGCTAGCATTATTAATTATAATGTCAAATTGATAAGCTAAGGAGACTATCAAATGCTACTTTATAAAACATGTGAAGTATGTGGGAATAGAATCAATAAATTACAGAGTATTTGGAATATTTATGATTTAAAAATGGGCGATGTGTTGCAGTGTCCAAACTGCTCAACAGCTTATCAAACAAATAAAATAATTATGTTTTTGGGACGACTAAACGAAACATTTATGATTTCTTGGATTATGTGGCTAGTAATTGCAGTGTGTATCAATATATTTTGGAATTATATATTTCACAATAACGCAAATATGTTTATTGCATTTTTATTATCTTTTTTACTTATAGTATGTATTAATTTTATTATAATGTGTTTTATCCCCTTGTATCAAACACAAATTTTACCATGCAACAAAACACAAAAATCATATATTATTTGGCTAAAGTATTTTATATTTGCGGTTATTATTATCTCATCTATATTCGGGATATTTGGAATCTTTGGTTAAAAATGAAATAATTTATAAAGGAGACATCTATGGGAAATAAGGATTTTATTGGACATGTAAAGGATTTTGGTAACGGCATTTACGATACTTTTATTGTCGCACCATATCAGTTTGGGGATTTTCTAGGGAGAATCTCTGGGTTAAGAGATTGGCAACATGGCAGTGTTGTGATGAAAGATTATTATCAACAAGAAGCTATAAATGAATTAAAAATGTTACGGATGGGTATAAAGAGTATTGATAGTCTGGATAAGGCAAAAAATCTTTTTCAGTTAATTAAAGAAGATGTAAAAGATAGACCGTGGTATTATTTGGGCTCATTGCTTACAACTCAAGGAGTAGCTTCAACAATAAATACGGGACGAAAAATATTGGATAAAGGATTACAAAATACATATAAATCTAGTATCTTTTTAGGTAAAGCTACAGATAAAGCACATCAAATATATCCATACTACCATACTTTAAAAAATCTTTGCTCATTTTATGATACCAATAGTTCTCTTAGCATTTTATCAAAAGATACAGATATGATAGTATGTAAAATATTGAAAAATGATGATACAACATCACAGCCAGATTCCAAACAACCGAATACAACAAACGAACCTATTCAAAATAGTCCAAAAGATAAAAAATCAAACATTAAACTTAATTTTAATCAACAGCAATTTAATATAAATTTGAAACAAATTAAAGATAAATATGATGCCCATGAGGTGATTTCTGTAGCCTCACTAGATAATCCAAATGTAGCTTTTATTCAAAAAATTAATATAAAAGATATAGAAACTATTACCAAAGATTCCCCTATTTACTTACTCAAGGCACTATATTTCTGTGAGGATTATATACTTTTAGATTCTAATAAAGAGCCATTATTAAAAGAATCTAATTGGAGAGAGTTTTATAACTATAAATCTGACTTTTATATACTCTTTATTGCTGATAAGCAAACCTTAACACAAGATTACATTAATGAAAGAATCATCCTCTATAAATCCATAATGCAGATAAGAAAGCAAACACAAGATAAAGAATTGCAAGAATTACAAAAACAACAACAAGAGCTAGAGCAACAATTACAAGGATTAGATTCTAAGCAAAGAGAATCTAAGTTGCAAGAAATACAAAAAGAACACGCAAAAAAGCAAAGAGAAAAAGAAAGACAAGAGCAACAAGAAGCAAGATTTTCTAAAAGTAATACACAGAATCTAAACACCACAAACAATAATGTCTCTATCACAAAAGATTCTTATCTTGTATTAGAATCTAACGATAAAGATACAAAAATTATATTCTTAGATTCTCTTAAAGACCCTCAATCTCACATTCGTTCTTTTACCAACTTCCAAGATTCTAACAACAGCTATCTTGCTAATACTTCTCTTAGCTTTACTCATCTCATATTACAATGCAATAATAAAGTAACTATCTTTACTAGAGACAACAGCATTATAGATTCCAAGCAATTAGAAATAGATTTCAAAATTGATTTAAACAATACTCCTTGTGATGTTTATTTGTATTCATTATTACTTAGAGGTGGTGAGGAAGATATGGATAATCCTAGATTTTTCTATGGTAAAAAGGGAGAAGTCTATATCAGTGATGAAAGCGATAATATAGAAGTATGTTATCATAATGCAACGATGAAAATGACGAATTATTATTATCACGCATATAGTTAATATCAAGGATTAGTGATGAATACCTCTCAAGATACAAATCAAGATACAAATATGGAACATATCAAAGAAATACAACCTATCGATACTCGTTTCACTATCAATCTACTTACCACAACAAAGCCAACCAAACAAACAGAACAACAACATAGACAAGCCTTAGAAACTAAATCTAAAGACAATACACAATCTCTCTCCACTGCATTCCTCTGTCCTATATTAGAAGATAATGAGCTTAAATGTCCTCATAATGGTAGAGTAAAGCTAAAGAGTAATAAAGGCAAAAGCTTTACATCTAAAGATATTCCT
>NZ_NXLQ01000048.1 GCF_003364195.1 Helicobacter didelphidarum | reverse complement strand
GATTTCTTGAGCCATTATCTCATCTTCATGTCCTGCTTGATAACGATTGCCTATACTTGCCTCTGTGCTTGCACCACTAGAGATTAAACCTTGAGTTGAACCTTCTATCTTAATATATGCTGGTTGTGCCATGATAAGTCCTTTGTGCTGATATTGATAGTAAGAGGATTATAGCATAAAAGGATAAAGAGTGGGGAAGAATATAGAATGGTAAAATATATAAAATATTATTTACTTGTTATGATTTATTCTAAAAATATCTTATAAGAATAGAGGGAAATATTATTTGCTATAATATTGATGTAGGATAGGAAGGAGATGCGTATCGCTTCAATGTATTAGCATCTCTATCAAAACGAAATATATTGATATCCCCTGCAAGATAGAATGAAGAGCCTTTGCAAGAGATGGTGTCATAGTTTGTTGCAACTTTTGCACACTGACAATACAATCTTATCTTTTATGATGCATTTCTCCAATCCCATAAATAAAATCCTCTCTCTGGTGGTGATAGAAAATAATTTTCCCTAGCCATATTTTGCAATATAGTTGTATTTGTGTGATTTGTAAGGGCAATAGGGCTTTTTAAATCAATGAAATTTATAGGGAGATTTTTTAGAGAATCTGCATAAAGATTACATACAAGAAGTAATAATAAAAATTGCCTTATTCACTTTCTCCTAATTAAGATACCAAGACTATTTGTCGTAACTCTCAAGTTTGTTGATAGTCTTTCTATAAACAATATTATTATTCTGGATTTCGTGTGTTATTTCAACCATTTCTTTAACATTCAAATCTATAGATTCAACTATATTATAATCAGAAAAATTATCAATATTCACTATCTCTAAAATATCTCCTAATAATAAAAATTGTCGTGTATATTTACCATTCTCAATCTCGTTGATATTTAAAAGAATAAAACTTTGAATTCCACCAACACTTATGTCCTTTACTTTATCAAATTTGTATCGATACACCATCTTTTGACTTGCAAAATCATAAATATCAACTTGAAACTTCCCAAATAATGTTTTATTGCCTATCAATAACCATTTATTGTTAGCCGATACACCAATGCTATTACATTGCTTATCTTTAAATAAATTACTAGATTCTAATGTATCACTTAGTAAAATCTCCATCTTATTTTCTTTGCATAAAAAGATATATTTTTTGTTGTTAGGTATTAAAAAATATGTATTATTATATTTTCTAGTTTGTTGGCAATTATTTATATCATCTATATAAGTAATACTGCTATCATCTGCAAATAATGAGCCTCTTACAAATACACTACTCACTCTATATTTGTCATTAATAAAAATCCCCTCATCTACTTTGATATTCTCGCAAGATGTATGATTTTTATTAGAATAAAATCTTCTTCTAGTTTTAGAATATTCTTCCCAACTCATTAAAGAAGTTTTTAAAGTTTTCTCAATATAAAAATCTCTTATAGGAATCTCTGTATAATTATGGCACGCTACAAGGAATAGCATACAATAAATCATAAAAATAATTTTAGTTATGTGATATAAGATTTTCATTCACTTTCTCCTAGCTTATCAAATTCTTGTTTTTTTTATTTCTTGTAATTCAAAAACGGCTTCCATTGGTTTTAGAGAAACAAAAGGAACCCAAGTCTGTCGATAGTAAGTAACTAATATATAAATACTCCCTTTGTCTTTTTTGATAACACTGAAATCAGTATTCTTCGATTCATCACCTAAATCAACGATAATTCTTCTTTCTTCATCAAGCAATATTATTTCATTATCTGTCTCTACATAACCTAATATAAGATTAGACATTGCAATATTGTAATCCCAACAATGAGTACCACAGAGTATGTTTACATAAATACTATTATTAGGATTATCATAGACTAAGTTTGCTGTTTTAAAATCATAAATTTGCCCTTGATTTTTATTATTGAGTATAAGATATTTATTGTCTAAAGAAAAATACACGTCCCTACATTTTTTATCTTTGTAATGCTCAAGCTCATATAAATTGTTCTCTATATCAAATATATGTAGTTTCCTTTTATCATCGCAGATTCCCAAATATCGCTTATCATAAGAAACATTAAACTTTGCTTCCTTACCATACGATGCCCATATAGTATCATTCGTTTTGTCTTTTATTGTGAATTCCATACCTTCAAAATTTGGACTTACTTTCCTAGCTATTTCATATTGATTGATTTGGATATTGTGTTGATTGTCCCATTGTGCTTTATAGTCTATTAAATTTTTTTGCTTTAAAATTTGTGCTGCATTTTTGTATGATTCTTCTTCGATGACTTTATGATTGTATAATTTTTTTCTGGCTTCATCACTCAAATCACTATGCTCTATCGAAACTATTTTTGCTGTATATGTTTCAAAGCTTGTATATACAGGTTTTGCACAGGATACAAACACTAAACATAAAGATATAAGAAAAGTTAATCTTAAAGTATTCATTCATATTCTCCTAAGTTGTAAGGTATGGGTAGAAACACCATAGCACCAAATTGATACTCAAGGTATTCTCTCAAAGTTGGTGGTGGATTATTAAGCACAACTTATCCTATTATTTGATATTAGATTCTATGTCAAAAAGAAAGCATTGCCCCTTCTCATCATATTCTTCATCATCTGGCACTTTACAAGCTTGAATATATCGAAATGAAGTATCGATACCTCTAAGATACATATCACCAAATTCACCTGTAAATGCGTATCGCTTCAATATATTAGCACTTCTATCAAAACGAAATATATTGATATGTTTTATAAAATTGTATCTACTTTCACCTTCTGTGTAAAATACTACTCCTACTTTTTTATCATCACCAACTCCTAATGGAATCTTGTGCCAATTCTTTGGCATATCTATCTCTAGTATTTTTTTATCTTTTGCATACACATATAAATGTGCTTTTGAACCAAAAATTAGTGTATTGTCATCTTGTATATAACTAAAAGAGCAAGGTGCTATATCTTGCGCAATCTCTAAGGTGTGGTCTAATGTAAGATATGTGAGATAAAATAAAGAGCCTTTGCAAGAAGTAGTCTTATATTGTGTTGCGACTTTTGCACACTCACAATATAAGCTTACCTCTTGTGATGTATCTCTCCAATCCCACAAATAGAATCTTCTCTCTGGTGGTGATAGAAAGTAATTTTCCCTAGCTATATTTTGCAATATGGTTGTATCTGTTTTATTTGTAAGGGCAATAGGGCTTTTTAAATCAATAAAATTTATAGGGAGATTTTCTAGAGAATCTGCATAAAGATTACATACAAGAAGTAATAATAAAAATTGCCTCATTCACTTTCTCCTAATTCGTAAGGTATGGGTAGAAACACCATAGCCCCGAATTGATACTCAAGGTATTCTCTCAAAGTTGGTGGTCGTGAATTCTTTTCATCTATCTTTATTGTAGTAAGATTTTGATTAATTTCTCCCCAACTCACAACTTGTTGTGTAATGCTAGCAGTGTCAGATGTATTAGAATCTATATCTTTGCTACTATCTTGAGGTGAAGTATTCCACACTATCCAATGATTTTTTCCTTTGATTTGTGTTGTATCTCCATTATATAATACTCCACTATTAATTAGAGAAATA
This sequence comes from Helicobacter didelphidarum, assembly GCF_003364195.1. Lineage (GTDB taxonomy): Bacteria > Campylobacterota > Campylobacteria > Campylobacterales > Helicobacteraceae > Helicobacter_A > Helicobacter_A didelphidarum. The sequence continues at coordinate 1,635 of NZ_NXLQ01000048.1, read as the reverse complement.
ATATGAGATTGAGGATATTTTTGCTTATATTCTACAAGTTGAAGCAATTTATTTTTATTGATATGTAGCCCATAAGTTATATTAGAAAATAACAATTCTGCTCCTACTTTGATAAACCATGATTTTAATTCACCCTCAAAGGTTATCCCTGCTATTTTATCATCTGCTTCATCATAATCAAATATGCTATTTTCACTATCTCTTAAACTAGCTAAGGTTATCCAATCTACGCCATTGATATAATCTGCCCAATCTTTAAGGGTTTTTTGTATCAATGAATAAGGATTCTTGCAATCTTCACTTGGTTTAATGTGAAGATTTTTAATATTTGCTTCACCTCTCTCCCATAAGTCAATCACACATTTGACATATAAATCAGGTCTATCTAGCAAAAGACAATAGAAAAATGTAGCAGGTCCGCAAAGTGAAGTGGGTCCCTGGTCTGGATAAAGCGAGTTCGTAGTATCTGATATTTTTTTCTGCTCACTTTGTATATTTGCTTGTGTTGTATAATTATGAGGAGGTTTAGTAAGGTTTATCACTCTTTCTCTTAAAGTGGATATGATATATTCTTTTTCAAAAAGTTTGTCTTTGTATTGCTTAAGCTTGTGAAGTCTTTCTTTCCACCCTTGCCATTGTCGTGATTGATCTAGCTCTAATACAACTTGCCGTATAACTTCTTCATCTCCCAATCTTTCATCTAAAAACACCCCACTAACATTCCTATTCTCAAATTCATTAATCATCTGCAATGCCTTTGCTATCAAATCTGGTGTTTGATTGCTTATGATAAATTTATGCGTATAATTGCTGATTATATTCTTTTTACCATCAAGTTCTATAATCGTTTCAATTTCTTTTTGAAAACTCTTTAGAGAATCTTTATCATTAAAATATATTTCTGTTGTTTGGTTAGAGCTTTTAGATGCTGAATTTATGGGATTAAGTTGCAAATAAAGTGCATAATCACTATTTTGTGTAAGATTAGAATCTTTATATATTTGTAATATTTCTTTATTAGTTTCCAGTTTGATATAATACTCTTCTTGCACTACTTGTTGTTTTATAGATTGTGTGGGATTTGGTAGAATCTGTATTTTGTATGATTTGGGTGAGTTTGGGTATTGGCTTATAGAGATATACTCTTCGTCAAAATAAAATTTTACTTTTCTGATAAAATCTTGCATACATAGATGACCATATTCATAACTCTTACACACTTTCCTTGAGCGATTTTTGGGGTAAGCATAAAAATCTTTATGGTTTATTCTTATTTCAAATCTATTAATATCCCCAAATTCTTTTTTAGAATCAAACATAACTTCTCCGTTAGAATCTGTTTTGTTTGGTAATATGATTTTTTTACTAGATTTTGGTCCAATCCCTAATAATTCAACTTCTGCTCCCTCAATAGCTTTGCCTTGTAAATCTGTGATTTGTAGCCTTATAGTCTCTTTTGAGTATTCTTTTCGTGTTTCATTCATAATTTTTATTCCAGCTTTATATTCTTATTGCTCTCACTCACTTTTCACTTCCCCACCTTTGACTACAAGTCCATTAGAATCTATCACTACTTCTACGCCACCTGCTTTGATAATCACACTATCTCCCTTAGCGGTGATAGTGGTATCTCCT
>NZ_NXLQ01000047.1 GCF_003364195.1 Helicobacter didelphidarum | reverse complement strand
CAATAAATCAATCTAACAACATCTCTCTATCCAACCTCCTCTACCTCCATAATAACAAGATAGATATATTTACTAAGAATGGTAGTGAGATAGATATAGAATCTTTAATGAATGAATATCACTTAGATACTAATATATTGCACTCTCCAAATACTCAAATCTTCCTTTATTCTACTCTCCTCATTGGCTCAAAAGAAATAGAATCTCACATAATCAAGATTAAAAGGGTAGCATAGGTGAGTCAATACACAAACGAGCAGAAATTAAAGTTATTGCGATATGCGGAACTCGCTTGGGCTAGCTATTCCACAGGATTGAATGCAGGTATGTTTGGTCAAAGATTCTATCTATAAAGGTAAATGTTATGAATAACTCAAACCACTACAAAGAAGCTTGGAAATCTCTCAAATCTACTTTGTTTTATCTTATATTATCTACACTCACTATTTTAAATATAATATTTTTCTATATCCTTACTTTTATCCCTTTTCCATTCTTTGGTTGGATTACACTCTTTATCCTTTCTAGTATATGGGTGTATTTATTTGCTTATTGGATAATCTATGCCATATTTAAAACTTTTAATATCAATAAAAAGATAAATAAACTCTATGTAGCTCTGCCTTATCCTATAATTATGATTTTATGGTTTGGTTATAGTTTTATCCCGCTAGAATGGCAGCCTAGCTTTAGGGAGTTTGAGAGATTGTGTGGGGAATTAAAAGATAGAGAAATTATTTATAATAAAGAAACTTATGATAGAATGCAAGGTAAAAAATATGGTATAGATGTAAAACTAATTGAAGAAAATATAAGCTTACGAATAAAGAAAGCAGAATATCAATATTACGAATATGGGACAAATATTTTATATAAAGGTTACAAAACTTATGGTTGGTTAGATATAGGTTTATTTGCTAAATTTGATAGAACATTAGGTTGTGATGGAATAGCTGAATATAAACAAAAAATAAAAGAAAGGGGATATTAATACAAATGAACCGACAACAAAAATATTTTGAACTTTTTGAATATGCTCAAATATGCTGGGCTAGTTATTCCACAGGATTTAATGTAGGTATGTTTGGAGATAAAGAAAGGCAATGGGGAGACATAAATAGCGAAATAGCCAAACAAAAAATAAACAATAAAAAAACCTTACCCACCTACCACCAAGCTCTTAGTGAATCTCAACTATTTTTCTTAGATAAATACAATGTAGGATTTGATAGCAAACAAGCTGATACATTTGTCAATCGCTATGAGATTCTTGCCTTTAGTCAAGATGATAAGACAAGGTTTTCTGCTACACTCTTTAAAGATACGAAAAATGATGAGCTTATCCTTGCTATAAGGGGTATTGATATATTTCAAATTAATCTTTCTCTTTGGCGTGCAACTCAAGCTGGATTTAAAATCTTTCGTGGAAAAGTGCCTATAGCGTATTATCTCAGTATGCTTAGATTTTATGATGAGCATATTCGTCCTATTATCGCTCATCAAAAGATTGTCGTTACAGGGCATTCTTTTGGTGGATATTTAGCTCAACTCTTTGCTTTAAGCTATCCTAGTATTGTAAAAAAAGTCTATACTTTTAATGCGATAGGCGTAACTTCTAATCAAACTACAGATTATACAAGCAAGGCTGTCGATGTCGCTAATGTAGTAACAACACAAGTTACATTTGATTTTAGTATTTATGATAGCACCATAGATGAATTTAAAGGTATTAATATTGATGAGAATATACAAAAATCTATTGAATTAAAAAATGGATTACTTACCTTCAAGGATAAATCCTTAAAAGAGCAAATTCCTAAATATCTGCAAGAGGAAGCTATTTTAAAAGAACAAAATACATACAATATACAAACAGCAAAGCAAGGAGCAAATCTCTTATATCAAGAAATCCAAAAGGCAAAGATGGGTGATAGGGTATTTGTCAAGGTTAGACTTGATGGATTCTTGCCACACACAATGGATACTGAAGTATTTACTTTAAATGAGCGAATGGGTGAAGCTGTATCTACACTCATTAAATATTTCCCAAATAGTCATAATAAGCTCCCAAAAGAGCTTCAAGCAAGTATATATCAAGTATATACTACTGATGCTTTTGATGCAACAGCCGTGATGCACTATTTTGGTAATCATATACTTGCTACAGAAACTATTGAGGTAAAACTTAATCTATGGAAAGCAAGAATAGATTTTAAAGATATGATAGTTAAAGGTAAAATAGAAAAACTTGGGCTTAAAGGCTTAAAGATGGCTAGTGTTGTAAATTGGATACTTGTATTAATTTCTATTGAAGACATTTGTAATGAACTTTTAAAACAATCATTAGTTAGCAACGAGGTTTCTACAGATTATATAGATTGTAGTCGGTGCGGATGGGAATTTTTGCCTTGGAAATCATAACGAAGGAGAGAAAATGAAAAACGATGATTTATACTATGAATTAAACTATATTAATACTGATAATAACAATGCTCTAATCACTTCTATATTTAATATTAAAGAGCAGTATAATGGACTTTGTGTAAATACTATAAATAATAATGATATAGATTCTCTTACCAAAGATTCCCCCCACTCATTTACTTCGTGCATTATATGCTTGTAAAAGCTTTGCGATATGCACAGAAGGTAATGAAAGTCTTATAGATAATAATAATGTTAGCAAGATTCTAGGATACAAAAGCGACTTCGCAAATATCTTTATCCTCGATAAAGATTCCCTAAGTGATGAGTATTTAGAGGCTAGAAAAGCCCTCTATAAATCCATAATGCAAATAAAAGAAGAGAGACAAGGTGCAATAGAACAAGAACAAAAAAGAATAAATAATCTAAGCTATGAAGAATACGAGAGAGAGCTAAAAGAAATAGAGAGAGAACAAAGACAAGCAAGATTTAATAAAAAAGATAAATCCAAAGATTCAAATCATCTTATATTAGAATCAAATGATAAATCTATAAAGATAATATTCTTAGATAAGCTAGATTTGAATCAATCAAGCAATGTTTCGTCATTGCGAGAAGTCGGCACGACTTCGTGGCAATCCATAAGCACCACTCAACCTAACAATCTCTCTCTATCCAACCTCCTCCACCTCCATAATAACAAGATAGATATATTTACCAAAAATGGCAGTGAGATAGATATAGCAGAGATAGAATCTCTCATTACGAACTATAAACAAAGATATACAGAATCTAGCAATCAAGAATCTAAACTTACTTTAGATTCTCTACATTCCCCAGACACACAAATATTTTTATATTCCCAATTATTATTAGGCTCTAAAGAATCCCCTAACAATCCTTTATACTTTTGGGAATTAGATAATGATGGAGTGTTTGTAGAATCTAAGCCTATATATCACTTAATCGGTGAAACAGACTATGACACAAAAGATTCTAAAGAGAACTTTACTCAAACCCTCCAAGTATTCCTTAATAACTTCACTCTTACCATACTAAACTACTCTATATTAGACTCAAGCCTACATATCAAGCTAGAATGTAAAAGCAAAGAATCTAAAGAGATAGAAGACAAAGAAAAAGCACTCTTAGAATCTAAAGCAAAAGATTCTAAAGAGAATAAAGAAAGTATCTCCACTGCATTCCTTTGTCCTGTCCTAGAAGATAATGAACTTAAATGTCCTCATAATGGCATAGTGCAATTAAAGAGCAATAAAGGCAAACCCTTTCAATCTAAAGGTATCCCTATGATTTTAGAATCTGATTTAATGAACTCTAGCATAGTAGGTTGCACTCATACTATCGCAGGTGTTCCTACTCCTTGTTCTCTAGTATCTGTAATACTCCCTAGTGCTAGAGCTTATAAGAAATATAATGATGATTATCCTATAATGCAAGATTTATGTGTTAGTGGGGTATTAAGTGATAAAGGATTTCCTATCACTTGTAAGCCTAAGAATAATACCTTTAAGATAAATGCTCCTAATCCTAGTAATACTAAAGAGATAAGTAAAGAAGCATTAGCTTCAGCTATAAAGCTTACTAAACCAAGTATAAGATTATATTATAAAGAACATAGAGAACAAATAGATAATATCCCTATATGTAGATTGAGGCTTAATGATAGGATTATAGAATCTAGTAGTGATGATGATACCTTACAAAATAGTAATACACCTTTGAGACTACTAGAACTCGATATACATAAAGATGCTAAAGACTTAGATTCTACTATAAAGCTAGATAAGAGAGCATCTAGCTCACAATCTACACATAATATTACTCACACAGATAACACTACAAATAGCAATAATACAAATAATACTACAAACAATAATACCAAAGATTCTATTCCTACTCCTTCAGATTCTACTCCTTCTTTACTCTCTTTACTTCTTAAGGATTATCCTAAAGACTATGAGTTTAAAGAGATAGATATAACCATAGGAATACACTCTATTGCTCTCATGCTCATTATCCCACAAAAGATTCCTAAAGTCTATGATAAAGCATATAAAGAATATGAATATAAAGATTATGGGGTAGGGAGATATACACAACTCTTAGAATATTCTAAGGATATACAAGATGATAGAGAGTATGTAGGAGGTGGAGAGACTTCTTTACAATCTATGTTTATTGTATATAATAAGAATCTTATCAATCATAATGTAGAATCTTATCTTTTAGAATCTAAAAGGGTGGTGTAGATGAAAACATTAAAGATATTGTATATTTGTTGGATTATACTTTTTATATTTGCTTGGATAATTTCACCTTACATTGGACATAATCCAGATAGATTTGAGGAGTTTCTTATAACGATGGGGTTGATAATTTTACCACTGATGATAGCAAATCTATGGTTATTTGGAATAACACGAATTAAAAAATATTTAATAAGGTTTTTCTATTCTATATTGTATTACCCATTAGCGATTCTGTTATATCTTATATTTGATTAAAAGGAAAAAGTATGAAGCAACAAATCAAGAATCTTAGAGATTATGCCGAGTTAGCGTGGGCTAGCTACTTCAACCTAACCTATATTGATGGACAAAAAGCTAATGATTTCACAATAGGGACAGAAAGAATCTTAAAAGATGAAGAAAATATAGAAAAATTTGAATATTATAAAGCATTATCTAAAGACTATAAAGATTATTTTATTTATGATGATTCGTTAGTTTTTTATCCAAAACTAAATGGAGAGTTTAGCTCGCTTCAAGCGAAACGATTTGCCACAAGATATGAAGTGAAATTTCATCAACCCAATACTTTTAGTGGGTTTTCTGCTACACTCTTTTATGATACATTTAAAGATGAATATATTG
>NZ_NXLQ01000046.1 GCF_003364195.1 Helicobacter didelphidarum | reverse complement strand
GCATTCTCTATTTTCATAATAAGTAGGAGTGAGATAAAAGCTATCTAATTCTTTAAAGGGAGTGATGATATGAAAAGAGGGGAGCGAAGTATCTATCATTGAAGCTAATGCTTCTTTACTTATCTCTTTAGTATTGCTAGGATTAGGAGCATTTATCTTAAAGGTATTATTCTTAGGCTTACAAGTGATAGGGAATCCTTTATCACTTAATACCCCACTCTTTCTATCATTGTATAAAGATATTTATATTTGCATGTATAAATGCTAAGTATTTTGAGAGAATTTCAAGGGTTATTAAAGATTTTATGCGGAGATAAGATAGAGAATCTATCGCACAAATAAAATCAAAGATTCCCTTGAAATTATCCAAAAGACAACGCATTGTCTTGCATTATAGGATAATCATCATTATATCTTTTTAATGCTCTAGCACTAGGGAGGATTACAGATACAAGAGAACAAGGAGTAGGAACACCTGCGATAGTATGAGTGCAACCTACAATACTAGAGTTCATTAAATCAGATTCTAATATCATAGGGATACCTTGAGATTGAAAGCTTTTACCTTTCTTACTCTTTAGTTGCACTCTACCATTATGAGGACATTTAAGCTCATTATCTTCTAGGACAGGACAGAGGAATGCAGTGGATATACTTTCTTTATTCTCTTTAGAATCTTTTGCTTTAGATTCTAAGAGTGCTTTTTCTTTGTCTTCTATCTCTTGAGATTCAGAGCTATTACATTCTAGCTTGATATGAAGGCTAGAATGAATAAGAGAATAATGAAGTATTGTAAGTGTAGAGGAGTGGAGGAATACTTGGAGGGTGGAAGTGGATATATTCTTGTCATTGCGAGCCGATTTATCGGCGTGGCAATTCATAGTATTAGAATCTGCACTGCTTAAGTCTTCATTACCTTGTAAGTAATATATAGGCTTAGATTCTACAAACACTCCATCATTATCTAATTCCCCAAAGTATAAAGGATGAGATTCTATTTCTTTTGAGCCATTAAGTAGATGAGAATAAAGAAATATTTGGGTATTAGGAGAGTGCAATATATTAGTATCTAAGTGATATTTATTCATTAAAGATTCTATATCTATCTCACTACCATTCTTAGTAAATATATCTATCTTGTTATCGTGGAGGTGGATTAGATTGGATAGAGAGATATTAGTTGTGGATTGCCACGAAGTCGTGCCGACTTCTCGCAATGACGAAACATTGCTTGATTGATTAGAATCTATCTTATCTAAGAATATTATCTTTATAGATTTATCATTTGATTCTAATATAAGATGATTTGAATCTTTGGATTTATCTTTTCTATTAAATCTTGCTTGTCTTTGTTCTCTCTCTATTTCCTTCAACTCTCTCTCGTATTCTTCATAACTTAGATTATGTATTCTTTTTTGTTCTCTCTCGTATTCACCTTGTCTCTCTTCTTTTATTTGCATTATGGATTTATAGAGGGCTTTTCTAGCGTCTAGATATTCAGTGGTTAGGGATTCTTTATCGAGGATAAAGATATTTACGAAGTCATCTTTATATCCTAGATTCTTAGTAGCTATGTTGTTTGTAAGGAGTGTGTTTTGAGTGTAATCTACTGCGATAGAATCTTGACATTGATAGAGTGCTTTGAGATATGCAATAGATGAGTCTTTATTAATATTTTCTATCTCATCATGAGTAATAAACATTAGCCTAGCTGTAAATAAAATATTGTCCATATCAAATCCTTAAAAAATATTTATAAATTAACCATATAAAAACTACAATAGGTATGGGAGGATACGCTTCCGACATATACATATATAGTAATAGTATAAGAATATCAATATTTGTAAGTGTGAAAAATACACCGATAAACATAGCTATATATTTAAAATATTTATTTGGTTTTGTAAAAGAAATCACACTATGACGCATCGCATAATGCTTGTATTCACTTTTAAATATATATCTAAGAATCCATCTGCTAATAAAAAATATCATAATTTTTAAAGGAATAAAGCCAATAAAAAAGACATTATATCCAACATATTCATATTTAAATATTATTTCTGGCATACCATCATATTGCTTTTTTATTTCATCTATATCTGCTAAAGAGTTTATATAATCACTAGTAGGAATAAGATAAAAACCAATAGTTTCAAATAATACAACAACAATCAGCATACCTATAAAATATGATTTTAGGAATTCTTTTGAAAATAATATTTTAGGAACTAAAAAACGATTTAAAATATAAAAAAATACTATATTAAGAAATAGAGATAAATAGAAAAACAAAAGAAGAGGTGGCACAACAGGAATAATACACGACATTATACCAACCGCAATCCCCACAAGAATACTATCTATCATAATTTTATCCTATCGTATCATTAAAGTATAGAATACTCAAATTTATCAAAATTAATCTTAGCAATAATATCTTTACTATATAGTTTAAAAGAAAAGTCTTTCATAACTCTATCCTTTCATATAGTGTATGAAACTTATGATTTTCTCCGTCACAAAAACTGTCAAGAATAACCCACTTGGTGCGAATATGCCAAATATGATTGTTTTACCTCTATGTAGAGTTTGTGGAGTTTTGTTTATTTTATGAATTTTATTAATGAATCTTGTTAAATAAAATGCGATGGGAGTGCCTATGAGATATGTAGGCACCAACGCTCCAAAATTCTAGTTGTATTCTGCGTATTCGTGTTGTATAGGATAATATATAGCATTACTCTCCTCAAAATAACGATAATCAAAAGGCACATATAAGGCAATGTAGCATTCAAACATAATACATACAATCACATATCCCAAAAAGTAGTATTTCAAAAATCCCTCTGCATAAATAGCATTTTTATCAATAAAGCGATTATAGAGATAAAAAATGGGTATATATACCAATAAAAATCTCCATATTGTTACTGTTATGCCTAGTATCCCCACAAAAAAGCCCAAATCAAAAGTCTCAAACATAACTCTATCCTATCGTGCTATATAAAGTTTCAAAAGGCAAATCTTTGAAATCTAAAGTTTTAATTATATTCTTGCTATATAGTCTAAAATCTAGCCCATAAGGCGTGAATTTTTGGTAATCTTGATAATCTTGGTTGTAGATATAGTATTGATTGGTTTGAGGGGACTGAAGAACATCTGTTACGCTCACCCTCTTCAATTTATACTTATATGTTAGCATTTGTCTAATAGACCCCCATATACTAAAAGCCTTTTCTTCAAAGTCCCACGCTCCCACAGGCTGCCCCAATTTGCTAATCGTGCCATCATCATTGAATATATGATATTGGTCTAAAAAATCAAAGCTATCATAGACATACGCCACCATTTCATCTATGCGGTATTCTAACTTTTCCTTATCGTCTTGTATATCTTTTTTGATTGTGATACAAGTAGGAGCATAATTAATACTAAATTTCCCACTACAAGCATAGAGAGATAAATCTCGCATAGTCTCATTCCAAGTTTGCTGACTAAGGTTTTTGCCCGTATCATACACCTCATATACCAACAAACCTTGTCCTATCACGGGCAAGGCATTCCCTGCTCGTTTTAAGGTAAAAGCAGCTAAAGTATCCACACTAAATTGTGTCCCAATAGTGATAAGGGCATTCATACGAGCTTGCTTGAAGAAATCTTGGTCAGCGAAGCTACTGACTTGAAAATTAAGAGTATCGATTTCATAAGGCTTACAAGCAGAAATGAGTTTATAGCCCTGTGGTATGCTTTCATTCTCTTTCACAAGGATATAGGAATCTACATTTTTATCACTTCTATTGTCTCTCACATCGATTGCAAAATACAGCTTATGCTCACCTTTTGGAAGTTGCTTGAGAATTGTCATTATGTTTGTGTGTAAAAAAGTTTTGTGTATTTGGCTTTTAAATGCTTTGCTATAAATATGTTCTTTGTTGCCTAAATACTCCTTACTTAGCCTTTTTATCAATGGAAACTGCATATAAAACTTATCCCAATCAAGTGTAGTATAGAATCTTATAGGGCGTTTATGGTCTCTAGGTGTATGTGTCGCATTGCCATAATGCGAATATTTCTCGGCTCTTTGTCTTAGTTCTTTTTCTTGTTGAGATTCTGTATCTCTTGGATATGGCGTATAACGCAAAGTAAGTGGCTCTATACCTTTACTTTGCAAGAAGGATTGTATTTCTTGTAGTCTTTGTTGCTCTTGTTGGCTTATGTGTTTTGTTTGTCCTTGTATGCTTGTGTGTTGCAGTGCATTGGTATCAATGGTATCAACTTTAGGACTATTTTGCCATAATGCTTGGAGATTGTAGCTTACAGCCCAACCTAGTGCTGCTGTATCATTTTTTGCAATATCTCTATAGTATATAAATTCTTTATAACAACACTCTAGTTCTTTGGGTAGCATACTCTCATCATACGCAGTGGTGTGTATATCTGCTTGTTTAGTATTTAGCGTTTGTGTATTTTTAGAACCTTTTTCAAATTTCTGTGCTGCTTCTAACTCTCCAAATCCTGTTGGCATAAATTCCCTCATAACCTTAAGTTTAAACATACGATTATACCAAGTTTTTTTCCTTTTTCCAATATTTTTTTAGTATCAGAAAAATCGCAGTCTTTGATATTATCAATATTTAATGTTTTGTTTTTGTAAGATTCTAGATTCTTTTTTATTTCATTAAATCTAGTATTAATTTTACTTATGCTTTTTTCTATATCTTTTTCACTTAAAAATGAAGCTAATTCTACCATAATCGTGTTTATATCTAAGGTTTCTTGCTTGTTTGGTAGTATAGATAATATAGTATTGTAGAAAGATTTTTGTGTTGTATCTTCCTTACTATTTTCTTCTTTCTTACTATTTCCTTCTTTCTTACTATTTCCTTCTTTCTTACTACTTTGTTCTAGTGCTATTTGCGCACTTTTATCTAATGTAAAAATATATTTTGATTGTGATATAGGTTCTTTTTGATTGAGATATATTTGCAAGGCTAATTGTAAATCTGTTACTTGCATTTGTATAACATTTGTTAGCTTATATTGATTGTCCTCTTGTGGCTTGAAAACTCCAAGTGTTATGACAGAATGATAGCCTATATGTGTCGGTGATATAAATTTTGATTTATTTTGAATGTTGAGACGATTGCTCATTTGTATTTCCTGTATCATTTTCATCTATCTTTTCAAATTTAAGATTTTTAACATGATTTATGAAGATAATCGCAAAAAAGATAGAAATAACACCCACAATTGCTATCTTGCCATAGAAAGCATCTATATCAAAATACCAGCGAAGCAAGATATACCCAAGAACACATACAATAGCAAGCGGTATTGCAAGCATATATAATTTCTTTTTATTTATTTTTTGCACCTTGTATTGTGTCTCACATTTTGGACATTTGCATACAGCATCATGTTCATTCTCACTGGCTTCTATCATTAACTTGTTAAAATTCTCGCCACACACTTCACATTTATGATACAACATTTTAACTCCTTATTTTATCCCATATTATAGCATACAATCTCTATGATATTTCCTTTATTCATGATTGCTTCCTATCGCCCAAATCTATTGTAGAAATTCATAT
>NZ_NXLQ01000045.1 GCF_003364195.1 Helicobacter didelphidarum | reverse complement strand
GAGAAAGGATTATTAAATAATACAACATATTATTTCTGTCTTGATAAAGATTGGCAAAAGGAGAAAGATAAAGGAGCTATTCCAGAGGGGGAATATTATATCAATATCAATGATATAAAAGAGAGAAGGACAATCTTTAGTGAAAATACATTTGGTAAGAATACAAGAATCTATACAGATAAAGATTGCAGCAACACAACTGAATCTCATACACAAAGAGAGAATTTCTATTTGCATGGAGGAGATAAATATGGAAATAATGGAGGGATAGATATAGGGAAGAATGATAAGAGATTCTTTAATACATTAGAAACTCTTAAGAAAGAATATAAAGATATTTTAGATTCCACTCAAGATGATAAAGGTAAAATAGCAATAAAGCTAGAGGTGGAGTATGGGGAGGAAATTGAATTTGCGAAATATTTTACTTTTGATGAGATGGTAAAAACAAGTCAAGGACAAAAGTATATAGATTTAAATAAAAAGTTTGTTTTAGATAATCAGTATCCAGAAAGACTACAAAGCCTAAAGGACTTATGCCAAAAAATATTAGATAAATTGCAAGAACATATATACGAACAATATGGAGAAAGTCAAATATATAAAATTAATATTAATAGTGGGGTAAGATGTAAGGAGTTAAATGAGAAATTAGGAGGTAGCAAAACCTCCCAACATTCACATTGTGAAGTAGCCGATATTGCGTTCTTAAATAATGATAAAAATAATAAAATACTATTGATTAAACTTTATGAAGATATTTATAATAAAAAAGTTATAGGGTTAAAAAATACAAGTATAATTTCACAATGTATATTTGAGTTGAATAGTTCTTATTGGATACATATAGCAATTAGCACTGATAGATGGAAAAAAATAAAAAATAAAAATAAGCCAGACTTTTTAACGAAGCCAAAAGGAGTAGCATATCATGTATATAATGGCACTAATCTCAATTTTTAAAGGAGTGGATATGAAAAAGTTGATATGCTTATTAGTAAGTGTGATTGCATTGCAGAATCTCTATGGGGATTCTTATCTGTATGATACAGATATTACAACAGATACAGGGGAGATTATCAAGGCAGGGCAATATTCCAAACGCTTTGATGGCTTGTGTAAAGAAATGAAAGATGGTTACATAAAGTCTATAAATAATAGATATTATGAGGATAAAATCTCATACCTACAAGATAGACAAAATGCACAATCTCTACCCTTAAAAATTGATAAGGCAAATGGTTGGCAATATAAAGATTTGTGTGAAGTCAATAAAGAGCGATGTAGCACAGGTGGCGAGTATAGCATACTCTATCGCCTCTATATTTTTGAGAACCAAAGCCTTGATGAAGTGTATAAGAAAATCCGCAATTATACGAACTATATGAACAATGATGATGCTCAAAATTTTGCAGATTTGATACCCACTATACCTAAAAATGACTTTCAAGAAATCGTAATGATACAGATTGACTATGAGGGAAGGCGTTGCTATATGCACGATGATAAAACTCTATGGATTCCACAACAAGCAACTATCGGCTGGAATAACTTCGCATTTTTCCAAACACCCAAAGGCGTAGAAGTCTTACTGCATTTCGCTTGGGGATTTAATTATGATTGATTAGTTTTAAAGCAAGGATAAAGTGATGAGAAAAATAATATTGTTGTTATGCTTAAGCCTTTCTTTAAAGGCGGATATCATCAAGCTAGATAGTGAGGCTTCATCAAATCTCATCAATGAGCGTGAGATGTTTTTTAGTGAAGCACTTGGTGTTGCTTATGATAAGGTAAAAATAAAACGAGATTCTAAGGATATGGAATTTATAGACTTATGCCAATATCCTCCAAGTGGCTATAAATTTAATTGTTCAACAATGAATAATGAGCAGATTGTAGGGATTAAAAAGTACTTCATTCACACAAAAAGCATACAAGAAGCTTACGAAACTTTGAATGATAGTACAGAAAAATTACCAACAAGCAATATTTATGACTATGGTAAGGAGGCATCAAATAGAGATGATGAAGTGGGGAATTATTATATTTGGGATAAAGGGAGGCTGTGGATTATAGGAATGGGCTATGATAGCGGAAGTATCAGCATTTATCAGCAAAAAGGCGATATAGTGGAAGTGATTTATCAATGGAGTGTGGATTGGTGAGACTTGTTTGGCGTAAAAGGAACAAAAAAGAATACTTTGATATAACTAAGACAAACTATCTCTATATCTATGCCTATATGGGTAGTCTTAACCCTCAAGTATATCAATGTCTTAGGATAGCCTATCCTTTATCTTTAAAATATAGTCATAACAATACATTTCATATCATAGAATATGGAGAGATACAAGGACAATACAATATACAAGCTCTTCGTATCGACAAGAATATACACGATGGAATCTATTATATAGACTATGACAAAAGAAAAGGTATAGGAGGGTATTCTTATACTCTCTATCAAGACAAAGATTTAAAACAACCACTAGCATACAATCTATCAACTTCAAGCAAGATAAACCTTCCTAATATCTATACAATGCTCTATGGTGATATAGGTATAGATTTAGGAGATAATGCCCTTTCATTCTTTAGACAACTTGATGATTTAGTAGAAGAGCATAAGGGTGAATTAGAAGCATTAAGAGATGATAATGGGAGAATAATAATAGCAGTGGAGGTGGAGAGTGGCACAGGACTAATGGTGCTAGAGGTTGTGAGGAAATGGGAGTATAGTCCAAACAATGAAGATTTTAAGTATTGGGCTACTATAAGTGAGTTTAGTTTAAAGTTAGATGATGAAATAGTTAAAGATTCAGAAGGTAAAGATATAAAAGGCTATATTATAGAACCAGCGGGTTATAATCCAAAGAAAAGCAGGACAGCAGAAGAGCAACAAAAAATAGCTGGTGGAGACATAAGGATACCAGCGGGAGAATATGAGGTATTTTGGAAAAAATCAAATATTGATAGTCCAGCCCTGATGGCAGAAAATCCGAACAATAAAGAAAGATATTTGGACGATTTGCAAAAGACAATGAAAAATTTAAATATAAACATAGAGCAGTTATATTGCAATATTGCAACTTGCAAACACAATAAAGATAATAGGAAAACTTTTGGGACAAAACATATTCATATCGTCCCACAACTCAAACCTAAAAATAGTAAAAATAGTGTGATAGGGACAAGCAGAAATGGAATTTTAATTCATTATGGTGATACAGGCGAGTGGAGTACAGGTTGTCTTTTGCCAACAAATGAGTTGAAATGGAAAAAAGAAAGATGGATAGCAAAAGATAGGAATAGCACAGTCAATGCCGTTGCAAAATTGTATATAACTCTTATTGAACATGATACAGAATCTTTTAAAAACTATGCTCTTGGCACAAACAATCCATCAAAAAGCACAATTAAGAATTTTATTATCAAGATTCAAGAAAAAGATAAAATTGAGTCTTACCCACCAGAAAAGGAGTAACAATGCGTTTAGTGGTTTCTATATTTTTTATTGTTAGTATTATGTATGCTAGTGTGTATCAGGCACACTTTCAAGATATGCTATCAAGTCAAATTTCTTATAATAGCACCTTATATAAAGACAAAGAAACAGAGGGAAAAATATATTATGGAGGGAAAGTAACACTAAGTGGAATACTTGAATGGCAAATGTATCAAGATGAAGTCGATTTTTATTGGCGTTTGGTATTTTTTCCAGATATTCCAAATGATTTACCTAGACTTTTTGCAAATGATAATACAGCTATTAATACAGCTATATTTTTAAATGATACACTCAAAAAAGATGTCTCATTTCAAAAAAATAGTTTCTTGCAAATCTATAATATTTTACCAAATCAATTAAATCCAATAGATGAATATATCTTAGGTGGGATAGCAATACGCGCAATATTAACTTTGGAAAATTACTATATTACTCACAAATCTTTAGATAGTGAAGCTGATACGCCATATTATGCGACCATTGCCAATGATGTAAAGGTTTTAAGCAGTATAAGAAAGTGGTATATAGCTAAGCAATTTCTTCCAAGCGAATATATATTATCCTACGCTTCCAAAGATTCTTATATCAACCTACGAGAATCCCCAAATGGTAAGATACTAAGAGCGATACAAAAAGATGAAATGGGAGACTTGTGTAAATCAATAGAAAGCGCAGAGAACAAGGGTTTGATTTTAGAATTAGGGCGGGATACTAAAAATCCTAAATGGCTAAAAGTCGCCTATATCCCACCAGAATCTAAAGACACAAGCAAGACAATCTATGGCGTGATACATGAAAGCCAAGTGAGCTATGACTGTGCGAGATAAGAGAAATGATAAAGGAATGCGATGAAAAACTTTATCATCAAAATCACAGAGCAAATCACAAAAGACAAGGAGTGATTATGAAATCTTTATTATTATGTTTATTATGTGTTATAGTTGTAAATCTTTATGCTAGAGATGATAGCTTTATGTATAGAAATATAGAATTTTATGAGAAAAAATCTTTTTTAAAAGATAGTAATACTGCCAATTCTAACATGGGAGAAAAATATTCTATTTTTGATAGTGGCTGGGTAGAAAGATATGGTATCAACAAGGAAATAAAGGTAATATATTTACGAGCATATACTATGAATTCTAGTTTATCTCAAAAGCAAAATTTGCAAAAAGTAATACCCAGATATATTAAAAATATTTATCCACATGAAATAAACTATATCACTTTATTTGAACCTATCAATCAGCCTTATATTTATCAAATGGTGAAAGGATTTTTATATATTACAAAAAAACCTTGCGGGATTCATTCTTTTGCTATAAATTGCTCTAATGTTGATTATGGTGTAGCTTTTTATATTACCCATGATGATGAAATGCAGGGTGGAGACGCTGATAAAGGGTTCTTAACTCTGCATATCAATAATGGCATGAATCATATTTTACCCATAGAATACAACAAGATTGAAGCCATATATCCAAACATAAAAGAGTGGCTACAAGACAAATCTTATCTTATTTTGCCTATAAAGATACAAATAAGGACGGCTACAAGGATAGATAAACCTATTTCAATGCAGATTATCACAATATCAAAAGCACTCGCAACCACCCATAAAGAAGATGAAGAGATTGCAAAGGAACGCAAAAATATATGTGCAGAATATAAAGCACAATATCAACCAAAATATTGTTCTGATAATCCAAGTGATGATAGAATCTACACTTATTCAAAAGATATGTATGTAAATGTGAGAGAAAAGCCAAATAATGAATCTCACATTATTAAACAAATAGCAATACAATATCCTAATGCTAAGCTTGCAGATTCTATGTATTGGGAATATGACAAGTTAGAAGATAAATATATTCCAAGCGAATCTTGGATTAATCAAAGACAAATATATCTTGACAATAATACACAAGTAAAATTTATAGAAAAACTCTACACAAAAGGTTTGCCAATAAATGGCTGGTATCAAGATATATTTTACAGAAAAAATAGGCAAGAGGGTAGAAGGATATATCCACAAATCTCAACTTTCTTGGGGATTTTGAATGAGTTTTCATGCTCTAAGAGTAGGAGATGAAGTGATTATAAGCTATTTAGAAAATGATATAGATAAGCCCTATATTAGTTCTAGTTTGTATAATGTGAGTAATCCTCCTCTTATA
>NZ_NXLQ01000044.1 GCF_003364195.1 Helicobacter didelphidarum | reverse complement strand
AGATAGCTTAGGACAAGAACTTTCATCACAAAGCTTAGAATCTAAGCTTATCCTTACAGGGCATTCACTAGGAGGACATTTAGCACAAGTATTTGTCTTACTCTATGCAGATAATGTCAAAGAGTTATATACTTATAATGCACCGGGTATCTCTCATAATATCGTATCAGCATATTTTTTGCGTATGGTAGCTTGTATATGTAGGTTATTTGTATCAAATGAAAAGAAGCTTTTTAATCCAAATGGATTCACAAGAAAGGTGATTGATAAAGTAGCAAATGCTATAGATAAAGCTACAAATAAAGATGAAGCACAAAGTCAAGGTGCAGGAAAATTCATAGAAGAATTAAAAGTCGTAAAAGACAAGCAAGATTTTAAACAATTAACAGATAATATAAAAAAACTTATTCAAGCAGATAAAACAAATACTTTTCAATACTTAGGCTTAAAAGAGATTCACCATATAGAGAGTAATAACACGCCAGATAATATACGCGCATATCATGAAGCCCCCATCTCCAAACTCAATATAAAGCTCGGTATCCCAAAAAGTCAAGAATATACAGATACTACAATCTTACATACACTAATGGTAAGTGAAACAGGTATGGATTCTCATTATTTAGATTGTATTATAAAAGCTTTGTATATGTATGATTATATTTTATCTTATGGAGACAATAATGCAAAAATACAGAATCAAACAATAAGCGAAGCATTAAGACTGCTCAATACTTTTACACAAACACAATCTATATTGATACAACTATGCACTAAACTAAGTGGAAAGAAAATAAATTATCTTGACTATCTCAATCAACAAATAAAATCTATACTAGCAAAAGACAATCAAAAAAGCAACGATAAAGATATAGAAAACGCTTATGAGAATAAAGATTCTATAGAAGCTATTACAAATTATAAATCTTATATCTTCCCTAAAATCATCGATGAAAATGATATAGAAAATATAATGATGAAGCTAGATTCTAATAGTTCTATTGCATTATTGTATGCTTTGTATCAATGTCAGTTTTATATACTTGTAGATAGTAATGGCAATGAGATAATAAGCAATCCACAAGCTCAAAGCTCTATACAAACCAAACAATCACACAGCACTTCACAATCTCAAAGTAACCCTACTACCAAAACAGATATAATAAAGCTACTAGGATATAAATCAAACTTTGTCAATGCTGTATGCTTGGAACAAAATAAAGAAAACCTAAAAGACTATATAGAAATAAGAAAACAAGTATATAAGAGTGTATATACACTTCGTTACCAAAAATGGCATTATCCTTATGAGGAAGTCTATATAGATGATAAATATGACATACAAGAAAACACTAAGCTTCCTTTTTTAATCTTTAGCAAACGCCATAAATTACTTGAGAGTATTGATGAAGCTATCATCATAAGAAAAGAAAGCTATGATAAAAAAATACAAAATGAAAAAGATATAGTAAAACTAGAACTTGATGAAATATTTTATAAAAATGGGGATAAAATTACTATCTTTGCTAAAGATGGCACTTGTCTTAATGCAAAAGAAAATGAAAAAGCTTTAGGTTTAGTCTCTGATAACTCTCCAGCACAAATCTATCTAGGGAATCTAAAAATACAAGGTGGAGATGAAGACCCAAATAATGCAGGTTGGTTCTATGGTAAAAAAGGAGAGGTTTATACAACAGATGCACGAGGCAATATAGCAATCTATCATAACAATATATGTATGAGGCTTGATAACTGCTATCATGAGGCTTATGATGTATAAATATCACGATTTAAATTGCACTAAGGAATAATATGCTACATACAAACACTAAACAATCCAATACAGAATCAATCGATAAGATACAACCAGCAGATACGAGATACACCACAATACTTAATCTTGCTACTCAAGAAAGCAAAGAAAATGAAAAAGCATATAGAGAAGAAAAAGCACTCTTAGAATCTAAAGCAAAAGATTCTAAAGAGAATAAAGAAAGTATCTCCACTGCATTCCTCTGTCCTGTCCTAGAAGATAATGAGCTTAAATGTCCTCATAATGGTAGAGTAAAGCTAAAGAGTAAGAAAGGTAAAAGCTTCAAATCTAAAGACATTCCTATGATTTTAGAATCTGATTTATTAAATGCTAGTATTATAGGTTGCACTAACAACATAGCAGGTGTTCCTACTCCTTGTTCTCTTGTATCTGTAATCCTCCCTAGTGCTAGAGCTTATAAGAAATATAATGATGATTATCCTATAATGCAAGATTTATGTGTTAGTGGGGTATTAAGTGATAAAGGATTCCCTATCACTTGTAAGCCTAAGAATAATACCTTTAAGATAAATGCTCCTAATCCTACAAACTCTAAAGAGAGAGATAAAGATACTAAAGATTTAGTGATACCATATCATAAGCCTACATTTACTATTTGCTATAAGATAGACTCCCTCCAAAAGAATTCTCTTAATATCTATCAATGCACAATCAATCACAAAGAGATGAAAAGTCATATCATTCTCCAAGAGTATGAATTAGATATGAGTGAATGCAAAGATATAAAGAAGAGTGATTTGCCTCTTTCTATACAAGAAGACTATAAGAATAAAGACTTTACTTATAAGGCATTCTCTATAGTGTTTGATAATCATACAAGAGAGTATGTCTGCATTATTCCTACAAGAATACCTAAGATACTTAAAAAAGCATTTGAAGAACATAAAGAAGCACAAGAGAACAAAGACTATGGATATGGTGCATTTACACTCATAGATGATACATACAAAGAATACAAACAAGAGAGTATATATTCTAAAGAAATATGGCTTATGCCAGCTCAATGTAAGAAACTTACGATAGAATTTGGTAATGAGGATAGAGAGGATACACAAAGCAATCATAATAGCTATAATACTCTATCAAATATATATGTGAGGTAGGGAATGGGAGAGAGGAAGAATATAGATAGAGGACACACTATCACGATAAATAATATATCACAAGCTTATAACTCGCAAGATATAGTAGATTCTGTTAAGAAGTTTTTACAAACAGCTAAAGATAAACAATGCAATATAACAATCATCTCCCCTACTGACTTTATGGCAGAGAGATTGTATAAAAATTTTAGTGATTATATGGATATTTCCAAGATAGATACATTATGCTTCTATCCAATTAAACTAGATTGTTTATTATCAAACACCTATAAACTGCAAAGAAAGAAGTGGCAAGATAAGCTACATATAACATATATAAATGAAATTAATGATAATCCACTAGAAATACTTATAAATAAAATAGCGCAGCAAGCGAGTAATATAAGACAACAAGAACAGAATAAAGAAGCAAAACCCAATTTGTTGCATGAAATTGCACATGCTTTCACATTTTCTCCAATACAAGTGGGTTCTGGTAGTGCTGGAGATTTAGATAACATTGCATCTGTGATAGTAAATCAAGAAAAAGCAAGGCAACATAGCTTCTTTGAGGATATAGCATTACTTGATTATAAAAACGCATATATACCAAAAGAAGCAACAAAAAATTTCAATGATATAAAAGATACAGATTCTATAGGGATAAGATTTATAAAGGAATTTTTTATTGATTTGATGGACAAGGTAACAAGATATTATGAATTATATGTTAAAGAAGAAAGTATTATTAGAGATAAACTAAAAGATATAAAAACAAAGCTTATGGATGCTAGAAATGAGATTCTCAAAAATCTAAGCAATACAGAACAAGATAAAATAGATGATGAGAGAAGGGCTGCATTACTTACAGCATTAAAGGTTGGGATATGTATTATTGGTGTATGTCTATCACTTGGTAGTGGAGGCATGTTTGTTGCTCTTGCTTTAAGCTTAGGGACAACTTCAGCTATAAGGGAAATATATGATACATTAAAAGAATTAGGCGAATTAGAAAACAATAGATATTATAGGGCTATTGCAGTGCCTATACTCACTGCATTTTTTAAAGACATCAGTGAAGTTCTCGCGATATGCTTAATAGAATCTAATATCTTTATGTTCCTTGATAGTGATGGGAGTTTTATAGATTTAAGTGGATTGGAGACCGATTTTCTCATCAAAGAACATTCTTTTAATCTTACGCCAAATCTTAATCAAATAATACAAGGAAAATATCATGACAATATACAAAATATCATAGACATACTTACTCAAAAAAAGCCATTTATTACAAATGATAACAATGAATACTCATCTATGTGTATATCTCCTTTACATACAGACTCTAAAGATAATAGCCCAGCATATAATCTCTTTAATAAGCTTACAAACTCATATACAAATCTTGTTTATATCACATATCCAAGTTTTACATCGACAATCTTAGCAACAGCCATCAAAGGAGAAAATACAACAACACAATCAAATAAAAACTATATCACACTTACTCCACCACCAAATAAAGAAAAAGCAGGGAGTATGCAGCAAGCTATAAAAACACTAGATATACAAATACAAGGCAGACCAGAGCCTCCTAAACTGCAAATTAAAAAACCAACACAAGATTATAGTGGCTATATACACGATGATATGATATTAGATAATATTTTTTTATATATTTCTCCATTTATAAAAATTAATCAAACAAAAAAGGGAGAATATAAAGACAATAAGCTACTATCAAATGATGATAGAGAATATATACAAAGCTTTATGTTGCAAGATGAAAATATAGAATCTATAAAGATATTGCAAAAAACTTTTATTAAAGAGCATATAGAATATTATAAATTTTTATTTGATTCTGTAAAATTTGAAGAGAAAAATGTAAATCATGATATTGTGTTTGGCGGAGAAAAATATCTCTATACGCCAGAAAATATATTTTTAAAAGCATTGCTCTTATATTATTTAGAACAAGATGGTGCAGAGATTAAAAAAGGATGGTTTGTAAAATTTTACGCAGAAGCAAGTGATGAAGAGACAACCTTGCAAGAGACAACAACGCAATTTTTAGTGAAAGAAAATGACAAACAAGCAATACCTATTGATTTAGTTGATTTAAAGGATAAGATTAAAGAAGCTATAAACGCATATAAAGAAAATAAAAATAATGACTATGAAATAAAACTTACAAAAAATATTATATTGCATCCATTTTCACAAGATACAAACAAGCTTAGCCTTGCGTTTATAGGCAATAGCATAAAAGAGCAATACATAGGGTTTGGCAATAAAAATATAGACGAAGTATTACCGCTTACCATACAATCTGTTGGAGAAAATATCCTTACAAATTTATTGCCCTCTACAAAGATATTACTTGCTGATACACAAAGTAAAACATTAGAGGCTATATCAATACTTTTTATAACATTTGCTTTTGCCTTATATGTGGCTAAAAAGGAAGGTAAATTTATATTATCTTTACTTAGTATTACTACTAATACAAATCTAGCCACTATAATAAAAAATGCAACATTAGAAACATTGCAAACAGCCTTTAATCATAAAAAAGATTCTATAAAAATTTCAAACAATACAAAAAGAAATACTCAAATTAATAAATTATTAAATCAAATAGATATAAAGATATTAACTCAAGATACGACAAGAAAGCTAGATAGAGCAGGTAATAAGCTAATCGTAAGCAAAGAAAATAATAATATAAAACTAATGATTATAGATAACAATAACAAACAAATAAAACAGCCAACATACATAACAATACAAGCAAATAATACACAAACAAGAAAAAACATAATAAACAATATAAGCAAAGACGCTATAAGGACAATCTCTTATATTGCTATTATTAGCATAGCAGATTCTATATTTACAAATATTATAAAATCTTTATTTAAAACAGATTCTAAAGAACTCTTAGAAAAATATAATATCTTAGAATCTAAATTGCACAATATACACAATGCACCATTATTTATGGATAATGACACATTTCTTACCTATCCTATACCAATTCACTCAAGAATGATTGTGTATAATTTTGCCTATGGATTATTCGGT
>NZ_NXLQ01000043.1 GCF_003364195.1 Helicobacter didelphidarum | reverse complement strand
CCCCTCATACATAGCCCTAATATTATTTAACCCTATGGTATTTAAAGATTTTAAAAATTCTCTATGTTTTTCCGAGTTTGGCTTATTATCTTTTAGGTTTGTGTTAAAACTACCCATATAAACATCATCAAGGTAATTCATAGCAGTGTGATAAGCATCTATGGCATTAAGTCCATTAGAACTATCTGGAGAGTATTGATTATATAAGGCTTCCTTTCTCTTATCTTCATTAATGTTTTGCATTGTTTTATTAAATTTTGCTAGATTCTCCTTAATTTGCTTACTAGAGTGTGGTGGAGTTGTAAACTCTCCTTCATCGTGTTTTAGCTTTAAAAATCTTGGGCGAGTTTGCAAATCTTTAGTATATGCTCTTGTATTAAAAAATTCTATATCATTAAGAGGCGTAAGATTATCATTCATCACCCTTAATTCATCAAGACATAGATAAGAAAGCAGTTTATTTAACAGATAATTTCTTGTATTTTTGGTATTTTTACCTTCATAACAATAAAATAAAGAATCAATATCCCCCAAAGCTCCTGTTTTAAGCCTACCTCCTATAATCATATTGATAAAATTAAAGGATAAAAAGGTATTATTTACAAGCATAGGATAAAACACACCTTCATTGTGTTTTTTTAGAACATAAGGAGGATGATATTTGTAAGATAATTTAGCAAACTTTAGGCGTTCAAACTCTTTTTTACTTTTTTCATACTCTGTGATAAAGACTTGATTGAAGATATTGAGACCAATAGATTGTGGAATAGATTTGAAAAAATCTTTTATTGTGTCTTTTGTGTAATCTTTCAAGAATATATTTTTGTAATATTTTAAATCTTGTCCTTTTATCTGCTTCAAGTCTTTTATATGGTCTTTTTGACTGATAGTTGCAACGCTGTTTTGGACTTGTTTAACCGCTTGAACAAATGATTTTTTCTTTAATCGTTCAAATTTCCTGTCTAAAGTTCTATTTCTCTTATATGTTTGAATGTGAATCTTCATATCGTGATTGTAGAGAATATAGGCTAAATAAGCTAAACCCAACTCTCCAAATAATACTTCTCTTAAATGGTTTGTTTTATAAGAGATGAGGAGTTTTACAAGTTTCTTACTTAGATTGAAAGGATTTAAATTAAAAATAAGCGAGGCAAAAGGAAAGAATGAAGTAATAAATTCTTCGACAATAAGTAACAAAGATTCGCTGGTCTTAATGTGTTCTTGTGATTTTTCCTTTTGTAGTTTTTCATCTAAATTTTGAAGTTCTTTTGCTAAAATATCTAAGTCATCTAAATTATTGTCGTTTAAATTTTTCAATTCATCTTTAAAATCTTCTTCTTTAAAAAATTCCTTTAAGACTTTATCTACATCAATCTCATCTGTATCCTCTTGATTGTCTAATTTTATAACAAACTCTTCTATACAAAAGACTTCTTGATGGTTTTCTAATAGTTTTTCTTTTCTTTTTGTAGAAAAGCATAGGGGTATTTTATTGTTTTTAAGCACTAAAAAAGCGTCATAAGGTAACATTGTAAGACTTTCTTTATCAATCTCTATACGCTCATAGTGAGGGTTAAAAAACCACCAGCTTTTTATATCTGTTTCTATAGAGGTATAAAAATTTTTAATCACATAATAAGTTAGGGCAAGCAAAAGCATTTCTAAAACAGAATATTCTTTTTTAGGTTTAAGCTGTTTTTCTTGAATTGGGATTTCATAACCAAACTCATAATAATTATATTCATAAGTTACCAAAACTTTAATCAAGCTATCAATATAGCCTTGCAGACATTTTATACTTTCTTTAAAATATTTTTTCTCCTGCTTTAAGAAATCTTTTTTGTTATTTTCTTGTTGAAAAAAATTCTCTATAAAATCAAAAATAGGTATTTTATCGTTATTTTTTCTCTTAAAATCAAAATATTGCTCTATCAAATATTTGTCTTCAGTTAAAAGGTTGCTAGAAAATCTGTCAAACTCTTCTTTGATGAATTGATAGTTTTCATACTCCTTTTGCGGGACAAAGACAAAAGGACTTAGGGATACTACATAGGGTTGATTTGCTTCATCTTTTATATTGATTTTATATTTGCTATAATCAATGATTGTATTATAATCTTGTGGATTTTTAAATAAACTATCGCTTTTAATTTCCTTATTGTTATCATCTCCATAGAATATAACATTACCAAGCTTTTCAAGCAACTTTTCATTTAATCCTGCATTATGTTTATATGGGGCATTGCTAATGATAAGATAGTTATATCCTTGTTCTGATGGTTTTATCGTAGTATCTTCTTCGTTTTTTATAAGTTTTACAAGCTTGCTAGAATTAAAATAAGGGCTTTCTATATAGGATAGTCTATTATTGCTTAAACTCATTTGCGTGATAAGGTAATCTGTAATATTTTTTTTATCACAGATTTGCAAATTTTCACTTTGATGTTCATATCTTAAATTTATGTCCTGTATATTTACTAGATTTTTTTCTTCTAATTCAATTAATAAAGCCAAATCTTGTTTTATATAAGCCTTGCTTTCAGTAATATTGCGCTTAAAGCCTGAAATTTCTATTAAGATTCTGTCATCTATTATTAGGGTGTAATTAAGTATATGATTATCAAAAAGAGAGATGATAGGGGCAATATCTTGCACAAAAAGTTTAATAACAGAGTTTGATATAGCAAAGCTGTATTGAGAATCTACCCATTCTAAAATATTGAATAAAGTTCTACTTCCCTCAAAAAGTATATTTAAAGCCATATTGCTCTTGTTGAGAGCCTTTTTAATATCAAAGATATTAAAAATACTAAAGAATAAATTAACAATTTCTTTATAAGCTTGAGCATTGCCTTCTTTATGTATAGCTTTTATATCTTGTATTAGTTCATCAAAAATTTGCTCTAGGCTTTCTTCATATCTTTTTTCATCAGCAAAAAATTTTGTTTCTTCAAACTCTTTCAACTTTTTAATGAGAGGTTTTTTGAGATATGTTTCTATGCAAGAAGTTAATTTATCAATGCTATTTTGTTGTTCTAAAAACTTATGTATAGCCTTCGATAAATTTTTTTCATCTTCATCTTTATCTTTTTTGTCATTTTTATTTTCATCTTTATCTTTATTTAATTGTTTAACAAAATTAAATAAAATATCTGATAACTCGCTTTTTTTATTATAAATTATAAGATTTTTATTTCTTTCCTCTTTAGAACTTTTGGTAATGTTTTCTTGATTGATACTATTGTAATTATGAATTTCTACTTCTATACCTTTTAATCCTGAAAGGTATTTCCAAAGCCAATCTTCCAAAGCCAATTCTTCTACTGGTGAATAAATATTCTTTGGTTTGTGGAAGTTTGAGCAATGCAAAGCGATTTTTTTAGCATTCTTTGTGTAGGTAGTAATCTCGTTTATCAATTTATTCTTTTGGCATATTAATGATATTTTTTTAATCTTTTCCATTCTTTTTCTTCTATTTATATTGCTTTTTCATAAATTTTTCCACTAACTATTTTAAACTCTGTTATATTTTCTTTCTCCAACCAACTATCTAATCCTAGCGCAAATGTAAAGTCTAGTTTGTTTGCTTTATAAGAAGAAAGAAAAACTCTTGTATATTTGATAAAAATAGATTTTGAAGAAGTGTCTTTAGCTGTGGATTCTTTGTCTTCCTTTATATCCTTAGAATATTCTAAGAGTTGTGTATATCTCCCTACACCATAATCCTTATATTCATATTCCTTATAAGCTACTTTAAAGACTTTAGGGAGAAATTGAGGAATGATAAAGATAAGCTGTATTTGGATATTGCCTAATTGTAGATTCATTTGTCTTAATATATACTCTTTATGAGAGTATCTTTGAGTAAGGAGAGATTCTAAGTCTTTATCTGCAATATCAATCGTGTCTGTTTTAAAATCAAATGTTAATGATGTAAAGGGTTCTTCTTGTTCTTTGAGGTTGCCATTGCAATACAATTTATTTATAGGCAAATTGTCCTGTTGAGAGTTATGTTCTTTATAATACAATCTTATACTTGGTTTAGTAAGCTTTATAGCTGAAGCTAATGCTTCTTTACTTATCTCTTTAGTATTACTAGGATTAGGAGCATTTATCTTAAAGGTATTATTCTTAGGCTTACAAGTGATAGGAAATCCTTTATCACTTAATACCCCACTAGCACATAAATCTTGCATAATAGGATAATCATCATTAAACTTCTTTAAGGCACGAGAGCTTGGGAGGATTACAGATACTAGAGTGCAGGGAGTAGGAACACCTGCTATGTTGTTTGTGCAACCTACAATACTAGCATTTAATAAATCAGATTCTAAAATCATAGGGATACCTTTAGATTTAAAGCTTTTGCCTTTCTTACTCTTTAATTGCACTATGCCATTATGAGGACATTTTAATTCATTATCTTCTAGGACAGGACAGAGGAATGCAGTGGAGATACTTTCTTTATTCTCTTTAGAATCTTTTGCTTTAGATTCTAAGAGTGCTTTTTCTTTGTCTTCTATCTCTTTAGATTCAGAGCTATTACATTCTAGCTTGATATGTAGGCTAGAATGGATAAGAGAATAATGAAGTATTGTAAGAGTGAAGTTATTGAGGAATACTTGGAGGGTAGCATTACCTATGGGGGCGGTAGTGTTATTGTGGGGAGAGGGAGAATCTGTATTGCTTAAGTCTTCATTAGAGATGAGATGATAGATAGGCTTAGATGTATTGAATCCCATATTGCTATCTTTAGAATCTAATTCCCCAAAGAAGCATTCATTATAGGGTTTATTAGATTCTGTGCCACCTGTGAGGTGGATACCTTGAAAGTGTATATCTGTATATCCTTGATTTTCTAGTTCTTGTGCGTCAAGCACAGCATTGTTTTTTCTCTCGATAAATGGCTTAGGCATTTCTTGTCCCCTTATTATATGCAATCATATCTCTGTAATCTCCGCTATTTCCACTTATTCCCATATATTTATCCATAAATGATTGTATATATGTGCCTCTGCTTTCTTTAGAAATAGTGCAAACATTATAATGAGGTATTTTGCTAAAGATAATAGGCTGTTGTATATTCATAGCTAAATGATACGATTGAAGTAGTGAAGTATCATCACTTGCAAAATCAAAATTACTAAATACAAAATCATTGCTAGAATCTGCTTTTAAAAATCTTAATTTACCATTATCTAATTTTTTAGCACATAGCAATGAAACATCACATTGAAAATCTTTGTCATACTGCAATATATCTTGAAAATAACAATCTATACATAATCCTGTATTAAGTCTCATATTTATGTCATTTTCTATGTGTTCTATATTGTTATCTCTAGGGAGAGTTTGTATCTTATTTTTTCCTAAACGATTAAGTTTCTCATCATAGAGTAGATGACTATGGAGTATAGAATTATAATACTCTCTAAAGGTATTAAATCCCTTTTCACTCTCCCAAGTAGAATCTAGTTTGCATAGATTATCGTAGTTTTGGTAGAAGAGGTTAATGTCTTGCAAAAGATATGAGATTCTATCACCTTTGGAGAGAGGGGATTTATAAATCCCCTTTTGTTGGTTGTAAATATTTGGCTTATTGTCTTTTATATGCATACGCACTTCATATGGGCTAATAGCAGTAGCTTTGTCAAATTTACTAGCACCTATTAACCGCAATTTATCCATTACAAAATCTACACAAGAATTTCCTACAAACTTGTAGTTTTTAAATTCATTTTTTTCATTACCAAAGATTTTTGAATTATGTCTTATGCTATCACTTGATAAAAGAGTTTGAAAGAGGACATATTTAGCTATTTTTTCATATTCATTTTGATTTATCTCTATGATTTCACTAAAAGATTCTTGGAATGTTTTTAGGGGTCTAAGATTAGTTAATATAAATTCTTTGGCATAAATTAAATATTTTTTATCCATATTGTTCAGTGGCAATTTTGGAAATTGTCTTTCTATTTTACCTAATGGACTTTTATCATGCTTATAAGTCCAATGATTATTTTGAGAAACCTTACCGCCTGTTGCATATTTTTCATCATATGTCCATTTACCAATTCCACCATAAGGTCCAAATCCAAAAAATCCTTCGATAGAATCCACATTACTATCTTTAGATTCCACAAACTCGTTAAAAAGATTCTCAAATTCATCAAAGCCCATTTGAGTTTTCAGGTAATCATCGTCTATATTTTTGGTATTTGTTATCCA
>NZ_NXLQ01000042.1 GCF_003364195.1 Helicobacter didelphidarum | reverse complement strand
AAGAGGGATGATTATTGTTGAGAATGTTTGAAGTATTCATATTATTCATGAAGAGATTCCTTGCTTCCACTTTGAACTTTCAACTTATAAATACTCCCCATACTGCAATATTATTGAATCGTAATGTTGGGCATAGGGAAACCAATGCTTCATCTTGCTTGTTTGTTGTAGTTCCCTTAAGCATTTCTCCAATCATCACTTCCACTTGTGCCAGAAGCTATATGCTCCCATATCACTTTACGATAATTCAGAGAGACTTTAAAAAGTTCTGTTTTATCATTATTGTCTTTCTCTTGAGCATTAGGCATAACTAAATCTATATCAGTAATGATAGCATCTTCTAATTTAGTAGTAAAATAATGTTCTGCTCCTCCACTTGTAGAAGTTCTAAACCAATGAATCTCTACATTGTTTAATCGCTCACCTTTCGTGAGGGCATTATAGAGTAGGGGGACAGATTTGTTTAATGAGCAAGTAAAGCTAAAGGGTTTATGCACTCTTTGACCACTTGGTTGTCCGCTTTGAGAATCTGTAGGCACTGTAACAATATGAGAGATTTCTTGAGCCATTATCTCATCTTCATGTCCTGCTTGATAACGATTGCCTATACTTGCCTCTGTGCTTGCACCACTAGAGATTAAGCCTTGAGTTGAGCCTTCTATCTTAATATATGCTGGTTGTGCCATGATAAGTCCTTTGTGCTGATATTGATAGTAAGAGGATTATAACATAAAAAGGGTTGAATGATAGTTAAGATTATTTAATAACTAAGATATTTGTTGGGAGGTGTGTGGTAATAGGGGTATTAACAATAAGCTAGCTTGTGGTAAGCTTTTTATGATAAACTTATTCATTAATAGACTTATTATTACTAAGCTTCTTTATAATAAGATTCTCCTTACTGATATATATATAAGAGATATTAAGAAATATATTGTGTGATGGATGTTTTTTAGTGTATTATAATTATAAAATATTTGGGTAAGATTGCGATAGAATAATAGAGTATGTAAAAATTAATAGAACAATAAAATCAGCAAAGATTGTGTTTTATTGAGAAGTTTAAAGAGAGAAAATACATTAAAGTATTGTAGCTATTTTCATTTTTACTCCTTACTTTTATACCATTTTGGAAACATATTTTTACCCTCAAACTTCAAACTTTCTATTTCTATTTTTGATTGAGCGAACATAAACTTCATATTTTTAACATTTTGCACATTCCAAGAATCAAGGTTTTGTAGAAAGCTGTTAGATTCACCAAACATATAAGCCATATTTTTCACATTTGAAATATTCCATTTGTCAAGTGGCTGATTGAAAGCTAAAGTGCCAGCAAACATATAGCCCATATTAGTAACTTTTGAGACATTCCAAGAGCTGATATTTTCATTAAATTGACTTTCACTCCAAGCAAACATTCCCTCCATAGTTGCTACATTGCTGACATTCCAAGTTTCTATACCTTGAAAATTTTTTCTATTCCCTGCGGTATTGATACAAGATTTTAAATCAATCCATTCGTCAATATTGTTTTTAATAGACTCACAACTTTTCTTTGTTATAGAAGAAAATATCCACGCCATATTTGTGATTTTGCTTGTGTCAATATCACTTAGATTGATGCTCTCATCACGCACAAGTTTGACTAACTCATCTCTATTTTGTGGGTGATATTGATGAGATTCTATGACTTGTGATTGTTGCACTTGAGAATCCACACTTTGAGAATCTGCTTGGCTAGATTCTACGTTCGTAGAATCTGTTTGCGTGGATTCTGTGGATACTTCGCCCAAAGGCTTGGTATGAGAATCTATACTTTGAGATTCTATAACCTTGCTAGAATCTTGCTTACTTGAAACTTCACTCTTATCACACGCTATAAACCAAAAAGCAATAAATCCCACACACAAACTTAATGCTAATCTTTTCATAGAATCCCCTTAAATAAAGACTTAAAAATTAATATTTGCTTTCCTTATATTTTATCAATAATTCATAAAAACTATACTCATCATTTGATATTTTTCCTTTGTGTCGCGCAACCTCGCTATGCAATAATTCCAAATCTTTGCTACTTGCTTGATTATCCAAGCTAAGGGCGTAGATTCCCAGCAGGGCAAAGGGCAAATGATGGCGCATATCCTCAAAATACGCCACACCCTCCGTATGCTCTGCAAAAAGCATATCTTTGATAGTCGCAAATGCTCTAAAATCCTTTGCAAACACTAGCCCAAGTGCCTTGATAGTCGCAAAATGTGGAGCTAATTGCTCAAGCTCAAATTCATCATCGATTAACGCATTAAGCTTATCTCGCACCGCCTTATGCCTAGCCTCATCGTGCAACAATCGCCCCTCATAAGCTTCATTAAGAAGCGAAGTGTAGTGCTCGCATTTGCTTTGATAAAAGTCTGCTTGCATATCATCTAGTCCGCAAGTTGTGGCAATGAGAGATTTTAAAATCTGCGAAGCGACTAAATCTTTATCTTTTGCGTGAGATACGCTGATAGCCAAAAGAAATATGATAAAGATTCTAGTTAAAATATTCATCGATAGCCTCCTTAAATGATGTTGCTAGTTTATTCTGATAATCTTGCGAAATTAATAATTCTCTATCTTGTGTATTGTTGATAAATCCACACTCAATAAGAATTGCTGGCATATTGGTTCTTTTAATAACACCAACTTTATCTTGATGATGAATAAAATTTGTTCTTAAAATAAACCTATTCAATTTCTTGCGTAATATATTGCCTAACTTTATACTTTTTTCTGTTTTATTTAATTGATGTGTTGTAGCTTTGAGATTATCAACTTTATAATTCTTGTGGTCATAATACAGTACTTCAATGCCCCTGCTTGTTGTTTCACCTAAGCTAGAATTAATATGAATAGAAACAAACAATATCTCTTTATCTGGGTTTTGTTGCTGTATTGTATTAGCAAATCTATAACGCTCATTTATGCCCATAGCTTTATCGGTCTCTCTTGTCATATAAACTTGATAATTTGTAAGCCTGTTTTGCAATTTTTTTGCGATAGATAAAGCGAGGGTTTTTTCGTATATATTATTGCGTGTTGCTCCAACATCTGTGCCACCATGCCCAGCGTCAATAACAACTATTTTTTCCTCCTCACTCTCCACCTCCAATCTCACCCTATCAAACCCAAAGCTTTGTTTGTATTGTAATAGTATATCAGCAAATTGAGAGAATCTATCATCAAGAAGTATTTCGGGATTAATGATATTTTGTGTATTGTGGTTTGTGATAGTAGCTACAATATCATTTTTAGAATCTAATACATTGAGCGTATAGTGTTGTTGTGCTAAAGGTATGGGTAAGAGAGAATCTATTTCTATTCTATACTCTTTAGATTCTTTAATCATTTCTTTTGGATTACTAAGGCTTAGAGAATCTAACTTAAACACTTTATCTCTCTTTACCTCTCCATACTCTAACACTTGCAATTCTTCACCATTGAATCTTAAAGATATAGGCATAGGAAAATCAAAGCTTAAAGAAGTATCCATGCTTGGACTTTGGGGTTGTTCTTGTAAAAGCGTGTCATCTTGTATATTAGGACATATTGCAAAGATAATTAATCTTTTATCTTGTAAGTCTTTATAGAATCTATCTTTTAATTCATCATAATAAAGTTTGATAGATATATCTGTGCCACTTATGGCTTTAGATGGTATGGATTTTGTATGAGAGTCATTATTTGTTTTTGTTGGATTATAGCTTATATCTTTTAAAGTGAGTTGAGATTTAAAATTTAACTTTGTGATATTTTCTTGTTCTTTTTCTAAAATAATGTATCCATAAGGATTATTATCTTTATGATAAGGTTTTAGGCATTGCTTTGTAACCGCAGGATTATTTCTATCGTTGGTATTGATTAAAGCAAAGGCATATTTGATTTGTTTATCATTGCCTATAAATCTTTTATCATAATAAGTTTTTAGATAAAGTATAAGAGGATTCTTAGCGTCTAGCTTGGTATTGCTTGTATTTGTATGAGATTCAAAGAATACTGCTAAGGGATTGCTAGACATTCTTGCTATACTCCATCTTCATTATCATCGCTTTCTATTCCTATATGGCTATATTTATTAACAGCAGTTCCTTTAAGCAACACAGAATCCTTCTGCTTTATCTCAAAGCTAAGCTTTCTCTCACTTAATTGCTTGACATTTATTACAATGCCATCATTTAGCCTTGATTTATAAGTATCACCAAATACTACACCACACATTAAAAACACTAAAAATACAATTTTCTTCATCTTGTGCTATCTCCTTTACCTACAAATTTATTATCTCTGGCGTAATATTAGGTAACTTTAGTGCATACGCACACAAATTTACAAATATGATCAATAATATATTTTTCATTTGGGAATCTTTGGGTTTTTGAGATTAAAATACTTATTGATTTGTTCCTCTGGCATTCCTATATCTTGCAGAATTTCAGGGGTTTTATCCTTTTGATAAATGATAAAAATATATGGGCTTTGTATATTAGAAATCTCTAATGAGAAATTTCCAAATTGTAGGATTGGACATTCATTGATTGATAAACTTTTGAATGCAGAATCTATGCTATTTTTTTGCAAATACAATTTGGTGCTATAAAGATAATTAGTAAAATCGTCCATCATCACAAAATAATCTTCTTCATTTTGCTTTTTTATCTCTTCAAAATAATGAGAAGATTGTGTGATATAAAACCCACATTTATCACATGAAATTTCACAATTTTTATGGGCAGATTTTAATTCATCTATTCCATACAGATTCAAAAGTAATATTAAAGTTATAATTAAATATTTTATCATTTAGAATCCTTTAAGGTTGGGTTATTTCTATATGAAAACAAGGGGCTTTGTTTATTGTCTCATCAATAATTCTAAAGCCTTGATGATTGCTTTGATATCGTTGTGCTATATTTAAAAAATCATTAGGATTTTTGAGTCTACGCACAGAAATATCAAATACATTTTTCACTTTAGAATCTTGACAATGCTGAAAATATCCTAGAGGAACTAATCGCTCAATTTCTTGTTCCATAGCCTTTATTATATCATTTTTTGATTTATCCTTTTGCGTTAATTGTTGATATGCATTAATCACTGAATAAACCTTGTTGGAATAAATTCCCCTTACATGTGATACACCATTGCTTACAATTAAATTATACATTATATTAGCTTGTTGTTGTGGTGTTCTTGCAATGCTGGT
The DNA here is from genome assembly GCF_003364195.1 of Helicobacter didelphidarum. Classification (GTDB taxonomy): domain Bacteria; phylum Campylobacterota; class Campylobacteria; order Campylobacterales; family Helicobacteraceae; genus Helicobacter_A; species Helicobacter_A didelphidarum. Next base: position 1,060 of record NZ_NXLQ01000042.1, on the reverse strand, counting down.
TATAGTGAGAATGTGATTTTTTGAATCTCTACCTAATTGTTTGAGTATATCAATAGAATATTTGGAGATTAAATTTATATCCATACCATTTTTCCCCACAACCTCAATGCTGCTTAAATCCTCCTCCCCACTCTCCACCTCCAATCTCACCCTATCAAACCCAAAGCTTTGTTTGTATTGTAATAGTATATCAGCAAATTGAGAGAATCTATCATCAAGAAGTATTTCGGGATTAATGATATTTTGTGTATTGTGGTTTGTGATAGTAGCTACAATATCATTTTTAGAATCTAATACATTGAGCGTATAGTGTTGTTGTGCTAAAGGTATGGGTAAGAGAGAATCTATTTCTATTCTATACTCTTTAGATTCTTTAATCATTTCTTTTGGATTACTAAGGCTTAGAGAATCTAACTTAAACACTTTATCTCTCTTTACCTCTCCATACTCTAACACTTGCAATTCTTCACCATTGAATCTTAAAGATATAGGCATAGGAAAATCAAAGCTTAAAGAAGTATCCATGCTTGGACTTTGGGGTTGTTCTTGTAAAAGCGTGTCATCTTGTATATTAGGACATATTGCAAAGATAATTAATCTTTTATCTTGTAAGTCTTTATAGAATCTATCTTTTAATTCATCATAATAAAGTTTGATAGATATATCTGTGCCACTTATGGCTTTAGATGGTATGGATTTTGTATGAGAGTCATTATTTGTTTTTGTTGGATTATAGCTTATATCTTTTAAAGTGAGTTGAGATTTAAAATTTAACTTTGTGATATTTTCTTGTTCTTTTTCTAAAATAATGTATCCATAAGGATTATTATCTTTATGATAAGGTTTTAGGCATTGCTTTGTAACCGCAGGATTATTTCTATCGTTGGTATTGATTAAAGCAAAGGCATATTTGATTTGTTTATCATTGCCTATAAATCTTTTATCATAATAAGTTTTTAGATAAAGTATAAGAGGATTCTTAGCGTCTAGCTTGGTATTGCTTGTATTTGTATGAGATTCAAAGAATACTGCTAAGGGATTGCTAGACATTCTTGCTATA
>NZ_NXLQ01000041.1 GCF_003364195.1 Helicobacter didelphidarum | reverse complement strand
GCATTAGCTTGTGTGAGATTGACTTCAAGGAATATGATTTGAGGAGGAGGGTTAGAATCTTGATTGTTTGTATTACTAGATTGATTAGGGTTTGTTTGAGTGCTATTCGAATCCCTTAAGGTAACTTGTGCTACATAAATATCAATTTGCTTGGTGGTATTATCATCTTGTAATTCTTCTTTATAGATTCTTAGTTTTGTGATATTTGCACGAGATTGTGTAACTTTGAGTGAAAAAAGGTTTTTTCTTGTTTGGTGTCCTGTAGATACACATCTTTGAGTGAGCATAGTATATTCATCATTGTTGATATTAAGGATAATCACTTTATTTGCTCTATCATTATCAACCTCTAGCTCTATGATACCATCTTTGTCTGTCTTGCTAGATTTGATATTTGGATTATTGGTGCTTACCTCTATTCCTTTTATAGGATTATTATTGCAAGTAACTTTGACATAGCATTTTATCGTTTTAGTATCAACCATCTATCTATCCTTGTCTTAAGTAAGCATAAAATATTTTTATTGATTCTTGATAGGATTGTAAAAAGAGAAAAATATTATTTTTATATGCAACGATTTTATACATTTATCAAGCCTTATTATGATAAACAAGATTTATGTTTTTATGTGCTACAATTTTACTCACTCTTCACCTCTCCACCTTTGACTACAAGTCCATTAGAATCTAATATTGCTTCTACTCCTCCAGCCTTTAAGATTATTTTATCACCTGAAATTGTGATAGTAGCTTCGCCTACTTTATGGGTGATTTCATTTCCTGCTTGTGTGATACAATCACTTTGTAATTCTAGCGTAGCATTGTCAGCTTGAAGTGAATATTGTTCCTCTACATTGTGTTGCATAGATTTTGAGCTAAAGGCTGTATTGTCTTTGACATTAGTTGAAAGATTTTGTTGCACATCTATAAATATTTCCTTTTCCACATTCTGTGTGAAACTTCCTTGTATGTGAATCTGTGATTCTCCTCTCACATTCTCTATTCTCTCTCCATGAATAGATTCTATTGTATTGCCTTGTATGCTAGTCTCTTTATCCCCACCTACATACTCACTACTATTCTTTAATACTCTGAGTTTATTATCTATCCCTATATTAAGAGTATGACTTCCTCCTACTATGGTATCTTTAGAGAGTGCTACATTGGTTAGATATTCTGCTCCTACTCTTACATCTTTTACTCCTAGTATTTCTTGTTTATGATATTTGTTGATAGATTCTGTGTAGTTGCCTTTGACTATAGAATCTTTATTATGTTTAATCCTTTGAGTGAAGTTATGCTCTATTATCTCATCATAATCTCTTTGTGCATGAAGATAGATTTGTTCTTTGTCTTTGATATTAGAGAGGGTTATTTCATTATAGCCTTGCTCTAACAAGCCATTTATAATGGTATTGTTATACATAATTTATATCTTCTAAATATTCTTAGCTTTATATTAATTCTGTTGCTTCACCTCTAGCACCAAAGTATTGAGTCCTTTATTTTGCATTATTGTATGGATAGTATGTAAATCCTCAAAAAACTTCCTAGATTCTAAAAATATTTTGATATGTTCTTTGATTTGCGGAGATTTGAGATTGATAGGTCTTTGCAAAGCTTTATATTCGATAAGATTAAGGTTATTGTGATTAGCGTTATAGGATATATAGAATCTCTCTTTGTTGTTCATGCACTCGAAGACTAGGGGAGAGAATTCTTCTAAAAGATGTGGTGTGTCGATTCTGTGTTTATTGCTTGTGAGGATTAGGGTAGATTGTATATATGTTTTTGCTATCATATATGTGCCTGTGTCAAGACTTATTGCATTAGTATCTGCTCCTTGCTCTAGCTCTATATGTCCATGTCCTCGCATATATTCATTTTTGGTTTGAGAGGGTTTGTAGCTTTTTAGTATTTGTCCATAACTTAGTAAATCTAAAGACTTGCCAGTATATTGTAGCGATAGAGGCATAGCTCTATAATGTTCTATATCATATCTCACAGATTTAGAAGGCGTTTTGAGATAGGCAAAGATAGCTATATTCTTACCTTCCCAATCTTTTTTTATTGGTATGCTCACATATTCCCCTTGAGTATTAAGTTGCGTGGGGCTTAGCATGATTCCTTGCTTTTGTAACTCCTTATGTATGTCTTGATGTTTTTCAAACACCATATAGCCCCATTTGGTATTATGACGATATTGTGCTATGAGGCTTTGTGCTTCTTTTATGTCTTTTGTCTTATCCTTGATAATATATTCTGCCTTTAGGCTAAGAGGTATAGCCCATTGCGTAGCATTATGTGCTTGTATTGTGTCAATCTTGTGTATAGCACTTACTCTTACTTGAGCGTTTATCTTGTCGTGTTGTGCTATATGCTTTGGTATATCCTTTGCAAAATGCAATGTCTTTAAGCCCTCTAGGCTACCTTGCTTTTTATACGCAGGGCTTATGTCTAGTCTAGGAGATATTTGGATATGTATTATCTTTTGTTCCTCATCTAGCCCTAATTGCTTTAGCACAAAATACACTTGCGATAAAGAGCCATTGTCATAGACTAGGATATTATTGCATTCTATCATACCCTTGTCATCACTTATTACCCTCTCTACAAAGTGGTGTATATCCATACTAAAGACATAGATTTCTTTATTGACTAAAGGCTCATCTTTGTGATTGATACATTGGGCTTGTAGGTGTATGGGGATAGTATTGGGAGCTGTGTGGAGGGGAATGTCTGATTGGCTAGATTCTGTATGTTTAGAATCTGCTCTATCTAAATAATGTGAGCATTCTAAATATTGATGAATATCCCCTGCATTAGTTTTTTGCTGACATAAAAGTTGGATTAAATCATCGTGATTTTCTTGAGAAATGTTTTTTATAAAATTCTCATCTGACACTTCTTGGAGATTGAGTATCTCATCGGCTATTTTATTTGTCATATCCTCTTTTCTTGCTTCTAGACTTCTTTCATCAGATTCTATAAGAGACATTATATTTTGCCAAGTGGAGTTTGCTAAGTTTTTAGCTTCTTGCCAAAGGTATAGGGTTGTGTCTCTTAGTAGCGTATAAATACGAGTTAAAAGCCAAGTGGTAATATAAGAGATTATAAGACTGACGATAATGCCTATTATATTTTCTGGCAAAGTCAAGATAGAAATAATCCCTATCCCAATAGTAACCGCACCTAATACTATCTTTTCACTCACACTTAAATCTTGATTATCCATGTTAAGCACAGAGCCCTTTAGAGAATCTTTGATAGTAAATATAATCTTTACTTGAATAGGCAATCCCTTTTCTATGCTTGTCGCAATGGTGCTTATAGTAGAATCCATCATACTTAAAGCATTGAAAAGATAAGTTTTTAGAGTATCTTTATATTTTTCTTGCGTGATTCTTTCTAACTCCTCTTGTGTCATACATTCATAGAATTGCTCTCCATTCTCATCAGTGATAAGTCTATTGCTTGGGACACATACTACTGCAGCTATGCTATAAATTTCACCCATTGTTTGACTCCTATAAATAAATTTTTAAACAATTCCAATCTATATCAGTTGTAAATACCTTTTTGTTTTTTGTCATTTCATAAGCACTATATCCCATTTGAGAATCTAACTCTTGTATTAGAGCATTCACATTACTCATTCCAAAGGGATTAAAGCGAGTGCAAAAATTGGCCATTATGTGTGGATATTTATCTTGAACAAATAATTGTGGTCGCGCAAATGCTAAATTTTTTGATGGTCTTGGTATCGCCATCAATGCTAATCCTTCTCTACTTAGCTTAAGATTCCCAAAGATTCTATACTCTAAAATAACATAGTCTTCAAATAACAAAATCCTTTTTAGTAGAAATGGTTTGCTTATAAAAATATGAAATAATACAATAACAATAAATGGCGGTGCGAATATTGATAAAACAAACGCAAGGGAATATATAACAAAAATATATAAAAATCCTAGAGTCCATACACAATAATTCTTAAAGCCACCTTGATATTCGCAGACTAAAATAGGATTGCTTTTGTCTATGTGTTTGTGTTTTCGCGTGTGTTTAAATAGGCAGATATGCAGGTAGCACCAAATGGCAAAAAAGATAAGAAAATTTAAAAAACACAGCACATAAGAGATAAGAAACCAATCGTGATAATACCATTTTTCAAGAATACCATCCAAAAGATAAAGTCCTATTGGTATGGAAAATGCCCCATTTATAGACATCACCGAATACAAAATATGATTCCACTTCCTATCTCTCTGGCTTCCTAAGCCATTAAATAAAAGTGGGTCAAAGGGTCTTTTAGTATTCATCTTATTCCTTTTAAACCATAGCCAAACAAGCAAGGGTAAGCTTTAGTCTATCCTCTTTGTTTGCTTGTGCGTATTCTTCTATCTTTTTCTTTACTCTTTCATCTTTGACATATCGATAATCTTTTAGCATTCTTTGATATAGTTCATCTTTTATATCCTTGCCATCAATGGTAATTTTCACATTAAATCCATAATCTCCTGCAATATAACTTTTTAGAATCTCCCCTATATAGTTTATATTATTTTGCATAGATTCTAAACTTGCTAATTCCTCTATAAAAGCAGAGCTGATGTTATCGTGATTAAGAAAAGAATGTGGATAGAGTGTAGTATCTTTTTCTTGTGTGATATTGTCTTGATGAGACAAAGCATTAGTTTGCATGAGAATCCTTAGAGTGATTTTGTCTAAATTCTTTTACTTTTTCATTGTAGAGATTCATAAAGTTTTCTGAGACTTGATGTCCATTTCTGACAATTAAATCAAAATATATAATAGTATAGTCGCTTTCTTTACCATAGCGGACTCTTATTACCTTGTCGTCTAAGGCTTCTTGTATATCCTTTTCACTTAAAGGATAGAGATTCTTATAAGGGATAAAGACATCACTAAAGATTCGCCCAATCAGTAAGCCCTCCTCTGTGATACTAAGGGAGTTTTGAGCTATAAGAGTTAATAGATACCATAGACATATCAATAAGAATGTCAAACCAACAGCATACATTTTTAGCAACCCAGCAAACATAATAAAACTTAGAGGACCAAACAAAAGAGAGAGACACATCAAACTTGCAAATCTCCACCTTTGCCATTTTACTTCCATAAGAATCTTACCTATATTGTGGTTTTTTGCTCTTGCAAAAGTAGGAGTAAAAAATAAAATAAAAATGTTCAAAATAAAATATACAACAACAAACCAAAAAGAATGTATAAGAAATATCTTAACAATAAAAGGGAGATTATGGATAATTTGTGCTTGTAAGACTGTATTTTTCTTCGTATAGACTATAAGGGCAAGATTGCCAAAGACTACTATGAGTATCGGTATCCCAACAAAGAAGAAAGATATGCGATACATTGTGTACAAAAATTTTCCGAAATTTTTAAATACTGGGGCTGGGTGATACCATAAAAAATACAAAAACATTATGCAATCCTTTCTGTATAGTTTATATTATTTTGCATAGATTCTAAACTTGCTAATTCCTCTATAAAAGCAGAGCTTATGTTATCGTGATTAAGAAAAGAATGTGGATAGAGTGTAGTATCTTTTTCTTGTGTGATATTGTCTTGATGAGACAAAGCATTAGTTTGCATGAGAATCCTTTATGTAATTTTATGTTCTTTGGACTTCTTTGGTTTTTTCTTGGTAGAGATTTATAAGGGCTTCAAGGTTGCTATAAGCGCATTGTAGGCTTATGACAAAGTTTTCATCTGTAGTATTTGAAAACTTAAGAGAAAAAACTGAGTCTTTTAAAAATAGTTTTACTTCCTTATCACTATATGGATAGAGTTTATCAAATGGGAAAAATGTATCATTAAAAACCCTTGAGATTAATACCCCATTGGTAGTTAATGCCACATAATGTATGAGCGGGTCAAGTAAAAGTTTAAAGCATAGTAAAAACACACTGATACCAAAAGCTGGGTGAAAACTTAATGTGACGAGAAGTGCAAAAATGCCAAAACTAAAAGTCATTGCTATGGGGATAATAAACCTCCATTTTTCTTGTATAACTTGTAATAAGACTTCTCCTCTGTAGTAATTATTCCTTGCATTCTCAGCCATAGCTATAAAAATAATTACTATTTCAAACACTAAAAGAAAAACTAATAGCCAAAAAGAATGTATAAGAAAAAATCTCTCAATGTCCGACATATTGTATATGTATGCCATTGTTCCATATATATTCTTATTGAAATAAATTTGCAAAAACAAAAAACCAAAAACATCAATACAAATTACAACAAGAAAATAGAATCTAAAAATATTAACCAATACTCGCAAAAAAGTTTGATGCTTTTTTAAAAATGGCGTATTTGAAAGATAATACCAAAACATTACCAAATCCCCCTTATATAATACTTAACACTTTGTGAATATTCTAATTTCAATAACTCCTCTATAAAAGCAGAGCTTATGTTATCGTGATTAAGAAAAGAATGTGGATAGAGTGTAGTATCTTTTTCTTGTGTGATATTGTCTTGATGAGACAAA
>NZ_NXLQ01000040.1 GCF_003364195.1 Helicobacter didelphidarum | reverse complement strand
GTTTTATCAAGCACTTCATCATCAAAATTTTCTTGGCTATATTGATGAAGATAGAATTTACCATTGATGAGCTTAAAGGTGTAATAGTATGTTTCAGATAAAGGGTAATGATAGGGTATCATATCGTCAAAACTGATAGTAAAATAATTGTCCTTTACCACAATATTCATTTTTCCTATCTTGCAAAACCCATTTATTAATTGCTTAGTATCTAGGATATTAAAGCAATTATAATTTTTGTAATAAACATCATCCTTACTAACAATCCAAGTTTTAACAACAAAAATATATTCTTTATTGTTAAATTTATAGCTAATAGTGTAATCTTCACTCTCAGTAAATCTCCATTCATATTTTTGTTCAATTTCTTTTTCTATTTCTTTTTGAGTGATTTCTTTTGCTTCATCTAGCGTGGTAGCGTGCAATATATTGACAATAATTAACGATATAATTAACACTAACTTTTTCATTGTTACCCCTTAAAGTTTATGATTGATCTTACTTGGAAAATCTCTAAAGATTCCCTTATCTTTATTTTGTATCTTTTCCCACTCACTACCAAATCGTATGCGCTTGAAGGCTTCTTGTCGTTTTTTTAATCCATTAGTTCCACCATTGACTATTTTAGTAATTTCTTGAACCTTAGAATCTATACTGCTATCATTATGCGTATCAGCTTTATTATAAAGTTTATTTTTATTCCAAAACCATACTGCACTTAATATAGCTATTCTCCCATTAGTATTTTTTGGCTTCCTTGAACCTATTGCTTCTCTAGCTGTATTGGATGCTTGACTATCACTCAAAAAATCTTTTTCTGTTTCGTTATCATCTAAGTGGTTTTGATTATAGTTGTCTTGAAATTTTGCATAGTTGCTTCGTCCTGTAAGCTGAATCATTCCTCGTCCTCTAAATCTATATCCATCACCTTTGTTGATATTACCTAGTTTATGATACTTATCCCTATTAATATCCGCATATACCTTATTAGCAATAGTTTCTTTATTGGCTTCCAAAGACTTTTTATCATCTTTTCTCTTTTTTACAAGCGAGTCAAACACTGCTTGTGTAATAATTGTAAATGCCTTATTAGATTCACTACTGAAGGGAATCTCATATTGCTTACCTTTATCTACACTCACTTTACCATGAGCAAAGGCTAATTTGATATTTACTACATCTTTTCTATAAAATGCAATAGTTTCTATGAGTTCTATAGGTGTATAGTCTTTGATAAGATTCTTTAGCTCATCATCTGTAAAAGGTTTCTTGGTAGTTTTATTTGTTTTTTCTGTATCAGTCATATTTTTAATGATTTCAGTTATATTTGCTACTTGAGATATAGCATTATTGGTAGTATCTAGCCAATCATTGATATAGTCTTCTTGGATTAAGAGTTTGATAGATTTATTGAATACTTTAGAATCACCTTGTTTTAAAATATTTTTAACATTATAATGTTTTGCTTTTGTTGCACCACCATCATTTAAGGCTTCTTTAATTCTGTCTTTGTTAGGGTAATATGTTACTTTTATCTTACCCGATTCTTTAGTTTCTGTAAAAGTGCATTTATAATAATCATGTGTATTTATCAACCCTATTACACTATACCATAACCCTTCCCCCAACTTAAACTTACTTCCTCCCACCTCTGCTACACATTGTGCAAAGAAATGCTCTAGTCTCTCTCTTGTATTAAGCTTATAAGTCATATACATAGGTTGATTGTTAGATTCATCATTGCTATTTAGCTCTTCTACTATTGCTTCAAGTATTGTCTTTTTTCTATCATACTCATTTGTTTCCTCTGTTATCTCAAACACCTCTTTTAGCATATCAAGGGTGATTTTCCATTTCACATCCACATACACACTTACTTGATTTGTTTGAGGACTTAATCCTAAGAGATTCTTTATTTCATCTATATCTTTAGATTCTACAAATATCTCACCTTTTTTGTTTCTCGTAGTATGTGTGATAGAGGCTATCTCATTACTATTATGCAATATGATGAGAGTATGGGGATTATTGGTATCAAGTATGATATTATAGGCTTGATTTTCTTGTATATTTTGCCTTAGATAGTTTATTTCACAAGATTGTATCAATGTATATTCTCTTTGTTTATCTTCCATAAGGAATGCTATCGTATTCCCTCTAATAGTTACAATAGGATAACTCACAATATCAAGCACTATATGTGTAGTGCCATGTTGTGTTTTATAAGCTGGACTTGTTCTATACGCAAATATGATAAGCTGATGATGTTCTTTGAGGCAATCAGTGGTTTCTTCTGTGGGGTAAGTGAATTTAGAATTAATATCAAAGCTAATTATTTTATTATTATTACTATGTGAAGTAATGCCTTCAAGCTTTTTAGCCTTTGAGGGTGGAGGGAGAGGCTCATTTCTATGTTTGACTATATAGCTCCAATTAATATCAGGGGTTTTACCTTCATCATTTGCATTAGCTTGTGTGAGATTAGCTTCAAGGAATATGGTTTGAGGGAAGCTCATTTATCTATCTTTACTATGAGTTTGCCTGTTTTATCGATTAGGTTGTCTTTGTAGAGATTTTCAAGTAATGACATAAATAGTTCGGCACTAGCTACTATTCCATCATTTTTATTTTCTAATCGATTTATGAATTCTTTTTCTGTATAAAAAATAGATTTATATTTCTCAGTATATTTAAAAATTTTTGTAAATAATTCTGGATTATTTTTCAATAAATACCAAGTAAGCTCAAGAACTCCTTGCATATAGGCTAACTCGATTTGATAAGTAATGCCATCATATGGGTCTGATAGTTTTCTAGCATATACTCTCAAAGTTTGGTCAGCTTCTTCAGCCTCTTCTTCATCATCACTTTCTGCTTGTTTTTCAAGATTCTCTATATATAAATCTATCTCGTGTATAGTATGCGATATATCATCTCTCTTTCTCATCGCCTCTTTTGCTATTGCCTTTACTTTTAGCCTTTCACTCTTAGAAATATTTTTCATAATAAGATTATAATAACTTGTGAAAAATATATCAGAAAATTTATTGTAGTTATAAAATTCATCACACATAAAACTTTCTACTCTGCTAAATTCTTCTGCTCTACTGATAACTTTAGCACAATCAAAGCTAGGTTCAGCACAATCTACCACATCTTCTCTAAGTTCATTTTCTACACAATAAACACTAAAATTTACTCCCAATAAATAAACACATAAAATATTTATAAGTAGTATATGCTTCATTCCTAATCCTTAATTATTTAAAGTCTTTAAAGATATTATCTTTTTTAATTCTTTGATACGCCTTCCATCGTTTGTCTAATCCATTTGTTCCTCCATTTACTCCTATGCTTATAGCATATACACTCTTTTTTATATTTATTCCTTCTTGTTTTGTTAAAGTATCTCCATTTATTGTATCATCAGCTATTTCATAGAGATTCTTTTTATTCCACGATGATACAATAAGGTTACTTTGTTTGTATGTTTTACTATTCCAAAACCATACCGCACTAAGCAAAGCGTATTTACCATTTTTTACAATATCATCTGAATTATTGATAAAATAATTATCAGTAGTTATCCATTTTTGTTCTTTAGCATACTTGCCAAATCTTGTATAATTATCCCTACCTGTAAGCTGTTTAATTCCTCTACCTCTAATCACTTAGAATCCACCTTGACGATTAGCTTACCTGTTTCATTAATCAAGCCATCTTTGTAAGCAAGATTGCATGTTTCTGCCAATAAGCCTGTCGCTACATTATCATCTAATTTTTGCGTTAATAATTGCTTATATTTTAAAGGATTTGTATAGAAAATTTTATTAAAAAGGTTTGGTTGATATTGTAATAAATAATTTGTCAAATATAACATACCATTATAATAAGATTTTTCGATTTGAAAGATTGCAACAACATAAGTATCTACCCCTTCTTTTGCCGAGTATCTTAATAGATTGTCACTTTCAGCATCTCCATTGTCAGCCTCTTGTCTTAAAGTTTTATAATATTCTACTTGACTATTAATTTCAATAATGGCTTTATCTCTATCTTTCATTATATCTCGTGCGATTTGCCTTGCTTTTGGCTTTTCACTTTTAGGGATATTTTGTATAATGAGATTGTAATAACTATTAAAGAAATTATCTACATATGGGTTATATCCTTTTGAAAATGGATATATTTCTGTATTGTTACTATAACATAAAAAATGTTCTACACTATGTAATTTTGCCTTAGTACACTCAAAACTTGGTTGGATAGATTCTTCATCACTATATATACTAAATTCATAAGAATATATAGAATGAAGTAATAAACATATTAACACTAACTTTTTCATTGTTACCCCTTAAAGTTTATGATTGATTTTACTTGGGAAATCTTTAAAGATATTATCTTTTTTAATTCTTTGATATATATCTCTTCGTTTTTTATAACTATCCGTATGTCTATTGACGACATAAGTAATGGCATTTACCCTATCATCATCAGTGCCTATTTTACTATCTGCTATATCATAGCAATGTTTATTTTGAAAGTTGGCATTATAGTGGTTATTTCCACTTTGTTTATGTGTTTCATTGCTCCAAAAACAAGCTGCACTCATTAAAGCATACTTCCCATTATTTCTAATAATATTAGGATTCTTTACGAAATAATTACTTTCACTCACCCAATTATTTGTTTTAGCAATATTGCTTGCAAGTATATAGTTGTTTTTAAATGTGAGATGAATTAGTCCTTTACCCTTATATTTATAGCCATCTTGAATCTGTCCTTTTAGATTTGCATTATATGGTGCATTATTGTTGCCTTTGCCATCTCTAGCATACACTTTATTCCCTATCTCAATTTGATTAGGAGTTTTATCCTTTCTATCACTCACTATCTTATTAAACACTGCTTGTGTAATAATTGTAAATGCCTTATTAGATTCACTACTGAAGGGAATCTCATATTGCTTACCTTTATCTACACTCACTTTACCATGAGCAAAGGCTAATTTGATATTTACTACATCTTTTCTATAAAATGCAATGGATTCTATGAGTTCTATAGGTGTATAGTCTTTGATAAGATTCTTTAGCTCATCATCTGTAAAAGGTTTCTTGGTAGTTTTATTTGTTTTTTCTGTATCAGTCATATTTTTAATGATTTCAGTTATATTTGCTACTTGAGATATAGCACTATTGGTAGTATCTAGCCAATCATTGATATAGTCTTCTTGAATAAGCAATTTTATAGCATTATCTGCTGTTGTATCACCATTTTTACTTAAAATATCTCTTACATTGTAATCAGCAATTTTAGTTACTCTCCCATCACTTAAAGCTTCTTTGATTCTATCTTTATTAGATGTTACTTCTATAGAATATGGGTTAAGATTTTCCTTAAATGTTGCTTTATAATATCTAAACTTTTTTATTAGTATTGCTGCACTATAATTTAGATTCTCTCCTAGTTTAAAATCTTCTCCCACCTCTGCTACACATTGTGCAAAGAAATGCTCTAGTCTCTCTCTTGTATTAAGCTTATAGGTTACATATTTAGGTTGTTTAAATAAAGGGGTAGTGTTGTTTGTAGTAGTATGAATATTGTTTGGTTGAGTGGGATTATTGGCATTGCTAGAGTTATGAGCATTATTAGGATTATTTGAGGTATTCTCTACTAGTCTATTAAGTTCTTGCTCCATTTCTTTTAAGATTCTCTCTTTATTACCATAATCCTTTGTTTTCTCTGTTATCTCAAACACCTCTCTTAGCATATCAAGGGTAATTTTATATTGCAATGATATATAGACTTCTAGCTTATCTATGATATTAAGTCCTAGCACTGCCCTTAATGTATCAAATTGATATTCATCATTGATATAGAGTTTATATGCTGTATTTGTTTGTGTTGTATTATTGTTTTGTGGGGTTGTAGTTTGATTACTCTGTGTTGTAGTTGTTATTGTTTGGGTATTGCTTTGTGCTTGTTGTCTCTCTTCATCTGTATTTTTACTTTGTTTGTGTATCTCAAATGTCTTGTTGCTTGCTTTGTTTGTTATTTGGATATGTGTGAGTTTATCATCATTATCTTTGATACATTCTATTTCATAGAGGGCAGTATCATCATCAAAGTGATTGATGAGATAATCCATTATATTATTTGTAATGGCAAAGTCCATATTGTATTCTTTCTCTTTAAGTATCGTTGTGATATGAGTATAGGAGATATGAAGCAATGCTTTGTTGAGGATATAGAGTGTAGCATAAGGTATCCCAAAGTTTGTTTTATAGCTAGGTTTTTCAGTGGATTCTGGGGGCTTTGTATTATTGCTAGATTCTTTATGCGCAAATATGATAAGTTGATGATGTTCTTTGAGGTAATCAGTGGTTTCTTCTGTGGGGTAAGTGAATTTAGAATGAATATCAAAGCTAATTATTCTATTATTATTACTATGTGAAGTAATGCCTTCAAGCTTTTTAGCCTTTGAGGGTGGAGGGAGAGGTTCATTTCTATGTTTGACTATATAGCTCCAATTAATATCAGGGGCTTTACCTTCATCATTTGCATTAGCTTGTGTGAGATTGACTTCAAGGAATATGATTTGAGGAGGAGGGTTAGAATCTTGATTGTTTGTATTACTAGATTGATTAGGGTTTGTTTGA
>NZ_NXLQ01000003.1 GCF_003364195.1 Helicobacter didelphidarum | reverse complement strand
AATAAAAATTTTTATTTATATTAAATTTATTATTTTTGATTAAAAAGATTCTCTGATAAAAATTACAATTTTTCACTATAAATTTATGAAAAAATAATGATTTGTTGGATTATTCGCAATATTTCCCTCCTTTTTTATGGTAAAATAAGACATATTTCAACATAAAGGATAACTATGGACTACAGAGTTGAACACGATACAATGGGTGAGGTAAAAGTTCCAAATGATAAATATTGGGGAGCACAAACACAGCGGAGTTTTGAGAATTTTAAAATAGGTATTGAAAAAATGCCAAAAACGCTTGTTTATGCATTTGCAAATCTCAAAAAAGCTCTTGCCATTACCAATAATAAGTTAGGGAAACTTGATGATGAGAAGATGGGAGCGATAACACAAGCGTGTGATGAAATTATTGCTGGTAAATTTGATGATAACTTCCCCCTTGCAGTTTGGCAGACGGGATCTGGCACACAAAGTAATATGAACATGAACGAAGTGATTGCAAATCGTGCAACAGAGATTATGGGAGGTAATTTTAGAAAAGAAAAGCTTGTGCATCCAAATGATCATGTGAATATGAGCCAAAGTTCAAACGATACATTCCCCACAGCAATGAGCATTGTATCTGTGCTTGAAGTTGAGAATAAACTAATTCCAGCACTTAATGAGCTTATTAAAACTTTTGGGGAAAAAGTGAAGAAGTTTGAAAGTATTATTAAAATTGGACGCACCCATTTACAAGATGCTACGCCCCTTACTTTAGGGCAGGAATTTAGTGGGTATCTCTCAATGTTGCAGCATTCAAAAGAGCAAATTGAAGCAACACTCCCAATGTTGCGTGAATTGGCAATAGGTGGAACGGCAGTAGGGACAGGGCTAAATGCACATCCACAATTAAGTGAAAAAGTCAGCGAGGAACTTACCAAGCTTACTAAAACAAAATTTGTTTCAAGTCCAAATAAATTCCATGCACTTACAAGCCATGATGCAATTAATTTTACACATGGTGCAATGAAAGGTTTAGCAGCAAATTTAATGAAAATTGCTAATGATGTCCGATGGCTTTCAAGTGGTCCTCGTTGTGGTTTAGGTGAGATTTTGATTCCAGAAAATGAGCCTGGAAGTTCTATTATGCCAGGTAAAGTAAATCCTACACAATGTGAATCTCTTACAATGGTTGCTGTCCAAGTAATGGGAAATGATGCAACAATTGGTTTTGCAGCAAGTCAAGGAAACTTTGAGCTCAATGTCTTTAAACCTGTAATTATTTATAATTTTTTACAAAGTCTCGATTTACTTGCTGATGGTATGCATTCATTTAATATTCATTGTGCAGAGGGCATTGAAGCCAATGAAGAGAAAATCGATTACAACCTTCATAATTCACTTATGCTTGTTACAGCCCTCAATCCACATATTGGTTATGAAAAGGCTGCTAAAGTTGCTAAAAATGCACATAAAAAAGGCATCTCACTCAAAGAATCTTGTCTTGAATTAGGATTTTTAAGTGAAGCAGATTTCGATAAATTTGTTGTTCCTGCAAATATGATTGCACCAAAAGCGTAATTATCTAGCCAAATTCATTTTCACTTCGATTGTCAAATAACTTTTGGTTTTTAAGAGATTCTAAAGTTATTTTTTATTATATTCAGAATCTAAGATTCTGAAAAACCTTAAATTGTGTTTATTTATAAAGACTCATTAGTGTATTAGAATATTCATAGTAAGTTTTTTATATTCATAAAGAAGCCTACAATTAAATTGGAGAGCCACGCAACATATAGCAGTTTTACATGAATATATATTTTAGATTTAATAAATAGAGGTTGAGTATAGTGAAGTGCCTACAAATTTTATAAATTGAATAAAAGAGAATTTTTATATTTTTAGCAAATCCATATTCCATAATTATTAAAAAAGATTAAGAACATGCAGATATATATATCAGGTATCCATACAGATGTAGGTAAAACACACGCGAGCGTTGCACTTTGTGCAGGATTTAGTTATGATTATTTTAAGTTGATACAAGCGGGGATTCCAAAAGATTCTGATATAGTGAAGCAGTTTAGTCCAAATACACGTATTTTTTCTGAAGGTTTTGTTTTGAATACCCCAACTAGCCCACATATTGCTAAGGGACTTGAAAATGCAAAATATCAAGGTTTGGAGCTACATATTCCTAAGAGCGAAAATCTCATTATTGAGCTTGCTGGTGGATTATTTTCCCCTATTGATGAGCATTTTTGTATGATTGATTTTGTGCAACAATTCAAGTCGCCTACAATTTTGGTCGGAAAATATTATCTTGGTTGTATTAATCATATTCTATTGAGTATAGAATCTCTGCGTAAAAGAGGGATTGAGATTGTTTGTCTTCTTATGAATTCTGCGGATTATAATAAAGAAAGTAGAGATATTGATAATTTTATTATCCAATATTGTGGAATCAAAATTATTCATTTAGGATTTTTTACTCATGAAAATTTTTCTTTGCAAGTAGAGAATCTTAAATATGAAGCGTGTTGTTTGGATATTTCGCTATAAGTTTTTAAATACTATTGATTTGTCTTTAATTTATTCAAAATCATGTAAAACAAATTTTTTATAAAATATATTCTAGTTTATTGTTTATTCTTGACATTCTTACTTTTTTTGTGTATCATTCTTTCTTTTATTCTTTTTATATTTTGCTGGTTTAGCTCAGTTGGTAGAGCAGCTGCCTTGTAAGCAGCAGGCCGGGGGTTCAAGTCCCTTAACCAGCTCCATATTAATTTATAGAATCAAACTCTTTATTTTTATCATAGAATGAAATAAATATCAGTGTTTGACCGGTTTTATATTGTGGTGAGTTACTCAAGTGGCCAACGAGGGCAGACTGTAAATCTGCTGACTTTGTCTTCCGTGGTTCGAATCCACGACTCACCACCATTGTTACAATGAGTGATGCGGGAATAGCTCAGTTGGCTAGAGCATCAGCCTTCCAAGCTGAGGGTCGCGGGTTCGAGCCCCGTTTCCCGCTCCATTGAAACTATGCTTTTTGGTGTATCATTAAATGATGATGTGTAGTATAAGCGACTGGGAGCTGATTAGAACTTGGAATAACTTCTTCGTTTTATCATCTTTTTTTGTAAATTATTCAACAAGAAATAAAATATATTATAGTTGTGTGATTGCCCATATAGCTCAGTGGTAGAGCACTTCCTTGGTAAGGAAGAGGTCGGCGGTTCAATCCCGCTTATGGGCTCCAGTTTATTTTGTTGTTTTTTTGAATTTTTATTCAATTTTTGTTTGTGTTAATTTTATATTGAGGAGATAGCTATGGCTAAAGAGAAATTTAATAGAAATAAGCCCCATGTTAATGTTGGAACTATCGGGCATGTTGATCATGGTAAAACAACTTTAAGTGCTGCAATTTCTGCTGTGTTAGCAACTAAAGGTCTTGCAGAATTAAGAGATTATGATAATATTGATAATGCTCCAGAAGAAAAAGAAAGGGGTATTACAATTGCGACTTCACATATTGAATATGAAACTGAAAATAGACATTATGCTCATGTTGATTGTCCTGGACATGCTGACTATGTAAAAAATATGATTACAGGTGCAGCACAAATGGATGGAGCTATTTTGGTTGTGTCTGCTTCAGATGGTCCTATGCCACAAACAAGAGAACACATTTTGTTGTCAAGACAAGTTGGTGTTCCTTACATCGTTGTATTTCTAAATAAACAAGATATGCTTGATGATCCCGAGTTGCTTGAGTTGGTTGAGATGGAAGTTCGCGATCTCTTAAATCAATATGAGTTCCCAGGTGATGATACCCCTATTGTTGGTGGTTCGGCATTGAAAGCTTTAGAAGAAGCAAAAGCAGGAAGTGTTGGAGAATGGGGTGAGAAAATTCTTGATCTAATGAAAGCAGTAGATGAATATATCCCTACTCCACAAAGAGATATTGACAAAACTTTCTTAATGCCAGTTGAAGACGTATTTTCTATTGCAGGAAGGGGAACTGTTGTAACAGGTAGAATTGAAAGAGGTATTGTTAAAGTTGGTGATGAGGTTGAAATCGTAGGTATTCGCGATACTCAAAAAACAACTGTAACGGGTGTAGAAATGTTCCGTAAGGAAATGGATCGGGGTGAAGCAGGAGACAATGTCGGAGTTCTCTTGCGCGGAACTAAGAAAGAAGATGTTGAAAGAGGTATGGTTCTTTGTAAACCAGGTTCGATTACTCCTCATAAGAAGTTTGAAGCTGAAATTTATGTTCTTACAAAAGATGAAGGTGGTCGTCATACCCCATTCCATAATAATTATCGCCCACAGTTTTATGTTCGAACAACAGATGTTACAGGTGCAATCCAGCTACCTGCGGGAACTGAACTTGTAATGCCTGGCGATAATGTTAAGATTACAGTGGAGTTGATTAATCCCGTTGCACTTGAGGTCGGAACTCGTTTTGCTATTCGCGAAGGTGGTAGAACAGTTGGTGCGGGTGCAGTAACCAATATCATTGAGTAGGGTAGGTTATGGCAAAAGGTAATTTAATTAAA
Source organism: Helicobacter didelphidarum (assembly GCF_003364195.1). Taxonomy (GTDB): domain Bacteria; phylum Campylobacterota; class Campylobacteria; order Campylobacterales; family Helicobacteraceae; genus Helicobacter_A; species Helicobacter_A didelphidarum. Next base: position 153,721 of record NZ_NXLQ01000003.1, on the reverse strand, counting down.
ATTGGGTTAAAATGTTCCGAATGTGGTGATATTAATTATAGCACCACAAAGAATGCAAAAACAAACACAGAAAAACTGGAGCTCAAGAAGTTCTGTCCGAGATTAAATAAACATACAATTCATAAGGAAGTCAAGCTAAAGACAAGCTGATATAAAAATAAGGATTGTGTGAATCTTAACTATAAAGAAAAACTTTTATAGTTAAGATTTTGGGTTATATTTAGGTATTGTTCGGAGGTCAGTAGCTCCAATGGTTAGAGCATCGGTCTCCAAAACCGAGTGTTGAGGGTTCGAGTCCTTCCTGGCCTGCCATTTTAATTTTAGACTTTTAATATTTTTACGAGGATATATTAAGTGAAAGTAAAAAAATATTATCAAGAATCAAAAGATGAATTAGCTAAAGTAATTTTTCCTACAAAGGATCAAATCCGCATTGCTTTTATTTCTGTTGTTATTGTAGTTTCTGTGGTTACATTATTTTTAGCACTTGTTGATCTCTTTTTTCATACCACTTTATCAAGTATCGTATCGTAATAAAAAATAATTTTAAAACTAAGGGAACAATTATGAATTTTCAATGGTATGCAATACAAACTTATTCTGGAAGTGAGCAATCTGTTAAGAAAGCCATTGAGAATATTATTGATCAAAATAATGCAAAAGATCGTCTTAAGGCTATAGTTGTCCCCACTGAAGATGTTTTTGAAATTAAAGATAAAAAGAAAAAAACTATACAGACAAGCATTTATCCCGGATATGTATTTATCCATATAGATTTAGATACACAGCTTTGGCATTTAATTCAATCTTTGCCAAGAGTTGGTAGATTCATTGGAGAGAGCAAAAAGCCTACACCTTTAAGTGAAGCAGATATTCAAACAATCTTAGATAAGATTGAAAATAGGCCTGCTCCACGTCCAAAGGTTTCGTTTTCTGTTGGAGAAATTGTGCAAATTACAGATGGACCTTTTGCTAACTTCACTGGTGTTGTGGAAAATTATGACATGATTTCGAAAAAGCTTAAGTTAAATGTTTCAATATTCGGTCGTAATACTCCTATAGAAATTAATGATGTGCAAGTTGAGAAAACTCTTTAAAAATATTTTAGATTTAAGGATAGAAATATGGCGAAGAAAGTTGTTGGTGAATTAAAATTACAGATTCCAGCAGGTAAGGCAAATCCATCTCCTCCTGTAGGTCCTGCTTTGGGGCAAAGAGGTGTAAATATTATGGAGTTTTGCAAAGCTTTTAATGAAAAGACAAAGGATATGGGAAGTTTTAATATTCCAGTAATAATAACAGTATATCAAGATAAAAGTTTTACTTTTATTACAAAAAAACCTCCTGTTACTGATTTGATTAAAGCAAGTGTAAAGATTTCTAAGGGTTCTGATAATCCACTGAAGAATAAAGTTGCTAAACTCACACAAGCACAATTAGAAGAAATTGCGAAAACGAAGTTAGAAGATTTAAATACTTCTGACATTGAAGAAGCAAAGAGAATTGTTGCAGGCAGTGCTAGAAGCATGGGCGTTGAAGTAATAGATTAATTCAGTTGGAGGATATGATGAAAAAAAATAAACTTTCAAAAAGATTGCAAGTTCTATCTCAGAAAATTGATTGTGAGAAAACATACGATATAGAATCTGCTATTACTGCCGTAAAATCCCTAGCATCAGCAAAGTTTGATGAAACCGTTGAAGTAGCACTTAGGTTGGGAGTCGATCCAAGACATGCTGACCAAATGATTCGTGGTGCCGTTGTGTTACCGCACGGAACGGGTAAAAAAGTGCGTGTGGCTGTATTCGCAAAAGATCTTAAGGCAGATGATGCACGTAAAGCAGGTGCTGATATTGTTGGCGATGAGGATTTGGTGGATCATATTAAAGGTGGTAATATTGATTTTGATATGGTCATTGCAACACCGGATATGATGCCCCTTGTTGGTAAGGTTGGGAGAATATTGGGTCCAAAGGGGATTATGCCAAATCCAAAAACAGGAACAGTTACAGCAGATGTTACAAAAGCGGTTACTAATGCAAAAAGTGGACAAGTAAATTTTAGGGTTGATAAAAAAGGGAATATCCATAGCCCAATTGGTAAGGCAAGTTTTGAGAATACGAAGCTTTTAGATAATCTTGTGGAATTAGTAAAAACTATTAATAGGCTAAAACCAAGTAGTGCGAAAGGAAAATACATTCGCTCAAGTAATCTTTCCTTGACTATGAGTCCATCTGTAAAAATAGATTCTCAAGAACTTATGGATATGAAATAAGATTGTTTTGTATATGTGTATATTTAGATATGTTAAAGTGAAAAATTGAATCATGTTTTACCATGATTTAAAGATTTAAAATCTTTGTGTATCATTTTATAATTTAATCATAGATATTGATCTTTGGCTTATTTTATTTATCTTAGGACTAAAGACTACTGGGACATAAGTTTAAAATTACCCCCCCCCCCCCCGTATAAGTTAGATGTCGGAAAGGAGGAAAAATGACAAAAAAAAAAAAAGAAGATTTGGTAACAAACTTGAGTGAAAGTTTTAAGAATGCAAATGCTATGATCGTTTGTGATTATAGGGGTTTGTCTGTTAAAAAATTAGAATCTTTGCGTAGAGATTCAAAACAAGCAGATATTCAAGTGCGTGTTATTAAAAATAAACTTGCAAATATTGCTTTGAAACAAGCTGGTTATTTGCCATCTGAATTAAAAGATACAAACATTTATATTTGGTCAAATGATCAAATATCTCTTGCGAAAGTAGTTTGTAAATTTCAAGAGGCAAATAATGAAAATTTCAAAGTAAAATTTGGATATTTTGATGGTGAAATTGTAGATTCTAAACATATAGAATCTGTATCTAAGTTACCAAGTAGAGATGAACTTATTGGTATGTTGCTTTCTGTTTGGACAGCACCAGCAAGATATTTTGTTACAGGATTAGATAATTTAAGAAAACAAAAAGAAGAGCAAGGAGCATAAATATGGCTATTTCAAAAGAAGATGTATTAGAATATATTGGATCATTATCAGTTTTAGAATTATCAGAGCTTGTGAAAGCTTTTGAAGAGAAATTTGGTGTAAGTGCAGCACCAACTGTTGTTGCAGGTGGTGCGGTAGCAGGTGGTGCGGTAGCAGTGGAAGAAAAAACGGAGTTTGATATTATTTTGCTTGACGCAGGTGCAAATAAGATTAATGTAATTAAGGCAGTTCGTGAAATTACAGGACTTGGTCTAAAAGAAGCAAAAGATGCCACAGAAAAGACTCCTAATACCTTAAAAGAAGGCATAAGCAAAGAAGATGCAGAGAGCTTTAAGAAAAAGCTTGAAGATGCAGGAGCAAAAGTAGAAGTGAAATAAATTAATATCCTTAGTTTTCATTTCTTACTTAAATTATAAAGCCTATCTTTGATTTGGTGTTTTTTACCCTGTCATTTGATGGGCTTTTTGTGTTTATCCAAGTATTGTCTCTATTCTATGCAGTAGAATAGAGAGAGTATTTGGCTCTTCATAAACTATGGTCAAGAAGGTTGCATATGGGTAAAAGATTAACAAGCACACGCTTAAGGGCTGATTTTTCTAAAAGTCAAAAAGAATTGGAAGTTCCAAATTTATTAATGTTGCAAAAGGCAAGTTACGATACTTTCTTGTATTCAAGAGATGGCAGAGAAAGTGGGATTGAAAGAGTTTTAAAATCTATTTTCCCTATTCATGACTCATCGGGAAGGGTTACTCTTGAGTATGTAAGCTGTGAGTTTGGCAAACAAAAATACACCATTCAAGAAACCATGGTGAGAGGATTAACCTACTCAATTCCATTAAAAATTAAAGTGCGTTTGATTTTGTGGGATAAAGATGATAAAAACGAGCAAGTAAGTGTAAAAGATATTAAAGAGCAACATGTTTTTGTGCGTGAGATTCCATTGATGACTGATCGTGTTTCATTTATTATTAATGGTGTAGAACGAGTTGTTGTAAATCAATTACATAGGAGTCCGGGTGTAATATTTAAAGAAGATGAATCAAATACTTCTACGAATAAACTCATCTATACGGGACAAATTATACCAAATATGGGTGCATGGTTATATTTTGAGTATGATTCAAAAGATATTATGTATGTGCGTATCAATAAACGTAGAAAAATGCCCGTTACAATCCTTTTTAGGGCATTAGGATATACAAAACAGCAGATTATTCAAATGTTTTACCCTATTCTTGATGTTTCTGTAAAGAATAATATTTTTTATGTTCCATTCAATCCAAATGATTTAGAAGGGAGTTTAGAATATGATTTAAAAAACGATAAAGGACAAGTGATTTTGCCCTCCGGAAAAAGATTCAATAACAAGCGTATGCGAGAATTGAAAGAACAAAATATTAACTATGATAGAGTGGAATATCCCATTCAGAATCTTGTTTCTTCATATCTTGCAGAGCCAATTATTAATCAAAAATCGGGCGAAATAATTCTTGATATATTAACACCAATGAATGACATGAATCTTAAGAAGATAATGGAATTTGGTGTTAGTGAGTTTAAAATTGTTCATGATACTGCACCTGGTCATGACAATTCTATTATCAATTCATTTCTCGCAGATATGGAAAGCCTTAAAGTTATTCGTCAAACAGAGAAAATTGAAGATGAGAGTGATTTAGCTGCGATAAGAGTTTACAAAGTTATGCGTCCAGCAGAACCTGTAACCAAAGATGTTGCGAAGAAGTTTATCGATCAATTGTTTTTTGATCCATCTCGTTATGATTTGACAGGTGTTGGGCGAATGAAAATGAATCATAAGCTTAATTTGAATGTTCCAGAGTATATTACCGTGCTTACTTATGAGGATATTATCGAAACCGTTAAGTATCTTATGCAGGTTCGTAATGGAAAAGGAAGAATTGACGACAGAGATCATTTAGGGAATAGAAGGATTCGTGCTATTGGCGAGTTACTTGCAAATGAGCTACATTCCGGACTTGTAAAAATGCAGAAATCTATCAAGGATAAATTAACACAGCAAGCTTCATTTGAAAATGTTATGCCACATGATTTAATTAGTTCTAAAATGATTACAAGCACAATCATGGAATTTTTTTCAAGCGGACAACTTTCTCAATTCATGGATCAAACAAATCCACTTTCTGAAATTACCCATAAACGAAGGTTGTCTGCACTTGGAGAAGGTGGGCTTGTGAAAGAAAGGGTTGGTTTTGAAGCACGCGATGTGCATCCAACACATTATGGTAGAATCTGCCCTATTGAAACACCAGAAGGACAAAATATCGGTCTCATAAATACACTATCTACATTTACAAGGGTAAATGACTTAGGTTTCATTGAAGCTCCATATAGAAAAGTTGTAGATAAAAAAGTTACTAATGAGATTGTATATCTTACGGCAACACAGGAAGATGGTAAAGTAATTGCACCAGCAAGTACAAAATTGGATTCTGATGATAAAATTGCTGAGAATCTGATAGAAACTCGCTGTGGGGGTGAAATCTCATTAAGGAAAGCCGAAGATGTTGAATTAATTGACTTGAGTCCTAGAATGTTGCCTGGTATTGCAGCAGCCCTTATTCCTTTTTTAGAACATGATGATGCCAACCGTGCACTCATGGGGTCAAATATGCAACGTCAGGCAGTCCCCTTACTGAATCCAGATGCACCAATTGTTGGAACAGGGATTGAAAGTGTGATAGCAAGAGATTCTTGGGAAGCAATTAAGGCAAAACAAAGTGGTATTGTCGAAAAGGTTGATGGTAAAAATATTTATATCTTAGGTGAGAACGAGAATGGTGCGTATATTGATAGTTATTCTATGCAAAAAAATATGCGAACAAATCAAAATACAAGCTTCACTCAACGCCCTATAGTAAAAGTTGGCGATAAAATTCAAGATGGACAGATTATTGCAGATGGTCCGAGCATGGATAATGGAGAGTTGGCATTAGGGAAAAATATTCGAGTTGCGTTTATGCCATGGAATGGTTATAATTTTGAAGATGCGATTGTGGTAAGTGAGAAGCTTATTCGCGATGATGCTTTTACTTCTATTCATATTTATGAAAAAGAAATTGAAGCAAGAGAATTAAAGCATGGCACTGAGGAAATCACAATTGATATTCCAAATGTTCGTGAAGAAGATGTGATTCACCTTGATGAAAGCGGTATTGTAAAAATTGGGACTTATGTTTCAGGTGGTATGATTTTGGTAGGAAAAGTAACACCAAAAGGAGATGTAAAACCCACACCAGAGGAAAGATTGCTGAGAGCAATTTTTGGCGAGAAAGCAGGGCATGTTGTAAATAAATCTCTTTATTGTCCTCAAAGCATGGAAGGCTATGTCGTTGATGTAAAAATTTTTACAAAAAAAGGCATGGATAAAGATGAAAGGGCAAAGAGAGCATATGAAGAAGAAAAGACTAATTTAGATATAGAACACCATGAACAACTCACTATGCTTAATAGAGAAGAGATGCTTAGAATCTCTTATATGTTGTCTAAAGAGCCTTTGAGTGCCGATGCTAAAATTAATGATAAGCACTTTAAAAAAGGGGCATTGATTCCAAAAGAAGAGCTTGAGGGGATTAATCGATTTGCATTAAATACCCTTGTTAAAAGCTATTCGCAAGAAATCCAAAAACAATATGAACAAATTAAAGTTAATTTCTTGGATCAAAAGAAAATATTAGGTATAGAACATGAAGAAAAACTTTCTATTTTAGAAAAAGACGATATTTTACCTAACGGTGTTGTAAAATTAGTGAAAATTTATATCGCAACAAAACGCAAGTTAAAAGTTGGTGATAAAATGGCAGGGAGACACGGTAATAAGGGTATAGTAAGCACAATTGTTCCTGCAGTAGATATGCCCTATACTCCAGATGGAGAACCCGTGGATATTGTATTGAATCCACTTGGTGTGCCTAGTCGTATGAATATCGGACAAATTTTAGAAATGCACTTAGGGCTTGTTGGAAAGAGATTTGGTGAACAAATTGAAGAGATACTTGAAAAACAACAATATGCATTTAGTATTGAATTAAAAGAGAAACTTATTGAAGTCGCAAAAGCTGTTAATGAGAGTCAAGAAATTATTACACTTCTTAAAAATGCAAGTGAGACACAAATTCTTGATTATGCAAAAGATTGGAGTAGAGGTGTAAAATTTGCAATTCCTGTTTTTGAAAGTATTTCACAAGAAAAGTTTGATAAGTTATTTAAACTTGCAAAAATTGATATGGACGGAAAAACAGAACTTTATGATGGTAAAACAGGTGAAAAAATACGCGAACGCGTAAATGTAGGTTATATGTATATGCTCAAACTTCATCATCTTGTTGACGAAAAGGTGCATGCACGAAGCACAGGACCTTATTCCCTTGTGACACAGCAACCAGTCGGCGGAAAAGCACTTTTTGGTGGGCAAAGATTTGGAGAAATGGAAGTGTGGGCACTAGAAGCTTATGGTGCAGCTCATACGCTTAAAGAAATGCTTACAATTAAATCTGATGATGTTAATGGTAGGAGGGAGGCTTATGAAGCAATTACAAAAGGTTATCCAATAGGAGATTCTGCTATTCCAGAGACTTTTTATGTTTTAACAAAAGAATTGCAGTCTCTTGCACTTGATGTAAATGTGTATGGTGATGATGATACTGAACCTTTGAAGATTAGTGAAAATGAAAAAGAAAGACCTAAAGACTTTAATGCGTTTCAAATTGTTATAGCTAGCCCAGATAAGATTCGTTCTTGGAGCAAGGGTGAAGTAAAAAAACCAGAAACTATCAATTACCGCACATTGAAGCCTGAAAGAGATGGATTATTCTGCACAAAGATCTTTGGACCTGTGCGTGATTATGAATGTCAATGCGGGAAGTATAAAAAAGGACGCTATAAAGATGTTATTTGTGAAAAATGTGGCGTAGAAGTAACCACAGCAAAAGTTCGTCGTTCAAGAATGGGGCATATTGAATTGGTTACTCCTGTGGCACATATTTGGTATGTGAGTTCTTTACCTAGTCGTATAGGCACATTGCTTGGTGTAAAAATGAAAGATTTAGAGCGAGTGTTATATTATGAGGCATATATCGTTAAAGATCCTGGTGATGCATTTTATGATAATGAGCTTACAAAAAGAGTGCATAAATACGATGTATTGAATGAGGAGCAATTCAAGAATATTAATGGTCGTTTCGAACTCGCAGGCTTTAAAGCACAAATGGGTGGTGAAGCTGTAAAAGAATTGTTAGAGGATTTGGATTTAGTCGAATTACTTAATTCTTTAAAGGCAGATGTTGTGGCAACAAACTCTGAAGCAAAGAAAAAACTTTTAGTGAAAAGGTTGAAAGTTGTCGAAAGTTTCTTGAATTCAGGAAATCGTCCCGAATGGATGATGCTTACTGTACTTCCTGTATTACCACCTGATTTGCGTCCTCTTGTTGCTCTTGATGGTGGAAAGTTTGCTGTAAGTGATGTTAATGATCTTTATCGAAGAGTAATTAATCGCAATCAGCGACTTAAAAGGCTTATGGAGCTTGATGCACCAGAGATCATTGTCCGCAACGAAAAGAGAATGTTGCAAGAAGCAGTTGATGCACTTTTTGATAATGGTAGAAATTCCAATGCTGTTAAAGGGGCAAATAAACGACCTCTCAAATCTCTTTCAGAGATTATTAAAGGAAAACAAGGGAGATTTCGACAAAATTTACTTGGTAAGCGTGTGGATTTTTCGGGTAGAAGTGTTATTGTTGTGGGACCAAGCTTACGTATGGACCAATGTGGATTGCCTAAAAATATGGCTATTGAGTTATTTAAGCCACACTTATTGTCAAAACTTGAAGAGAAAGGTCATGCTAAGACAATTAAACAAGCTAAGAAAATGATTGAGCAAAAATCAAATGAAGTATGGGAATGTTTGCAAGAAATTATCGAAGGGTATCCTGTAATGCTTAATCGTGCTCCTACTTTGCACAAGCAATCTATTCAAGCTTTTCATCCTAAACTTATCGACGGTAAAGCAATTCAACTTCATCCCCTTGTATGTTCAGCATTTAATGCGGATTTTGATGGTGATCAAATGGCGGTGCATGTTCCACTTTGTAAAGAGGCAATTGCTGAGTGCAAGATACTTATGCTAAGTTCTATGAATATTCTATTACCAGCGAGTGGTAAGCCTGTCGCTGTTCCAAGTCAGGATATGGTTTTAGGGCTTTACTACCTTAGCCTTGAGAGACAAAACTCAAAAGGAGAGCATAAACTTTTTTCAAATTTCAACGAAATTTCAATGGCTATGGAGTTTGATGAACTCGATATTAATAGCACAATTCGTGTTGTGCTTGATGGACATACTCTTGTAACGACAGCTGGTAGGATGGTAATAAAATCAATTCTTCCAGATTTTGTTTCTCAGCATTTATGGAATCGTGTTCTGAAGAAAAAAGACATTTCAAATCTTATTGACTGTGTATATAAAGAAGGAGGTGTTGGTTTAACGGCGACTTTCTTAGATGATTTGAAAAATCTTGGGTTTAAGTATGCAACCAAAGCTGGGGTTTCTATTTCTGCTGCAGATATTATCATTCCAGAATCAAAACAAAAAATGATTAATGAATCAAAAGGAAAAGTTCGCGAAATTCAATTACAAGCAGAAAATGGTGCATTGACTATACAGGAACGATACAATAAAATCATTGATATTTGGACAGAGACAAATAATAATATGGCGAAAGAAATGATGGAGATTGTTGAAAAAGATAAAGGTGGGTTTAACTCGATTTATATGATGGCAGATTCTGGTGCAAGGGGTAGTGCAACACAAATAAGACAGCTTGCAGCAATGCGTGGTCTTATGGCGAAACCAGATGGAAGTATTATTGAGACACCAATTATTTCAAATTTTAAAGAAGGTTTAAATGTCTTAGAATACTTTACTTCTACACATGGTGCAAGAAAAGGTTTAGCTGATACTGCACTTAAAACAGCAAATGCTGGTTATCTTACGAGAAAACTCATAGATGTGAGTCAGAATGTGAAGATTACTATGGAAGATTGTGGCACACATGAGGGTGTTGAGACTACAGATATTGCTATTGGGAATGAGATGATTGAGCCTTTGCAAGAGCGGATTATGGGACGTGTCACTGCAACTGAAGTATATGACCCAATTACAAAAGAAGTGCTTGTGCATGAAGGTAAACTTATTAATGAGGAAATTGCAGAACAAATTCAGAGTGCTGGTGTTCGTTCTGTAAGTATTCGCACCCCTGTAACATGTAAAGCACCAAGGGGTATTTGTTCTAAATGTTATGGATTAAATTTGGGTGAGGGCAGAATGAGTACAATAGGAGATGCAGTTGGTGTTATTGCAGCACAATCTATTGGAGAGCCGGGTACGCAACTTACCCTTAGAACATTCCATGTTGGTGGGACAGCAAGTCGTTCACAAGAGGATAATCAGGTTGTAGCAACAAAAGAAGGTTTTATTCGATACTATAATATTAAGCCTTATAAGAATAAAGATGGTAAATACATTATTTCTAATAGAAGAAATGCTTCAGTATTGCTTGTTGAGCCAAAAATTAAAGCACCTTTTGATGGTGTTTTGGAAGTTGAAGCAATGCACGATAAAATCTTATTAAAGCTTAAGGGGGTAGGTTGTGAGAAAGTTTATGAAATTAAAAAGTCAGATATTGCAACACCAAGGGAGTTGGCTGGAGTTATAGGCAAAATTGAAGGTAAGCTTTATATTCCGCATGATACAGGTTATAAGGTAAAAAATGGTGGAAGTATAGCAGATGTTATAAAAGATGGTTGGAATATTCCAAATAGGATTCCTTATGCAAGTGAGTTACATATTAGCGATAACGAACCTGTAGTGCAAAATATTATGGCAAATGCCGATGGTGTTGTAAAATACTATCGGCTTACTTCAGATGAGTTAGAGAGGTATAAAGAAGTTACGCAAGGTATGGTTGTAAAGGAAAAAGGGCTTTTTGCAGTAATCGCAGATTCCGATGATAGAGAGGCTTGCAGACATTATATTGCACGTGGTTCTAAGATTGAAGTAAAAGATAATGAGCAAGTTGGGAAAAATACTAGATTGGCAAGTAAAAACACCAACAAAGATTCTCTCATTGCTTCTTGGGATGCTTATAATACATTGACAATCGCGGATTATGCAGGTGTTGTAAGTTTTAAAGACATTGTTGCTGGCACAACTGCGATAGAGAAAGAAGATGAGAAAACACATATTAAATCGCTCAGTGTGCAAGAATATATTCCAGCAGGTTATAAACCGGCTATTGTGATCACAGATTCTAAAGAAAAAGAACATATATATAACCTTGAACCAAAAAGTGTAATTTTAGTTGCAGAAGGTGAGAAAGTTGAGGTTGCAGATGTTCTTGCAAAAGTTCCGAAAGCAACCATTAAGTCAAAAGATATTACAGGTGGTTTGCCAAGAGTTTCTGAGTTGTTTGAGGCAAGGAAACCAAAAGATGTTGCCATATTGGCAGAAATTGATGGTTATATTAGTTATGGTAAGCCTATACGAGGTAAGGAGAGAATTACGATTACCGCGGATGACGGTAGACAAGCAGAATATCTTGTTGATAAATCAAAACAAATTCTTGTCCGCGAGGGTGAATTTGTGCATGCTGGTGAGATGTTAAGCGATGGTTCTATATGTAGTCATGATACCCTTAGAATTAATGGAGAAAAAGAGTTGCATAAATTCATTGTAAGTGAAGTGCAACAAGTTTATCGCAGACAAGGTGTTGCCATTGCGGATAAGCATATTGAAATTATTGTTTCACAAATGTTACGGCAAGTCAAAGTCTTAGATAGCGGTGATACTAAATTTATCGAGGGGGATTTGGTAAGTAGACGACATTTTAAAGAAGAGAACGATCGAGTGTTGCAACAAGGAGGTAATCCTGCGATTGCAGAGCCTGTATTATTAGGTATTACACGTGCTGCAATTAGTAGCGATTCTATTATTTCTGCAGCTTCATTTCAAGAAACCACAAAAGTTTTAACGGAAGCAAGCATATCAGCAAAACGCGATTTCTTAGAAGATTTAAAAGAGAATGTCGTATTGGGAAGAATGATTCCTGTGGGAACAGGGCTTTATAAACATAAAAAAATATTAATTAGACACAATAAAGAAGATTTATAAGCTAAATATAAATATTTTTTTAGTATAATGGCGAGATATTTTTGTAAAAATTTCATTTAAAGGATATATGTGCCAACGATTAATCAGTTAATTCGTAAGGAAAGAAAAAAAGTTGTCAAAAAGACAAAGTCCCCCGCACTAGTAGAGTGTCCTCAAAGAAGAGGTGTTTGCACTAGGGTTTATACTACAACACCAAGGAAGCCAAATTCAGCTATTAGAAAAGTAGCTAAAGTCAGATTGACAAGTAAGTTCGAAGTAATTAGTTACATACCTGGAATTGGGCATAATCTGCAAGAACACTCAATAGTTCTTGTTCGTGGTGGTCGTGTAAAAGACTTACCCGGTGTGAAATATCATATTGTTCGTGGTGCGCTTGATACTGCAGGAGTAGCAAAACGATCGGTTTCTCGCAGTAAGTATGGTGCAAAAAAAGCGAAAGCTGATACAAAAAAATAGTTTATTAGGAGCAATAATTTAATGAGAAGAAGAAAAGCCCCGGTCAGGGAAGTTTTGGGAGATCCAATTTATGGTAATAAGGTTATAACAAAGTTTATCAACAAAATGATGTATGATGGTAAAAAAAGTGTTTCTGAAAAAATTATCTATGCTGCTTTTGATCGCATTGAAGAGAAGACTGGTGAAAAAGGAATTGAAATATTTGAAAAGGCTTTAGAAAAAATTCGTCCTTTGGTGGAGGTGAGAAGTCGTAGAGTTGGTGGAGCGACTTACCAAGTGCCAGTTGAAGTGCGTCCAGAGAGGCAACAAAGTTTATCCATTCGTTGGCTTTTAGAAGCTACGCGGAAGAGAAATGAACGGACCATGGTGGAGAGATTGGCAAATGAGCTTATGGATGCCGCAAGTGATAAGGGAACAGCATTTAAGAAGAAAGAGGATGTGCATAAAATGGCAGAAGCAAATAAAGCATTTGCACATTATCGTTGGTAATTAAATTAAGGGATAAAAATGGCTAGAAAAACTCCACTTAATCGGATACGAAATATTGGTATTGCTGCACATATCGATGCAGGGAAAACAACTACTTCAGAGAGAATTTTATTCTATACGGGTGTTAGTCATAAAATTGGTGAAGTCCATGATGGTGCGGCTACCATGGACTGGATGGAGCAAGAGAAAGAAAGAGGGATAACCATTACTTCTGCTGCTACTACTTGTTTTTGGAAAGATTATCAAATTAATCTTATTGATACTCCTGGACATGTGGATTTTACAATTGAAGTAGAACGATCTATGCGTGTGCTTGATGGTGCTGTTGCTGTGTTTTGTTCTGTTGGTGGTGTGCAACCACAAAGTGAAACTGTGTGGCGACAAGCAAATAAATATGGTGTTCCTCGCATGGTTTTTGTTAATAAGATGGATAGAATCGGTGCAAATTTCTATAATGTAGAATCTCAAATTAAAGAACGATTAAAAGCTAATCCAGTACCAATATGTATTCCTATCGGGGCAGAAGATTCATTCAAAGGTATTATTGATTTAGTGCTTATGAAAGCTATTGTATGGAATGATGAGTCAATGGGTGCACAATATGATATTGAGGAGATTCCTGTAGATTTAGTAGAAAAAGCGAATGAATACCGAGAAAAGCTTGTGGAATATGCAGCAGAGCAAGATGAAGCCCTTATGGAGAAATATTTGGGTGGCGAGGAATTAAGTCAGGAGGACATAAAAAGGGGGATTAAAATAGGGTGCCACAATATGAGTTTGATTCCAATGCTTTGTGGATCAAGTTTTAAGAATAAAGGTGTGCAAACTTTACTTGATGCAATTGTGGATTATCTCCCATCTCCTACCGAAGTTGTTGAGATTAAAGGCGTTGATCCTAAAACAAATAGTGAGATTCTTGTTGAATCTACAGATAATGGGGAATTTGCTGGGCTTGCTTTTAAGATTATGACAGATCCATTTGTAGGACAACTTACTTTTGTTCGTGTGTATCGTGGAATGTTAGAATCTGGAAGCTATGTTTATAATTCCACAAAGGGTAAAAAAGAACGTGTTGGTAGGCTTCTGAAAATGCATTCAAATAAACGAGAAGATATTAAGGAAGTCTATGCGGGCGAAATTTGTGCATTTGTTGGATTAAAAGAGACACTTACAGGAGATACACTTTGTGGTGATAAAGACGCTGTTATCCTAGAGAGAATGGAATTCCCGGAGCCTGTTATACATATCGCAGTTGAGCCAAAAACAAAGGCAGATCAAGAAAAAATGGCTGTTGCTTTAGGTAAGTTGGCAGAAGAAGATCCAAGTTTTCGTGTTAGCACTCAAGAAGAAACAGGACAAACCCTCATTGGTGGTATGGGCGAATTACACCTAGAGATTATTGTGGATAGATTAAAAAGAGAATTTCGTGTAGAAGCAGAGGTTGGACAACCACAAGTTGCATTCCGTGAAACTATTCGTGGCAGTGTTACTCAAGAGTGTAAATATGCAAAACAATCTGGAGGACGAGGACAATATGGACATGTGCATATTAAGCTTGAACCAAAAGAGGCAGGTAGTGGTTATGAATTTATTAATGAGATTAGTGGTGGAGTAATTCCTAAAGAATATATTCCTGCGGTTGATAAGGGTATTCAAGAAGCTATGCAAAATGGTGTTCTAGCGGGGTATCCTGTCGTAGATTGTAAGGTAACACTTTATGATGGTAGCTATCATGAAGTAGATTCTAGTGAAATGGCATTTAAAATTGCTGGTTCAATGGCATTTAAAGATGCTTGCAGAAAAGCGGATGCGGTGCTTTTAGAGCCAATGATGAAAGTTGAAGTTGAAGTGCCAGAAGAGTATATGGGCGATGTAATTGGAGATTTGAATCGTAGGCGAGGACAAATCAATTCGATGGACGATAGAATGGGATTAAAAATTGTCAATGCTTTTGTCCCTTTGGCTGAGATGTTTGGTTATTCTACGGATTTGCGTTCTGCTACACAGGGACGTGGGACATATACTATGGAATTTGATCATTATGGGGAAGTACCAAATAATATTGCTAAAGAGATTATGGAAAAACGCAAAGTGTAATATTCTCATAACATTAAGTATATAGCTAAATAGTTTTATTTAGCTTAAATTGATGAGATAAAGATATAGTTCATTCCTCTCAATTGCGGTTATTCCTTGTAACCGTTCAGTTTTGCTTTTTAGTAAAAAGTTCAAAAAAGTTCGTAATTACTTATTTAAAGTCCCTTTTTAGTGCAGACTTATTTTAGAATATTGCTATATTTTTATTTACTAATAGTGTTTTCAGGATTTTTTCTTGGTGAGAATACCATAATATAAGTTCTTATTATTAGCAATTATTTTTACAAAAACTCTGCTATTTTGAGAGAGATTATATTAGTTGCTTAATGTTTTCTGCTTCTAAATTTAATTTAATATTGTTATCATAAATGTTACTTTTATTTATAGCGGGATTTATTCCATTGAATTTTTCAATGATAATACAAGATATTTATTGATTCTATGAGATATATCACAATAAGAGAAAATAGGATTGGATTATATTATTAAAATAGAGAATTTTTTGTGTATCTAGTAATTTGGCATATAAAATAACATTAATATCTCATAAAACAAAGGCGGTAGCCCATCTATTGCGTTATCGAATAATCAAATCATCTCGTTCTGGGCTTGTAGAGATGAGACTAATCCTGCATTGCGTAAAATCTTCAATAAATTGGATATATTCCTTTGCTTCTTTTGGCAAATCATTGAAATTTCGTAAATTCGCCGTTTTCTCCCAACCAAGAAAGCTTTTATAAATTGGTTCTACATTTAAATCATAGGGTACATAATCAATTTGTTTGTTGTGATATTTATAAGCTACACAAGCTTTTACTTCATTTAGTCCATCAAGGACATCAATTTTCATTAATGCAAGTGCTGTGCAACCATTTAATCTTGCAGCATATTTAATCGCAACAAGATCAAGCCAACCGCATCTTCTTGATCGCCCCGTAGTTGTGCCGAATTCATGCCCTTTTTGGCGTAAAAAATCCCCTATATTATCATTTAATTCTGTAGGGAATGCTCCATTACCAACCCTTGTGCAGTATGCCTTTGTGATTCCAATAACTTCATCTATATTTCGTGTATTTAAACCTGTTCCAGATAAACAACCCGCAATACTTGTATTTGAGCTTGTTACAAAGGGATAAGTGCCATGATCTATATCAAGCATACTGCCTTGCGCACCTTCAAGCATAATGCGTTTTTTGTTATCAACAGCCTCCCACAAGAGTCTTGTAGTATCGGTAATAAATGGTTGAAAGCGAGTAGCATATTTTTCAAGTTCATTCATCAGAAAATCTATATTAAATTCCATCCCAAGATTCTCAAGATTTTGAATCTTTACAAGATTTTTTTCTAATTTTGACTTTAATTCATTTTTTTTGAAAAGATCGCCAATTTGGATACCATATCTTGCTATTTTCTCTGTATATGCTGGTCCTATTCCCTTACCTGTTGTTCCAATAGCAATTGTGCGATTCTTTTCATTGAGATTATCTAATAAAATATGATGAGGTAAGATAATGTGTGCTTTATCAGAGATAAAAAGTTTACCTTCAAGTGGGCTATGAGATTGCTTACTATTTTCTGTTGCATATATTTTTTCAAATTGCAACATTTCTTTTTCAAGTGCGGATAAATCAATTACTACTCCATTGCCGATAATATTTTTGCATTGTGGGTATAAGATTCCACTAGGTATGAGATGAAGAGCATATTTTTTACCATTTACAACAATCGTGTGACCAGCATTATGTCCTCCCTGATAGCGGACAACAAAATCATAATCCTTTGCAAGCTTATCAACGATTTTTCCTTTTCCTTCATCTCCCCATTGCACACCTACAACCACTAAAGCCATATTTTTCCTTTACTTTAAGAATTGTTTTACTGAGTTTGTTTTAATAAATAATGGACAACACCATCAGTATAGATTCCAAATCCACAACTTTTTACACCATCGACTTGATATTTTCCACCTGCTAGAAAAGTTGAATTATTAAGAAACATTTTAAAAAATAAATCGTTGTAATAATCTACAGGTGCACTTAAAAATGGCGAACAAATGAGATTATCATATTGATATTGACAGCAATAAATAAGATATTGTAGTTCTTCGCGTAAAAATGCAGGGCATATTTGCAAGATAGATTCTAAATCTCGCACTTTTTCTACCGCCAAAAGCTTTACAATAAAATCAATATCTTGAATCTTCTCAATATTAAGTTTTGTAAAAAATTCATAATCCAATTCCAACTCTTGGGCACAAAGCTTTGCTATTCTTGTATTGGTAACTTGTAAAATAGGTTGTATTTTTAACGCTTCGAAAATACTGATTCCAAGCTGTAAAATCTCTGGCATTTCTTTTTCATCAAGACACTCTGCACCAATTTGATTATATTCTGTTGTTGGATAGCTAAAAACGGGCTGGATATAAAACCACTTTTTTTGCGTTGTGGTGCGTCCTAGTCGTTTTGTGATAATGCGAATAACATCTATTGTGCTATCATTTCGCATAGCAACTTGATAATTTTTTTCGCTACTAAGATGAATAACATTGCGATTTAGAAAGCTTTTTTGGTGTTGTTGATAGACAAAAATAGGACTTACGATTTCTTCAAATCCATGTTTATAGAATAATTCTACACTTAGATTTTCAACTTGTCGCTTGAGCTTTGCTGATAAACCAAAATGAAGTTTGCTCCCTTCTGGAATCTCATGTTCTAAAATCATTATTAACCTTCTTTAATTCTTTTATACTTTGTATTTCTAATTTTTCTTGATTTGAATTGCGATTCCTGTAATGATATTTTCTTACCTAAAAATGTGTTTATATAATCATAATAATGAAAGAATCTTAAATAATATAAAACTATTATTATACCTTAATAGTTGTTAAATTTTCCATAAAGTGTTCCAATATTTTTGTCGTCTCAATTTTATATTGTGTAAAGGTTAAATTATAGAAATTCTATTTGCTAACTCTTTGTTAGCCACCCATGTAATTGCGATTGTATTAAGTTGGTGCAATGAAAATGTTACAATAGCCATGTTGATTTAATTGGAAACACAAATATGATTTAGTATAATCTGTATGTTGTATTCCTAGAAAAGTTGGTGTAGAAATGGTAAAAAATATATTTTTAGCTTGTGCTAGTACTTTTGTATGTCCAATAACAAGATTGGCAATTTCTTTTGCCATATCATTCATCGTACTAGTATCTGGATTTTCATCAAAAAGAAATTCTTTGCACATAATTTTAAGAAATTCATCATTAAAGATAAGTGTGGCAAGGCATGTTTTTTTGTTAAAATTCATAGTAATTTCAGCACTGTTACCTTTTTCAAGCCTATGGTTGCATTGCATTGGTGTTTGACTAATGGAATTAGAAATAATATCAATAAAGCTATATGCTACTTCTGGAAGGATAATGTTTAAATCTATTTCTTCTTGCAGTATAGATTTTTGTTGTGATAACACAGAATCTCTATTGCTTTGATGCATATTATTATTTGCCATTTATTCTCCTAATAAGCTATGATTATAACATATTTTTATACCTTTATTGATTATAAATGCTATCTTGTAGGTTGTTGTTGTAATTTTTTAAAAATTGTAAGTATTTAGCAATAGAAAGTAGATTCTATAATTTTTGCTTTAAAATTTTTTCAAAAGATAATGAATTTGTTTTCTATCGTAATTAAGACACAGTAACCAAGTCCCTCATGATAGAAATTCAATTATTTTTAAAGTCTAATTGATATAATTCATGAGAAAGTATGTAGTGTATCCAGTTGTTGAAATTAAAATAACGCATGTCCAGCATTGTATTAGACCGCAATATAACATATAATTTCTAAAGCTCTTAAAAATAATCGCTAAAATATGCTTTGCCTTCTGGCAATATTTCTTCTAAGAGATTGATAATATGATCATTTGTGTTTAATCTTCCAATCTCGCGTAAATAGAGTGGGCGTTTGTATCCCAGCAACATTGTTGTGAGTGTTTGTATATCAATTTCTAGTGTGTTTGTATGAGAATCTTGATAGGAAATATTTAGGGTATGCATAGAATCTTTTTGATATTTGTGTGGAGTAATTTCTAAATATACATGATTTTCTTTAAAACACAAAGTAAAGATTCTATTATTCCATTCTAATAATACATCATGGACAATGAAAGAAAGAGTCGTTTCAAAGGTAATCGTATCAAAAGGATATTGAGATAAGAATTGTTCTACATCAACAATGCGTGCCATAATATAAGGTTGCGTTGTTTCTTTGATATGTCCATCTTCAAGTAAAAAAGCGAGGTTGTGGTTGCTAAAATTTAATCCTTCCACCCTATCAAACATAGATTGGTGTGCATTAATGTATCCCCAGATTCCATAACGTGCTTCTTTGTTAAGATAGATAAGTTCTTTTATTTTAAATACATCATTTTCAAGTAAATATACAATGTAGCCTGTTGGATTGTCATCTTTATCATAATAGATTGCGATAATTTCATCATCTACATCCCAACGCCAATACTCATTCCATGCAAGATTATCACGTATAAGACAACCATGTGTTTGTTTTGCAAATATATCATGTAGGGCAATTAAGTCAGGGTGATTCTGCGATACTCTTTGAATCATTCCTTCTACACTTGGGGTTCGTGGCACTTGATGGTCGGCAAGACTGAATGTCATCTTATCGCTTACAATTTCCCAACCGCGTGAACGATAATAGGGAATAGAGTATGGGTAGAGACACGAAATGCTTTGTTTATTTTTACGCATAACTTTAAGAATCTCGTGCATCAAATCCATCATGAGTCCAATACCAGAATATTCGGGATAAGTTGCTACACCAGTAATACCACCCATTTTGTAGATTGTGTTATAAATGTTCATCTGCATAGGATAGAGAGCAATTTGAGAGACAAGTTTATATTTATGAAACCAACCTAATACGTGTGCATTTTTTAAAATTGGAGATTTTGATTGTTTGATTTCTTCGTTATCCCAGCCAAAATGAAAAAGGTCCTTTTCTGTTACTTGAAATGCATAACGCAAAAGTTCATGAAACTGGTTAACATCTTGAGTGTCCAGTTGTTTCATTGTAAGTTCGTTTTTAATTTGTGATTTTTTCATAAATAAATCCTTTTAATGTATATAAAATTATAATGTTTTATAGGAAACAATAAATCTGTATCGTTTAATATGCTTATATGGAATTATATTTTTGTAATTTGCCTGTGGAAATAAGTTTATATGTTATGAATTCAGAATCATTTTATAATAAATATTTTATTCCTTTATATAAGGAATAAAATAGGGGTAAAAAATATTACTTTTAGCTAATATCTCTTGACTTACTCACATTTTTTTATTATCATTGTGCTTTTAAATTATGCACTATTGTTCTTTAAAAACATGATTTATCACAATCCAAAATATTTTTTATTTTTTTGGAGCACCAAATCTCTTTTTGAAAGATGAGTTATGAACTTGATAGTAATCACAATGTTTAACATAGATCATTGGGCTTGGCTATATTTGGGTTAGTCTTATATTATAATAAATGAATCTAATCTCATTGCTGATTCAGCACAAAATTAATACTATAATATGTTAATTAAGTTACAAAATTTAAATTTAACATAGATATTGTGTTAAAAATAAAGGCAATTCCAAAATTGAGATTAGGAGAGATTTATTAAATATTTCTACTTTAAGAAATAGAAATTATGATAACTTTAAAGAACATAAAGTGAGTTCTTAAACATTAAAAAGGAAAACTATGCAAAAGATTAGATTAAAATTGAAGGCTTACGATTATAGGGTGCTTGATAGATCGATAGTTGCTATTGTAAATGCAGCGAAAAGAACTGGTTCTGAAATTATCGGTCCAATCCCTCTTCCGACGCGTAAGAGACGCTATACAGTTTTGCGTTCTCCACATATTAATAAAGATTCTCGAGAGCAGTTTGAGATCCGCATCCATAGTCGAATTATTGATATTATGTCTGCAACAGGAGAAACGGTTGATAGTCTTATGAAACTTGATTTGGCACCGGAAGTTGATGTTGAAGTCATGTCAATGGACAAATAATTTAATCTTAAAATATACAAGTTAAGTTTTTTATATAGAAGGAATGTAAATATGGAATTTATTGTGCAAAAAGTTGGTATGAGTCGTATTATTGCAACACCAAGTCAGGCAGTAACTCTTCTCAAGGTATTGCATACAAAAGTATGCAAAATAGAAGAAAATGGGAAAGCTTTAGTTGCTTATTCACGAGGAAAAACTATAAATAATAGTATTGCTGGGAATCAGAAAAAATATAATTTAAGTAAAGAATTTAATCGTTTTGCAACACTCAAGGTTGCTAATACTGAAGTTGGAGATATTGATACTTCTATATTAGAAAATGGTAAAAAAGTAAAAGCTACCTTTAAAACAAAAGGGAGAGGTTTTACTGGTGCTATGAAGAGATGGAATTTTCAAGGTGGTCCAGCTGCACATGGTAGTAGATTCCATAGAAGATTAGGTTCTATTGGTAATAGAGAGTGGCCAGGGAGAGTGCAACCGGGCAAAAAGATGGCAGGGCATTATGGGAATGAGTTTGTGAGCGTAAAGAGCAATATTATTTCTTTTGATAAACAAAGTGGAATCCTTATATTAAAAGGGTCTGTTTCTGGGTTCAATGGTGCATATGGAAAAATTTTAATTTTAGAAAGTAAGGGTAACAAAAAATGAGCAAAGCAATCGTATTAGATGATCAATTTGTGAAAGGTGGCGAAATAGAATTACCAGCAAGATATAGCGATATTAATGAGCATAATCTCTATATCTATGTAAAATCTTATCTTGCAAGTCTTAGAACCAATAGTGCTCATGTAAAAACACGAGGCAATGTGAGTGGAGGTGGTAAAAAGCCTTGGGCACAAAAAGGTGGGGGTCGTGCAAGAGCAGGTAGCATTACTTCCCCTGTATTTGTAGGTGGTGGTATCAGCCATGGTCCAAGTAACAACAGAAACTATAATCTTAAAATTAATAAAAAACAAAAAAAATTAGCTTTAGAATTTGCATTAAAACAAAAAGCTGATGAAAATAATTTATTCGTTGTAGATTCTATAAATGTAGAAAGTGGAAAGACGAAAGATGCTTATAATAAGTTTCTTGCATTGGAGAGAAAAAGCACATTATTTGTAACACAGCTTAGCACAGAAAAAACATTTTTAGCATTTCGGAACTTACGAGCTTGTTATCTTGCGGATGCAAATGAATTAAATGCTTATCTTGTTGCAGCTTTTAGGAGTGTTGTGATTGAAAAAGCAGTGTTTGATGAAATTATAAAAAGAGGTTAAGAATGGCAGATATAACAGACATTAAAACAATTTTATATACAGAGAAGTCTTTGGGTTTTCAAGAAAGTGGTGTTATTGTTGTTCAAACTTCTACACGCATGACAAAAAATCGACTAAAGCAAATTTTTAAGGAATATTTTGGCTTTACTCCTATAAAAGTAAATTCTTTAAGACAAGATGGCAAAATCAAACGTTTTAAAGGACGAGAAGGACAAAGAATGGACTTTAAGAAATTTTATGTAAAGATTCCAGAAGGTGCGAATATTGATTCGCTTGCAGTTTAAGAATGAGGAGAGAGTATGGCAGTAAAAACTTATAAACCTTATACACCAAGCAGAAGATGGATGTCAAATCTTAGTTCAAATGATATTACAGCAAAGGCAAGTGTTCGTGGGTTGCTTAAAAAATTACCTGTAAGTGCAGGGCGTAATAATAATGGAAGGATTACAAGCAGACATAAAGAAGGTGGTGCAAAAAAACTTTACAGAATCATTGATTTTAAACGCAATAAATTTGGCATTGAAGGTCGTGTAAGTGCAATAGAATATGACCCATACAGAAACTGTCGCATAGCACTTATTAATTATAACGATGGTGAAAAGCGATATATCATTCAACCTAGTGGTTTAAAAGTTGGAGATTCTATAATTGCTGCTGAAGGTGGATTAGATGTAAAAGTTGGGTTTGCAATGAAACTTAAGAATATTCCAATAGGAACTATTGTGCATAATATTGAATTACACCCTAAAGCTGGTGGCACTATAGCAAGAAGTGCTGGATCTTCAGCACAGATTATGGGAAGAGAAGGAAAATATACAATTTTACGTATCCCAAGTGGCGAAATGCGTTATATATTAGATGAATGTATGGCAACTATTGGAAGTGTCGGAAATGAAGATTTTGCAAACATTTCTATTGGTAAAGCGGGACGTAATCGACACAGAGGAATTAGACCGCAAACTCGTGGTAGTGCCATGAACCCTGTTGATCACCCACATGGTGGAGGTGAAGGGAAGACAGGTTCAAGTGGACATCCGGTTTCTCCATGGGGGACACCAGCTAAAGGCTATAAGACAAGACGTAGAAAAGCAAGCGATAGACTGATTATTTCAAGAAGAAAAAAATAAGGAAGTAGTATGGCAAGATCGATAAAAAAAGGTCCATTTATAGATAAACATCTCGAAAAAAAAGTAGAGAAAGCAAAAAATACAAAAGATAATAAGCCTATTAAGACTTGGTCAAGAAGAAGCACAATATTGCCTGAAATGATAGGACTTACGTTTAGTGTCCATAATGGGAGAGTATTTGTCCCTGTATATATTACAGAGAATCATGTCGGATACAAGCTTGGTGAATTTGCACCTACTAGAACATTTAAGGGACATAAGGGTAGTGTTCAAAAAAAAATTGGTAAATAAGTGACGAGGTAAAAATTTAATGAGTAAAAAGCAGAATAAAAGACAGATACAAGGAAGCATAGCAATTTTACGCTACGCAAGACTTTCCCCTATAAAGGCACGATTAATTGCACGGGAAATAAAAGGTATGAATGCAGAAGTTGCATTGGCAAGTTTAGAGTTTACTTCAAATAAAGCTGCACGAGCGATCTATAAGACTCTCGCTTCAGCTATTGCAAATGGTGGATATGAAGCCACAAATGTTGAAGTTTCTTCATGTCGTATAGACACTGGTCCTGTTTTACGAAGATTTATGCCTCGTGCAAGAGGAAGAGCAACTCCTATTAGAAAGCCTATGGCACATATTTATGTAGAAGTTAGTGAAGTAAAGAAAGAGAAAAAAGATGCAACAAAAAATAAAGTTGTAAAACAAACAAGTAAAGGCGAGGTTAAGTAAATGGGTCAAAAAGTCAATCCAATAGGGTTAAGATTAGGAATCAATAGAAACTGGACTTCAAGATGGTTTCCAGATTCTAAGGATACTCCAGAAAGAATTGGTGAAGATCATATTATTCGTAAATTTTTAAAAAAAGAATTGTATTACGCAAGTGTAAGTGAGATTATTATTGAGAGAATGGCGACGAAACTTAGGATCACTATTGTTGCAGCAAAGCCAGGTTTAATCATTGGAAAAAAAGGTGCTGATATTGAAAAAATTAAAGAGATTCTCACAAAGCTTGTGAAGAAAGATATTTCTATTAACATTAAAGAAGCAAAAAGGTCTCAAGCAAATGCACAATTAGCTGCAGAAAGTATAGCGACACAACTTGAGCGTAGAATTGCTTTTAGACGTGCTATGAAAAAAGTTATGCAATTAGCCATGAAATCTGGTGCAAAAGGAATCAAGGTAAAGGTTTCAGGTCGTCTTGCTGGTGCTGAGATGGCTCGAACAGAATGGTATATGGAAGGCAGAGTGCCTTTACACACATTAAGAGCAAAGATTGATTATGGTTTTGCGGAAGCTATTACGACTTATGGAATTATTGGGGTCAAAGTTTGGATTTTTAAGGGTGAAGTTTTACAAAAAGGAATCCAAATAGAAAAAGAGGATTCTAAAGATTCTCGCCTCACTAAGGGAAAAAGGAGATAGATTATGTTAATGCCAAAAAGAACAAAATATAGAAAACAAATGAAAGGTAGGAATCGTGGAAAATCGTTTCGTGGAAATACCCTTGCATTTGGAGATATTGGTATCAAAGCTCTTGAACATGGAAGAATAGATTCCCGTCAAATAGAATCTGCGAGGATTGCAATGACAAGACATGTAAAGAGAGCTGGAAAAGTGTGGATAAGAGTTTTTCCTGATAAACCTTTAACTGCAAAACCACTTGAAGTAAGAATGGGTAAAGGTAAAGGTGGTGTTGAAAAATGGGTTATGAATATTAAGCCTGGTAGGATTATTTATGAAATGGTAGGTATAGAAGAACAAACTGCACGAGAAGCTTTAGCATTAGCTCAAAGCAAACTACCTTTTAAAACAAAAATTGTAACGAGTGAGAGTGAAAATGAAATATACTGATTTAAAAGATAAAGATTTATCAGAATTGCAACAATTACTGAGGGACAAAAAAACTGAGTTATTCACTTTAAAAATTAAGCTAAAAACCACTCAACTTACTAAAACAAGTGAAATTGCTGTAGTCCGTAAAGACATTGCCAAAATTTCTACGGCAATCACAGCAAAATTAAATGCTTTTAAAGAAATATGATTCAAGGATAGATAATGAGTGAAAAACAAGCACATAAAAGAGTGATACAAGGTAAGATTGTGAGTATTGCAGGAAATAAGAGTATTACGATATTGGTAGAAAGAAAAGTTGTTCATGAGAAATATCGTAAGATTGTTAAGCGGTTTAAAAAATATATTGTGCATGATGAAGAGAGTAAAGGCAAAGTTGGAGATGTAGTGACTGCTATTGAATGCAGACCTATTTCAAAATGCAAGACTTTTAAACTGAAAGATATTGTTGTAGTAGGAGTGTCCGAATGATACAGAGTTT
This sequence comes from Helicobacter didelphidarum, assembly GCF_003364195.1. Lineage (GTDB taxonomy): Bacteria > Campylobacterota > Campylobacteria > Campylobacterales > Helicobacteraceae > Helicobacter_A > Helicobacter_A didelphidarum. The sequence continues at coordinate 127,686 of NZ_NXLQ01000003.1, read as the reverse complement.
TACGCGCCTAAGTGTAGCTGATAATAGTGGTGCTAAAGAAGTTATGTGTATTAAGGTACTGGGTGGAAGCCATAGACGTTATGCAAGTGTAGGTGATGTGATAGTTGTTTCTGTCAAAAAGGCTATTCCAAATGGAAAAGTAAAAAAAGGGCAGGTATTAAAAGCAGTTGTGGTGCGAACAAAAAAAGAAATACATAGAGAAAATGGCTCTCTTGTTCGCTTTGATGATAATGCGGCAGTTTTATTGGATGCAAAGCGTGAGCCAATAGGAACTCGTATATTTGGTCCAGTAAGTAGAGAAGTGCGATATGCGAATTTTATGAAAATAGTGTCGTTAGCTCCGGAGGTATTATAGTGAGTAATAAAGTAAAAATTAAAAGAGGCGATAATGTAACCATTATTGCTGGCGATGATAAAGGAAAAACAGGAGAAGTTGTCGCTGTATTTCCTAAAGATAATAAGCTTATTGTAAAAGATTGTAAGGTGGTTAAAAAAGCAATTAAACCAACTGAAGAAAATAAAAAAGGTGGTTTTATTGCAAAAGAAATGCCTATACATATTTCTAATGTGAAAAAATCGTAGGAGACAGTATGTATGCATTAAGAGAACATTATAAAAATGAAATAAGACAAGAACTTGCAAAGCAACTTAATATAAAAAATCCTGTGTTATTACCAAAATTAGAAAAAATTGTAATTAGTGTTGGTGCAGGTGAATATGCAAAAGAAGCAAAGATTATACAAAATATTGCTGATACAATTTCTTTAATTTCTGGACAAAAGGCCGTTATTACAAAAGCAAAGAAGTCTGTTGCAGGATTTAAAATGCGAGAAGGTATGTCAATGGGAGTTAAGGTAACTCTTAGGGGCAAGATGATGTATAACTTTTTGGAAAAACTTATTGTTGTTGCACTTCCAAGGGTAAAAGATTTTAGGGGTGTTCCTCGTAATGGCTTCGATGGTAAGGGGAATTATAGTTTTGGATTGAATGAGCAACTTATGTTTCCAGAAGTTGTGTATGATGATATTATGGTTACACACGGTATGAATATTACAATGGTAACAAGCACAGAAAATGATAAAGAGGCATTTAAATTATTGGAATTATTTGGAATGCCATTTGCGAAAGGAAAATAGTTTATGGCAAAAAAATCAATGATAGCAAAGGCTAAAAGAAAAGCAAAATTTAGTGTTCGACGATATACTCGTTGTCAAGTGTGTGGAAGACCCCACTCTGTATATCGAGATTTTTCCCTATGTCGTGTATGTTTGAGAAAAATGGGTAATGAGGGATTAATTCCTGGATTACGAAAAGCAAGTTGGTAAGGAGATTGAAAATGGTAAATGATATTATTGCAGATTCTCTTACTCGGATTAGAAATGCAACGATGCGACGATTAGATAATACAGAATTATATTATGCTAAAATTGTTGCAAGTATCTTAGAGGTTTTTAAGACAAGAGGTTTTATTAAAGATTACAAGATTAATGATAAGAATGGTAAGCAAAGTATTTTTGTTCAACTTGCATACGATGATCGTGGTGTATCAGCAATTAATGAAATTGTAAGAATTAGTAAGCCCGGAAGAAGAGTTTATAAAACCTCTAAAGACCTGAAAAGATTTAAGAATGGTTATGGTATTATTGTAGTAAGCACAAGTAAGGGAGTTATAGCAAATGATGAGGCCTATAAGGCAAACATCGGTGGTGAAGCTCTTTGTAGTATCTGGTAGGAGTAGAAATGTCTAGAATTGGTAAAAAGCCCATAAATATCCCCGATGGTATTGATGTTACAATAAACAATAGTGTAATTACCTTTAAGGGTAAAAAAGAAAGTAAAGTTTTAGAAACATATGGTCGTGTTGGAGTAAAGCTTGAAAACAAGCAACTTGTGTTTTCATTGTTAAACGATGAACCGCAGTCTCGTGCATTTTGGGGAACTTATCGTGCCTTGGCAAACAATATTATATTGGGGTTAAATGATGGTTTTACAAAAACACTTGAAATTAATGGTGTTGGTTATAAAGCGAATGTAAGTGGAAAATTTTTAGAGCTTGCACTTGGTTTTTCTCATCCGATTAAATATCCTATTCCTGCAAATGTTGAGATAGCTGTAGATAAAAATACTATTACAATAAAAGGAAGTGATAAACAACAGATTGGACAAATTGCTGCTGAAATACGAGAATTTAGACCCCCAGAGCCATATAAAGGTAAAGGTATTAAATATAATGATGAAGTGATATTGCGCAAAGCTGGTAAGACTTCTAAAAAATAATTTTAAGGTGTAGAGTATGACTTCCAAAGTTTTAGAAAGAAAAAAGAAATTAAGATTAAAGCGTAAAATGCGTGCAAGAGTTCAATGTGCAGGTTGTTCTATAAAGCCAAGAGTAAGTGTTTTTCGTTCAAATAAATATTTTTATGCTCAAGCTATTGATGATACAAAAGGTCATACTTTAGTTGCAGTTGATAGTCGTAAGCTTAAAGTCGGTAATACAAAAGCAGATGTTATAAAAGTTGGCGAAGAGTTTGCAAAGATGTTAAAAACCAATAACATAGAATCTGTAATATTTGATAGAAATGGATATTTATATCATGGTGTTATTGCTTCTTTTGCTGATAGTTTGAGAAATAATGGTATAGCACTATAAGGAGTTGTAGTAATGGAAATCAATGAAATCAATAAAGAAGAATTCAGCGAAGTTGTAGTAAATATAGGACGTGTAACAAAAGTTGTGAAAGGTGGGAGAAGATTCCGTTTTAATGCACTTGTTGTGATAGGGAATCGTAATGGGCTAGTTGGTTTTGGTCTTGGAAAAGCTAAAGAAGTTCCAGATGCAATTAAAAAAGCTATTGACGATGCTTTCAAAAATATTATACAGGTAAATATTAAAGGAACAACGATTGCTCATGATATAGAGTATAAATATAATGCAAGTAGAATCTTATTGAAACCTGCGAGTGAAGGGACAGGAGTTATTGCTGGTGGAAGTGCTAGACCTGTAATTGAGCTTGCTGGAATCAAAGATATTTTGACAAAATCGTTAGGCTCTAATAATCCTTATAATGTTGTACGTGCAACTTTTGATGCATTGGCAAAAATTAAAGCTTAAGGAGTTATTTATGTTGGAAAAAATTAAACCCGCAGAGAATAGCACAAGAGACATTAAAAGAGTTGGACGAGGTCAAGGGTCTGGTATGGGAAAAACCTCTACTCGTGGAGGAAAGGGCCAAACTGCAAGAACAGGTTATAAAGCAAAAAGAGGATTTGAAGGTGGGCAACAACCACTTCAGAGAAGGTTACCAAAAGTTGGATTTACTTCAAGAGTTATAAAGCCTTTTGTGATTAATGTTGAAAAACAAAATAAGGTAAAAGAGATACATTCCATTACACTTCAAGCCATTAAAGAAATATATTCTATTCCGAAATATGTTACAAAGATAAAACTTATTGGCAAAAGTGCAAAAGATTTGCAATCTAAAATTGCTGATGAAAGTGTTATGGTTACTGGAAAAGCTTAATGAATAAAAGTATTTTAAATAAAATTCTTATTACTCTCGCATTCTTGTTTGCTTATAGAATGCTCTCTTATGTTACCGTTCCTGGTGTTGATATTAGTGTCCTTAAAGATATTTTTGCCCAAAATGCTAATAATGCTTTAGGGTTATTTAATATGTTTAGTGGTAACGCCGTTGAACGTTTAAGTATTATATCTCTTGGTATTATGCCTTATATTACAGCTTCGATTATTATGGAATTGCTTTCTGCAACTTTTAGTAATATTGGAAAAATGAAGAAAGAACGTGATGGTATGCAACAATATATGCAAATCGTTCGATATTTAACTATTTTTATTACGATTATCCAGGCAACAAGCGTATCTTATGGTTTAAAGAGTATTGAAAATGGAAATGCAATTGTGCTAGATAGTATGACGCTTTTTGTTGTTATTGCGATTTTTTCTATGCTAACTGGAACAATGTTATTAATGTGGATTGGTGAGCAAATTACTCAACGAGGTGTTGGAAATGGTATCAGTTTGATTATTTTTGCAGGTATTGTTTCTGGCATTCCGCAAGCAATAGGTTTTGAGTTTAAAGCAGTGAGCGAAAATGATAAAAGTATTTTTCAACTTTTACTCGTGTTTGCTGTTATCCTTGTTACCGTGTTTATTATTATTTATGTTGAACTTGGTGAAAGACGCATTCCTATATCTTATGCACGTAAGGTTATTATGCAAAATCAACATAAAAGAATTATGAACTATATTCCAATAAAAATTAATTTGAGCGGTGTTATTCCACCAATTTTTGCCTCCGCATTATTGGTATTCCCCTCAACAATCTTACAACAAGCACCTGCAGATTCTATATGGGAAAGGATTGGGGATTATATTAATCCATCATCGTATCTTTATAATATTTTGATGTTTATTTTTATTGTATTTTTTGCATATTTTTATTCTTCGATAGTTTTTAATTCTAAGGATATTGCAGATAATCTTAAAAGACAAAATGGTTTTATTCCCGGACTTAGACCTGGAGAAAATACAGCACATTATCTTAATAAGGTTGCTGGACATTTGACATTTTGGGGTTCTCTTTATTTAGCTATTATTTCTACGCTACCTTGGCTTTTGTTGAAGGGTATGGGTGTGCATTTTGTGTTTGGTGGAACGTCTGTTTTAATTGTTGTGCAAGTAGCAATTGATACAATGAGAAAAATTGAAGCTCAGCTTTATACAAGTAAATACCAAACACTGAGTGCAGTGGGAATCTAGTATTATGGGGATTGTTATACGAAGTGCAAAAGAGATAGAGATTCTTGCTGAAGCAAGTCGGATTGTGGCTCTTACCCTTGATTATGCAAAAACAATTGTAACTGAAGGTATGAGTTTGCTTGAGCTTGATAAGGCTATTGAAGAGAAAATTTACTCTTTTCAAGCAATCCCAAGCTTTAAGGGATTGTATGGTTTTCCCAATGCTTCTTGTCTCTCTTTGAATCAAGTAGTAATTCATGGTGTTCCAACAGATTATCGTTTGCAAAGTGGTGATATTCTTGGTATAGATATAGGCACAAAATATAAGAATTATTATGGCGATGGTGCAATTACCATAGGTATTGGGGAGATTTCACAAGAGAATAGAAACCTTTTGTCATGTTCGTTTGACACATTGTGTAGCACGATAGATTCAATAAAATCTGGAATGCGATTTAAAGAAATTAGTGCAATATTGCAAGAGAATATTGAAAGTCGAGGTTTTGTTCCATTGCGTGATTATTGTGGACATGGTATTGGCACAAAACCACATGCAGAGCCAAATATACCAAACTATTTGGATAATGGCGTGAAGATTAGTGGTCCAAAGATAAAAGATGGAATGGTTTTTTGTCTTGAGCCTATGGTGTGTCAAAAAAGTGGCGAGACACAATTATTAGATGATAAATGGTCTGTTGTGAGTAAAGATGGGTTAAATACTTCTCATCATGAACATACTATTGCAATAATTGGTGGTAGAGCAAAAATTTTAACGGAGTTTTAAATGGCAAAAGATGATGTAATTAAAGTAGACGGTAAGGTAATTGAGGCATTGCCTAGCACGACTTTTAGGGTGGAATTACAAAATGGACATATTGTTTTATGTCATATTTCGGGGAAAATGCGTATGCATAATATCAAAATTCTTCCTGGTGATAATGTGCAAATAGAGCTTACCCCTTATAGTCTTGATAAGGGTCGCATTGTTTTGCGTTATCCACGCGATTAGACTTTCCTTAATTTCTGAGAATTATAGAATCTTTTGCAAAATATTTTATTTTTAACAAAATTCAAATAGACGAATTTTAAACATGTTTTTGTATGCTTTTGTGATATAAAAATTTCGTGTTTTTAATGGATTCTTAAGGAAAAATATGTATAACAACATACAACAAAAAACTTCTTTTAATATGCACGATTTATCACAACAAGAGATTGGAGATATACATAAAGATTTAGATATTACACATTCTACAAGAATAAATCTTAATAATAAGCCACAAATAAGTAAAAAGATTCTCAATCTTGTTGGTCGCACAAATGCTAAATATAATCTTATCGGCGAGAATGATAAAATCTTGTTGGGATTAAGTGGCGGTAAAGATTCAATGTTGCTTGCAACGATTTTTGCACATATGCAACGACATGCCCCCTTTAAATTTGATTTTTTGGCAATGACGATTGATTATGGTAGAGGTGGTGAGTATGAATATATCTTTGAGTATTGTAACAAGCTTGGGATTCCATATGAACTTAATCGCACAGAAATCTTTAAAATTTTAGAGAATCATAAAAAAGAGGGAAGCATCTATTGTTCATTTTGTTCTCGTATGCGTCGTGGCGAACTCTATAATATTGCTCTTAAGAGAGGATTTAATAAAATCGCACTTGCACATCATTTAGATGATGCTGCAGAAAGTTTTATGATGAATCTTACTTATAATGGTTCACTGCGTTCTATGCCTCCTTATTACAAGGCAAAAAATGGTTTAGGGGTTATTCGCCCTTTAATATTTGTGCGAGAGCGACAAATTATAGATTTTATTGCAAGTAATCATATCTATATTGCTCCTGATTGTAATTGTCCGATAAATTGGTTACCACAAGATAAGAGACCTCGTGCGAGAGCTGAAACAAAGGAATTGTTGCGAGAACTAGAATCTAAAAATCCATTGCTCTTTAAGTCATTAAAAAATGCTTTTAGTAATTTACATGTGAATAGTTTTTGTGATGAAAGGTTTATGGATATTCGATAATGCTGAAATACTATATAGTGTTGCATATACTTTTATATAAAATAGAATAAAAGGATTTTTAATTAAGTATCAGAGATTGAAAGAATGCTTTCAATCTCTTCTTTGCTCAATTTTTCGTGCAAGAGTAAATTTTCGGCAATAATATGAATATTCTTTTTATTAGATATAATAAAATCTCTATGTTCTTCTTTTGCGTTTTCTAAAATTCTTAATTCATCTAACTCATCTGCTATTAGTCGATCTCCCATGCCAAATTCATGACACATTTTGTGAGCTATATATTTTGCATTGTTAATATCTTGCATAGCAATTGTTGAAGATTCTATATTATTTTCTTCTAGTGATAAAGTGCCACTCAATGCTATTTTTATTTGTGCAATTAATTCACTCCTGAGGCTATTATCATCAATTTTTATATGCTGTGGAAGTTGCATAAGTGAGATTTTTTGAAAATCATGTGAAAGCCAATATTGTGAAATTGCCTTCCCTGCATTGTATAATGCAATAATTTCTTTTTGTTTATGTGTAAGGGGATTTTGACGTTTTTTTCCAAAGAGGACTTTTTCTGTATTATCAAGAATATCTTGCATGGTGATTTCTTGTCGTTTATGGCGTAAGGCATTCATTGCCGCTTCATTTACAAGAGATGCGATATTTGCTCCACTAAAGCCTGTGCAAAGTCGTGCAATTTCTTGTATATTAAGAGAATGGGGGCGATTGCGTAAATAAACTCTAAGAATATCCTCTCTCTCTGTAATATTTGGTAAATCTACAAATATACGCCTGTCGAATCGTCCGCTACGTAGCAAAGCAGGATCGATAACATCAACTTGATTTGTTGCTGCAATAACAATTACTCCACTTTGATCGCTAAATCCGTCCATTTCTGTCAATAACTCGTTAAGGGTAGATTCCCATTCGTGATTATCTTTACCACCTCGTGTTTTGCCCACAGCATCAATCTCATCAATAAAGATGATTGATGGTGCATACATTCTTGCTTTTGCAAATAACTCACGCACTCTTTTTGCTCCAACACCTACATAAATCTGAACAAATGATGAACCACTTTGGTAAAAAAATGGCACTCCAGATTCTCCAGCAATAGCTTTTGCCAACATAGTCTTACCTACACCTGGAGGTCCAACTAAAAGCACACCTTTTGGTGGATAGATTCCTAAATCTTGATATTTTTTTGGATTTTTCAAATAATCAATAATTTCCAATAAATCATCTTTTACTTCGCTGATACCCGCTACATCAGAGAATCTAATTTGACTTTTCATGGATTCTATGGGTATAGATATTTCACTATCGCTTTGTGTATCATGTTGTGGTGCAAAGTTTGATTGAGAATCTTTATTCCACTGATTGTTATTATAAAAAACAAAAATGATGACAAGTCCAATTAGAATAATGAGTGTTGCATAGATGATTTTTGTTGAAAATGGTGTTTTAGAAGAAATATTGGGCAGAGTCTTAAGTTGTAGATTTGATGTAGGGGGGGTATAAGTTTGAGATTCTTGTGTTTTGCTTTGAGTTCCCACTATGATAGATGGGCTAAAAAGCTCTTTTGAGGAAATTTCATAAATATTTCCTTTTATAGTATAAAAATAACTTGTTTGTGAATCTACTAATATTTCTTTCACATCTTCTTGTTTTAAGATTTTTTCTAATTGATTGTAGTTTATCATTATTGTTTTTTCATAAATCAAATAAGATGCAACAAGAATCCCAATGAGAATCCATAAGAGAGAAAAAATATAATATTTAGATTTAAATTGATATAAAAATGACATATTTTACCTTTGTTGAGAAATAAATTTTATTTTTATTTCATATTTGGAAACTTGATTATAACAAATATTTTCTAAATATAAGATTTGTGTAAGATTGTTTGTTGTTGAAGCTATTATGATTATACTATAAATGATCACCCATAAGTGCTGATGGAGACATAAGATTGTTCATACCCTTACCAGAAAGCACATTATTAATCTTGTTTGCGATAAAATGATTGCGAGTTGTAAAATAATTAATAATTTCATTGACAAGATCTTCGCTTAAATCTTCTCGCATATCTTGGCAGTATCCTTTAAATTCCTCTTCTGTTATACCCGCAGAATCTTCAAAAGCCTCGATATATTTTCTCATTAATTTTTGTTCTTTCTCTTTTTGCAATACTTGTTGCATAATTTCATTGTAAGTTGATTGGAGGTCTGCAATTTTCATGTCAAATAACTCTTGTTTGGTATAAATGCCACTGATTTCTAGAATCTTTGAAACAAGTGTCCGTTTTTCTTTACTATTATCATAGTAAGGTTTATATTCAAGCTCCAAGTCTTTACTAAGGAAAGTTTGCATAATGTCCAGTTTTGTTTCTGCTGTTGAGCGTAAATAAGCAAGTGTGCCAGAGCTTTTATATTTTTCATGGAGATTCTCCAACCCAATAATGTCATTTCGCTTACTTTCATAATATGCAATTAGAGTTTCTCTCTCTTGCTTTGGAAAATCTCGCAGATCTCGTTTAATATTATCTAAAATCTCATCTTGCACCCTTGCATGCACAATCGTAATAATATTTTTTAAACGTCGATATGGCACAGGCATTTTAAGTTCTGACATAAATGCAATTAAATCTGTAGGGGTAAACATATGTAAAAAATCATAAAGAGTTTGAAACATTTCATCAATTGTTTGCACCTTTTTGAGTGCTTCTATGACATCATGTTTTGGTGGCGAAAAATGAACATTTCCTTCATATAAGAGACTGCGATAGTAGTCTATGCCCTCACGAACTGTTTTTACATATTGTTGCTCTAACTCTTCGTGGTCGAGGTCCAAAACATTATCAACACCATGTAATCGTAAATATTCTTTTACTGCTGAGCTATCATGCATTGTTTCCCCTTTTTTCGTAGTAAATAAATTCAATATTATATCACAAGTCTTTTGCTCTTGCCAAGAATCTTACTTTGTCTCATTGAATATTCAAGAAATATGGAACTTTTAGTTTTGTAAAAGTTCGTAGCTAAAGAAACCTAAATATCACATCTTTAAGAGAAATAAGGAAATTCTTAAGAAAGTTAAAAAAAATATCTTAGAATAGCATTTTATTTTTTCTATAAGGGATTGTATGAAAGAATTAGATAGCATATACTCATATTTGCTTGAAGAGCTTGAGGAGATAATGCAACCAAAGTTTCGTGCAAAACAAATTTATCATTGGCTATATTGTCGATATGTGACACAATTTTCAGACATGAAAAATATTCCAAAAATTATGCAAAAGCAATTAAAGGATAAATTTTGCAATGTAGAAAAATATTTGTTTCAAGACTTGCAACAATATAAATATTCTTCACAAACATGCAATCAAGTGTTCGAATTAAACAAACAAAGAGATACTCAGGCAAATATTTCCCCTAGACAAGATTCTGATATACAAAGTCAACATGCAAATTTTTCTACAATTTATCCAATTCAAATTGAAGAAAGTAAAGATGGAACAAAGAAATATCTTTTTCAGACACATGATAATCTTAGCTTTGAATCTGTTTTTATAAAAATGCGTGAGAAAATTTTTGATAATGAAGGTAAGATTCTTAAGGGTGAAAAATATACATTTTGTGTTTCCAGCCAGGTTGGTTGCCGAGTAGGTTGTGTATTTTGTTCAACCGCTAAGGGTGGTTTTGTGCGGAACTTAAGTGTAGGTGAAATAGTGCAACAAGTTGTATTTCTGAAAAGAGATAATAATTTAGATTCCAATAAGAGTGTAAATATTGTATTTATGGGAATGGGAGAACCACTTGATAACTTTAGTAATGTTATTAAGGCAATACGTATTATTAGTCATAAAGATGGATTGAATATCGCTACAAGGCGGCACACAATTTCGACAAGCGGTATTGCCCCACAGATTGAAAAGCTTGGTGCATTGGATCTTGGGGTGCAAATTGCACTTTCCTTGCATGCTGTTGATGATTCTTTACGAAGTCAATTAATCCCTATGAATCGCGTTTATAATCTTGAACGGGTTTTAGATTCTCTTCGTAAGTTTCCTCTACATACACGCAATAGAATCTTGTTTGAATATCTTGTAATTAAAGACATGAATGATGATTTAGCAAGTGCCAAAAAGCTTGTGAAGCTTTTGCATGGATTTCGTTCAAAAGTCAACCTTATACCATTTAATCCCCATGAGGAAAGTCAATTCAAACGACCAGAAAAAGAAAAAGTGCAAGCTTTCGCAGACTATCTTTATAATCGCGGAATTGTAGCAACTATTCGAGAATCCAAAGGACTTGATATAAGTGCTGCTTGTGGGCAATTACGAGAAAAGATTTTGCAAGGAAATCAAGAAAGAATTTAAATAAGTTGAATGCTTAAGGTCGCATTATTATTTATTTTCAATACAATGATGCACAGAATCTTATTTAAGATTTCTTTACTTTGTTACTAAAAAAATGTGTAATACCTGAAATTTTTGAGACTTTACAATATATTCAATGTATGATTTACTTTTTAAAAATTACCACAAGAGTTTTTGCTTCAGTTTATAATTTATATAATATTTCTACTATTTCATGCTAGAATTGTAAAAAATTTTAGATTTCTTATTTTATGGAGGTTCTATGTCATTTTTTCTGCAGACTTGTCAAGATTTTGAATCTTATCTGCTATCTCATAAGCCACAAATACTAAGTTTTCACCCATATTTTGAAGAAGCTTTTTGGGAAATGATGAAAAATGGTGGCAAAAGATTCCGTCCCAATCTCTTATTAAGTGTTGTTTGTGCACAATCAAAAGAGTTTGTTTTCAATTCTTTTGATGTATGCTTAGCAATTGAATGTTTGCATACTTATTCACTTATACATGATGATTTGCCTGCAATGGATAATGCGTCCTTAAGACGTTCTCACCCCACATTGCATTGTAAATATGATGAGGTTGGGGCAATACTTATTGGAGATGGTTTAAATACTTATAGCTTTTCTTTGCTTTCTCAAGCAGTATTTGCACCGGATGTAAAAATTGCTTTGATTGAATCTTTAAGCCAAGATGGTGGAATTTCAGGCATGATTCTAGGACAAGCACTTGACTGCTATTTTGAAAACACAAAACTCACACAAGAAAAGCTTGATTTTATTCATATTCATAAAACCGCAAAATTGATTGCAACAAGCTTAAAAATGGGTGGAATTATTGCAAATTTAGATTCTACAACACAAAAAAATCTTTATGATTTTGGTATAAAACTGGGATTGTATTTTCAAATACGAGACGATATTATTGATTTTCTTCAAGATGAAAGTAAATCTGGTAAAACAACACAAAACGATACAAACAAAAATAGCTATGTGAATTTACTTGGTATTCAACAAGCACAAGATGTTATGCAACAATATATTGCACAATTAGAAGCAAATTTGGTAGAATTAGAATCTTTGCAGCTTACACAGCTACAACATAATCTCTACGAACTTTTAAAGCCATATTTTCAACCACTTACATGATTGTAAGCAGGGGATAAATAATGAACTCAATATCAAAATTCAATGCAAATATTGCAAAAATAGAATCTTTAAAAATAAGTTTTTATGAAAAAGATATTATTCGTAGTGCGTATTATAATCACCTCAATAATATTCCTCTGACACAAGGGGCAAATAATCTATTAAAGAGACATTCTATAAGATTCTATAATGGTAATATTATCATATCCATACAACAAAATAAAATTGAGGAAAGAAAAAAGCGATATAAACGCAGTGATTTCACAAAAGATTCTTATAAACAAGTAGAAAATCAAAAAAATAATGTGGTATATAGTCGTGATTATGCGGCACAAAAAATTGCACCTACGAACCCCAAACATTCCCAAATACTCGCAAGTATTTTACATGATTCTCATACTCTGTATGCGGAAAGTATGGAATTGCTTCATCGATGTGAAAGTCTCTTAAATAAATGTTTCACGCAACATGAACTCTCATACAGCATGATTCAAAATATTATTGTAAAAGCTAATGAGGGATTACAAAATAGTATCAATGCACTCAATACTTTTTTAAATCCATTTTTAGAATTTTTTGATGGATTAGATTCAAATACTCAAGGAGAGATATTGCAACGCACTCAAGTATTTTTAGCAAAAATACAAACTTATAAAAATTTAAATGCAAAGCTTTGTCTTGAGCTTTCTTCCATTCAGGCGGGTCGTGTTTTAAAAAAAGAAAAGGATTTTACACAATATCTCCAAGCAACAATCAAAGAACTCAATGCTTATACAAACGATCCATAATCATTCAACAATAAAAGAGATTGTATAATGTAAAATATAAGAATATGGGCTTGAGTGATTATTGGAGTAAGATTTTAACTTTATATTGACGGAATTTTTATTGGTAAATTTGTAGCTACACATTTCCATGATTGCAATTTAAAATCGCAGTCAATGATACAATCTTATCCATTGTATATAAAAGCCCATCCTCTTACCATAAAGAATGGTGTGGAAGGATGGAATTTTGATTTTATTTTCTTAAGAGTTTAGACTATTTTACTTTATTCACAATTATAAACGATTTGATAGAAAGTCGTGGTGTTATAATGTAAAATCCAAGAGGACTTCACATTGTTTTTATATGGTAAAGTTATATGAACGCATAGAGTGATTAAGAATCATCAAACTCTATGCTATAAAAGTAGTCAGTTTCTAAAACTGCCAACCTATTCTTACATTGATATTATGGGTTTGGATTTGTCCACCAAATTTACCACCATAGACAACATTTAAAGAAGCATTTTGTCCAAATTTAGCACCTAACCAGTTTCGAGCAAACCAACCGCCCTATCGGTAATCTAGAAGTAGAAAAGCATGGCGTTGCAAAACCTATCCATGATTTATTTGCTTCTACCGCGATAGTTATGATTCCATTATTGCCAATATTTATACCATAGATATTCTACGCTGTGCGAAGATGTTGAGCACCTAATGATATTACATTATTACCATTATAATCCTGCAATTTTGAACCTCCACCAGCACCACTAATGAAGTTATTCAAATCATATCCTGTCCCTACTTCAAAACCAGCACAAAGATTAATCAAAAATGCATTGTTATCTGCTATTTGTATTGCACCATTTGCCTTAGTCCCTGTGATACCAAAAGCACCATCTGTGTCATAACTGGCTTTATCATTGATGGTAACTGCGTAGTTTTGCCCGAATTTTGCAATCGCACCTGCAGTGAACTCTAATGCACCAATAGTTCCACTATTGGCAATATTTACGGTTCCACCACTAACATCTACCTTGTTGATAGTCCCGCTATTGCTAATTGTATTACCATTTTTTGCTGTTACGGTATTGCTTATGTTGCCACTATTTGTAAGGTTTAATTTATCCCCACTGATTGTCCCATCATTATCGACTGTGGTATTTGAACCTGCTACCCCCCCCCCCCAGCTGTGATTTTACCTGCAATTTCTGAACTTGCTTTGTTATTGATTTCTAAAATACCACCTGCTTGTCCAGAACCTGAGAGATATTCTATTGAAAGCTTGATTTTTAACTTTTTTTAGTGTAGAATATCCTTTTTGCTTTTACTATAAACTGAGGATTATCACATGGAACAGACATTATCAATTATCAAGCCCGATGCAGTAAAAAAAAATGTTATTGGTAAAATTATTGCAAGATTTGAGGATAACGGCTTACGAATAGCGGCTACGAAAAAAGTGCAACTTTCCAAGAAAGAAGCTCAAGAATTTTATGCTGTGCATAAAGAGCGAGCTTTTTTTAATGATTTAGTAGAATTTATGATTAGCGGTCCTGTTGTTGTCATGGTTTTAGAAGGTAATAATGCAATAGCAAAAAATAGAGATCTTATGGGTGCCACAAATCCAAAAGAAGCAAAAGCTGGGACAATCCGTGCTGATTTTGCTGAAAGTATCGATGCAAATGCGGTGCATGGAAGCGATTCTAAAGAAAATGCAGCAATAGAAATCGCATTTTTCTTTGCAAAAAGTAAGATTCTATAAGTCATTTAGGGTATTTAAAATTGCGATTTTCTTCTTTATAAAAAATAGCTTAGTTAATTTGTTATTTTTGTCAAGGATAAAATGCAACTAAAACAAAAGTAAAGATTTGAAGTTTATATTATTATTTGTATCTTAATTATTGCAAGTAAGATGTTCTTTAATATTCTAGTTATTTGTATCTTAATTAAACTTTAAGGGCTAGAAAGTATGCAGATAGAATTTAGAAAGATAAATGAAAGGTCAAAATATATTGATATAGTTCATACGCAAGATTCTATGCAAATTTTAGAAAGTGAAGAAACAATAGGATTAAAAGGGGAACTAAAGAGAGTAGATTCTAAACTTGTGCAATTTCAGGGTAAATTGCATGGGAATCTTGAGCTTATCTGTGTTCGGAGTGGAAAGTCTTTTAGGGAAAGAATTGATTGTGATTTGGTTTTGTATTTTTCAGATGGTGTCTGGAAAACACAAAGCCAAACAAATAATTTAAATTTAGATGTAATTGAATTTTTCGAAGGCTTCATTGATTTTAATTTTATTCTTGAGAGTGAAGTTGAATCAATACGACTAGATTATAATATTCAAACCAATATAGAGGAGTAATTCATGGCAGTTCCTAAGCGACGAGTTAGTAAAACAAGAGCAGCAAAGAGACGCACACATTATAAGGTTTCATTGGCAAAACCGATTAAAGATAAAGATGGAAGTTGGAAGTTACCACATTTTATTAATAAATTTACACAAAATTATAGTTCCAATTAAAAATTATGCGAATTGCTGTAGATGCTATGGGTGCAGATAATGGAGTTACTCCTATTGTCTGTGGTGTGCTTGAATCATTAAAACAGAGAGAATTTAGTGTATTTTTGGTAGGAGATGAGAATCTTATTAAGCCATGTCTTGATTCACAATCTGCTTCTGCTACTATTTTGCAACGCATAGAAATCGTTCATACACAAGACTTTATAAAAATGACAGAAAGTGCTAGCACTGCAAATAAGCGTAAAGATACTTCTATTTATCAAGCCATTGGGTTTGTAAAAAATAGTGAAGCACAAGCATGCGTGAGTGCGGGACATAGTGGAGCAACAATGAGTCTTGCGACATTGCAAATCGGTCGTATAAATGGTGTTTCTCGCCCAGCAATTTGCACTTGTATGCCAACTATTACATCAAATCCAAGTGTTATTTTAGATGCGGGAGCAAATACTGATTGTAAACCAGAATATTTGGTTGATTTTGCTATTATGGGTTATCATTATGCAAGAAATGTTTTAGGATATTCTGCACCAAGAATTGGGCTTTTATCAAATGGTGAAGAAGATTCTAAAGGTAATGAGCTCACTAAACAAACTTTTCAGCTACTTAAGGAATATAGTTTCTTTAGGGGAAATGTTGAAGGGTCTGATATTTTTAATGGCTCTGTTGATGTGATTGTATGTGATGGTTTTATGGGAAATCTTGTATTAAAAGCGAGTGAGGGTGTAGCGAGTTCTATAAATACAATCTTAAAACAAGAGATTAAAAAATCTTTTCTAAGCATACTTGGTTCTTTACTCGCTAAATCTGCATTCAAATCTCTGAAATTAAAAATTGATTATGCTGAATATGGTGGAGCTCCATTGTTAGGTGTTAAAAAACCGGTTATTATTAGTCACGGAAAAAGCAACGCAAGGGCTATGGAATGTGCAATTTATCAAGCACTTGATGCATGTGATTCCAAAATATGTGAAACCATTACCGAAGTTTTTGCAGATTCTAAGATTTCAGCTACAAAAATATAAAATAATACATTATAATTAGAGATTCTAAAAAAGTAGTTATTCTCAATAATTTCATAAACTAATTTTTTGGGTGGGTTAAATTTATCAAAGGATAGTTCATGCCTCGTTATGCTTCTATTGTATCTCTTGCCTCGTATGTGCCAGATAGATGTGTTCCAAATAGTTTTTTTGCAGATTTTTTAGAAACAGATGATGAGTGGATTGTGCAGAGAACAGGTATTAAGACTCGCTATTTTGCAGACAAAAGTCAAAAAAGTAGTGATTTGGGCGTTGAGGCAGCGAAACTCGCAATACAAAAAGCCAATATTTCTTTAAAAGATATTGATTTAATTTTATGTGCAACACTAAGCCCAGATTTTTTTGGTATGCCATCAACTGCATGTATCATTGCCTCGAAATTGAACTTAGAGAATGTCCCAGCTTTTGATATTACTGCTGCTTGCACAGGATTTATTTATCTTTTGTCGGCTGCAAAAAGTTATATTGAAAGTGGTGCATATAATAATATTTTGGTAATTGGTGCAGAAAAGTCAAGTTCTATCCTTGACTTTTCTGATAGAGGCACTTGTATTTTGTTTGGCGATGGTGCTGGTGCATGTATCGTGAGTAGTAGCACAAAAGAGGGTATTAAAGATGTGCATATCTCATCAAATGGAAATTTTTCACATTTACTTTATACACCAAAACGCAATAATATTTTTACGCAAGATTCTATCGCAGAAAGTGTTCAAGATTTTATTGATAATGAATACATTGAGAATCAAGGTATGAAAATGAAAGGTAATGAGGTATTTAAAGTTGCTGTTCGCACTATTACCAAAGAAGCAAAAGATATATTGGCAAAAAATCATTTAAGCGTTGATGATATATCGTATTTTATCCCTCATCAGGCAAATATCCGCATTATTAATTCTGTTGCTAGTAGTCTAGAATTACCCCAAGAAAAACTGATTCTCACTGTGCATAAATATGGTAATACAAGTGCCGCAAGTATCCCAATGGCAATTAATGATGCATGCTGTGAAGGTAAAATTAAAAATCGTGATTTACTCTTGCTTGATTCGTTCGGGTCAGGATTTACTTGGGGTAGTGCATTGGTTTATGCCGATTTTGCATAATAAATAATAAATTCATTCTTTATGCAATAAACTTTTTTATAGTTCCAAATAAGTAGATAATGAGATTAGAATCAATTAACAAAGAAACTTCTTTAGATTTTATAAAGCATTCTCTCTTCATGCAAAAATATTGATAGTATTTTACTTAAAAGCTTCGAATAAATTTTTATAACACAATTTAATCCATAAAGTCCTTGCGTATAAATTTATAATAAAATATAAAATATCGAAGAAATTTCTGACTTTACTTATATATTTACAATAAACATAAGTTATTTTTCTTATTGAATTTAAAAAATTGTTCAACCCCTTGACTTGTTTTTTTTGTAAAATACGATTTTATTTCACTATTTAAAGGGGCAGTTATGTTATATTCCGTAAAAGTTATAAAAAATATAAAGTTTTGTATTGGTTTAGGGATTATTGCGATTTTATCAGCAGGTTGTGCAACGAATTTCCCTCCTTATGAAGCTACGCAAATGGATAAAGATACACGAGGTATTACTCTTGCACAGGCAGGCGAAAGAATATTTGGTTGTAAAGTTGAGGGTGATATTGAGGTTACAGAAACAGCAGTCAATAAATCTGGAACAACGCTTGATGAAATAAAGAAAGGTGCGGAAAATCAGCTCAAAAATGAGGCAATCCACACAACAAAAGCAGGCAATAAAGTTGTTTTAAAGATTATAGGCAAAAGTATGAAATGTAAAGATAAACCCTCATTTTTTGGGTTAATAGGTAAAAATAAACCACAATATGTTTGCACGACAGTTAATACTAAAAAAAACAGATATTGTCTCATATACACTTAAAGCAGAAGTATTAAGTTGTGGTGAAAAATAATCTTATTGCGATTCTATTTTTTGTCTCGTGTTCATAGATTATTTATGAGATTCTTTGAAAATAAAAGTAATTTGCTTGGCAACTTTTCTTAGTAAATTTTCTTACTATTCTATATTTTACAATATATAGAATAGCGTATATAAAATCAATGTATAACGAATGAAGAAAATTAATAATTTGTCATATCTCAATATATAAAAATCCTAAAACATAGATTCCAAAATAAATTCCTTATATCATTTTAAAATCCATATTATAGCAATTTTATAGATTCTAATTTTATTTCCATGCTATTTATTTTCCAACACAAAATTGTGAAAACAGAGAATCTAAAATATCTTCAACATTATATGGCTTTGTAATTTGTCCTAACGATTGCAAAGCTTGTGTCAGCTCAAAGCTAACTAACTCTATCTGAAAATGTTGTAATGAAATTATTGCATTTTGTAAATTATGCAATGCGGATTCTAAAAGTATGCGTTGTGTATTATTGGTAAGGATAAAAGTATTTTGGTCAATTTGCATTGTAAGAATATCCTGTATCTTGTTTTTGATTAATGAAGCATTTTGAATATCTTTTGTGTTAATAGAAATTGTGTTAAAATGTGTGAAGTCATGGGTGTTTTTCTTTATTAAATCATTTTTATTCAGCACAACAAGAATAAATTTATCTTTGAGAGAATCTTGTGATAGAAAATCTAATATATCAAAATCTTCTTTTTCCATAGGTTCTGAATTATCAAATACACATAAAAGGATTTCACTCTGTTTTGCATATTCAAAGCTTTGTTTAACCCCCTCTTGTTCAATAAAATCACCACTATCTCGGATACCAGCAGTATCAATAATTGTAATAAGATTTCCGCCAATATCAATTATTTCAGAAATCGCGTCTCTTGTCGTGCCAGCAAGATTACTCACAATAGCTCTTTGACGTAAAAGTAAAAGATTGAGCAATGAACTTTTACCGACATTTGGTTTGCCCAAGATACAGAGTTTAAGATTTTGTAATCGATTATAATGTTTTGTAGATTCTAAAATTGTAGAAAATCTTTGTATGATATTATCAAGCACTTGTAGTGATTTTTCTAAAATGTTTTCATCTAAGTCCTCTTCGCTATAATCTATATTAACCTCCATTTGTGCAATGATTTCTATAATTTGCAGTCGAATCTCATCAAGCATTTTGGAACATTCACCTGAAAGATTTCGAGCAAGAAGCTGTGTAAAATTTGCATTTGTATTATTAATTAGGGAAATAGTTGCATCAAGCTCTAATAAATCAAGTTTGCCATTTCTAAAAGCTCGCCTACTAAATTCTCCAGCATTTGCAAGACGTGCACCATAATATGTGCATACCCTTAAAATCTCTTGTGCAATGAGTTTTCCGCCATGACTTTGAATCTCAATAATATCCTCACCATTAAAACTCAAAGGTGCTTTAAAATAGATGATAATAGCTTTGTCAATCATTCTACCATATTCATCATAAATGTTACGAAGTGTAGCCTGTCTGGGCATGAGATTTATGTCATTACATAAAGATTGTGAAGTATGGATTTGCCCTTGCTGTTTTTTTAAAAGATTGGATACAATTCGCAAAGAATCCTTACCGCTTAAACGCACGATACTAATAGCACTTTTTGCTAATGCAGTTGAAATCGCAACAATAGTGTCCATAAAATTCCTGTGGTTGAGAGTTGTAGCATCTCATTATAATTTTCTTCGAATTATAAATTTTTAGTATTTTGGAGAATTACCAAAACCATGAACATTGCTACGATAGCTATTTTGATTTCCTAGAAAATCACTAATCGTAATATATTTCTCACCATCAGCAGTATCCCGAAATACAATATATTTGTTTGGTAATTCATCTCTTAGAATCTTTAAGGCAACATGTGTAAGGACACCATCAAGTGGTTTTGTTTGTGCTTTACCATTGAGTTTGGCAGATTCTATAATTGGCTCAAGATATACTCGTATCATTTCCTCTTGATTCTTTAAAAATTGTGCAATCTCAAGACGCACACCATATCCATAGCGAATATTTATCCAATTAAAAAGCAAATAACTTAAAGATTTATAGCGATAGCCTTTTTGCCCAATTAATAATGCGGCATCTAGTCCATCGATAAGGATTGATAATGTATGTGAATCATATGGCTTTACTTGCACTTTAGTAAGGTCGAGTGGAAGGAACTTCAGTAATTCAATGAGTTCCTCCTGCACTTCTTGAGAGGCTTCCTCTATATTTACATTGGGTGCTGGTGGTATAAAGCTTTGATATGTAGTATGATTATGACGATTGAGATGAGATTTTGTGTATTCAGAATCTTGCCATGGAATGTGTGAAGAATCATCATAGAAGCTGTTATCAAAATCACTTTTTACTTTATCATCTAAATCAGCTACTTCTTGTTTTTGTTGTGCATTCTGTATATCTTTATGTGCTAGATAAACAACTTTTTCTACATGGGAAGATTCGATCGTAATTGATTCTGTATAAGTCTCATTTTCATTAATTGTATAGTTGTTGCAATCTTTGGAATCTTGCGTAGATACATTATCAAGATGTATATTTGATGTTTCTGGAGATTCTTTGGAATCATGTAAATGGGTTTGTGCTTGTTGCGTTATTGCGTCGTTTTGTGTGCAATCACACGAAAAATCGCATAAAGATTTTTCGTGTGATTCGTTTGAGATAGTATGATTGTTGGAATCAAAACATGTTTCATGTATTTTTTGTTCGTGTTGTATATCTTTATTTTTTTTGCTTTCACTTGTATGTAGATTCTCATTAGTGTTTAAGTTTGAATATTTTTGTGTTGCAACAATAATTGCTTCTTTTTTACCAATACCAAGTATCCCATTACTTGGATTTTGCACGACTTCGTATTCAATCTGTGTAAGAGAGCAATTAAAATATTTTGAAGCCTCCAAAAGAGCGGAATCAAGAGTTTTTGCACTAAATTTTTTCATATTGTTTCCTTATTATATTTATACATTATTATTTATTATCATGATTGAGTATTATATCGCAATATATTCACTTTGTATCCTTACGAATCTGCTTTTTATGCTTATGAGATTCTATTTCTTTTTGTTTTTTCATATCAAGCATTCTATTAATAACAAGTTGTTGAATAATTGAAATTAAGTTGTTGATTGTCCAATATAAAATAAGTCCAGCAGGGAAAGTAATGAGGAAAAAAGTAAAAACAACAGGCAACCATTTAAATACCTTTGCTTGTAGGGGGTCTGTAAATGTGGTTGGGGTTAAAGATTGTTGTAAATACATAGATAGTCCCATAAGCACAGGCAACACAAAATATGGGTCCATAACACTTAAATCATGAATCCACCACATTAGTGGAGCATTTTTCAATTCAACGGCATTATAAAGCACACGGTAAATGGCAAAAAATACAGGAATTTGTAGGATTAAGGGTAGACATCCTCCAAGTGGATTTGCCCCATGTTTTTTATAAAGCTCCATCATAGAAGCTTGTAATTTTTGTGGATCTCCTTTGTGTTTCTCTTGCAGTTCTTTCATTTTTGGTGCAAGATCTTTGAGCTTTTGCATACCGACCATGCCCTTAAAGCTTAGTGGGAAAAGTATTATTCTAATAATGATTGTTAGGACAATAATAGCAACACCCCAATTCCCAATATGTGCATAAAGCCATTCTAATAAAGTAAAGATATATTTTGCAAAAAATGTGATTCTCCCATATTCCACTACACTTGTAAGATGCGGATTAATAGATTCTAAAACTTTATAATCTTTTGGTCCTATATATCCTTTGAATATCTCATTTTGTTCTTGCACATTAATAAATGGTCGAGGTAATCCTTTGCCAAATGCTCCAATGGTTACGGAACGAATAGGTTTATCGGGATTAAAAAGTAAGCTTGTGTAGTATCTATCTACGCTCGCAAGATAAAGTGCATCGCTGAAATTTTGTCCTTCTGCTTTTGCATCTCCATCTTCTATTTTCTCAATAGAACCACTTATATTTTGGAGCAATACCCCATGAAATACATAACTTTCTGAATCTGCATTAGGACGCATACCGTTACTGATTATGTAGTGTATTGGTCTATTTAACTTAATTTCTGCTTGATATGTCATATCGGGATTGATTGTAATGATTTTTTGGACAATAAGATCACCTAAATCTTGTGTAAGTGTGAGTATTTCAGGCTTGTCTTTAACAATAATATGTGTCTTATCTGCATGGAATTTTGTGTTATTCGCATGTTCGTTATATTGTTTATCTACAAAAATCATTTGTAATGGATATAATGGGACATTGTTTGCAAGAAGTGGGAGTCTTTCAAGTTTCTTATTTTCACCACTTACCATACCAAAAAGTCGCCCTAAATGTGTGAAAATACCTTCTTGATGTGGCTGTATGTATTTATCCTCTTTGAGATAGACTTGTGTAATCGAACCAAAAACATCAATGTCCATATCAAATGTATCAGATTGTATGGCAACAAGCACTTCTTTATTTTGAGGAATTGATGCAGGAATACCTTTCATCTCATCATTAACACTTGCTTGAGTATTTGTATTGCTAGATAATGTATTTAATGCACTATTTGGCACTTCTTCATTGGTATTTGCTTGTTGTGTTGTCTTTGTTTGTGGTTTATTTATATCGGGTTCAGGTGCAAAATATTTTGACCATACAACAATAACAACAAATGAGATAGCAACCGCCAATATCAATCTTAAATTACTTTGTTTATCCACTAATTGCCTTTATGATTTAAGTAAATTGAAATTATATAAAATTTTTGCAATTTAAGCAAATAAGAATCAGATTTTATAAACAAATATGTTACTTTTTTTGGTTCTTGAGGAATTGGTTTTGAAAAAAAATGAGATTGTTGAAAAGCATTTCGTCTTAATCTCTTTTGAGTTTTTACACTAAGATACATATATGGCAAATCAAAGCCTCCTTCAAAAAGGGGATTGCATGATAAGATTCTCAGTGTGATTTTTACACAGGCGATTAAAGGATTATCAAACTTCATAAGTATTAATCCGTATGTCGAGCAAGTAGGATAATATCTGCAAGATTGTGGAGTGAATGGTGAGATAAAAAGTTGGTAAAATCGTATCAATTTTATGAAGAGTATGCGAAGCATAAAAAGCCTTTTTCGGGTAAAATTTCTATTGTGGTTAATAAATATTCTATTATAATATTACAACCTTCTTTAGTATTTTAATTTCTTTCTAAATATATACATTTACATTTTATTTAAAAAACAAAAGTATCAATTCTATAAATACTTTAGAACATACTTTTAAATAACTAAGCAACAATTCTTTTTATTATAACTACTAAAAATTAGTAATAATACTATGTTATTGTTATAGGATAATTTATTATCAAATTATTTTGGATTTTTTATTATCTTATGTTTTAATTCTTTTTGTTTTATTGTAGCTTTTAGAAAAGATTCTTTTGAGATTCCATACACAATAGCAAAATGATAGCAAAGCTTTATTAGCATTTGAGACAGATGAGATATATTGGCATAAGGCATACAAATATATTTTGGAGAGTTTTTACCAAATTTAAATTTTTTGTTATAACAAGTTAGCACTTGGAGATGATTCCCATAAGTTTTAAAATATTCTACAAAAATATTAGAATCTTGCTGCGTTTGCAGGATATGAAAAATATTTTGCATATTCTTTTTTATCTCGTTTGTATAAATAAAGTCATGTTCGCATACAAGATGAAAATAAAAAATATGTGGATTACAACAAAAAAGAATAGTTTTTGTTTCTGATTTTAAAGAGAATCTTTTATCATAATCAATAAGAGATTCAAAGTATTTAAATCGCCCATTTTTAATGTTGTAGGAATATGTTAAAGAATGTTCGTGTGTAAAGAGGCTATTTTCTAATTCTTCCTTTATTTTTTTATGCCTTAAGGCATGAGAGTGTTTATTTGTATTTTTAAATGTATTTTGCGTATTAGTAATTATTTTAGAATTTTTAATAATATAATCTTGAGAAATTGTTTGCCAACTTTCCTGATATGATTCTAACACGCTAATAAGACTTTCTAGAAATGGTAAAAATATATAAGGTAATCCTATAAGATATGAAGCTGAATGCAGTGAGACGCGTGTTTCTAAGATATTGTAAGAAAGTATCTTGAATTTAACATTTGCTTGTTTTGGTATTATTCTAATAAAAGGATTATGAATAAAATCATACTTCCTATATTCCATGTCACGCACATAAAATGGGGAACAAATTTTTACTACATCGAGTCGCTCCAAATCCCTAATACTTGTAAGAAAGACTTGATGGACTAGAGGTTGCCTTAATTGTTCTGTGTAAGCTAGAAAAATGTCTGCTAGCATATCAGTAATTTTTTCTCCATCAATAATGCGAAAAGGGGTGTTAATACTTTTTGCTAACGCTATTTCCACCGGTGTAAGGAGGCAAAGAATACATTGTGATTCTAAAACTAAGTAGCGAACAAGACGCATAATACTTTGTGAGATATTTTCTACTTTTATCCAAGCAATTTCAGAATCTAAGATTCCCATTTCTATATCAAAAACAATACCATATGCTCCTTGTTGAATTGCCTGTTGTAAATCATCTGGATTTTGTAGAAAAAAAAGTGTTCCTTGTTTGACCTTAGAAATATTTGATGTAATACTTTCAAAAGAACTAATATATGGTGTATTTGTGAGGTTTCCAAATAAAATATCAAGCACTTTATCTAGTCTCATAAAGATTCCTTAGCTCGTGTTTTGTCTTGATTTTTTCTTTTAGAACTTTAAAATCAGCATTATTTTTTAGTGAGTATGAAATTATAAAGCTTTAAATCTACCTTCTGCATATTTCTTGTTTTGTTAGATAGGGTTGTAAAATTATTTTCTTTTGTAAAGTATAATACCATATTTTTATCAACATATCAGTGATACATCAATTTATGCTATGATTCTATCAATCATCTTGCACATAAATGGACTAAATTATCACTTTGGAATTTCAAATCATAATATTCCATATAAAATAGTTTTAGAACTTTAATTAAATGTAGAATCTTATATTTTTAATGTAACCTAATAAGGATTTACCTTGCAAAGTAAAATTGCATTTGGAATTATTTTTATACTTGTTATCACCGCAATTATTGTTCTTTATTATTCATATTTATTCACTATGCTCGTAGCTTTTTTGCTTTGTGTTAGCACATTTTTTCTCAAAACCTACACACAACGATTTGTAAAAAATAGTATTTTATCATCATGTATAGCAATTTTTATTATGATTGCTTTAGTGTTCATCCCACTTCTTTTTATTTTATATCGTGCATTTATTGGTATAAATATGCTTGATTGGAATGCCCTTAGAACATATTTCAATGAGACAAAAATGTGGCTGCAAAATATACTTTCACATTTGCCCTTTATACAAGAACATTTAGCGCCAATATTTAATCAAATCTCATTTAGTTCAATTTCAGGTAGCCTACTCAAAATTACAAGTATTATTGGTGGGAATAGTATGCATTTTATTATTGATGGATGTTTTATTATTATATTCCTTTTTGTCTTTTTTTGTTGGGGAGAGAATTTTTATAGCCATTTAAAAAAATTATTGCCATTTCATGAAACACAAATCAATGAAGTGGCAAAAGAAGTAAGCGGGACACTTCGCATTGTGTTTTTTTCAACATTTTTCAATGTCGTTTTACAGGGGGCAGCCTTTGGAATTGCCTCTTATATTTTACATTTTGATGGTATCTTGCTCGGAATTATATATGGAATTTGTTCAATGATTCCAATTGTGGGAGGTGCACTCATTTGGATACCTGTGTGTATTATATTATTTTTTCAAGATAGAATCCAAGAGGCAATTATTCTGGCACTTTATAGTGCGGGTTTCATTGGTTTTATTATCGATAACATTCTAAAGCCATGGTTAATTGGTATTATAAACCGAAGGATCTTAAGCACACCATTACAAATTAATGAACTCGCGATATTCTTTGCGATTTTAGCTGGATTAAGCACATTTGGGTTTTGGGGGATTATTATTGGACCTGCGATTACAGCATTATTTGTAGCTATATTGCGAGTATATGAAAGTGATTTTTTGCGTAAGGATTTCAAATAAAAATACTATTATTTATAGTTTATAAATTAACTATTATGTTTATATACGAGATATATGTTAAAAAATGATTATAATTTTTTGGAACAATTTTGATATAATATAAAAAATGTTAAATTTCTGTATCAATTGATTAAAAAAATTGATAAGAATATAGAATTTTTAAAAGTTTTTCTTGAAATATTTGTAGAAATAAACAATATCTATTAACATAAGGAATAATGTGCCAAATTCACAGAATAATTTCTTTATATTCCATTATCTTAGGCAAGCAACACAGAGTATGCGTTATAAAAAAATAATTTTCCTTACGCTCATTCCTGCAATTCTTGCTGTGTGTGTGTGGTGGATATTTTTTGTTTTATCGGTCCAAAATTTTCATTGGTTTTTACAACAATTCCCTAATATTTGGGTAGAATATGCATATTCTCATACAAGTTTTATGAGTCAAGTATCTTATTATTTGCTTTATTTATTTGCTATTTTTACAATGTTAATTTATGGTGTTATTCTTTCTGGTATATGTATGATATTTGCGAGTTGTTTTCTTTCTCCGTTTGTTGTAAATTTTGTGCATACGACTTACTTTTCACATGTGATAATCAATCCCCCCCCATTTATAGAATCTTGCAAACTCTCTAGCATCTTTTTTCTTAAAACACTAATAAGATTTCTTGTTTTTTCGTTTCTTTGTTATGGATTAAGTTTTATTGGGCTTGGATTGATTGGACTTATCCTTAGTGTATTTGTATATTTTCGTTTTTTTAGTTTAAATCTCAATTATGAAATTGTCCTAAGCATAATGAATGAGCAAGATTGTAAAAATTGTTTATCCTCCAATAAGATTCCATTATTTATTCTTAATATAATTATCTTTATCCCACTTTATGTGCCGATTTTGAACCTTTTTGTAATGACTTGGCAAATGCTTGTATTAAGCCATTATGTATTTGATTGGTATGCACAATATAAGTGTCATACGCATGATGATTATATCATAGAAGCTGAAGTGATTGAAATAGAGCCATCTTATGCGCCTTGATGTATTATTGCCTCAAAGATTTCCAAATATTTCACGA
Organism: Helicobacter didelphidarum; assembly: GCF_003364195.1. Classification (GTDB taxonomy): domain Bacteria; phylum Campylobacterota; class Campylobacteria; order Campylobacterales; family Helicobacteraceae; genus Helicobacter_A; species Helicobacter_A didelphidarum. The sequence goes on along the minus strand of NZ_NXLQ01000003.1, from coordinate 99,858 downwards.
CAAAAGGCAATTATGCTTATCAAGCAGGGGCAGATTCTCATAGATGGAAATGTTGTTACAAAACCTTCACAACATCTAAATGGTAATGAAGAAATAGCTATCAAGGAAGATTTTTTTATAAATTCAACAATCTTTTTTTCGCGTGGAGCATTAAAACTTAAGAGGTTTTTGGAAAATTATGAGAAAAATACTCAAAATCTCTTTATTCTTGCTGAAGAATACAAAGGTTTCTATGATTTAGAACAATATTTACAAGATATATTACAGCACTCAAAAATCTTACAATCTAAACACATACACCCTTTATATAAACAATATGAATGTCAAACATATAATATTAAGGTAATAAAGGAGTTTTTGCAAACAAAGATTCTAAAAAGCATAGTTCTTGATGTTGGTGCAAGTGCTGGTGGTTTTACACAAGTGCTATTGTCATTTGGTGCAAAGGTAGTTGTTGCCCAAGATGTTGGAAATTTACAATTAGATTCTTCATTGCGTCATCATAAGCAAATTATTTGTGTTGAAGATATAGATATTAGAGAATTTTCAAAAAATTTCCAATTATTTTTGCAGGAGTATAAAAAAAACACATTCTATATGACTCAAAAAGATTCTACATTACAGGGGCATTTAGAATCACAAATATACGCAGATTTTTATAAAGAGTCGTGGAAGAAATTACCACAGGAGATTCTGCAAAAAATTTCACATATCACGACACGAGAGTTCCTGTTAGATAATAAAAATACGAAAGGACAATTCTCTTTTTTTAATATTCTTACTTGTGATGTGAGTTTTATTTCTTTGCGACAAATTTTACCATGTCTATTGGGTTTAAGTAAGATTCTGATTTTACTTTTTAAACCACAATTTGAGGTTGGCAAGCATATAAAACGCAATAAAAAAGGTGTGTTACAAGATTCCAAAGCAATACAAAATACCCTTTACTCATTTATTGAGCTTTTGCAGAATCATTATGTAAAAGTAATTTTTATAGAAAAATCTCTCTTGAAAGGAAAAGAAGGTAATGAAGAGTTTTTTATCTTTTGCCAATTCTAAACTCCCATATCAAAGTATCGCTATTGGAAAGTTTGATGGTATGCATAGAGCACATATGAGACTTCTCAGCCTTGTTGGGAAAAATGGTTGTGCTTTAAGTATCACTTCGATAAAATCACCATTTGTAACACCACCAAATGAAAGAGAAAGGTATAGCGAGATACCATTTTATCGTTTGCGTTTTGAATATGTTCGTTCATGGGATTCTATGGATTTTTTAAAACTACTTGTTGATGTCTTGCCAAATTTACATACGATTGTTGTTGGATATGATTTTTGCTTTGGTAAAGATCGTATGAGTAGTGTCTCTGATATGAAAGATATGTTAGAATCTCTTGGTAAAAAAAACATTCAAGTGAAGGTTTTAGAATCGCAAAAATATAATGAAACCCCTATTCATACAAGTATTATTAAAGAATTAATAAAATATGGAGATATGGCAAGTGCAAATGCCATGCTTTGTAGATTTTATTCAATTAAGGGTCGAATTGTGCGAGGGCAAGGACTTGGCAAAAAGGAACTTTACCCAACAATTAATATCAAAAGTTCTTTGTATCTTATTCCAAAATATGGCGTATATGCGAGTTTTTTGCAACACAACAATAGGCTTTATAAAGGAGTGTCTTTTGTTGGAAATCGCATGAGTACAGATAATCGATTTTGCATTGAAACACATATTCTTGAAGATTTTATAGATTTATCATTTTATCAAGAATCTCAAACAAACCTGACATACAATAATCAACAATCAGATAGGACTATTTGCAGTGCGACAAGCCCCAGAAGAGATATTTATATTCGTATATTTTTTGTGGAAATGATACGCAATAATCGCAAATTTAATACCCTTCTTGCATTAAAAGAACAAATTCAATGTGATATAGGCAAAGCACAAAAAATTCTTGATAATTTTCCTGAAAATTATCAAGAATTTTGTAAGTAGTTTCAAAAAAGTTCTATAAAGATTCTGTAATAGAAAATTTTGAGAGTAAGTGCTATCATAAATATTATAAAAATATAGAATGAAATCATAAAAGTAAAATATAAGACATGAGAATTAAAATATTAAATTTAAAATGTTATATAACTTCAAATGTAGTATTTTATGTAATTTGAAAGTATATGCCTCTCTAGAGAGGCATTAACAAGAAGTAAAACACTATATTAATGTAAATCTCGCCAAATTTTAGACTTCCAAGTATATGCTAAAACAGAAAGGAGAACAAAGAAGCCCATAATCCACCATCCTAGTGAATCTCTTTCTGCTTTTTTACTATCACCAATAGTCTCAAGATAATTGACAACTTGTTTCTCCGCTTCTTTTGTTAAACCAACGCGTGGCATTGATTTTCCAAAAGGCATAACACCCATTTCACGTGCCATATTTGTATAATCATCGTTATTTTGCCATTCACTTTTTGTGGTATTTTCTGGTAGTTTTATTTTATAATATTCTGCATCACGAGAATCAATCTGTGCTATCATATCCTCTCTCTCTTCATCACTGATGTTAGTTGGTATGTTTGCCTTTTCCTCATCACGTTTATCTCTCACAAGTTTATTTATTACCGCTTTTTGAATGTCTATTAGTGGAACTTTCTGCGGATTATTAATAAATGCTGCTAATTCGTGTTGCCCCTTAGAGCGTATCATCATTGATAAATCCGGTGGAGTATTACCTAAATATGCTTTGATGAATTCTGGATGTGTATCAGCTTCTAAACCTACTTTTTCAAAGTTAGATTCAATAAGTGAGTTTTGTAAAAGTGATACAAGCCCATAACTTTCAATTGTTTTTGCATTAATCTCGTCATTTTTCTCATCAATTTCAGCTTCACTAAGATATTTTTTCTCATTTGCTTTTGCCATTGCTAGTAATGAGTTGATAAATTTATGCTCTTCATTATTAAGGCTTGATAAGAATGTTGCTTCTGCCTCTTCACCTTTTATATTTTTTGTTCGTTCAATCCAATTTGTTACCTCTTGATTATGCAATGCAAAAAATTTAGAATCATATTGATTTTTGTCATACACGGCAGCATGGCAACGACTACATGCTTCTACAAATACTTCCTTGTCATTGAGTTGTTTGGGTGCAATATCTTTAAGATATGCGACAACATTGGTAATTTCTTCATCACTCATTATTCCATTAAAGGCATTCATTGGATAACTTTCTTTTCCTTCGTTAGCCATTTCACATTTATTTGCATTCTCATCATCTAGACCTTCACAAGATACTGCAAACTTAGAATCTAAGAGTGTAGCACGCACAGGATCTTTAATAAAATGAGCTAAGAACTGAGAATCAAAAATTAATCCCGCATTCGATAAATCTGGAGGAACAACACCGCCTTCACCGGCGGGCTGAATGGTTTTTGGATTCCTTGCATTCAAGTCAGGAACATTTTGCGATGCTACAGTATGGCAAGAAGCACAATTATCTAAAAAAGCAGTTTTACCAGCTTCTTTATCAGCATTGCTGAAATCAAACTTACCAAATTTCTCTAAGTCTTTAAACTCATAATCACTTGTCGCAGTGGCAGGATGCATAGCATGATGAGCTAAAGGCTCAACACCATAATACATAACACCAATAATAAAGGCAACTATAACAAAAATTTTAATTTCTCTCATTTTGAACCTCCTTTATTATTTTCTGCCATTGTTACAAGAGGCAATACTACAAAGAGTAAGACAAGGAAACTTACAGAAGCCACTAAACCTATATATTTTGCATTTCCATCAGGTGGAAGTTTTCCATACACAGTAAGCACAATTAAGTCAATAATTAAAAGAATATAGAATATTAAGAAACCAGGTCGTTTATGTGCTGGTTTAACAACCTTACTTCTATCAAGCCATGGGAGAAGTAAAAATACAACTTGTGCAATACCAAAGAACACTAAACCAAGATTCGCACTAAAGAAAATACCGCGTAAGACTTCATAGCTCCACAAGAAATACCATTCAGGATAGATATGCGTAGGCGTTGCAAGTGCATTCGCTCTTTCAAAGTTGATTGGATCCATTGCAAAATCAAAATGATAGCAGACAAGTCCAAAAAAGAGAATCATGAAAAGTGAAATAATGAAAATATCTTTACATAAGAAATCTGGCCAAAATCGGATAACTTTTGCCTCTTTTTTATTTCCTGCCATATATTTTTGTGCTTCCGCTTCAAAATCGATTTCTTCACCTTCTTGGTTATTGACATGAGGCATTCTTAGCGTATAAAAATGCACTGCAATTGTTGCCAAAATCACAACTGGAAGCAAGAAAACATGCAACATAAAAAAACGAGTAAGTGTAGAATCTGCAACAATATAATTCCCGCGAACCCATTCTACAACATCAGCACCAATTAATGGAATTCCGCCAAAAAGATTTGTAATAACTGCCGCAGCCCAATAGCTCATTTGTCCCCATGGGAGCATATAACCACTGAAAGCTTCAGCAGAAAATACGACAAAGAGTATCATGCCTGTAATCCATATCATTTCTCTTCCATTTTTATAAGAACCATAATAAATTGCAACAAACATGTGAATATAAATGATTACAAATACCATACTTGCTGCGACGGCATGAATGTGTCGCCATAACCAACCAAATGCAACTTCTTGCATAATAGTATAATTTACTGAATCATAGGCAAGATTTGCATCAGGCTTATAATACATAAGTAAGAATATACCGCTTATCACTAACAGACCAAATAATGCTAAAAGCACAACACCCATAGCCCATAGCCAGTTAATGTTTTTAGGAATCCAATATTTTGTCATCATGACTTCAATAAGTTCGTTTGTAGCAAGTCTTTGATTAAACCAATCACCAAGACTTTTCGCTTCCTTAATGTGTGCCATACTTTCTCCTTTTATGCATTTGCTGAAGCCATCATTGCTTCATACTCTTTACCGCTTTCTCCTAAAATTAAGGTGGTTTCGCCCTTAATTGCAAAAGGAGGCATATCAAATGGACGCGGTGGAGGTGTTCCAGCAACATTCACGCCATTACTTGTAAATTGTCCACCATGACATGGGCAATGAAAAATCTCCTCATTTGCTTTCCAGTTTGGAATGCAACCTAAATGAGTGCAGATTTTAATTCCGATACTATAATGTGCATCACCTAATTTAAAATCGCGTGCAGGGAGAATCTTTTCTCCTACTTTCTTTTTCATAATATAAACAGGTTTTCCTCGCCATTGTGTATCACGTATTTCACCTTCTTGCATACCACCTACATCAACTGTTGTAAAACCAGCAGAAACAACACTGGGAAGAGGGTCCCAAGTTTTTTTCATGGCAACAAGTGCGGCAATAGCACCAACTCCAGCAACACCGCCAAGAGTCATGCCAAGGAAGTCTCGTCTTTTGACATCAGCCATCGCTATCTCCTTCAAAATTGCATTTTTGGTATTAAAAATTGATTCCCAAGTTTTAATAAACTTAAAGCTTTTAGATTCTAATCAAAAAAGACTTAAAAAAATATTAGTTTTCTACAATAAAGTTATTTTTTTGCTTGAAATTATGCAAAATGTAAAGATTCTGATAGAAATTCTTTCTAGAAAGAAACACAACAAGATTTTGAGTGCTTCAACTTAATTATATTTAACTCTTAAAAGAAACTATAAATATTTAAATATAAAAACTTCCAATACAATATAAAAGTTATTTACCTTGAATTAAACAAGATTCTATTAGTCAGAGTTGATATTTTTTTGATATACTTACGCAGTTTTTTATGTTGATTGTTTTACTTTTGCAATAAATTTTTTATTTAAATAATGGAGTATAGATATGAAATATGCTTTTATTTATCCTGGGCAAGGATCACAAACTCTTGGTATGGGCAAGGATTTTAGACAAAATTTTCCGATAGCAAGAGAGTTAAGTGAGCAAGCAAGTGAAGTCTTGCATTTTAATATGAATAATCTTTTAGATTCTGATGAAGATAAACTTAATCAAACGCAATATACTCAACCAGCAATATTTCTTGTCAGTGCTATGGCACATACTATTATGAAACAGGAATTTGGCATTCAAGCTACTTTAGCTTTCGGGCATTCTTTGGGTGAAGTAAGTGCATATTGTCTCAATGGTGGTGCAACTCTTGAAAATTCTATCTTGCTTACACACAAACGAGGACAATTTATGGCTGAAGCTTGTAAGAATAATGGAGGCGATTCGCAAGAAGTAGGTATGATGGTTTGCTTGGGATTAGCAACTGATATGTTGGAATCTATTTGCCAAACAGCACAACAAGAGGGATTAAAAACATGGGCAGCAAATTATAATCTTGATAACCAAATTGTGCTTGCAGGAGTAAAAAAAGACTTAGAAATCGTAGGTGAGAGATTAAAAAGTGCAGGGGCAAAGCGAATAATGCTTTTGAAAATGAATGTAGCAAGCCATTGTCCACTTTTAGAATCTTGTGTATCACGATTTTATGAACTTCTTGAAAAAAATATCAGTGATTCTGAACTTGAAATTATTTCAAATGCAAATGTAAATCTGTATAAAACAAAATCTGAAGCACTCAAAAACCTTACAGAGCAACTTACAAAACCAGTGCTTTACACAAAAAGTGTATTGAAAGCAAAAGAACTTGGCATTGAAACATTTATTGAGTTGGGCAATGGTAATATACTTGCTGGTTTAAATAATAAGATAACAGATATTCCAACTTTAAGTATCCATAATACAGAATCTTTAAAGCTTTTGGGATAACAATATATGGTAAAAATGCGGCAAAAAAACCTTCTCGTCTTCGATTTTGAAGAAGGTGAAAGCGAGGAAATTATTTCTTATATCAAACATAATATGGATTTTATAAGAAATCATTGTCTCGTATTTCATTTTAATATCGATTTAAATTTCGAAGGGTTTTTAAAGGAAAACGAAATTGATTTTTTTCAAGTTCACAATGAGCATATATTCCAACAACATAGGAATAAAAAGCATAACCCTAATCTTTCGCCACTTGAAGCAAAAGCACAAAGCCTTATTGAACCAAGACTCATTAATCAGAATCTACAAAAACTTATAGATTCTTTGCCACAAGATAAAAGTGCCTTGAACCAACAAAATTCAATACCAAAAAAAATTAAAATTACCTTTGATTCCGTAAATAGTGATAAGATTATTACCCAACCAATGGAATCTCAAGATGCACAAGATTTAAGCATACAATCAAATGAGAAAGATTCTCAATCTAGTGTTCTTGAGACAGATTCTACTTTCCAGGAAACTCAAACACAAAACTCTCTTTCACAAGATTTAAATAATCAACTAGTGCTACAATATGGAAATAATGTAACATATTCAAAAGCACTTCCATATCTCTTATTTCAACGAGCAATTCGTAGTGGTGAGGAGTTAAATCTCCATGCACATGCAACTTTTTTAAAGAGTATTAATGTGGGTGCAGTTATTAAAACTTCTGGAAATTTACAGATTTATGGAAAATGTGATGGAATTTTAGAATCTTTTGGCGATTATATTATTATCAAAGAATGTTGTGCAGGTAGAATTTCGTTGCAAGGTGTGAATTTGGAAAGAAAAATGCTTAAAGAGTTTGAACACAATACAAAATTAAAGATTCTTACTGTGGAAAATGGTATGATTCAGATAGCAGAATTATAGTTTTGAGGAGGAGAATATGCGACAACGCACAATAGCGAAGCGAGTTGAACTTGTTGGGATTGGTTTGCATAAAGGAGTGCCTGTAAAGATGATACTTGAGCCATTACCAAGCGATAGTGGAATTATTTTTTATCGCAGTGATAAAGGTGTGAGTATTCCTCTTAATATTGAGAATGTTGTAGATACTACAATGGCAACGGTAATTGGTAAAAATGGGGTAAGGATTTCAACGATTGAACATCTACTTTCAAGTATTCATGCGTATGGAATCGATAATTTACGCATTATTTTGGATAATGAAGAAATACCTATTATGGATGGGTCAAGTATTGGCTTTTGTATGCTTCTTGAGGAAGCCGGTATTAAGGAATTGGATAAGCCAAAAAAAGCCATTGTATTAAAAGATGTTGTTCAGATTGAAGAAAATGGTAAATTTGTTCGACTAGAACCCAATGACGACATTGTGTTTGATTTTACTATCGAGTTTCCTAATCAAGCTATTGGTAAACAAAATTATACATTTACATTTAACACACAACACTATAAAGAAGAAATCGCTAGGGCACGAACTTTTGGTTTTTTACAAGAAGTTAATCAACTTCGTGCAATGGGCTTAGGACTTGGCGGGAGTTTTGATAATTGCATCGTTTTAGATGAAAGTGGAATTTTAAATAAAGAAGGTTTGCGTTATAAAAACGAATTTGTCCGGCATAAAATCCTTGATGCTATCGGTGATATGTCTTTGCTTGGTATGCCTGTAATTGGAGGATACTTTTCTTTTGCCGGTAGTCATAAACTTAATCATTTTTTAACAAAAAAACTTTTAAACTCAACACATGCATATGAGGTTGTGGAATTAGGGCAAAAAGTATCAAATACAGAAAAAGCATTCAGTATGCAAAAAGTGCGTGTTTAATCATTACAAACTCCTTGAGGCAATACCTCTTGACATAATGCCACAACTTTTTGGAATCCTCACTTTGCTATTTTATTCCTTAAAAAAAGCAAAGTGAGAATCTTTATAGCCCAATGTAATTTTTACTATATTCTTTCCTTTTTTGGTTATTGTGTGCTAAACTCATTATTTTTTATGGATTAGGATTTATGCCTTATGTAAATTCACTAATATTATTTCGTAAGCTTGTTCCAAGTGTATGCTTCAATGCTTTACTGTATATTCAACTTTTGTTGTGTAGTGTGTTACCACTAAGAAAAAAGATTTGTATTTTTGAAAAATTTTCTAGAAATCATAGCAGAATTTTTAGAATCTTTGCTATTTTAATAGAATAATATTATATTCCTAGAATTTCCAAAATGTTCTGGGCTAAATTATTTACAAGGTGGTTATATTTGGTATATTGCCTGTATTAATTCTGCAATTATTAAAGAATAAAACTTTTATACATATAGATATTATTTATTTTTGAATTTGTATTATTTTTTATAGAATCAAAAATTATTACTACAACACTTTTATTTTCGAGATTTTTACTTCTGGTTGTATGATGTTTAAAATCTTCTATGCGTAGTGACACCCCCATTTTTGCATGCATGATACTTTCTGGTAATTAATATTATACCTTGCTTTGAATGCAACAAGCTTTTCAAGTAAGGAGTTATCATTGATATTATGGGATTTCTTGATATATTTTTTAAGCTTTGACCTGTGAAGTTGTTGAACTAATATTTTTCAGAGGTTCTACACCCAAATAAAGAGTATTTATCTCATCACGAGAAAGATTCCTGCCTAGTAACCCTATCTTTAAGTAAAATGCTGTATCAATAAGGTATTTATAGTGTTTATGGTCCTATTTCTGCCCCATTGAATTATGCTTTGTAGCTCACTTGGTGCAATATTATCTTGGTTTATCTTTGCCTTATTAACAACATTTTGTTTATTGGTGCTAATCATTTCAAGTGCAATATTAATATTTTTTGTTCTGCCAATGCTTGGATAATCTTTGCTTGTGTTAAGTATTGTTGCATATTATCATGCTCTTCACCAATGATAACAATGTCATATTGTATAATTTGCTTAATAAATTCATCAAAATTAAAAGTATCTTGTTTGTTTGCGATAACAAATGGTTTGATGTTTTTATTTTGTTACGGATTTGCACAACAAAATAAAAATTCCAATATGATAATAAGAGATAAAAATTTAAATATATGGATAAGAAATTTAAAATTAGAAGTGAACATTGACTTTATTTTTTTATAAAAAATAATAATTGTTATAATAGTATGTATGTATTTTATTCTCATTATATTTTGAAGTCAAGGTTATTTTACATTTTTTTCAGTTTTCATTTATGCAATGAAAAGCACTGAATAAAAATTTAATAAACTTTGAATTCTTACAGTAGAATCATGACGATTCTCTCTTTGGGAATCTTTTACTAGCTATGGTGTTATTTCCCATTTTTGAGTGTCTTTTGTTTGTATGTATTTACTTTGTAGATGGAAATTCAGGCTTTTTTCTTTAAGTATTGTTTCATAAATTCTTTCATACATTGAAGGGTAGGTTTGCTTTTTATACATTTTAGCATCAAGGTCAATGTGATGCTCCTCTTCTTGTGTAATTATAAAATCATAATATTGATAAGTTTCAAATAAAAAGTTTAACAGGGAGAATCCAAGAACACAAAATGCACCTAGAGCAAGAATTTTTATTTTTGTACGTAGTGTATAAAAATCTTTTGGGAAAAAACTTTGTTGCAGAGATTTTGCATAAAGGTGATTCAATGAAAGTATTTTAAGGCAAGATTCAAACGATATATGAAAACAAGATTCTATATTAACAAACTCATAACTATTATCATGATCTTTGCTCCAATTGCAATAGAAAATTTCACCTAACACATCAATGTAGCTAAAATAATCTTGTAGTGATTTTTCACGAGATTCAATCATACAAAAATCAATAGAGCCATATATATAATGACAAATAGCATGTGATTGTTGATCTTGAAAAATAATGGTATAATATGTAAGATTAGGATAGAAAAGAGGAAGAGAACAAAATATTTCGAAAGGATTCAAAAAATAAGTTTGGTTCTCCATGAAATGCTTCTGTAAAGTTTCTTTTGCAACACAAAAAATCTGAAATATAATATGTTCTTTTGTTATATTTTTTACAAAATATCTGTATTCACAATGTGGTGGAATTTGATTAAGCTGTTTTGCTTGAAGTATGCAAAGCAAATCTGTTGCATTGTGTGTTCGCAATCTATCTTTGTGAATAGAAATTTCCACAGATGTGATATAATCAGGAGGAAGAACACAAATTGTTCTTTGAAAAAATCTCCATTTAAAGATTTTAGAAAGTTGTTTCGCATAAGAATCTTGCATATAGAATTTTACTAAGTTGAGAGAATCTTTATTATAATAAGAATCTAAAATCACATCTTGGGATAAAGAAATTCCTTGATTAGAATCTGACGATAATTCGTATTTTCTCAAGTCTTTCTGTTGATTTTGTAAAGTAAGATTGGTATTTTCCCCAAATACTCTTGCAAAATGTTTCTCATCTATCTGTAAAGATTCTCTATTATTTTGTGATAAAGTATCGGTATATTGGTTATTTGTAGTTTTATGGGTGTTAAAAAGATTTCCTAAATCCAATGTATTTTGCTCTGTATTTTTTATATTGTTAGAGAAAAAAGGATTACTGGACTCTTCATGCGTTACCAATGATGAATTATTGGAATAATTTATATTATTAGAATCTTGTGGGTTATTATCATTTAATTGTTTGGTTTGCAATAATATGTTTTTGTTATTTTGGGAGTTATGAGTAGATTTTGAAAAATCTTTATAAATATAGATTCTATACCGGTCTAGTTTTTGTAAAAAATATCGCACATTGGATATTGCACGTAATAAAGTAGTATTCATATCCAAGTCCTAATAAAGTTGTTTATCAGATTGTAGAATAATTGTTAGTTGTGCAAATTGCACAATATATTAACTATCCGGTAGTCATTCTTACTATCTATTTTTGCAAAGACATCGGTATTATAACAAAAATAGACACGTAGAAGTATTTGAAATATTAAGAAAACTTAGGATATTTTTGAACACTAAATCCCCTAATTAGAACAATTTTCAAATGCCCCTCTTTATAAAAATTTTAAAGTTATTTTATACAAATGTCGTGCCACCATCAATAACGATTGTTTGCCCTGTAAGCCATCCACTTTGGGTATTATCACACAAGAAAAATGTCGCTCCAGCCAAATCCTTTGGTGTTCCCATTCGCTTTAAGGGGCTTTGTTTTTCAACCTTCGCTTTCACTTCATCATAATCTGGAAATGCTCTAAGTGCATCGGTATCGATTGGTCCACCACTTACAGCATTCACACGGATATTAAATTGACCTAAATCTTGTGCAGCATATTTTACTATTGTTTCAACAGCATTTTTAGAATTTCCATGCCCAGCGTAATTTGGCATATAAACGAGATTCCCTGTTGAACTTAATGTAACAATATTTCCACCACCCACTTTCTGCATTCGTTTTACTGCCTCTTGTGCTCCCACAACAAAAGCAAGCACGGTTGCTGTATAAATATTGTTTAATCCCTTTGGTTTGAGACGCATAAATGGTGCAAATCCTCCCACAACACTGCGTCCATAAATAATCGCATTGGAAATAAAAAAATCCACCCGTTCAAAGTCTTTGTCAATAGCCTCATATAGCCCGATATACTGCTCTGGTTCAAGCACATTAAGCGGATAAGCACGTGCTTTGATCTTGTAATTAGATTCTACATCCTGGATTATTTTTTGTGCTTCTTCTTCATTTTTGTTGTAAGTGAAAGCCACATTTACACCATTTTGTGCGAATTTATATAAAATTGCCTTGCCTATCCCTCGTGTTGCACCACTTATAACAAGTGTTTTACCTTTCATATATTCTGTTGTATTTGTCAAACTTGTATTCATTTTTTCACCTCATATTTTTCTAAAGTTTTTTCTAGCATTTCCATACATTCTTTGCTTGGCTCACATAATGGCAACCTATACTCTAGCGTTGGGATAAGTCCTTGTAGATACATAGCTGCCTTTATTGGAATAGGATTGCTCTGATAAAACAATGCTTCATTTATATCATAAAGTTTATTAGAAAGAGCTAAACTTTCAGTAAAATTTTGTTTCATTGCAAAATGGCAGAGATCTGCAATCTCTTGTGGGAAAAGATTACCGGTTACCGAAATCACACCTTGACCACCTAAGGATAATATGTTGAAATTTAACATATCATCACCACTCAGAATCTTTAAATTCGAATCGCCCCGAATCATCGCATATACGCGTTCCAATGAACCACTTGCTTCTTTAATCGCATAAATATTCTTGACTTCATGAAAGAGTTTTAATATTGTTGCAACTTCAAGTCCAACACCTGTTCGTGAAGGCACATTATAGAGCATAACTGGAATTTCAATAGATTCAGCAATAGCTTTATAATGTCGATATAAACCTTCTTGCGTTGGTTTATTGTAATAAGGAACAACAGAGAGTATGGCGTCTGCACCACACTTTTGTGCAAATTGAGCAAGCTCGATTGCCTCAATAGTATTATTGCTACCAGCTCCTGCTAGAACTTTCACTTTTGTGTTTTTACATGTCTGAACTGCAATTTCAATACATTCTTTATGTTCGTTATGACTCATTGTAGCACTTTCACCGGTTGTTCCTGCTGGAACACATGCGTCCATGCCATATTGTATTTGTCTTTTGATCAAATATTCATAACTTTGTGTATCAATTTTACCATTTTTAAATGGCGTGATTAATGCACTCATAGCACCTATTGGCATAAAGATCCTTTTGCTATAAAAGTCAAATTAGTATTATACTTAATTTTAGTTGATTCTTTGTTTTTTTATGGGAATCTTTTAGATAATTCATCAAACTTGAATTAAACAAGATTCTCGATTCATAATCAAAAAGAAAATCTGTAATACTAACTTGCGTATTTACTGATTTTTTACAATCGCATATTGTGCAATAATCATACCACAATACTCAACATGAATTTTTCCGTAATTTGCTTGAATAAGTTTTAATGCCGGTCGTGTTTCACTCTCTTTAGCATTGATTCCATAAAACTTTAATCGTAAATTTAATTCATGGTGTGGAATCTCAATGGAGGTTATACCTTGTGCATATAGTTGTTTTGCAATTTCTTTTGCACCATAGAATGAGTAGGCAAAATTTTTATTTTTTACAAAATAGTATGTGATTTTATTTCCAAATAAAATAATGTCCCCAAGCAATAAAAAGATAACAACAAGACATAAACGCAATACATAACGAGAACGAAATTGTGGTAAACGGCAACGAATATTAAAAAGCACTTTTTGCACAAAAAGAGGTAATCCAACACTTAGTTCAGGTAAAAAACTTTCAATGCGAATTTGTTGCCTTGTAGAAAGCAGGAAGATAAAGATAAAACCAATAAATGGAATAAGGTTAAGAAGTGTTGGTTTATTGTGAAAAGTATAATTATAAAGAATTGCTACATAATATACAAATAAAATAGGTGTAAAGAGAATTGCTAAAAGCCCAATAATATCAAGAAAATAAGAGTGTGGAACACCAGATATTGGTGTAAAAATTGACATATTAATACCAAAACAAATGACTGAAAATACAAGGGTTTTTGGTTTACGATGAAAAAGTGCGTAAAAGAAAAGAGCTAGACATAAAATCGCACCCCCAGAATCTAAGAATATAACGAATATTAGGGGTGCATATAGGATTCTATTAAAACGCAACTGATAGTATACAAGCATAAGGGAAACCAGTGTAATAATTTCTACATTTGAAACAATTAATGCCTCAAGATTTATGCCAGGTATCATCATAAATATTAAAACACATAATAATGCGTCATTTGGTTTTGTTAATACTAAAAGTCCAATATTATACATGACAATACAACTACATATATGGATAAATATAAAAGGCAATCGCAAACCATAATCATTGAGTAATGGGTCTTGAAAAAAGTAATTTATATATGTAACCCCAAGATTTGCAAGATGGTATGAGAATTTATTATTTTCAAAAAATTCTTCAGCTTCTTTGCTATAAATACTTATTTCACTAACCATAAAAAATAAAAGTAAAAAATCAAGCAGAAGTAAAATACAAAAAAATAAGTGTGTGCGAAAAAGAGGATTGTAAGATTCAAAGAAATTTTTAGATTTTATGTTTAAGATATGTGATACATTGACTGAAGAAGTATGGGAAGCATTTATTGTATCTGTAAGTGTGTTGTTAAGAGACATATAATATCCTAATTGTTTAAGCTCCATTTTAATTCATAAATCATAGTCATAATGAAATAAGTATAACAACATTATTTTGCAGTAAAGCATTTATTTAACAATAGCTTCATATTTCTCCAAAATAATATCTGGATTATAAGATAGTTTTGCTTTTCTTAATCCCTCAATCCCCAAATCTTCCTCGCGATTGGCATATTTGATTTGATTAAAGCAATGTTGTAAAAGTTGTTGATTGATTGCCTGATATGCTCCGCGATAAAGTATATTTGCTTTTTCAATATGAATAATGCAAAGATTATCCGAAATAACTTCACCAAAACTAAAAGCGATAATTTGGTTATTAAAACGCAATAATCCACCACGGAAATGTAGTGCATTATAATTTTCAAAAACACTTTTTATCCCATTACTTTCATTTACCAATCCATCATCGTTGGAATCTCTACTCCAAAGATTCCAAGTATCTTGTAGCTCTACTAAATTAGAATCCCCAATTTCTTCGAAACTAAATCCTTCATATTCTTCAAAAAATCGATTGAGATGATTTTTCTTTTTATGATATTTTCTTCCTGCAAGATCAATAAGATTTTGTGTTAAATAAATATAATCGCTTCTGTCTCGATTCATTTTAGATTCTATATTTTTTTCATCAAAAACATTCATAAGGATTTCTAAATTATGTTTCTCAAGAGAATGAAATTCTAATGGAAATCCAAGTGAATTGTAATATTTTTTTAAAAGTCGCAAACAAGAAAGTTTATCTCCTGTGCCAATAGGAAAAAAAATAAATGGTGTTTTTCCACTATATGTTGTTTCAATTACCAAACAATCACTAATAATCGCAAATCTAATTCTACGAGCCAGCCTCCATATAAAAAGATTTCCAAATGAAATATCAGAAATCATAAAATTATCTTGGTTTAAATAACGCACTATGATTGATCTATCTTCTAATCCAATCTCTTTAAAGACGATGTCGTTATATGTTAAATTCTGTGGATACTCTTCGTGATAATATTGATTTATCATTTTTTGCCTTTCTTTAATTTTTTGTTTTATCGTGATTATTTTATGATTACTTTCTATTCATTCTAGGTGCTAGTTTCTTAATTTTAGAGAATGTAAGAATAACATGATTTATATGCTGTAATCTTATTTGGATTCTATCATTTTTATCCTTTGGGGATTCTAAAAATTATACTTTAAGTATTTTATAATTAAGAATTTGAAATTTTTTAAGAAAGTTGTAAGCAGTGTGGATTCTAGTAAATCTAGGTAAATCTATGGTAAGCAAATAATGTTATGCGGATTTTACATGAGGTTAAAAAATAAAAAGTGAAACTTAAGCCCAGAGTAATCTTTAATATTATTAGGGTTTGAAACTTTAAGATTATTGAGAAACAGAGAGATTAAGGTTATCCTAAATTTATTATTTTGATTTTTTCAATCTATGAAATTTTGTGCAACCATTGTTCTAAAACATGAATTTGTCGTTTTACTTCTGCACTTGCACATCCACCAAGACTATTTCGCTTTTGCATAGAATTTTCTAAATCCAATACTTGAGTAAGATTCTCACCAGTGAGATTATCGAGCCTTATAGACTGTTCTTGTGTAGAATCTTGTTTTAGTTTTATAATCTCTTGTTGTAAAATTAATTCTAAATCGTTGGGGTTAATTTTACTAAGATCTTTGGATTGTGTTTCCGCATATCGGACACAAATACCTGTGATATGATGAGCTTGGCGAAAAGGAATGTTACATTCTTGCACTAAAAAATCTGCTAAATCCGTGGCGACTAAATGTCCTTTTTGGCACATTTTTAACATATTTTCTTTGTTAATCTGAAGCTCTTTGAGGCTTTGTGTTAGAATTTTTAGACTAATATATGCTGTTTGAATAGAATCAAATACTCCCTCTTTATCCTCTTGCATATCTTTATTAT
The DNA here is from genome assembly GCF_003364195.1 of Helicobacter didelphidarum. Taxonomy (GTDB): domain Bacteria; phylum Campylobacterota; class Campylobacteria; order Campylobacterales; family Helicobacteraceae; genus Helicobacter_A; species Helicobacter_A didelphidarum. The sequence continues at coordinate 82,903 of NZ_NXLQ01000003.1, read as the reverse complement.
ATGCTAAAGGCAGAGCTTTCATTGTGGTAAGTAATGCCATAAGATTGCCATACGCTCTCCCACTTTTTCCACGCAAAAGCTCTGCTACATCGGGATTTTTCTTTTGAGGCATAATCGAGCTTCCAGTTGAGAAACCATCTGAAAAACTGACAAATCCAAATTCATAACTACTCCACATAATGAGTTCTTCAGCTATTCGTGAAATATGAAGCATAACCATTGCAATATCATAAAGAATGTCAAGTGCGAAATCTCTCTGACTTACAGAATCCATTGCATTCAAACTTGCATGGGTAAAACCTAAACTCTTTGCAAGATTCTCCCTCTCATTTCCATAAGGAGTTCCAGCAAGAGCAGCACTTCCTAGCGGACAATCATTGCTTCTATGATAGCTTGCTTGTAGTCGTTCAATATCTCGCTTAAGTGCAACACACCATGCCACAAGATGATAGCCAAAGCTAATTGGTTGTGCATGTTGTAAATGTGTCATGCCAGGCATAAGTGTGTGTGTGTGTTCTTTTGCAATATGAAGAAGTGTTGCAATTAATTCACTTAAAAGACTTTGCAATGCAATATTATGCTTGCGACAATAAAGTTTAAAATCAAGTGCAACTTGATCATTGCGACTTCGTGCAGTATGTAGTCTTTTACCAGCATTTCCTATCTTTTGACTCAATGCAGATTCTATAGCCATATGTATATCTTCATCTTTTATATTAAAAAGAAATTTATTGTGTTCAATTTCTTCTCTAATTTCTGCTAATCCCTTTAATATAGAATCTAATTCTTGTATTTCTAAAAGTCCGATAGAATACAACATTTTTGCGTGCTCACAAGAACCTTGTATATCTTCTTCCCATAGATTTTTGTCAAAAGGCAAACTCGCATTGAATTCATCAAGCAAGACACTTGTATCATTACCGAATCTTCCAGCCCAAAGCTTTGCCATAGTATTCCTTTTTGTGTGCAATTGAGTTTTATATGCATTAATAAGCGTTTATCATATCAAAAGATTAGTAAAGATTTTGTTTACTGTTTGAGTAAAATCTGTAAAATAAGGATTCTTTAGCCTTAAATACTTAAATAAATCATGAATATAGTGATAACCAATCCTAAACAAAAAGTTATCAACGCATTTTTGCGTTTTTTCTTACAAAATGAAGTCATAACTAAGCCACTTAAATAGAATATCGCAAGAGAAAGTGCAAAGCCAACAGCAATAATATCAAAATAAAATTTCCCCTTGCCTTTGTGCATGAGTAATAAGATTCCATACAAACTACGATTAACCACACGAATTTTATACCCCTCTTTATCTTTCATAAGTGTAATACTATAAGCGATTGAACCCATGCTAAGATTCCCACGCATATTTTTTATATTTGTATTATCGGGTATGCGAATATTTCGTGTTACCAACTCATGCAATATAGTTTCTTTTTCCCGTCCTTTTTCAATAGATTCCACACGAAATTCAGTAATATTTGCCCCTGCTTCTTCGCGAATATCAAATAGATAAAGTGCACCTGTTAGTGCGTAAAGCAAAGCTACTGGAAGAAAAAATAGACTTAAATAAACATGCACTTTCATCCATATTTGTTTATTTTTAAAAAAATGCATTTATAGTCCTTTAACCATAATTATGTAATACAAAAACAAAATTTTTAAGTAAAAATTTCCTAAAATATGGTATCAAAAAATCAATTGTGCAATTGTATCATAATTTCTTAAGAATAACAATAACGAAATTTATTTGTTATTTTAAGATGGAATATGGTATCAAAAAATCATATTTTACCAACAAAAATTATAATACAAATATATTTTGTATTATAATGAAGAGGTGAATTGAAATTTGTAGTTAATATTTTTTTGAGAATCATAAGAAATTTATTGATTATAGAGAAAGAATATTGGAGATTATATATTGATTGTGGTAATAATATTATGTTATTTCTACAATAAGGTAAAAGTAATTTATCGGTATATAAAGAAATCTTATGGTTAAAACAAGAAAATATTGCTTTTATTTTTATGAGATTCTATCGATTTTGTCTTCTGGAAAGACATCTCTATCGGAATAAAACTCTTCTTCAACAATATAAATCTTTTCATCTTGCATAATACTCTCAATATCTACAATAAGATCATGTGGGATTTGAGAATCTAGAATTATAATAGGATTGACACTTTCCATGCCACAAAGCATATAGCGTAACCCTAACTCTTGCTCATAACTTGGTGGATTTGCATTTAATTCAGCTATACTTTTATGTTGTGTATTAAAGAAAAAATTAAACATTCTAATATCAAGGAAAATACTATCATCTTTTTTTGAATATCCAATTTGAAGTTGCATATTATTTTTGTATTCACATTCTTTCTGATATAGAAATCGCATTCTTTCTTGCCAATTTAAATTCTTTAAAATATATTGGAATGAAGTATAAAAATCTGTGATTTTTACTCGTATCCATATAATATTCCCACTTTTTGCATTCTTTTTCGGCATTGATCTTGCAATAATATAAGATGGAATAATCTCTCTTTTTTGTGTAACTTTAGCATGAAGCAATCGCCAAACAAGGTTCTTTCTCTGCGTGAGGATATATCCACGATCTATTTTTTCTAATTCATCTCGTTTTTGAAATTGCACATACCTTTCTTCAGTACTACCGGGCATAATTTGTTTTGTCATACTACTTAACATTTCAAGTGCAACTTTTTCTTGTTTATTCCTTTGTTTGTGCAATGCATATTGGCAACCACAATAATTTTGTCGATAAAGGTTATCTGTTTTTGCAAGTTCATTTTGCTTATTTACCCCACCATTTGCACGCACATTAATTTTTATAAATTCAAGGTTGTGCTGTTTGGCAATTTCATCACCTTGCATATAGAGTGTTTGTTGTTCTTTCATGGGACTGCTAAGTAAAGTTGTGCTAAATTTTGAAATAGACAATTCTTTTGCTTTTAGTGCGGTTTGCATGAGTCGTGTATCAAAACAAATGGAACAACGTTCGCCTTTTTCTGGTTCATCTTCATACCCTTTTGTATTCTGCAACCATGTATTAAGATTATAGTTGCCTTCAAGAAGTTCTATGTTTAATATTTTACAACTTCTGCGAACATCGTTTAAACGCAAATCATGTTCCTCTTTTGGATGTATATTTGGATTATAAAAAAATCCTATTAACTTTTCATGAGGATATGTTTTTTGCATTTCCCTTAAAAAATAATGGCTATCAACACTGCAACATATATGCACCAACATCTTTTTCTCCTAATAATAAAATTATTTTTTATAAACAAAAAATAAATAACTACCTATGCCAATCACTACTACCAATATTAAAAATATCAGTAAAATCAAATCTAATGTTTCCACAACTTTCCTTTACATTTTCTACAAAAATTAAAATAGCTGATATTGTGCTTCGGGAAAGATTTTTTCAATTTCAGAACGAATAGCACTATTTACATTAAGCTCACTTTCCAAAACAAAAACTTGCTTTGTATCATTATCGCGGAAACCGATTGCAAATTTTGTGTTACCACTATAACTCTTTGCAATTCTCGCCAAATCACTCATTTGCTCTTGATTGATAGCACTCTCAAAAAGCACACATAAACATGAATGTCTATCGTTCATATCTCCACGTAAATCAAGTGGTTCAACCCCATTAGATTCATTATATTCTTCATAGATATATTCCTCAATTTCATTTTGGAGGATATGAGAATCTACATCGCGATTATATTGATTAGGAATTACTTGAGATTGAACTTGTGATTGTTTGGTATTTTCAGATTCTCTTATTCTCTTCGAATCTCCCTTCAATCCTTTTTTGTCTTTTCGAATTTTGATTTCTACATTTTTACATTCATGTAATTGTAATATTTCAGAAATACGTACACCAATCTTATGACTCTCATTTTCTCTTCCATCTTCTGTCTCTGTAATGATTGTTTCTTTTTCTAATTTTCCTTTGATTCCAATAGGTTGACTTAAATTCATATCATCAAGTTTATTTAATTGTTGTTCAAAGAGTGTAACAGGTTGCTTCCCACTAAAATCCATAATTGTCATTGTGCCATACGCTTTATTATTTTTGCTCATTTTGCGTTGCACCTCATCAATTTTACCAATTAGCAAAATATCTGAACCATCTTTGAGGGTCTCTAAATCAGAAATTCTCACAACATTTTGAATAGCCAGAATCTCATCTTTAAAATCATCAAGAGGATGTCCGCTGAGATAAAATCCTAAGCTTTCATATTCAAATTGTAAAAGATCTTTATTTGCTAACTCCTCACTCTTTTTTAATTGTAAGACTGGATATAATGATTCTGTTCCAAATAATCCTCCATTAGAAATTGTCCTTTCTCTCGAGATATTACGCCCAACATCGCAAATCAAATCAAGGTTGTCAAGCATGGTTGAACGATTATAACCCAAACCATCAAGGCTACCACTTTTTACAAGAGGCTCTAAGATTCTTTTTGAAAGACGACTAAAATCTACTCTTGCGATAAAGTCTTCAAGGCTTTTATATTGTCCATCTTTTAATCTCACTTCAACAACACTTTGTAGTGGTCCTTCACCAGCACCCTTAATTGCTCCGAGTCCAAAGACGATTCTTTTTTCACCTCGTTCATTCATAAGTACAGAAAAATTACTTTGTGAGGAATTGACATGAGGTGGTAAAATCTCAATTCCCATAGCTTTGACCTCATCAATATATTTTACCACAGATTCTATCTTATGACTTTCACTTGTCAGCATTGCAGCCATAAACTCATGTTCAAAATAAGTTTTGAGATATGCAGTTTGAAAGGTCAAAATCCCATAAGCAGCAGAGTGCGATTTATTGAATCCATATTCTGCAAACTTTGCTATTTGGTCGAATAACTCTTCTGCCTTATGTCTATCAAATCCCTTATTTTGTGCACCATTAGCAAACTTTGCACGAGTTTCAATCATGATTTGTGCATCTTTCTTTCCCATAGCACGACGCACTAAATCAGCTTCACCGAGTGAAAAACCACCAATCACTTGCACAATTTGCATAACTTGCTCTTGATATACAATGACACCATAGGTATTTTTTAAAATTGGTTCTAACTCCTTAAAAGCATAAGTAACTTTCGCTCTCCCATGTTTTCTTTCAATGTAATCATCTGTCATACCACTGTCCATCGGTCCTGGTCGAAACAATGCTAAAAGAGCAATGGCATCATTAATACCGCTTGGTTGTAATTTACGATTAATCTCTTGCATACCATTAGATTCTAATTGGAATATCCCAAGTGTATTCCCTGTACGTAATGTGCGATATACCTTTTCATCATTCACATCAAGTATAGAAAGATTCACTTCAATATTATTTGTGTTTTTAATAATTTCAAGGGTGTCTTGAATAACAGTGAGAGTCTTTAATCCAAGAAAGTCAAACTTTATCAAATCTACTGCTTCAAGATATTTCATGGAATATTGCGTAACCATAGCACCCTGTGTTCGTTCGCTTACATAAAGCGGAACTTTATGCCATAATTCTCTTTCAGAATCTACAACGAGTGCAGCAGCATGTTTTCCTGTATTGCGATTAAGATTCTCTAATCTTAACGCCATTTCCCATACTTTTTTAGCAAGTGTGTCAGATTCTATTAATTCACGAATTTTTGGTTCTAAATCATACGCACCTTCCACTTTTTTGCCTTGTTTATTTGTGTAGGATTGTAGAGTAATTCCAAGTTTTGAAGGAATGAGTTTGGCAAACCTATCAGCATCTTTAATGGGCATACCATACACTCTTGCAACATCTCGTATCACGCCTCTTGCGAGCATTTTACCAAAAGTAATGACTTGGGCTACATTGTATTCACCATATTTTTCGCGCATATAATTGAACATCTCAGAACGTCTTCGTTGGCAAAAATCTGTATCAATATCAGGCATTGAGATTCTTTCTGGATTTAAGAATCTTTCAAAGAGTAAGTCATATTTAATTGGATCAAGATCTGTAATCTCTAAACAATACGCAACAAGACTTCCCGCAGCACTTCCTCTACCAGGTCCTACGGGGATTTTATTTTCTTTGGCATAACGAATGAAATCCCAAACAATCAACATGTAACCCGGAAATTTCATCTGCGTAATGACTTCAATCTCATATTTTAAACGCTTGTAATACGCTTGATGTTCGGTAGAATCTATATGCTTCAAACGTTTTTCTAAACCTTCATAACATTTGTGAGAAAAATATTCTGCTTCATCTTCAATTTCTAAATTTTCATTCTTTGCATATTCTTTTGTAAATTTAAAACTTGGTGGTGTTGGAGGATTTTTATCATCTTTTAAATCTATTATGAGATTGCATTTTTCTACAATTTCTTGCGTATTAAACACAGCCTCTGGAATGTCAGCAAAAAGATCAAGCATTTCTTGTGGACTTTTTATGTAAAATTCTGATACCGTGTGTTTTAGTCTCTTTGAATCATTAATGTCTGTACCCATTGCAATCATCATCGCAGCTTCTTGCATATTTGCATCTTCTTTTGTGCTATAATGGGCATCGTTTGTTGCAATTAGTTTAACTTTTGTTTGCAAACTTAGTTCAATAAGTGCATTATCGATGTAAAGCTGGTCATCAACACCATGTCGCATAATCTCAATATAAAAATCCTCTCCAAAAATATCTTGATATTCATAAATTGCTTCTTTTGCCCCCTCAAAGCCTTTTGCCCCAAGTGCAATTTTCTTCTCCCTTTTTTTATTTTCCATGTTTGGATTAAGATTAAGATTCCATGCGATTTCACCATTTAGACAAGCAGAAGAACACACAATGCCTTTGGAATATTCTCTTAGAATCTTCTTATTAATTCTTGATGTCCGATAGAATCCTTGTATAAAACTTTGGCTTGAGAGATACATCAAATTTTTATATCCCTCTTCATTTTTTGCATATAAACAAATATGAAACTTTGGACAATTTAGATCTTTTGCTCCCAAATCTTCCTTATTATGGATATATGCTTCTATCCCAATAATTGGTTTTATCCCCATTTGTTTCATTGTTTTATAAAACTCTACTGCACCAAACATATTCCCATGGTCTGTCATAGCAACACTTGTCATACCAAGTTCTTTTACTTTTTCTCCAAGTGTCTTAAGCTTATTTGCACCATCGAGCAAGGAATATTCTGTATGCAAATGCAAGTGTGTGTATGGAATCTTTTGTGTGTGTGTGTGTATAATTTGTGTCTCTAAATGAGTAAAACCCATAAAAATTCCTTTGGTAAAATTAAGGGGATACCCTTTATTTCCATTTTATTTAACTTTATTAAATTGTAATTCAATATTTATTGTTGAAACTTTGTTTCAAAACACTGCGTTAAACCTTGATATTTGCTTGATTATTAAAATATTTCTGAATCTTAAGAATAAAAGCATATTGCTAGATTATCTTGAAATAAAAATTTTAAGTGTTAATTGTTTGAATATTTTTTCTTTAATTTAATTTCATAATCTTACTATAAGTAAAGTAAAAATTATTTGAATCTGAGATTAAAGTTTGCTAAAAATAACGATAAAAATTATTTATTAAAACTAACAGGCACTTATTACATGATAAATCATAGAATATTCGCATTATTTATCTTTTATTTATGTTATAATGCTAAGGGATGAAAACAACCCCATATCTAATGTTTTCTTAAAATTCTTAATCTAACCTAAAATTACCAGCACAGATTCTTTATACTTTGGCTTTCTTTAATTAATATATTTTATTCTTATGCTAAGAGGTTTTATTGTATAAAATTACTTTAAAAATTAATAAGTTTCTTTTATCTATATACTTTTGGAGGAAAATTTTTAAATGTGTAAATTATTAGTTTAAAAATTCATATTTATTAAGAGGTTTTTGTGCGGGCATAACGAGCTTACCAAAATTGAGAGAAACTCCTAAAATAAGGCTTGAAGCTGGAACTCCAATATCTTTTGCTTTCAGTATATAATAGCGCAGAGTAGGGGAAATACTTAGGCTTTTAAATAGTCTTGCTTCTATGCGTGTTTCAATTAAGAACTGATAGTCAGGAGAGATTCTAGAAAATTGAGTATTATAAAGGTATTTTTTAAAACTCATTGCATACAGCCAACGAACATTCTTATTAATCTTATATTCTAATGATAGACCAATTTCTGTGCCAAAACCATTGAATTGCGTATTACTATTTAAATCGTGTTCGCCAAAGAAATCAAAATATAAACTTTTGAAATATTTGCCATCAAAAAGCTTACCTCCAATAAGGTAATTCATAATATGTCTTCTGCCAACACTTGGCGTTGGGTAGAATTCTGTTTGATATGATGCTTTAATGAATGGACCGACTTCAAATTCTTCAAAGCCCCAATCAAAATCCCACATTCTTTGTGTATAATCGGTTGAAAATAAAAGCTTGTCAAGATTTTTGTTTGTTAGCCAACTCTTATCTGTTTGCATAATTTGTGTAAAACCATATTCTGCAAGGATAATATTAAAAGCAACAAAACGGCGAGAGTAGTAATTTACATTCATTGTAAAATAAAATTGTAATGCGAGTTGAGAATTTCCTTTTAAATTGCTATCAGAAAAATTATTATAAAGTGTTTGGTTTGTAAGTGAGGATTGACTGAAGTTAAGTGCGATTCGTTTGAGATCTATTTCCCACCCATCTTTTTCGGCGTTAATATCAGTTTTTGCTTGTGTAAAACTGAAAGGAAGAGGAGCATTATATACAATGGAAATGTTGAGAGAGAATATAAAAAATATAATGGATAATCTCTTATAGACATTATACACAATTATTCCTCTCCTTTGAATTTTTATATTTTGTAAAATCATAGTTTTATTAATTTATTATAAGATTAATAATATATAAATTTTTACTCTTGTATTTGTATCATATCTTTTGGTAAAAATTCTACACCATCGCCATGTTCTAAGATTATGTCAGCAATTGCTTGACTTAGAATCTCATTAAGGTAAGTTGGGACACACTCAAAGCTAAAAAGTATCTCATGGTATTCAGATGGTAAATCAGAAACATGGTTATTTTTTAATGCGTTAGCTTCCGCGTGATTTGTTGTTTGTAATTCACTTACCATACTTACTTTGTTTATATTGTCGACATGATGAGAAGAATGTGTAACAGGTATTAGATTACTGGTATGTGATTTGATATTATCCAAATCTTTTTTAAATTTTTGTATCATGTTTTTTTGCATTTTCTCCCTTATTGAAACGAATATTATGATTTTATAGTATTTCTTTAAATATCTCAATAGCATTTAGTTGTAGATTTTATTCTTATTGTTTTTCTTAAAGAAAGATATTGTAATATAATTTTCATAACTTTTATTATACCACTTTCTATCAATTAACAGAATAAAGATGATAACTTATGAGAAAGTATTTTACTCTAAATAATAAAAATTGATTCAAGAAAATAATCAAGATTCTATAATTTTCCCTATCAAAATGTTGTCTTTATATTCTGTGATTTCAACATTATAATATCCAATATTTTCAAATTTACCATCATTAATGAGGATCTCTCCATCTATTTCTTTTGCCCACCGCTTATCTCTCGCACTATAAAAATATGGACTTATTTCACTTTTTCCCTCAATAATACACTCAAATCTTTGATGTATCATAGATTGAAAAAGTTTTTTTTGATTTTTTGCTACGATTTTCTTTATTGCTTGTATTCTCTTTGTTCGCTCTTTTTTTGGTAATTCTTCAAGTTCTCCAGCTTTTGTGCCTTCTTCTTTTGAATATTCAAAAACATTTAATCTATCAAATTGAAAAGATTCTAAAAATTCACACAATTCTTCAAAGTCTCTTGGTGTTTCAGTTGGATACCCAATAATAACACTACTTCTGATAAAATTATTGGGAATTTTCTTCATATATTCTAGGAGACTTCTGACATCTTTATAGCTCCTTTGCATATTTTTCAAGACATTTTTACTAATATGCTGGATTGGCATATCATAATAATTTTGAAAAATTCGTGATTGTGCTATGGCATCGAGTAGTTCAAAATCAGTAGAACTTGGATATAAATAGAGGATTCTAGCAGTTTTTATTGCACCTTGTGCCTCAATGGCATTAACGAGCTTTAAAAGCCCTCCTTCTATACCTTTATCTTTTAGAAAAGAGCTTGTATCCTGAGCAATAAAACTTATATCTTGATAACCTTGCTTTGCTAAATTATCAATTTCACGTAAGATAGAATCTATATTTCTACTTTGCAATTTTCCCTTAAAACTTGGTATTGCACAAAATGAACAAGACTGGTTGCAACCCTCGCTAATTTTAAGATATGCGTGAATATTTGAACCTGTAATAATGCGTTTATCATCTGTGTTTAAAAAAACATTTTCTCGTATAATACCTTGCTTTTGTCTAATCATAGAATCTATTTTATTGTAATCACTCACACCGGTGAGAATATCAATTTCTGGAATCATATCTTTAATTTCTTTTGCATAACGAGCGACAAGACAACCACTCGCAACAAGCAAAGCTCCTTTTTTACGCAGTTCTAGTGCTTCAAAAATATGCCCCAAACTTTCTTTTTTTGCTGCCTCGATGAATCCACAAGTATTAATGATGATTACATCTGCTTCCTTAATTTCTGGTGTGATAACATAATCTTGCAATTTCCCTAGCATAACTTCAGAATCTACAAGATTCTTAGAACAACCAAGAGAAATGACATGTAATTTCTTCATTTTTAACCTTTGAAATTTATTTGATAGAGTATAATTTTAGGATTTTGCATAGATTTTTTCTAGTTTGTAATTATAATATAGCTTTCTCAATTTGAACTCTTCCTTAAAAAAGATTCAAATTTTTCAAGCTATGTAATACTTGTTGTAAAATTATTAAGATGAGGTATTCAAACTTTACAAAGATAAATCATTCGTGGTCATGAAGTATCGCCATGTTGCCGGGCTTAGTCTTATAATTTCGCTTTAAAATATTGGGTTTATTTAATGCAAAAAGCAAACAAAATCCAAGACAAGCGAGATAAAACCAGCTAAATCCATGAAAGCCAAATTCATTCATTAAGATTCCCAGGATTAAGGGTGCAAATAATGAGCCAAGAGAATAACAAAAAAGCACAGAACGACCTAATTCCACACTTTTGCTACGATCTTTCAACATATCATTTGCTCGTGCTAATGCTAAAGCATAAAGACAAAATATTCCACCACCAAGCGGTATCGCCAAGGTACATTGTAAAAAAAGCGGTAATGGAAAGATAAGAAAACTAAGCATAGCACAAAAAGCAACTCCCGCACAAAGAATGATAGCAAACTTTCGTCCAAGTTTATCTGAAATAGAACCTATGCTACTTTGAGCAAGAAAGCCACCGCACATGGCACATGCAATAAAATATGACACACCTTTCGTATCAAACCCTTGTTTCAAAATAAAAACTGATGCCATAGCAAAAAAGCCATTTACAAGCATTCCGGCAATGAAACTTGTTACAAGTGCAAGAGGGGCAATATCAAAAATCTTTGGCAATGAAATTGGGGATTTTTGTGGCAATAATGGTTCTTTTATACGAATAAGATAAAGTGGTATAGTTGAGAACATAATGAGACAAGCACCAAGGATAAACACACTATTTTTTTCTAAATTAAAAGCAATAATAAGCACACCAATACCAGAAGCAAGATAATACACAACCTCATAAAAGCTTAATACACGCGAACGAACTGAATTTCTTGCTTTTTCATTCAACCAAGATTCTATAACCATAAGCACGCCATAATAACAAAATCCAAGCAATAAACGAAAAATAGACCACAAGTAAAGATTATCAAATAAGCTATGCAAAAGGCTGGCAATTGCAAAAAGTGCAGCAAAGATTCCAAATGAGCGAATGTGTCCTACGCGTGAGATGATTCTGTGTCCACTGATTGTTGCAATAAGTGCACCAATAAAAAAACATGAACTAATCGCACCAATAGCAATTTCATTCATGCCAGAACTTTTTAAAATAACCCCAACAGAACTTACAATAAGAGAATTTCCAATAAAGAGAAATGACATACCCAAAAAAAGAGCATTCATAGATTTGATTGTTCGTTTTGTGCTTGGCATAAAAATCCTTAAGGTAAATAAAGATTCTATAAAAAATTGATTTGATTTTACAATTAATTCTCAACAATATTAAATATATAGAATCCTCATGAAATTTTATTGTTACCAACAATAAAAATCTTACATAATCTGCATATTATTCAAGAGGCTTTATTGAAAAATATCTCTATGAATATTATAACATGTTTGATTTTTTTTAGATTTAATTTTGATAAAAATACTACATCACTTAAAGTTTTAAAGAATATTTTTTTACTCATAAAAAAATTTTTTAATAAAATTATTACAAATATGCTATGTTATAGGATTATTGGGAATATCTGTAAAAATGTGAATTTTTTACTTCTTACTTGAGGTCTTATTAATTTTTTTATCTTAAAATGTAGAAAGATTTTAGTTATAAGGAGCACACATGTTTCATGAATATCGTGAGGAGATTACAGAATTAAAGCAACACAATGCTCATTTTGAAAGAATTTTTGATGAACATAATGAGCTTGATCAAAAGATTAAAAATGCAGAAAATGGGATAGAGCATTTAAGTAATCAAGAAATAGAGGTTCTTAAAAAACAAAAGTTATTGCTTAAAGATGAGGTCTATCAAATGATACTTGAATATCGAAAAGAACATAAAAAATAATCCCCCTTTAACTCTGTTAATGATTTACAAACACAATAGAATCTTTGAAAGTCATGTTTGGATATCATTAAAGATTCTTCTAGAGTATTTTTTGCTTGTTACTTTTGGAATCGCAATTTAAATAGTCTCTATATATCTTACCCAAATCACTTCACTATATTTTGAGGGAATTTATGGCTTATATTACAATTAATAAAGAACATTTTGCACATAATTTGTGTGTTATTCAAGAACATCTCAAAATGATTAATCCACAAAAAAACATTCAAGTTGGTGCAGTTCTCAAGGATAATGGGTATGGGCATGGATTAGAAATCATGAGTAATCTTGCACAGCAAAATAATATTACTTCCGTATTCGTAAAAAATTATGAAGAAGCAATAAAAATCGCACATAAATTTGATTCTGTAACTTTTTTTTATGGTATTGCACATAAAAAAATAACAAATATTTATCCAACTATTCATAGTTTCAATGATATTTTTAATATGGAGCGAATCATTGGGGATTTGAGTGGTATGGGTGTAGAGTTAAAAGTCAATATTGGCATGAATCGCAATGGTATTGAACTAAGAGATTTAGAACAATATATTGAAATGATTTTGCAAAAAAATATGAGATTAATCGGGGTATTTTCTCACAATGGGTATGGTGATGAAATCGATGATGAATTTCAAAGAGAATGTGATCTACATGATATCCTGAAAGAAAAAGTGAGACAACTTTCAAGACAATTAGGTTTTCCGCTACCGAGATTCCATAGTTTAAGTTCTTCTTGCACTTTAAGGGCAAAATATAGTGATGATGATTTGGTTCGTATAGGAATTGCACTCTATGGATATTTGACAAATGAAATTGAAATAGAATCTGCAAAGAATCTCAAACCAATCCTCAAGCTCTACGCAAATAAAATTTCTACAAGAGTGCTTAATCCTGCCGAAAAAATAGGGTATGGTGGAAAAAGTATAATACATGAAAAAACCGCAATAAGCACTTATGATATTGGTTATGGAGATGGTATGTATCGTGTTAATGGTAGTAAAAAAGTGTTATTGCCAAATGGTAAAGAGATTCTTCCAAGAAGTTCTATGGATTGTTTTTCATGCTATGATACTGCTAATGAAATTTGTGTAATTGATGATGCTGCATATATCGCATCGCTTTTTGATACCATCCCTTATGAAGTTTTGACGCGTCTTTCACCATTTATAGAGAGACGCATTATATAGAATCTATAATGTGAATACAAAGAATATGGTAGGCAAATAACATGACTCTTAATGATTATGTAAAATTCTTTGAATTATGTGATAGTTTGCCACTTGAGATGAGAGAATTTCATAAACGATTGTGTCATTTTTTTCCACAATATAGTGAGCTTGACATTGATTGTTTTGTAGAGGTTTTAATTGGTAATAATGCCCCATTTTGTAGAATCCAAGAAAAACCACAACACAATCAGCAAGATAGTAATGCTCAATTATCCCTTATTGATATAACAACAAGAAGTCTTGATTTTAGAGATTGCAAATTATGTTTTGTTGATATAGAATCAACCTCATCAAGTGTGCAGAATGGACAAATTATAGAAATTGGTGCTTTAATAGCTCAAAACGGTAAAATCTTAGATACTTTTGATACGCTTATTTATAGTCCGTTTGTCCCAGAAGAAATCACAATGTTAACAGGCATAAACGCAACAATGCTTGTTGATGCACCAAAAGTACACGATGTCTTAGTTGATTTTCGTGCCTTTCTTAGTGATTGTATATTTGTTGCCCATAGTGTAGGTTTTGATTATAGTTTTATTTCAGAAAGTATGCAAGCTTATGATATGCCACCACTTTTAAATGCAAGACTCTGCACACTTGAATTAAGTAGAAAAGTGATTCTATCTTATAAACATGCTTTACCTTTTTTAAATGAAATGCTGGGTATTAATACGAGTATTAGTCATAGAGCTTTTGCTGATGCACTTACATCATTTGAGCTTTATAAGATTTGTGCTTTGTGTTTACCTGAAAAAGTGCAAAGCATACAAGATGTAATTGATTTTTCAAGAGGCAAGATGAATTATCCGAATCGATCTACAAGTAAGGCTTCTCTTACTAAACATAGCACAAAATATGCACTTACTCATAACCATATTGTAAATCTTTTTCAAAATAGTTGAAATGTCGTGAAGAGTGATATTTTACTTTTTTAGATTCTCAATATAGAGATCATAGACTAAGAGGTGAGTTCAGGACTTTAAGGAATGCCACACTAGACCAGATTTGTTTTTAATTTATAAAAAGAAAGAAAATTCAAAATAACCTTTTCATTTCATATCCTTTATAGAAGTTGCTTATTATATGTATTATCATCTTTTGTTTATTAAGATACTCATCAAATTTCTTTGTGATTTGTTGTAACATTATAAAATTACCATATATTAAGAAGGAGATATTATGCAACAACATGTTCATTTTGATTCAATCAAAATAATTGCTCTTGTAGGTTTTAGCCCTAAAAAAGAGAGGGATAGTTATAGGGTTGGCACTTATCTTTTGCATCATGGTTTTGAGGTTTTCCCTATTTATCCAAGAGAGGAAATGATTGCTAATAGGAGAGTTTATCGTGATTTAAGCGAATTATTTGCTATACATGGTAATAATGTTATTCTCGATTGTATTGTGATGTTTAGAAATTCAGATTCATGTTTAGAATCTGCCAATGAAATATTGCATTTACATGATATACAAGGAATAAAGTTGCCCAAAGTTTTTTGGATGCAAAGAGGCATATTTAATCAAGAGGCACGAATGATCCTTGAACGAAAGGGAATAATCGTTGTTGAAAATAGATGTATTATGGTCGAACATAGTAAATTCTTAAAATGCAAATAATTTTTATATAAAAACTTTAATATTGTGATATTTTGCAGGAAAGATTCTAAAACAGGTATCAAATTAGTGATTTTTAAGAAAGATAGAATCCTATTTGAAATTTCTCACTCTAGATTGAAATAGAAACGCTTTTATCACAAATATTTTTAAAACCTATATGATTATAGTCCGTATCTTCCATAAAGTTTATTTTCATCAATTTTTTATCATAGTATCTTTGATATTTTATTTTCTTGTCGGTGATTCTTCCCTAGGAGCATCATTTAACATAACTTGGATAGTTTTACCTGCATCTGTGTTAAGATTCCCTCTATCAATATTTTGCATTACTTTAGCACCTTTATTCAAAAGAGTTTTTACTAATGCAATATCACCATCTCCAGCTACTAATGTAAGAATGCTTATATTCTTATAATTTCGTAAATTGACATCAGCACCTTTTTTTAAAAACAACTCCAGAATTTCACCCTTGTCACAATAATAAATCCCTTGCTTTTCCCAAAACTCACTTTGGAAAGATTTTGGTGTGTTATATCTCTCATAAAAAGCCATTATAGGAATGATCGAATCTCCATCAAATTGTGCAACATGATTTGGATCTGCGCCATTATTTAATAATACCTCAATACTTTTGCAAGTATTTTTTGAGAGTCTTTCTCTTTGTAAAGCAACAGACATAGGAGTATTTCCTTCATTATTAACTTCTTCAGGATTTGCACCATAGATAAGAAGTAACTCCAATATATCAGGATTCTCTATTGCTAAAATTAAAGGGGTATTACCAAATCCATCCATAATATTAGGATTTACCCCATCTTTAAGTGCAGAAAATACACCATTAATATTATTATAACTTATTGCAGTCAAAAGGGCATTATTGGTCCCATATCCCGATAAATATGTATAGTTTTTTTTGGTTGTAACTGCTTTTGGAGTAACTTTTTTCTCAAACATATTTGGATCAATGCTTGAATGCTTACTTGCAAAATACTCAAAATTATTTTTTGGTTTTGCAATTTCGTCGCGAGAAATATTCATAGTAAACAAAACTTCGTCATACCCATTATAAATTTTATAAAGACGCAAGATATTTTCCAAACGAAAGATTCTTTCTTGAATATTTCTTTGTGTAATTTCAGAATCCAATCCAATACTTAGTGCATCAATATCCTTTGCAATTTTTTTTATAGCATTTTTATAATCATTAGGATTATCAATAATTACTCGTGCTTCTACCTTATCTTTAGCAATCTGTTTATAAGTTATTTTAGGGTTAATAAAACGAGAGTGCGCATTTAAAGAAACATCATGAAGTGTTTCTTCATAGAGTTGATTATTAATTTGAAGTTGCTTGGAATGAAGAGTTGATTTTATCTCAACAGAAATACTTTGAGCGAGTTCTTCAAGGGCATTTGTTTTTGCTTCTTGTTTTGTCGAGGCAATACTACTTGATTCTAAAATTTTTACTTCTTTAGCATATATCATTTGGTTACAAATTGTAAAGATAGGGAGGAGAAACCATGCTATAACTCTGAATCTCAAGTATTTTACAGACGAATTTAAAGAATAAAATATTCGTGATAGTTTAATAATTCGCATTTTTTCTCTTAATAAGTATATATTATATATTTTGGAAAGAATTTTGTTACCACATTTTCTGTATGATTTATTCATGTTTGTCCCTATTTCTAAATTTCTAAAAAATATATTGTAACAAATTATAAGTTTAATTTTATAAAAATGATAAATATGAGAGAATCTTTATTCTTATCTATGTTATTTTGAAGCTTCTATAATAATCTTAATATCAACAAATTCACCAAGTAATTGCTTTGGTGTTTTAGGTGAGATATGAAAATCAAATCGATTAATTTTTCCTTCAAGCACAATACCCAGAACATTTTCACCATAGCTCATATAACAACCACAATCAATATTGGAATCTTGTGTAAAAAGTGGATTATTAAGAATATTTTGCATAGGGGTTGTGGGTATTAATGGGTGCGTGTTTTCTTTTGTTGTCATACTAAGACTTGGATTACGCAAGGGACCAGCGATTGTAGTTTTGAATGATACTTCTTTTGTGATTCCATTCATTGTAAGCTTTGTGAATAAAATATCGTTTTTAAATGAAAAAGATTCTAATATCGCAACTTTTTCTTGAAAGAACTCATCATTTTGTAAATCTTCATCACGAGCTGGGTTAAAGGTATTTATACTTGAAATTTGTACGCTTCCGCGAAGTTTTAGAATTTTATTTTCACGAAAAAATAATTGTCCCTCAAAATCTTGGAACACTCCTATTGTGTCGGCAACGCTAAGATGTTTTATTCCAAATTGCACACTTGAGTGTGTTGTGTCAATGATATATTCATCATCGCTTGATATTTCTTTAGCAAGAAGTAACACCAATGAAAAGAAGAAAGTCATAAGTATTTTATATTTCATTCTATTTCCTTTTTTTTAAAATTAATATTAAAGAATCTCATAAGGGTTGAGTTTGCATTACACAATCACTATATTTCCACTGCCTGTAAGTAACTCTGCAAAAAAGATTCTGTTCTATAATATATCACTTATGAATTAAGAATCTTTATGATTAGATATTCTTATATAACCTCATTTTATATATAAATATTCTTATTATTGTATAAATATTTATTTAATTTTTTTTAAATGGTATTATTCTTCCATAGTCATGTTTTATAGTATGACAAGAATAAAAAATAATAATCAATTTATCAAGGAATCTATTTTGGAATCATTAAAGCAACTTGATTTAGAACATATTTGGCATCCATGCACACAAATGAAAGATCATGAAAATGTCCCACTTATCCCTATAAAATATGCTAAGGGTGCATATCTTTATGATTTTGATGATAAAAGCTATATTGATTGTGTAAGTAGCTGGTGGGTAAATCTCTTTGGGCATTGCAACGATTCTATTAATAATGCAATCATTACACAATTACAGAATCTTGAACATATCATCTTGGCAGGATTCACACATGAGCCAATTATTCGCCTCTCCAAAAGGCTTTGTGATATGTTGCCTCAAGAACTGCAAAAATGTTTTTATGCCGATAATGGGTCATCTGCGATTGAGGTGGCACTTAAGATGAGCTTTCATTATTTTTTCAACAAAGGAGAAAAACGAAAATTTTTTTTGTCACTTACAAATTCTTATCATGGAGAGACTTTTGGGGCATTGAGTGTTGGTAATGTAGATTTATATAAGAAAATTTACTCGCCTTTATTATTGCAGAACATGACTACTATTGTGCCATCTCTCTCTTTTGCACATAAGGATACAAATGCTTTCCTATCCCATGATTATTCACACGAATTGGAATCTCTTCAAAAAATCCTTAAAACTCACGGGAATCACATTATAGCTTTTATCTTAGAACCACTTGTGCAATGTGCGGGAAATATGAATATGTATCACCACGAATTTGTGCGTGAATCTTGCAGTCTTTGTAAAGAATACGGAATCCAAATTATTTTCGACGAAATAGCTGTTGGATTTGGACGCACAGGAAGTATGTTTGCCTTTGAACAATGTGGTATTATCCCAGATTATTTATGTCTCTCAAAAGGTATTAGTGGTGGGTATATGCCCTTATCTGTTGTTGTTACTACAAATGAAATCTATAATGCATTTTATGCACCATATAATCAAATACAAAAAGCATTCTTGCATTCGCATAGCTATACAGGAAACGCCCTAGCTTGTGCGAGTGCGAATGCAGTGCTTGATATTTTTGAAAAAGAAAATATTATTGCAAAAAATAAAATTCTTAGTGTGTTTATTCTGAAACAATTTGAAAGATTAAAAGAGAGTGATAAAGTTGCAAATATGAGACAGTGTGGTATGATTCTAGCATTTGATATTGTTCGAACAAAGCGGAAACGTGCTGGACTTTTTGTCTTTATGGAAGGTTTAAAAAAGGGATTATTGCTACGTCCATTGGGGAATACAATTTATTTTATGCCACCTTATATTATCACAGAAGAAGAAATATGTTTTGTGGTTAGAAATCTCCAAGAGATTCTAAAAATTGTATAAAGTTTTACATAAAGAATGTCTCTTCTTTGAAGTTAATAAAATTTTTTCTATAATATAACCCGGATTATTTGTTGCAAGATACTTTTATATTAAAAATTATCACTTATAGTTATTATTTTATAATAATATATCTAATATTGAAACTTTATATCTTAGTATATTTTACCCAAACTTTACAAAATATACCATTAGATTTTACAAAATGTTATTATGATTAGCATTGCGATATGCAAATTTTAATAAAAGGTTTTGTAATGGGAAAGTTAAAGAAAATTATTGTTGGTAGCGTAACGATAGCAACATTTTTATCACCTATCGCAGCAATAGAGGTTTATAATAATGAGGAGAAAAAGACAAAAGTAGATATATATGGTTCTATTCGAGCGTATGTTGGTATGGGGAGCAATTCTTATGTGGGTGATGTAAAGGGAATCTTTGGTCTACAAACAAATTCAAGGTTTGGTATAAGTGTTAAATATGGGAATCTTACTTCCACGATTGAATTTGGAGCACAAGAACCATCACTTTTTGGAAAAGGAAATGAGCAAATTGATGCGTTGGGTTTAAGACAGATTTGGGGTGCATATAGCTTTGGGAAAGCCGGGACACTCCTTGTAGGAAAAAAAGATTCGCCATCCGTGGGTAAGGGATTTTCATCAGACATTTTTGATAATGATAATGGAGCAACTGGTTTTGGTTCAATTCGTAATTCAAATCGAGTTATGCAAGTTGAATATTCTGTTGCGGGAACACAAATTGCACTTGTGCAAGATGAGTTACCGTTTGTCCGTGAGAAATACTCCTCAATTCCTCGTTTGGCTCTTGCTTATAGTTTGAAAAAAGATACTTTTGAGATGAAAGTGGGCGGTTCGTATAAATTTATCCAACCCGGAGATACAGGAACGGCAAATAGGTTTAGTGGTGCAGGAAATGCCTTTCATGTATTTTTAGGTGCAAAAGCAAATTTACTTGATAAGAAATTATTTCTTTCTGGAATTGTGCATACTGGTATAAATGCGGATATTTATGGAGAACAACGAACCAATGTAAATACAGGTGGTTTTACATTTGCGCACACAAGACTAGATAATCAAATTAATACATTGGCAATCGATAATCAAATTTTTCGTTCTGGTGCTTTGATTGAATTGGGATATAAGATTTCTTCTGATGTAATGGCAATTCTTGCGGTAGGCTATCAGGCAACCACATTTAGCAAAATTTCTCATGTTGCAATTCATGGTTATAGTGTAATGGGACAAGTGCCAATTAAGATTCAAAAACGTTTTATTATCACCCCACAAGTTTCATGGTATCAAACAACAGCAACTTCTCAAGATACCTCCATATTGGTGGGTGATGGACTCATGGCATTTGTGCAGCTTCGCTATGATTTTTAATCCTTTTTTATAATTTTAATCTTGCATAATACAATGACAAAAGATTCTTTTGTGAGAGTCTTAATGACACGCTATCAACAATGAGCATAAATTTAGCAAATTAAGAATAAGTCATTGACGATGACTTATTCTTTCGTAGAATAAAGAAGTTTTATAAAATTAGCATTTAAGATTCTTTAAAAAAACATTAAGATGCTTATATCTTTCTAGTCTTGCGATATTTTTCCCATTCATAGTAAAGACTTTGGCAAGATTGTGATTGATTCTGTGGGTAAAGAATTGTTCTATCATACTCAAGAAGCAGACAAAGCTTGGAATCTACGAATATTGGCAAGGCTCTATTTGGCTTTACATTTTCCTGTGATATATTTATTGTTTGAGAATCTTGTAATTCCTTTTTATTTTTTTTCTTTGAATTTTTCTTAGATTTTTGTTTTTTTTCATTTTTTATTGAAGGGTTGATATTTTGTTGTCGTAATGTTAATTGAGAATCTTGTCGTATTTTTCTAAGATTATCATGCAAATAATCAAGCCATGGTATAAAAATCTCCTGTATACAACGATTTGAATAGGGATAATTATTGCTTAAAGCTTTACATTGTTGGATTGATACTGGATTGGTTGGTTCAAAACGTTGAAAATTGTATTGAAGCTGGATATTTTTAAGATTATTTTGTGTATTAAAGATATTATTTGTAGCTTTGAGCATTTCTGTGGGGTAATTCTTAACCATCTTATCAAGCAAAAAAGTTGTTTGAAATTTTTCAAAATACTTAATATATAGAATCCTATAATAGAGAAACGAAGCTAAATCTTGAGGGATATGATAGTGTTTTAACCCTGTTATCTCTTGTGTTTTTTGAGATGTTTGAGCTTGTTTATTGTATTTATTAGTAAGTTCTACAAGTGAATTTGCTAATACAACCTCATTATAATACTGATAACTTTCATTTTCAAATGCTTTTATATTTTCTGAAACCCTTACCACAAAGTTTGCACTCTCAATGCTGGGAGTAAAGTCTATTGTGCTTTTGAAATCGCTCCATGAAGCAATAATCGCCTTTTGGTCTTGAATAAATAAATATTCCCTAAGAAGTTCTTGAGAAAATAGAGTAAAGCTTACAGATTGTGCCAATTTTGATTGATTGATAAATTTATTTTTATAAGCTATTTGGCTTAAATCAGCGAAATAAAGTTTTGCAAAATTTTCATAAGGTTTTGCTTGTATAGCATTTTTAGAATCTTTTAAAATTGTGCTAAAGTGTTTTTTATACCATGCATTACTTTCACTTTTGGAAGTAGCAAATGGAATATCTATTTTACCTGTTGTAATTTGCTCTTTCAGATTCTTTGGCACTTGAGTTTCTATTTTCTTTGTGCATGCAGTAAAAAAAAATATGCTTACAATAAACACTACAATACATTGAACATATTTGATGCTCATCTGTATTGTAGTGTTTGCTTGAAACATTTTTTTTATAACCATATTTGTGTCCTAAAAGATTCTATAATTTATAGAAACTCTTGAGAATCTGATTTATGTAATCTAATTCCCAATATCTTTTAATATTGTTTTATTTAAAATAACTCTATTTGGGATTCTAAATTTTTCATAAAAAATCTTAGATATTAAAGCAAAATTCACACCATATTATCGAAAATAAAGGAAGAAATATCAATATTTCTATATTTTTTAAAAAATTTAGTGCATAATAAAATGGCATTATATTTTTGAGAGAATCTCCCATTTTGATTTTAGATATTATTGCATTTATGTTAAAATACCAAAGTTTTTCCCCATTTTTATTCTTTTGAGCCTTAAGGTTTGTTATGTTAGATATCGCAGTGTATAGCATAATTATTTTATTAGCATTTTTTATATGGTATCTTTTTGTGCGATTTTTTTCTATTTCTTTGGAAAAGATACAATATTCTTTTGCAAGTTCTTCTCAAACACATACTCAAAATCATAGTCATAAAGTAAAAAGAATTTCATTTCTTATCAATTTTATTTTAATATGTTTTTGGGTATTTTTTGCTTCCTATATGTTTCGTTTCCTTATGCAATCAGAATCTCTTTTTATTAATCTTATTGCTTTTGATGATGATGCAAACCATTTTATAACAGATTTTTCTTCTTTTTATACTTTTTGCCTCATTCTTATAAGTTGTTTATTTGGTCATATATTAAGCACGCTCGATTATAGATTCTTGTGTGTACCAAATATTTTGCTTTTCTTGCTTTTTATTGCAAGTGGCACATTGTATTATTCTTTGTATGGTTTTAGTGGTTATGCGTTCATGATTTTAGGTGTTATATATAGTTTTTATTTTTGCCTCCATCTATTTAGTGTCAATGAGATTTTGGGGATAGGGGATATTTGGGTTTTAGCAAGTTTTACACTTCTCTTAGAATCTTTTTTTCAGGCACATTATGAAATTATTTTTGAAGCATTAATTATTTCTTGTGTCAGTGCAATTTTTTATAGTTTTTGGCTTTATTTAAAGCAAAAAAATCGTAATACACAAATAACACAGGAAAATGTCGCACAAACCCAGAAAATTAAGATTCCATTTATTCCATTCCTTCTGTTTGGGCTGGTTGTTGTGAGTTGTATTCATGCTGCTTAGACGATATATTTTAAAATCTATAAGTGAAATGTTTTTTCCATTCTTTTTTGTGTTATTTTTTATTTCTTCAATTATTTTATTATTAAATATTGCAGTATTAACAAATGGTGTAAAGTTAAGTGTAGGGGATTTGGCACGATTATATTATTATGGTATCCCAGCAAACACTTTTTTTGTCATCGCTTTAACTTTTTATAGTGCGTGTATTTTGGGACTGAGTAAATTATCATATGATTCTGAAATGTTGGTTTTTTTCTCTCTTGGAGTGAGTCCTCGTGATATTATTAAAATTCTTTTACCTTTATGTATTCTTGTGAGTTTCATACTACTTATGTTTTCTTTCGTCATGACACCTTCTCATAAAAATGCTTATAGAAATTTTATTGCACATAAGACTCAAGAAATTGATATTGATTTAAGACCTGGTGATTTTGGACAAAAAATTGGTGATTGGCTTATTTATATTGATAGCAAACAAGATCAAAATACTTATCTTGGACTTGTGTTGTATTCAGATAGTACTGATCAGATAAAAGAGAATTTTATCATTGCAAAAAAAGGTATAATCAGAAATGAACAAGGTGTTTTAGAGCTGATTTTATATGATGGCGAAGCATATTTTTATGATAAGGAACTTTTACAAAGAACCGAGTTTAAAGAAATGATTGTGCGGAATTTCTTGGACGAGAGTAACTTTAGTGTTCAAGATCTCTATGAGTATTGGTCGAGTGCATTTATGGGAGATTCCAAGCAACTCAAAAGACTATCACAATCATTTTGCACTTCATTATTTCCGCTTGTGAGTATTTTTTTTATGCTTGTTTTTGGTATTAAAAATCCGAGATTCCATAAAAACTATTCATATTTTTATGTATTAGGTAGCGGAAGTTTTTATCTGATTACGATGTATCTTTTTTCAATGAAATACCCATTTCTTAGTTTATTTTTACCATTAATATGGTTAATATGTGGTTGGTATTTTTATCATAAATATATTAAACGCTTTTATTGAGAAGTTGCATATGAATGTTGTTTGTATTATTGCATATGATGGATCAAAATTTTGTGGTTTTAGTAAGCAAAAAAAGGATTCTATAAAAATACGATATTTAGAAACAAAGATTCAAGATGACACTTCTATGGGATTACCATATACTACAAAACTAAAAATGTTTTCTCAAGAAAATGAACTATTAAGCGTCGCTGATTTTTTTGAATCTGCACTTAAAAGGATTGGAATCAATACACATATTATAGCAAGCGGACGCACAGATAAGGGTGTGCATGCCACCTATCAAGTTATAAATTTTCATACAGATTTAACTCTTCAACAAATGCCACTAGAGAAAATGAAGAATCTTTTGAATCAAAAACTTTCCCCAAGTGTCTTAGTGCGAAAAATTTTTTTAGAATCTAATTCTTTTCATGCACGATTTAGTGCAAAAGTGCGCACTTATCGTTATATTTTTACACAGGAGGATATATTGCCATTTTTTAATCCTTATATTGCAAAAGTTCAATATGGCAATCCCATATTGATTCAGCAAGCATTGGATTCTTTTCTTGGCATACATGATTTTTCACTCTTTAAAAAAAATGGTTCTGAAACAAAAAATTTTGTGCGTGAAATTTATAAAGCAACTCTTTTGGAAAAAAAACTTTATAACATTCCTTGTTGCATTATTCATATTAGTGCAAATGGTTTTTTAAGATCACAAGTGCGTATGATGATTCAAGCATGTTTGTATGTGAGTTTAGCAAAGATTTCTTTAGCTGATTTACAATGTCAAATTGATAATAATATGTTGTTGACAGATAAATCTTGTGTGCGTGAATTAGCTCCACAAGGAGGATTATATCTGTGTCGTGTAGTATATTAGTTAGAGAAAATCTATATTTTCTCTAAATATTTTACGACACAAGAGTTTTTCTGCTTAGATTCTCAACCTCTTGAATTTGAAAACTTGTCCCTAGAGTACAGATAATGAATCTTATATTAAAAAATTGATTGTTCTATCATTAATCTTGCTCCACAAAGCCCATCTAATTGTTCTCATTATATAGACAAATATAAAGTGTAAAAATACATAGTTTTACATTTATCTATCTACTTCGCCAAGTACAATATTGCTATTTCCAATCATTGTGATAACATCGGCAAGATAATGACCGGGCATAATTGCACACATACCTTGTAAATGATAAAAACTTGGTGCTTTTATCTTGACCCTATGAGGATAGGGATTACCAAGAGAACTGATAAAGTATCCTAATTCACCTTTTGGAGATTCTGTTGGTGCATAAACCTCTCCCTTTGGTGGACGCATACCCTGTGTTACAAGTACAAAGTGTTGCATAAGAGAATAGTTTTGTGTCATAATATCCTCTTTTGGTGCAGAAATATAACGCGGTGCATGTGCCATAAGCTGTGTGTCTGTATCATTGTAAAGTTGGATTGCTTGCAAAATGATATTGCATGATTGATAAACCTCTTCGGTATAAAGAATATATCGCCCATAGCAATCTCCACTATCTGTATAAGGGACGCTAAAGTCTATTTCATTATAGATTTCATATGGTTCTTCTTTACGAATATCATATTGCACACCAGAACCACGCAACATAATGCCACTTAATCCATATTCTTGAGCTTGCCGCTTTGTAATCGTCCCAACCCCCTCAAGACGCATTCTCCAAATTCTATTTTTATCAAGCAACCCTTTGATTAAATCTGTTGTTTGAATTACTTCTTGTAAACATTTTTGGATATTCTCAAACCAATTTTTAGGAATATCCAAAGGCACTCCACCAATACGGATGGAATTATGTGTTAAACGTGCCCCACAATAATCCTCAATCATATCAAGCACATATTCACGTCCCTTAAATGCGTATAGAAAGACACTCATCGCCCCAACATCAAGGGCATGTGTCGCCATGAATAGTAAATGAGAGGTAAGGCGGTTAAGCTCTAAAAGAATTGTTCGAATAACTTTTGCTCTGCGTGGCACTTCAATACCTAAAAGTGTTTCAATTCCATAAGCAAATGCGTGGTTATTACTACTTGCGGCAGTATAATCTGTGCGGTCTGTTGTTGGCATAAATTCATTATAAATCATATTTTCAGCAAGTTTTTCAACACCTCGATGTAAGTAACCAATATCAGCAATAGCTTTTGTAACAACTTCACCATCAAGCTCTAAAATAAGACGTAATTGCCCGTGTGCACTTGGGTGTTGAGGTCCAAGATTTAGCACCATTTTATCATCATTTTCTTCAAATAAAACATTTTCAAATTGTGTTTGTAACTTATTAAAATATTGTGGCATATTTCCTCTTTTTTAAGATTGTAAATTTATTATATATCCTATATGCGTTTATCCAATATTTTTGGATTACTTGTTGGAAACTTCTTTAAGATTGGCGGTTTATTTTCTTCTTGATAAGTGATTTTGTGTGTAGAATCGCTTGGTTTTTCTCCTTTTGCAACTTCTTTACCGATATGTGAAAAGTTAATACTATCTTCTCTGTCGATACGTGCACTATCGCGTTGTTCTGGACCTACGATTTCACGATATTCTCTACCAAAAATCTTATCGATTTCATACCATGCAGCAAACTCATCGCCTTTGAGTGGATATGATTTTAATAAAGGATAGCCAATCCAATCTATTGGCATCAACATGCGTTTAAGGAAAGGATGATTGTCAAACTTGATTCCAAACATATCGTAGCATTCACGTTCGCTCCAATTTGCACAAGGGAATATATCACACACACTTGGCATACTTTCATTTTCTTGTATTATACATTTTACACGCAACCTGCGACGATTTTTATGTTTTTGCTCATGTGAAATGAGTTGATAAAAAAGCTCAAAAGAATTATTTATAGCAAGGTTATCAATGGCACTCATTTCAGACATAATATTATATTGCATATCTTTTAGGATTTGTAATGTCTTTCTTAATGCTTCTTTTTTTACATAGAAAACAGCCTGTTCGATCTCAACATAGCTTTGGAGAATTTCTACCTTTTCTATAAGGTGCTTCTCTATGTTTTGGAACTCGCTTGTGTGTGTTGGGACTCTTTTTGTTGTGTCTGGTTGATAGAATCTATCAGTATGATAAGAATGTTTTTGTATATTTTGTTTTGGTTGGTTTTTTCGTATCATATTCTTCCTTTTTAGAACTTAAAGATAATAATTTTACTACAAAATTTTTATTTATTAAGGGCGGAACTCTTTTTATTGGGTTTGATATTTTAGTTAGAGTAATAGCACAACTATGCTAATATAATAAACTGCAAATATTTTACTTCAATCAAACTATCAAAAAAGTTACGCTTCCTTATCTATCAAAATCTTTCTATCTTTAAATTATCTTAGAATCTTACCTAAAATTTACACCAATCGTTTGGTAGTTACATTTTTCACTGCTTTTTGTGATCGAATCTTTTGTTGTAAAACCATCATAGCGTATTGTAGTGTTTCAGGTCTTGGTGCACAACCCGGTAGATAAATATCTACTGGGATAATCCTATCAACACCCTGGACTGTGGAATAAGTATTAAACATACCACCAGTATTTGCACAGCTCCCCATAGATACAACCCACTTTGGTTCAGGCATTTGATCATAAAGCCTCCGAGTAAATTCCGCATGTTTTTTTGTTAGTGTTCCAGCAATAATCATTACATCACTTTGTCTTGGGCTGGCTCGAAAAATAATACCAAACCTATCAAAATCAAATCGCGACCCACCCGTTGCCATCATTTCAATTGCACAGCAAGCAAGTCCATAGGTAAGTGGCCAAAGAGAATTACTGCGTCCCCAGTTTAGAATTTTGTCTATTGTGCTAAGTGCCACAGGCATACCATGCGCACTTAAATATTCTACTTGATGTCTTGCCATGTTAATGCTCCTCTTTTCCATGCAAATAAGAAACCAACGACTAACAAGCCAATAAAAGCAAACATTTCAAAAAAGCCCAATAAGCCAAGATTGCGATATTCCAAAGCCCATGGAATCATAAAAATAATTTCTACATCAAAAAGCACAAAAAGCACAGCGATAATATAAAATTGATGAGAGATTTTATTTGCTTGTTTAATAGGGATAGGACCACATTCATAAGGGGCATTTTTGAGTTTATCAGTTTTTTTGAGTGCTAATTTACGAGATATAAATCTCTGTAACCAAAAAGTAGCACTAAAAGCGATAAGTGAAATAGCAAACATAACAAATATGCCAAAATACGGGTGTATCGCCATTATTTCTGCGGAAGCATTCATTATTTTTCCTTCTAGTTATTTAGAATTATATAAGGATTCTATGTTTATTTTGATAAAGATAAATTAAAATATTCATATAATTCATATTTTATCATATAAATAGTTACAAAATGTTACTATTTATTCTGACAATAATGTAAAATCACCATGTTTGGCACATGAAATAATAAAGTCTTTTGCTAAACTAGTTGTGTTCAAGCAATAATTTTATGTATTCATGTTTTTATATGTAAAAGATTCCTATTTTTTAAAAAGATTCTGTGCTTCATAAGTTAGCAATTTATTATAATGACGCAATTCAAGCAAACGATTATATTTTGCATTTCTTTCCCCTCGTGCAGGGGCACCAGTTTTAATTTCTCCTGCATTTACCGCAACACTTAAATCCGCAATAAAAGTATCTTCACTCTCTCCGCTTCTATGACTAATGATTGTTTTGTATCCGTTTTTATGTGCAAGTCTTATTGCTTCAAGGGTTTGTGTAACTGTGCCAATTTGATTGGGTTTAATGAGAATTGCATTTGCAATTTTTTTATTGATTCCCTTTTGTAAAATCTTGGTGTTTGTTACAAATAAATCATCTCCAACAAGTTGAATCTTGTTGCCCAATTGTTCTGTTAAATACGCCCATCCATTCCAATCATCTTCGCTTAACCCATCTTCAATGGACACAATAGGATATTTAGCGGTAAGATTCTCGTAGTATTCTACTAATCCTTTAGAATCTAATTTTTTATTTTCGCCTTTAAGGTAATAGATTCCATCTTTATAAAATTCGCTACTTGCTACATCAAGTGCTATGCTGATTTCTTCACCCGGTTTATACCCCGCTTTTTCAATAGCTTTGAGGATATAAGTAATTGGTTCTTCATTATTCTTTAAATTTGGTGCAAATCCACCTTCATCACCAACTCCTGTGCTAAGATTATTTTCGTTCAGAATCTTTTTGAGCGTATGATATATCTCAACACTTGCTCTTAACGCTCTTTTAAAGCAATCAAAACCAAGTGGCATAATCATATATTCTTGGAAATCTACATTGTTATCTGCATGCGAACCACCATTAATAATATTTAACATTGGTGCAGGTAAATTTACACCATTAATTCCTCCTAGATATTGAAATAATGGGATATTAAGAGAATGTGCACTTGCTCTTGCAATAGCCATGGAAACACCAAGAGTTGCATTTGCACCAAGTTTGGCATAATTGTCTGTATTATCAATGTGTTGTAAGATGGAATCAATATGTGTTTGTCTGTGTGCATTAATGCCAATTAACTCGCGTGCTATGATTTCTGTTACATTAGCACAAGCCTTGAGAACACCTTTCCCTACGAATCGGGATTCATCTTTGTCGCGTAACTCTAATGCTTCGCGTTTTCCTGTGCTTGCACCGCTTGGCACAATAGCATTCCCACTATTGCCATCACTTAGTGTTGCTTTTACACAAATTGTAGGATTTCCTCGACTATCTAAAACCTCAAAAGCATCAAGTTCTTTAATTGTTATCATATAAATCCTTAAATATTTTTTAATATTGTTAAATTTAAACATTTTAGCAAAGAAAAATGAATCTTGTGTTATTTTTATAATTCTCTTTATTAGATTTTTTGAGTGTCTAGCCTTTTTGATATTTTTATAAGGAATAACAAAAAAAAGAAAACATAATAAGTCACTGAAAATAAAATTACTATAAATTAAAGTAATAATTTTGCTTAAATCATGCTAGAATATCTACTTTCAATTTTTGAATTTTATAAATCTTTGGAAGATTATAGAGCTTTACTTAGATTCTAAGATTATTTGAGGGTTTATAGTATTAAGAGAATTTTTATATCTTGAGTAATATTATGGTTGATTATGGCATTAAATACTGGTCAAATGATGATTTCATTATTGACAAGGGTGTGGTTAAAGTAAATTATAAATCTAAACCAGCACTTATTGATATTGTGAAGGAGGCAAGAGAAAAAGGCTATAAAGGTCCTTTACTCTTACGTTTTCCACATTTGATTGAGAATCAAATTACAAAATTATACACTGCTTTTGAAACTTCCATTAAAGAATACCAATATCAAGGAAAATTTAAGGCTGTTTTTCCATTAAAAGTTAATCAAATGCCAAATTTTGTTCTTCCACTTGTGCAAGTTAGTAAAGATAAACATTATGGTTTAGAAGCAGGAAGTAAATCTGAACTTATCATTGCGATGGCTTATACAAATAAACAAAGTCCCATCACAGTAAATGGATTCAAAGATAAGGAGATGATAAGTTTAGGATTTATCGCAGCAAATATGGGGCATGATATAACATTGACTATTGAAGGATTAAATGAACTCAAGACAATTATCGAAGTGGCAAAAGAAATGTGTGAACCATATCCAAACATTGGTTTAAGAATAAGGCTTCATAGCATTGGCACTGGGATTTGGGCAAAAAGTGGTGGCATTACTTCAAAATTTGGACTTACCTCAACAGAGCTTTTAGAAGCCATGAGAATGCTAGAAGAATCTCAGTTGTTGCATAAATTTACGATGATTCACTTTCATATTGGTAGTCAGATTAGCGATATTTCGCCACTTAAAAAAGCGATTCGAGAAGTTGGGAATATTTATGCAGAGTTACGCAAAATGGGTGCAAGTAATCTCAAAGCCGTTAATATTGGTGGTGGTCTTGCCGTTGAATATGCACAACATGAGGGTATGAATTGTAGAAATTACACACTCAATGAGTTTAGCGGAGATGTTGTTTTTAGCCTCAAAGAAATTGCAAAAAATAAAAATGAATTAGAGCCTGATATTTTTATAGAATCTGGTCGTTTTATTTCAGCTTCACATGCAGTATTGATTGCACCTGTTTTGGAGCTTTTTAGTCAAGAATATGATGAAGAAGCTTTAAGATTAAAAGAGCAAAATCCACAATTAGTTGAAGAATTGAATGATTTATATAATTCTATTACAGAGAAAAATGCGATTGAATATCTCCACGATAGCCTTGATCACATGGAATCTCTTTTGACACTTTTTGACTTAGGTTATATTGATTTACAGGATAGAAGCAATACTGAAATTCTTGTTCATTTGATTATCAAAAAAGTTATTCAACTCTTGAAATATAAAAACCACAACGATATTTTAAAGATTCAAAAAAGTGTGCAAGAAAGATATTTGTTAAATTGTAGTTTTTTTCAAAGTTTGCCTGATTATTGGGGATTGGAACAAATTTTTCCGGTTATGCCACTTGATAGATTGAATCGTCGTCCAACTCGTGCTGCAAGTCTTTGGGATATTACTTGTGATAGTGATGGCGAGATTTCATTTAATCCACAAATGCCTTTATTTCTTCATGATGTTGATGTTTCTAAAGAGGAATATTTTTTAGGATTTTTTCTTGTTGGTGCATATCAAGAAGTGCTTGGTATGCGGCATAATCTCTTTACACACCCAACAGAATTTAGTGTTGTGTTTGATGATGAGTTAAATAAGGATTATGAAATTGAGAATCTTTTGGAAGCACAAACTATTGTAGATGTCTTAGATGATTTAGATTATGATACTAAAGAGATTGAGCGAATTTTGAAACAACATATTGAAGAGAGTGATTTGGATATTGAAAACAAAAAAATAGTGTTAGGTAAACTTTATGTAATGCTGTCTGAAAATGGTTATTTACGAACAATTAGTGTGCAAGATTCTATAAAACAAGAAAATTCTTAGAAAATCTAATTTTGTTGAGGAAGATATGAAAAAATATGCTATTGCAATATTTATTAATAGTAAGCAAGTTTTTTATCATATTTATCATAATTTACGACTATGTAATTTTACATTAAAATATATATTTTTGTGCGGATTTTTTGTTTTCTTTAATTTGCAAGCACAGACTAACACAAATATTCCATTATCCGCATATCAATCATACGATATTCCTATTAAATCTACTTTTATTGATAGGCTTTTATGGAGGATATTTAATTACAAAAAATTTGCAATTCCTGAACCAAAATGCGATCTTTTATGGCAAGATGAAATTTGCACTGGAGATTTTATGTGTTATGCCTCAAAATGTTTTTATCAATCTATGCGAACGGAAACACTATATGCTTCCATACTTCATGATTCTATTGAACGATTAAGGGGCGATGGCACACCAAAATCCTATGAGATAATTGCACAACTCACAAAAATTCTTGAGTTTGGTTTGCCGTTTGATAATAAAAAACATGAGTTTAATTTTGTGAATTCAGATAGTGTAAAATGTCAGTATTGGTTATGGAAAAAAGATTCAGAAACACTTGAGTTGAATCTTACAGGTTGTGAAAAAGATAAAAAAAAGATTTATACTTTTATTGAGAAACAAGAAGAGATACCAGCAAAAAGAGGTGTTATTGAATTATATAATTATATTGCATACTAAAAGATTCTAAAGTTTTTAATTTAAAATAAAGAATCTGAAACTAAAAAGCCTTGCATGGTTCTTTATACCATACATATAAAAATTATACAGAGCTGTTTTATATCTCCCCAAAATTAATTAATTTTTGCTGTTTTGGTATATTTTTACTAAAAAGATGCCGTATTTTACTTAATTATCAATAAAGATTTGCTACATTTATATATCAATATATTGTAAAGTGGCTTTTTCAGTATTGGCTTACTTACAAGGAGAAGAAATGACAAATTTTTCTAAAATAGGTTTCATTATGGCAACTCTAGGTAGCTCCATCGGGCTTGGACATATTTGGAGATTTCCTACTATGGCTGGACAAAATGGCGGTGCAGCTTTTATCCTCCTTTTCTTAATTATTTCTGTTGCTATTGGTGTTTCCATGTTGATTGCCGAAATGTTGATTGGTAACAGAACAAGAACAAATGCACAAGATGCCTTTTATATTCTTGATGAGAGTAAGCATAAGAAATGGCATTTAGTTGGTTTAACAATTATTGGTGGTCCGTTGATTTTGACATTTTATTGTATAGTTTTAGGTTGGGTTGTATATTATCTTGCAATCATGAGCTTACATTTACCTGATAATATGACAGATTCTAAATTATTATTTGCACATTTAAAACAAAATTTTACTGCACAAATTATAAGTTTTGCTGTCGTGATTATCCTTACAGCGTATTTTGTTGCAAAGGGAGTAAAAAATGGTATTGAAAAACTGAATTTTGTGCTTATGCCACTACTATTTATCATTTTTATTGGATTATTAATTTATGCAATGACACTTGAACATTTTAGCGATTCATTTCATTTTATGTTTGCTCCTGATTTTAGTAAGATTACTGCTAAAACACTTATAGATTCTATGGGGCAGGTGTTTTTTTCCCTTTCTTTAGGTATAGGGATTGTTGTAACTTATGCGGCTTTTACTGACGAGAAACAGAATCTTTTTAATGCAGCCCTTTGGGTGCTAATACCCGGTATCATCATTTCAATTATTGCAGGACTAACAATATTTACTTTTGTGTTTGAATATGGGACAAAAGCCGATGTTGGAGAAGGTGAGGGTTTAGTGTTTATTACTTTACCTGTTATGTTTGGTAAGATGGGAACGCTTGGAAGTGTTATTTGTATGTTTTTTATGGTTGGTCTGGCTTTTGCTGGAATCTCTAGCACGATTTCGTTGCTTGAACCTTCTGTGAAGTGGCTTGAAGATAAAACAGGGAAAAATCGTGCTTTTCTTTCATGGGTTATGAGTGGAATAATCTTTATTGTTGGTTCAGTATTAATTCTTTCACTTGATGAGAATCATGATGAGTTAAGCTTCGGTGGAAAATCACTATTTGTTTGGGCAGATTGGATTAGTGCAAATATTCTGATGACTTTAGGTGGGATAATCACTGCACTTTTTGTGGGATTTGCTATTAAAACTAAACACCTTAGAGAATGGACAAAATCATATTTATCACCTTTAGAATTTACATTTTGGCTCTTTGCAATTAGAATCTTAGCACCATTAATGGTTGGTGCGATATTTATTTATCAGATTTATACGCTTATTTACCCACTTAAAACTGAGACAGCACAAATAGAAATAAATACACAAAAACAAGAATCAAGGCAAGATTATATTGTTAATTTTAAGCTGGTTTAATGAAACAATCCTTGTAAAATGTAGGTTTAGGAGATTAGATGACAACAAATTTTGCACTAGAAGGTTCTATTCAAGATCGAAAACTTAGTATCATTTGCACAGGAGTGGTGCAAGATTATGATGAGTTTAAAATTTTTAAAAATGATATGTTTGATATTGCACAAACTGATGAAATAGAACACCTAAAAGAAAAAGCATTTGATGAATTAGAGGTAAAATTTATAAATTCTTATCCTTTACCTACTTGTTTGATTGGTTTTTTTCTCAAGCTATCTGAGCGAGATCAAATTAAGGTAAATTTGATAACGAATGAAAATAAAATGTTAAGTTTTTTCATATCTGTTTTTTTAGATGAGAAATTAAATGTAAAATTGTTCTTGTAGTTGCTTTATTTTTGCTACTATAATAATAGAAAATATTTCATAAGGAGTTCTTATGCAACAATATTCAAGACGTATTCAAAGCTTGGGTGAGTCTGCGACCATTGCTGTTGCTACGCTTGCAAGAAAGCTAAAGGCGGATGGTAAAGATATTTTAAGCTTTAGTGCAGGAGAACCTGATTTTGATACACCACAGATTATTAAAGATGAAGCTATTCGTGCTCTTAATTGTGGCTTTACAAAATATACTTCTGTTGCAGGAGTTCCAGAGTTATTAGAAGCAGTTGCAAATAAGCTTAAAAGAGATAATAACCTTGATTATAATGCAAGTGAAATTATTGTTAGTAATGGTGCAAAGCAATCTTTGTTCAATACATTTCAAGCTCTTATTGATGAAGGTGATGAGGTGCTTATTCCTAGCCCATATTGGGTAACATATCCTGAACTTGTTACTTATTGTGGTGGTAAGCCAGTTTTTATCCCAACAAGTGAAGAGTATGAATTTAAAGCACGAAGCATAGATTTTGAGCGTGCCATATCACCAAGAACAAAAGCGATTGTGCTGACTAGCCCATCAAATCCAACAGGTATGATATATACGCGTGAAGAATTGGAATCTATTGCCCAGATTGCTCTAAATCATAACTTATGGATAATTAGCGATGAAATATATGAGAAACTTGTTTATGAAGGTAAATTTACAAGTATTGGTTCATTGAATGATAGGATATTGCAACGCACAATTACTATTAATGGATTAAGCAAGTCTGTGGCTATGACAGGTTGGCGTATGGGTTATGTTGCATGCAAAGATAAAACACTTATTAAATATATGAATAATTTGCAAAGTCAATGCACTTCAAATATCAATTCTATTACTCAAAAGGCTTCTATTCTTGCCCTGAATGGTGCTGCGGATGTTGATATTAACTATATGCGTGAAGCCTTTAAAGAACGTAGGGATATTGCATGTAACCTGATTGGTGAAATTCCGGGCATTAACATAAAAAAACCACATGGAGCTTTTTATCTTTTTATTAATATTCAAAATATTAGTGGATATAATGGGGACAGTATGAAATTGTGTAAGGCATTGTTAGAAAAAGTTGGTGTTGCTCTAGTGCCTGGTAGTGCATTTGGTATGGATGGTTTTGTTCGTATGAGTTTTGCGTGTGATTTGGAACAGCTTAAAGAAGGTTTTGTTCGCATTGCAAAATTTATAAAAGAATCTTGATTCTTGTAGTAAAACTAGCTTTATTCAAATTTATTTAAAGATTCAAAGAGTCGTAGAATTATTTTTTATTAGTGTATTAAGGTCTTATTAAAAATTTCACTGCAAAAAATACAGTAGAATAAAAGACAAAAATTCATGTATAATGTCGCGAAGTCGTTTTAAGAAAATAATACTGGGTAGACTTATTCTTATGTTTTGCTCCTATCTCATTGTATCAGATACATATTATGAAGATTCTCAGGCTGATATGTCGAATCATTTAATGTATTCTCTTAAGCAAGTTTATAGACACACACACAATATACTGCATATTGATTTTGCATGTTTTCGTTATCATAATACTGCTTTATTGAATTTTAATGAGACCAAAGCTTTACTTTCTTTTTTGCAAATATGTTATAAGTATGGCACAACTCCGATTATTAATCTTTCTTGTTATAAAATTGAGATTTTTTATGCACTTTTGATGCGAGGATTTTCACTTGGAATACACTTTAAAGAATCTGATATTTGCTTTCTAGAAAGTAATATTTGTAAAAAAATACGGCATGAAATAAATGTGGTGTGGAATTTTTTGACACAAAATAATCATGCCATGATTAAGGATTCTCTCTTGCAAAAAGAAAATATAATGTGTAATTATAAAATATTTTATGAGTATTACACAATGCTTTGCAACATGGATATTTTCAATGAAAAGTATAATAAACAGATATATCCTTTGAACAATATAAGCCTGAAACAAAGTTTTAAACAAGGCAAAATACCATTATTTTATAGTGCCCACTCGCTGAATGATCTCTATCAAGCATTTTCTGTGGGCATTGATTATGCTACCATTAGCCCAATTTATTATGATAAGGGAAATAAAGCTTTAGGAATTGATTTTATAGAATCTTTACCACCATCCCTTAAACATAAAACTTTTGGATTGGGAGGCGTTAATAATAAAAAGCGTATAGAAGAGATACAAAAAAGTGGGCTTAAAGGATTTGCCTCCATTAGCTTTTTCGCACAATTTCTTGAGAAAGAATAAAAATCTTTTTATTATAAGGAATTGTTCTTAATATAAATTATAAGTTTTTTCACTGAAATTGTTAAAAAGTTTTATCTTTGAAGCAAGATTCAATTATTTTAAAAATAAAAATTTACTTGTTTCCTCTCGAGGATAGGGTGATAACTTAAAATATTCATCGCCAATAGTAACTTTGTAATTTTGATTTGGGTCTGTTTTACAATAACTCAATACAATGCGTCCCGCCAATATTTTTTCAGAATCTGTCGCATTTTTATCAAGTAATGCTAAAGGACCTATTGCTTCTGGGATTATTTTATCCATTTTAGAGTGTGTTATATCAAGCTTTTTATTTTCTTCTTCATTGCGTGCAATCACGAGTTTTGCACCATTATCCAGCACCATATATCGCCCATTTTTAAAGAGAGCAATATCTTCAAAAACAACTTCTCTATGTGTCATCATATCTTTAATTTTTAATGTCACTGAAGTATCAGTCAGCAGACAACCACCACCCGGCTTTTCATGATATTTCCATCCATACTTTTTAAGCAAATCAAATTGGGTTTGCCTTCCTCTTCCACTTACTCCCAATAGATGTTCTCTATTTACCCAGCCCATTTTTTCTGGGAAGCTCTCTGGTAAGAGTTTTGCACTCATTGGACGCAACATCAATTCATCAAGGGTCCGTGGCTTTGTTATATCGTTTCCATCACGACTAAGGATAGAATCATATTTAGGATTTTCACCTATTTTTCTAATAAGACTTCGCACTTGATCAAGTGCATCTCGTCTTTGACTCTTTGGTCTTTGTCCCAAAACTTCTCCGCTTATTGCAAAATCTGCATTAAGTTCAAGCATTTTTGAGAATGCGTGAGAAAACATATTTGCATGACAATCGATACAAGGATTAAAAAATCGTCCATAGCCAAATTGGGGCTTAAAAAGTATATTATCAAAGAATTGTTTTGCTATATCAATTTGGATAAGTTCTGCACCAACCTGCTTAGCGGCATTGTGAAAGTATTCACTTTTATCTTTGTTGCTTCCAAAGCCAATATTAAAATTGAGTGCATATACTTTGATTCCTTGCTCATGAAGAAGTTGCATGGAAATCATAGAATCTAATCCACCACTAAATAAAGCAACAGCAGCTATTTGTTTAGATTTTTTAGCGGGATATTGTGAATCTTGTAGCTTGTATGTAGATGTGGCATTTATTTGTTGGGAATGTGTTGTTTGTTCTGACTCTAAAATGTTAGAATTCATATCACTTAAGGTTTTGTTTTGCATGACTGCTCCAAAAATAAGTTTATTGCAAAAAGAGAAATGGAATTATACAATATTTCTCTTTTTGTAAAGTATTTTTGAGGATATTAAAGTAAAATTTCTTTTGAAATAATTTTTAGAGTTCAAAATTGTTGTCTTTAGTTATGTCATTATAGAATCAAACGAATATAAAGTATTGCAATTCGCATTCTTTAAGAAAAATGAATCTTTATTGTTATTTTGTGATAAAATTATTTTATTATTAGATTAGTATAGGAATGCAGTGATGGTTATATTTAGGATTATGTTAGCTGTGTTCTTCTGTTTTTTGCTGGGGTGTAATAACTCTCAGCAAAAAACAGAAGAGGCACTTATACGAGATGCAAACACGGGTGTTCCAAATTTAGAACAAGAACAATGGCTCTTTAATACACAATATATCAAAACTATTGATGATTCAAGTTGGGAAAAAGTTATTCTAAGCGCATTGAATAACTACAAAGATTTTAAAATTGATTTTACTTTTATTTCAACAGGGAAGCCCCAAACATGTGGTTTATACGCAAAAGGAATTATGATTCATAGTATGATACAAGAAAAAGATACACAAAATAAGAAAAAATTTCTCCTGCGTCCAAATCTTATCCCCGAAACAACAATTATCTTTATTAAAGATAAAAATTCTCAAAAATCAAATACCATAACAATAGAAATCTCTAATATTGCAGCATTTATTGAATCTTGTGGTGTTGCACATCAATATGCAAATGGTGAATATGGTGTTGTGCAATAGTTGATATAAGTAATCCTGCAATTAAAATTATTCTATCCCCCTTCAATCTTTCGTGTAAGATTCTTTTAAAAAATTAAGCAATCTAAAGAAAAGGGAATTGTAATTTAAAATTTATATTACAGTGAAAATACAATAAATAATAGAATTCAAACTAATAGGGAAAAATGAACAGAAGTTATTCAAGTGAGGATTATCTTAGTAGTTTTATAGATTAATGTTGTTAATATGAACAACTTGATTAAAAAGTATTTTTCTCATAAAATTATACACTATTGCAGCGATAAAGCAAGGTTTAGTATTTCATCTGGGGTAATAAGCTTCATGCAATTGTGGTGTTGTAAGGGACATATCTTTTTTTTGCAAGGCACACAGGGCAAATGCTTTTGTACAGCAATAGTATTATCAATATAGTAGTACTCCTCTTGTTTTTTTATTGTGCAAATACTCCATGGACTACACCAAGCAAAAGGCATAGAACCAAAAATTATAACACTTGGAATCTTCAATGCTTTTGCAATATGAGTTGTTCCACTATCATTCCCAATATAGAGACTACATTCATAAAGTGAATTTATTAATTCTTGTAAGTTTGTTTTCCCGCTAAGATTCTCAATCGGAGATTCTAATGGGAGCATTTTCACTGCATTTTCATAAATAGTATTATTGTGTTTTAGTTCACTTTTTGCTCCATAGATTCTAACAGAATATCCTTTTTTTACAAAACTTATAATGATTTCAGTAAAATATTGTGGCAACCACATTTTTGAAATGCCATAACTCGCACCTGGACTAATTGCAACTATTTTTTTATCAAATGGTTTTTTCGTTGTAATTTGCGTGAAAAGCATAAGTTCTGGAGTTTGTGTGAAAAGCACATTTTGCACGAGACTTGCATTGGGATTATAATTTGGGTGTTTTTTTATTGAATCTATTGTTGTAGATTCTAAAATTTTTTTAAAAAAATCAGGTGGCAATACTGCTAATAGTAAATTAACATAGCTTAAAACTTGATGTTTGCAAACTGGGGAACGAGAACTAGAGAATTTTATAATATTGCTAAGTAAAAATTGCCTCAACCCAAGAAAATGTTTATCGCCATAACCCACAGAATATCTTGTAAAGATTTTAGAGAGTAAAAAAGCGGAAAAAAA
This sequence comes from Helicobacter didelphidarum, assembly GCF_003364195.1. Taxonomy (GTDB): domain Bacteria; phylum Campylobacterota; class Campylobacteria; order Campylobacterales; family Helicobacteraceae; genus Helicobacter_A; species Helicobacter_A didelphidarum. Next base: position 41,868 of record NZ_NXLQ01000003.1, on the reverse strand, counting down.
GTTATTTTGTGTTGTTATTGCATAGTCAAATTGTAAAATATTTTGTTCTTTGAGGTAAAGATTAATATCGTATGCCAGTTTCTTGGTTGCCTTTAATCGCTTAAAAAATCCTCTTTGTTCTTTACTTTTATCAATAAATATTTTTATGATAAAATCATTAGTCGTAAAAATACTTGTGCTTAGGGCATTTCCTACCAAAACAAGTTTTGCTTGTGGATAAATAGTGTGTAAAAGGGAAATAGTCGGTGTGAGCATAACTGCATCTCCGAGCCAATTTGGTAACTTTACAAGCACATAATTCATTTTTACCTTTCATACCATTGTTGAGGCTCTTAGTATGTAAATACAAAAATCCATACTTATAATTATTGGAATCAAAACTATGGAATGTTATCAACACATAACCGCTCTCATCTCAATGATAAATTAAAGAACAATACAATTAAATATTCGAGCATAATCTACATATTAAGCATTATAGAAATAATCTCTTTTGTTTAAACTTTGTAAGGTTTTTTAATACAAGATTCTATTTTTTAATTTCTATACTAGGTGTTGCCTCTTTCGGTAAGACTTGTATGCCATCTTTAATATTATTTTTTGATTGTCCCAAGAACATGCCTTTGCGCTCGATTACCAACTCATCAGAAGTGATTGCACCTTCTAATCTACCATTGGCTAAAATCTCGATTGTCTTTGCCTCGACATTCCCTGTAACACGACCACTGATAATGACTTTTTGTGCATATACATCACCAATGATTAAACCTGTTTTTCCAACCATTACGGTATTTTTAGAATGAATAGTGCCCTCAAACTCGCCATCGGTATGAAAATGACAATCTGTTGTTATTTCCCCCTTGAATCTTGTATTTGCGGCGATGATTGTAGCTGCTCCTGTTTCCTTCCCATTAGGTTGTTTATTATCTCCAGCAAAGAAAGCCATGAGATTCTCCTTTCTTTTTCAAAAATTGAATTAAAATTTTGCATATCCCATTGAATAAAATTAATAGGATCAATGGGCTGTCCCAAGAATCTGATTTCGTAATGCAAATGGGGGCCCGTACTAGTTCCCGTAGAACCAGAAAGCGCCACCAGTTGACCTTTTTTCACAAACTCACCTCTCTGCACTTTAATATCATTTAAATGTGCATAATAAGTGCGAAATCCAAAAGCATGTGAAATTTTCACAAGCTTACCATAACCACCATTGCCACTATTGCTTGCCCAATCTATTACACCATCTGCAGTTGCATATACAGGCGTATTCATCGGAGTTGCCATATCTATCCCTGTATGAATATGATAGATTTTTAAAATAGGGTGATAACGTTTACCATAAGGTCCAGAAATACGCAATTCAATATCCAATGGTTTACCATTTGGGATAAATTTCATAATAAAAGACTTTTGTAATGCAGAAATTGAGGTAGTGTCCATTCTTTCCATCAAACTAAAATCATCACTCTCAAGCAATGTCTCTTCGCCTACATCATCTTTTTTAACACCAATAACACTTTCAATAGTTTCAAATTTATCGCCCACAAGTGCTATTTCCTCATCTTTTTCTTGCACTACTTTGTTAAGGTGTTGATTATGCTTTTGCATATCAGCAAACTCTTTTAATAAATAATTATTGCGGTTTTTCGTTTCTTCAATCTCCTTGTTAATGATGGTAATACTTGCATAAATAAATAATCCTAAGGTCAAAATAAATACAAGCACATAAGCACTTAATTGCTTAAAAATCATATCAACATTAATATATTTTGATCCATGCAGATCAGTTATCATAATAACCAAACGCCTATCAAACTTCATTATATGCTACTTATTTTTGAAAATTGACAATAGTCTTTTGAACTATTTTATCATTTATTGAAATATCATGTGTTGTGAGTTGATTTGTGGTAGTGGCATTAAAAGCTTGCTTTGATAGGGTATTGTTAGTATTTGAGTTAGAGATAAGATTTTCCACACCATTATATGCAAAATGCGTTGAAATATCATTCAGTTTCACAATATCATTTAATGCCCACATAAGACTCTTAATATCAATGTTTGTATTTTTCTTAGGGTCAAAAATAGATTTGAAATTATGTTTATCCCAATCAATGAAAGAAAGCGTATCTAAGCTTTCGCTTAAGAATCTTACTTCATAATAAAGGCTTGTGTGACTTTTACCCGGACTAGGCGTTGTATAGCCTATAATATCACCTCTGCTCACAAAGTCTCCCTTTTTTACATTTACCGCAGTAAGATTTGTGTAAGCAGTGCTAAATCCCAAAACATGAGATAATCGGACAAGATTACCATAACCATATCGTTGATTGTTTTCACGAGTAGATTCTACAATGCCATCAGCTGTGGCAAAAACAGGTTCACTTTTGCCTGTGTAATAATTATATCCCATATTTGCAACATTTTGTGTTGGATAATTCCCTGTATTTACAAGCACATATAATTCTTTCGATATTCCGCTGGTTTTTTGTTTCATTTCAAAGAGATTTACTGGATTTCCATTTGGAATAATTTGTAAAATAGTCGCTTTTTGTGTGGTGGCTAAATTTTGCAAGTCTATTTCTTGTAGTTTATTATTTTCACGATTAAAAGCATATAAACTCATCATTTTTTCTAAATCATTTATTTTATCACGCATAACTTGGAGTTCTTCGGACTTACTTTGTATGTCGTCTTGCAAAAATACATTTTGCTCATGCATACTCTGAAATTGTTTGTATGTTTCTTGTTTGGTAACCGTGATTTGATCGAGTTTCTCAATAAAAATCGACATTGCAAAATATCCCGCAATAATACTGCAAAACAAAAATAAAAAACCATATGCAATTACTCTCTGCATGACTTTTGCCATTGTGAATTGTCGTGAGCCATTTTCATCAACAATAGTAATCGTAAGAGTTTGCTTGATTTTTTGTATATCTTTCATTTTATTTCCCAAAAACTAAATTTATGATTTTGCAATATTCATTATATTATATATACGCAAGAAGCATTCCACAAGTGAAAAACTTCCAAAAACTAAATAGTATTGTTTTGATTGTAAAAAGGAATCCTTTGATTCTATCAAATTTTTATAAAACTCGTCAAGCCTTTTTCTCTTTTTTACGTAGCTTTTCTTATTTGTTGGATAAAAAAACTCATAAGGAATATTTAATTTTAATAGAATCTCTCGCATTTCTTTTGGATTTAAAATTCTTGGGTTGTTTACATTAAGAATAATAATTTTTGTAATGTTATGCTGAAAAATACTGAGTATTTTTTCAATTTCTTTTCCTCTATAACTATTATAAATAAGAATAAATTTTTCGTTTTTAAAACATTTTTTTGCTTCTTGTAGTATGGCTTCCGCTGCCATTTCATTGTGCCCAACATCAATAATAAGATTTTCTTGGATTTTCTCAAACCTACCTCTTAAATTTAATCTTGCACGAAGTAATGGAATCTGTAATGATTCTAAAAAAAGATTAGCAAATGCAAGATTTTCTTGTAAAAATACCGGAAGATTATATTGTTTTATATATTCTTGGACAACTTGTTTTTGTATGTTATTTTGAGAAAGGTATGTGATCTTATGTTGCTTTACGTCAGATTGTTTCTGAGAATCTTGAATGACATGTGATTGTGGTGAAAAAGATTCTGTATGTAAACAATTATTTGATAAAGACATAGAATCCATATTACTAAAAAGTTCAAGCACCAAATTTTCTTGAAAATGTGTCCAGATATTTCCCTGTGCCGCACGCAATTTTGTAAGAGCAATTTTCTCCAAAGAGTCTCCAAGCAAATCCTTGTGATCAATACCAATCCGAGTAAATAAAGTATCTTGATACTGAAGAACAGAAGTGCTATCATATTCTCCTCCAACACCCGCCTCCATAATAAGATACTCGCATTCTTGTGCTAACACGATAGCTAAAAATGTTGCATACTCGAAATAACTTGCCTCGCACATGAAATCAAATTGTTGCAAAAAGTTATGTGCTTGTTCTAATTGTTCTAAACTCACAATTGAATTATTTAAATGGAATCTTTCTCGAAATTCAAGTAAATGTGGGGAAGTAAAGTGTAATACACTATGATGAGATTCATAAAGGCTTTGTGCTATGAATCTACCTGTGCTTCCCTTGCCATTTGTGCCAATAATGTGGATATTATAGCTTGAGATGTTAATATGTGGTTGCAACTTTTTAAAAAGAATTGGCGCCCGTTTTGGATTGAAGTGTGCATACTCCATTGCTTTAGAATCCATATATTCATAAACCAAGTGTCCTCCTTCGGAACTACTTTAAATACAAGAGACTTTCTAACACAAATTCTTGTAGTGCTTGTGAATTGTGCAAAAACAAAAAATACATTCCCTAAATTCCACAATATTTTTTCTTAAAATTACCTTGCATAATATTATAACATTTGTTTTTTATATTTTCTCCCCTATGCGATTTGCATTCTTTAGACTAACTTTATAAATTGCATAATATTCTTTAATACATAGAAGATTCTCTTTACATTAACAATCTATTCCAATAAGAAAGAAAATTAAAACTTATACCCCAGTTGTGCGTAAGCACTTACCCCTGCAACTTGGTAGAAATCATAATAACGATAGTTTGTCATATTATAAAAGCTTACTGAAATATCAAGCCCATTATGAAAGCGATAACCTATTTTAAGATTAAGGCTAAATTGATCTTCATAATATCCATAAGTATTTCTAAGCGGAGTTGAATTTAAATCATTATTATAAAATGCTGGAACATAGAAAGCCCACAATGAACTATAGAATCCGCTTGGAGCATGAGACATGAAATTAAGCGAGAGGTTAAAGCTGTGCAATGGTGTTGCTGGAATCTGCTTACCTTCTGTTGTGGGTTTTGTAGGATTTTTGAGGACAATTGCACGCGTTAATGTATAGTTACCATCAAGTGTTAAACCCTCAAGAAACAATGGAATACTAAAAGCATACTCAATCCCTAAAATCCTACCTCTCCCTGCGTTGATAAATTTCCATGGATTATTTTCATCGCCACTGCCTTCACGATAAATCATATCCCTTAACTCAATTTGGAAATAATAAAGACTTGTTGTAAATTGCCCTTGCAATATTTTTGAATCTAGTGTATATTCTGTTCCTATATCAAAACTTAATGCACTCTCATGTTTAAGATTGGGGTTAATATCCCAATAGTTGCTAGCATGTGTAAATTGATATTTATCTCTCATTGTTGGCATGCGAAAGCCCGTGCCAATACTTGCTTTAAAAATTAAATTCTGTGTATTGGTTGAAAGTGGTTTATAGTTTATACCAAACTTTGGACTAAAAACAGATAAGCGGTTTTCCTCATTTGTAGTATTTTGTGATAATGCTTCTTGATTATAAAAATACCCATTAAAATTTTGCCAAAAATCATAACGCAATCCAATGTTGGTGCTAAGACTATCAAGCCATTGTGAATCTACATTAATATATGCTGAAGCCACAAGGGCGTCATTGCCAAAGTTACGATAAGAATCTGTGCGTGTATTTTTATCAAGCCAATTTGTCATATAGCGTTGATCTTGTGCATATTTATAATAACGAAATTGTAATGCTGCAGAGACACGATGATTATCAAAGTGATTGTCTTGATATATAATGTCTAAGTAATTACTACTTGAGTTTGTATCCTGTGTTTTCCCTGCACCACCATTGATTGTTCCGGGATTGTTAGCATTATCTCTATCAGCGTCTTGCCACCAGCTAAAAAGATTCATTGTTGAAAAGGCAATTTTAAGTGTAGAATCTTCAAAATCATGAATATAGTTAAGATTTCCAAGCAAATGCGAATAACTACCAATGCCACCAAGCCCAGAACCTATAAAATAGTTTTTATATGGTTTATCTGTAAGACAAATTAAATCGGTTGGATTGCCTTGAGAATCTTTTAAGAAGCTTGTATATCCACTAAAACGATAATAATGATTTGAGAAACTTAACATAGCAGAGATTGTATCGTTTTCACTTATATCATAACTTGTTTTTAGGCGAATATCATAGGTTTGTAATTTTCGTCTCCCACCTGTCCCAATAATAGTTTGTCCAGCATTATCAACATAATATCCGCTCAATCCACTATTTTGTGCGGTATTATCCCCATTTGCAAAATATGTAGGAAAGCCAGCCTCCATATCACCACGTGTATATCCCGCACTTAGTTTTACTTTAAATCGTTTATCAAAAAAAGCACTTCCAATGCTCCCATAGATTTTAAAAGTATTTTGATCTCCTTGTCCTTTTACTAGCTCATTACCATATCCTGTGATAAAGGTTGTTTCAAATTTATTTGGCATGGAGGTAATAAAATTGACTACACCTCCTATTGCTCCCGTGCCATAGAGACTAGCAAAGCTCCCTCTAGCGACCTCTACACGTTCTACATCATAGAGTGAAATTTGATTTAAGATTCTAGATTCACCTTCTAAATCACTTAGAATCACACCATCAAGCATAAGTAATGTACCATAATTGATTCCGCGTATTTTTACCTTTGGACGTGGATTAAAACTCACATCATTATCGATACGCACTCCTGGTAATCGTTTGATTGTATCAGTAATCTTAGTGTTTGGCATTGTCATGATACTCTTAGAATCTACTACACTCATATTTCCCGGAATTTTTGTAACATCACTTTGCAAGGTAGAACCTGTAGCGACAACTCCTTTAAGCTGATAGTGATTTTGTTGAATCTTTACTGAGGACTCTTTTTTATCTTGTTGAGAATCTCCAGTAATAATATCACGAGATTCTGATTGTGCAACAAGTAAAAAATTTTGGTTGTTTTTCGTTATGGTATCCAACTATTGTTTTTTGTGGTAAATGGAAAACAGAGTAAATTATCTTATTGTGTGGATTATATGTATTCTTTAGATTTACTGAGGAATCTTTTGCATGTATAATGCAAAAAAATCCAAAGAGGCAAGAAATGAAAAAACGCATAATAAATGACCTTTAAAAATATCAAATATTACTATATTTTAATTAGTAATATTAATAAAGGAATTCTAAGATAATTTTATTAATGTTACTAAACATATTTATCAATTTTATAAATTAAAATTTCAAAAGAATAGAGATTTATAGAAAATATATGCAATGCAAAAAGTAAGAATAAAATGTGCCACATATTGCAACAATTAAAAAAGAAAATCTTTTATATCAAAACAAGAAAAGTAAAAAATCATTAGTTGTGTAAAAGCAATGAATAATAATGTATAGTCTTCTTCTGAGAATGAATTTACATTTTTATACTTATCTTTGTCTATCGCTATTAATATTTAATACATTCCTGATTTTGGATTTAATGAGATTCTATTTATAAAATATAATGTAGAAATTTATCCAAATTTTCCCTCTATATAGTCTTTTGTTTTTTTATTTTTTGGGTTATTAAAGATTTTTTGCGTGTTATCAAGCTCTATCATCTCTCCAAGTAAAAAAAATGCTGTTCTATCAGAGATTCTATTTGCTTGTTGCATATTATGTGTAACAATAATAATCGTATATTCTTTTTTAAGTTTTGCAATAAGTTCTTCTATTTTAAGTGTTGATATTGGATCTAGTGCGCTTGTTGGTTCGTCCATGAGAATCACTTCTGGATTGACTGCGATTGTTCGTGCAATACAGAGTCTTTGTTGTTGCCCCCCACTTAATGCCAATGCCGATTGTTTTAACCTATCTTTTAAATCTTTCCACAATCCAACATCTTTTAACGACTCTTCCACAATACAATCTAGTCTTTCTTTGTTTTTGATACCATGTGTTTTTGGCCCAAAAACAATATTATCATAAATACTCATTGGGAATGGATTTGGTTTCTGAAATACCATACCAACTTTCTTTCGTAATAAATTGACATCATATTTTTTATAAATATTTTCTCCAAAGAATAAAATTTTTCCTTTGATAATACAATTCTCAATAAGGTCATTCATGCGATTAAGACTTTTAATAAAAGTGCTTTTACCACAACCACTAGGTCCTATAAAAGCTGTTACTTCCCCTTTTTCAATCTGCATATTAATATTTTTGAGTGCATGAAATCCACCATAAAAGAGATTCATATCTTTAATGTTAAAACAATACTTTCTATCCATAATTATTCCTTAATGAGTTTGTTGGCGATGAAATTTGAGGCGATATTGATACCTAGTACAAGCACAATAAGCACCATTGCGGTGCTATAAGCCTCATTAATATGTAATCCCTCGCTTGATATAGCATACATATGCACACTCAATGTTCGTCCAGAATCCATTAATCCAGCGACTTTTGCTACTGCACCAGATGTATATAAAAGGGCAGCAGATTCCCCAACAATTTTGCCAATACTTAAAATCACACCCGCAAGTATCCCCGATGCAGCAGCAGGTAATACAACAGAAAAGATTGTGCGGAGTTTCCCTGCACCAAGAGCAAAACTTGCTTCACGATAACTCATTGGTATAGACTTGAGTGCTTCTTGAGAACTGCGTAAAATGAGTGGGAGAATCATAATAGAAAGAGTAAGACTGCCTGCTAGAAAACTTGTTTTAAAACCAAAGTAAATAACGAAAGCCAAATATCCAAACAATCCATATACAATGCTAGGAATACCAACAAGCGTTTCAGCAGCGATTGCTATAAGAGCAATGATTCTGCTTTTTTTGTTGCTATACTCTGTAAGGAAAATTGCACCAAAGATTCCAATTGGCATAGCAATTATAAGGGAAAGAAATACCATATTAATTGTATTAATAACTGCTGGCATCATGGAGACATTTTGGCTTGTATATTCCCATGCGAAAAGGCTTGGGGTAAGATATTGTATTCCTTTAAAAAAGATAAAACCAATTAATAGAATAAAGATTCCGAGTGTGCTAAAAATAGAAAATCTTAAAGAGAGAGACAAGACTAAGGAAAGCAAGTCTTTTTTCATAAATATCCTTTAATAAATCTTTAAAAATATGCAATTCTTTTTGCGATATATTTAGACTTTACTTAATGGTAAGTGTAAAGAAAGGATGTAAAAAGTTCTCCCTATTCATGTAAAAAATATGTAAAAATAATATGTTAGAATTTTGTTGTCTCGATGCTAGATAGAAAAGTTTTTAGATAAGCTAGAAATAATAAATTTCTCTAATAGATTTTATTCAATTCTTAATATAAATGTGTTCACAAGATTTTGTAATATCTAAAAAGTGTAAAAATATTATGACATAATGCAGAATTTCTTATCAAGTGTAACAGATGAATACACGACAATCCCCCCAAAAGACGAAAGAATGAATGCCACGATGATAATCACAAGAGGCACAAACGCAAGGGTAAATGCGTTTTGCCAACGCAGAGGTTTAAAACGCATAGTAATTGCTGAAAATGCTTTAAATATGTTTATTGATTTCTTAGAATGGAAAGAAAGCGGAGGTAAATTGCCTCAGCATGATACCTCGAGTAAATAAAGTGTGTGTGCTAAACATATATCACTAGCAAGATATATGAGGGCGTTTCTTACCCTGCTGAAATTATACTATAAATTTATAAAGGTTTGTTATGTTTTATTCAAAAGTAGTTTTTATTGCATTGTGCTTGGGTTGTAATTTTCTGTTTGCAAAAATAAATTTAGACAAAGAGAGAGCAAAAACGATAACTTGGTATCAAGATAATTGCATAAAAGCTAAAAAGCAAAGTGATAATTTATGTAATGGCTTTAAATTCATGCTTAGTGCTGAAAAAGTCAAACAAGATTTAGAAAAAAAATATGGAAAAGACACAGAATCGCTTTATAATGATACTTCATATAACAATATCAAAAAATATGAAACTTATGCGTTGTTTTATGGTTCAAAATTAAATGGTAATGATTTAGCAGTAATTGATAATGCTGGATTAGAGTTTTTTGATATGGAAGATAAATTTATACAAGGAACTTCACTTTTTAATCTAGCAAGATTTTCATCTGTTTATCTTACTTTTCGTGTTGGATTTGGTCATGGTGGTGATTCTATGGATTGTGTGGCTGAGGCTAAAAATGAAAAGGAGTTTGATAAATGTTTGAGTAAGGATAGTGAGCCAGAGGCAGAAAATCAAAGAAATTAGTAAATCTTTTGCTTACTTTTTGTCATTACCATAGTATTATAAGGGCTATCAACATTAACTTTAACATCTACTTCAACTTTTTGCTTTTGTTGCACTTCTTTTTTCTGTCTTACAACCTCTCTAAGACTTATGCCTTGTGTAACCGCTTTTTCTAAGTCTTGCCTAGTTACATTTAATTCTTTTTCTAATGCCATTCTTCTCTGGCTATTTCTCATAATATCGTAAGCCTCATTGTATTCAAATTTAATACCTTTCTCATATTGTCTTTTAGCATTATGAAGAAAGTTTTGCACTTGATTATCTCTTATTGTTTTTTTATTTAATTCAATATTACGATGGATTTTATCGTGATTATTTTTATCCTCCCACCCAATCAATTTCCATGTGCTTAAATCTTGTATAAAATTACTTATCGTTAAAAAGAAATTTTGCAAGGAACGCATTAAATTAGGTATATCTGCTATAAAATCTCCTATCTTATCACTTGCCCCATCCGCAAAATTAGAAAACATATCATTCAAGCTTTTTAAAAAGTCTTTGAATCCTTTATCATTCATCAATCCTTTTAACCCTTTGCTTATACTATCAAACAAAGTGCCAAAACCACTGCTAAGAGAACTTGCTATTTTTGTAGCAAATATTTGGAAACTTGCTAACATTCGCTCCCACTTGCTCCCCATGTTAGCCATTTTGTCTAACCCTGCGTCTTTTGCACTAGAATATTGGTCATTAAAATTTCCTCTAAATTCTCTTAGGTTAATACTCATAGCTTGTTGCACTGACATACCCGCTATTTCTTGTAAGCTTTGTTCTGCTTGTGTGTATAAAGCTCCGCCTTGTTGGAAAGCTTTTTGTTTTTGTATAGCTTCTATAGTCTTTGCTATTTTCTCCATAGTGCTTAAGTTCTGCATACTTTGCCTATCTAAGCCTAAATTTACAAAATGTTCGTCTTTCCCCTCTAAATCATAAACAGATTGATTGAGTTTGCCTCCTGCTTCGTAAAATTGGTCGCCTCGCCCCATGATTTTCCCTGTGGATTGCATAGCGTGAGCTTCAGCCGCATTCTTATAACCTAAATCTTTACTAGCCTGTTTTTTCTCATTCTCTTTACTCCCCCACATGCCTAATCCTGCGACTGCGGCTAAACCCGCAAAGACTATCATTTTTGTTTTGTTATACACTGCGTCTAAGAGTGTCAAAAGTGTTTTTAAGCCTTTTTTAGCTACTTCGATACTTGCGTTCATAGGATTCATACGCACTTTTGCTAAAGACTTTTGAAGCTTACTCGCTTCTGGTTGCATTTGTCGTATTTTCTCTAAAGCCTTGTTAATGTTTTCCATTTGTTGCTCGAATACTACGCCCATAGTTTTCCTTTCAATTAAAATGCTCCATAAATCAATCGTAAATCTTTGATATACTCTATATTTTTGTTTAAGATGTAGTTATGTAACTTTTTGTAAATCTCTGTATCATGAAAGATTCTCTGTAAATATACTTCTATAAAACTTTCCCCACAATAGTAGGCTTTGTAGGTTTCTCTTAAGTTTTAATTTTACTGCACTTTTATAAAATGCTCATGCGTTATTTGCACTATGTAGAAAAAGTCATATTTTATTGGGAGGGATGGGTGTGGGGACTATAAATCATAACAAAAAATTACAAAGTTACTCTGTTTTAAATGACCCATAACTCATAATCTTATCATACCTACGAGCAATAAAATCTGGTGTAGCTCGTATTTGCTCTAATGAGTCAAGAAAATATGTTTTTAGTCTTTTTGCGGCTGCTTCCTTATCTCTATGTGCTCCACCTCGCGGTTCTTTAATAATATCATCAATAAGGTTTGCTTTTTTTAGTTCATTTGGGGTAATTTTCATAGCTTTTGTGGCAGCTTCAATTTTTGTGGGGTCATTCCATAATATTGCTGCACAACCCTCTGGCGATATAACACTAAAAATAGAATATTCCATCATCGCAAGTTTATCAGCAACGCCGATAGCTAATGCACCACCACTACCACCTTCTCCAATAACAATTGATATTGTTGGAACTTGTAGTGCCGAGAACTCCTCTAAGTTTTTTGCTATAGCTTCGCTCTGCCCTCTCTCTTCTGCACCGAGTCCAGGATATGCTCCAGCAGTATCAACAAGCATAAGAATAGGTATATTGAATCTTTCTGCAATCTTTGCAACACGCAAGGCTTTGCGATAACCTTCGGGATGTGGCATACCGAAATTTCTTAGAATCTTATTTTTTGTTCCCCTTCCTTTTTCTTCACCGATCACCATAACCTTTTCATTTCCAATTTTTCCTAAATAACATACAATTGCTTTGTCGTCACCAAAATGCCTATCACCAAAAATTTCATAAGAATCTTGCATAATAAGCTCAATATAATCGAGTGCATAAGGTCTATCAGGATGTCTTGCAAGCTGTAATTTCTGGTAATCATTTAAACGAGCATAAATTCTTTTAATTTCATCTTTTAATTCTTGCTTTTGAATTTCGACTGCTACTTCATCATTAGACAATAAAGCCGTATCAATGTCTTCTTGTAACGATTTCAATCGTTGTTCAAAATCCAAATATGTAGCCATTACTTACACTTTTTAAATATTACAACACCATTTGTTCCGCCGAAACCAAAAGAGTTACTCATAACACAATTGATTGTTGCTTCACGAGCGGTGTTTGGAATGTAGTCTAAATTACATTCTTGGTCGCTCTCTTCTTGATTAATGGTCGGAGGTAGGATACCACTTCTCATTGCCATCAACGAAATTACTGCTTCAATACTCCCAGCGGCTCCGAGACAATGTCCAAGTTGTCCTTTTGTTGAGCTTACTGGAGGCACATTACCGTTAAAGACTTTTTTTAATGCTTGTGTTTCAAATAAGTCATTATAATGTGTACTTGTTCCATGTGCATTAATATAATCAGGGCGAATGTTTGCCATTTGCAAAGCTTGTTTCATTGCACGATACGCACCTTCTCCTTCTGGAGCAGGGGTAGTAATATGATTTGCATCACTACTTTCACCAAATCCACATAGCTCACCATAAATTGTTGCACCACGAGCCTTCGCACTTTCATATTCTTCAAGCACCAACGCACCTGCTCCTTCACCCATAACAAAACCATCTCTTTTTTTATCAAATGGTCTTGATGCTTTTTGTGGGTTGTCATTATGAGAGGAACTAAGAGCTTTCATGGCAGCAAATCCACCAACCCCCACAGCACAAATAGAAGACTCTGCACCAACAACAAGCATTTTTTCAACACATCCAAGCATAATTGTTTTTGCAGCTTCAATAATGGCGTGTGTGCCAGCAGCACAAGCAGTAACACTCGAAAGATTTGGACCTTTGAGCTTATGTTGTATTGATACAAATCCTCCAAGCATATTAACAAGTGCTGAAGGAATAAAAAATGGACTAACTCTTCTTGGACCTCTTGTATAACAAGCAATTGAGTTGGATTGTATATTTTCTAACCCACCAATACCAGCTGCTGAACTGATTCCAAAATTCTCACCAACATCTGAAAAAACTTCTAAATTTTCATTTAAAAAGGATTCTTTAGAATCCTTTACACTATCTTGTAGAGCTTCCCTTGCTGCCAATAGTCCAAGCTGAATAAATCTGTGTGCTTTTTTTACTTCTCTTGGATCAAGAACTGATTCGGGATTAAAATCCATAATTTCGCCTGCAATTTGCACAGAGAAATCAGTAACATCAAAAGATTCTATTCTTTTAATGCCACTTTCTCCCTTTACTATTCTTTCAAACGAAATATCTTTATTTAGACCAAGTGCATTTACCATTCCAACACCTGTTACAACAACTCGCCGCAAGCACATGCTCCTCAAAAAAAGTTATATTAAATCAACATGAACAAAAACTTAACTACCTTTGGCAGTATTAATGTAATCTACAACATCTTGAACAGTTTTTATCTTTTCCGCATCTTCATCTGGAATTTTAATGTCAAACTTTTCTTCTAAAGACATAATAAATTCTACAACATCTAAACTATCAGCATTTAAATCTTTAGTGAAGTCTGATTCTGGTGTAATCTCATCTAGCTTTACTTTTAACTCACTTGCTACCAATAATTTTACTTGATCAAAAACTGCTGAACTCATAATGAAGCCTCCTAAAAAATATATCTATATCTTATATTATAACAAATAAACTATAAGAAAAACTAAAATTATATCAGAAATAATGTTAATAAAAACTTTCTTCTGCTTAATATTTAATAAAATATTTGAAGTTTCTTTACAAAATCTTTACAAATTTTTATTAAAAAGTTTTAATCTTTAATAAAGCAACAAGAGTTCAAAGTGTAGAAGATTATGAAATATTGGTATTATTTTATAACTCTTTAATATTATTTTTTAGTTTTATAAGCATAAGCTGATTGGTAAGCTAAAAATTTTTAGGAATGTGTAAAACTAATTTGTAATATATTTTAATTTTGATAATATTAGGTATAAACAGATAATAGGAATTTTCAACAAAATTTTAAGTTTCAGCATAAAATGTAAAAATAGAACAATGAGAGATTTATAAACAAGATTGTTAGCTATATGAAAATATAGATATAAGAATCTTGTTTATTTTTAGACATTATTTATGAGATTGTTTTCAATAAATTAATGACCGCAACCACATCCCCCACCTCCATGACCACCACAACAGCCACCACTTTCGTGATTAGAATCTTTATTGCTTCCGCATCCACAACCACTTCCACATCCCCCACGTAAACCAGCGACTAGTTCATCAGGAGTTGCTTCTCTTGCATCTAATACTTCCACCTTAAAATCCAATGTTTTTCCCGCAAGCGGATGATTATAATCAATTAAGACGCTGGTATCGTTAAAATCCGCAACAATTACTTGCACAGGCATACCATTTTCAGATTCTCCAAACACAGTCATACCTTTTTCTAATTCAATATGACTAAAATGAGATCTATCAACTTCTTGCATGAGTTCTGGGTTCCGGATTCCATAGCCTTGCTCCGGAGATACGCTAAAACTTAGAGAATCTCCAATACTTGCCTTTTGGATTTGTTGTTCTAAACCTTCAATCACTTGTGAACATCCTGTGATGAACTCTAAAGGCTGGTTGTCTTTACTTTTATCAATCAGTTCTTTTGTAAGTGCATCTATTACTTCATATTTAATTGATACAACATTATTATTTTCTATCATAATATTCTCCTAATTTTGGTTCAAAATATCTTGGGCTTTACGACCTTGCTCACTCGTTGGGAACAAGGCAACCAAGGTTGTTAAAAATTTGTTGTAATTTTTCTTATCACCCAAATATTTAAATGACCATGCAGTATGCCATAATAATATCGGCATATATTTTGCTTTACTATCCAAACTTGCACTTGTTTTGTAGTATGGTAATGCCTCGTTATATTCTTTTCGGGCATAATAAATTTCACCTACATAATAACTTGATTCTGCAATAGCGAATTTTTGATCAATTAAATATTCAAAATATGCTTTTGCATCATCAAGTTTTTTTTGTCGTAATAAATTTTTTGCTTCTTTAAGATTATCTGTATTGTTAGATGAAAAATTATATTGTTTTTTTGGATTTGGGTTTTCCATTTTAATTGTTTCAATAATTGGTTGATTTTGTATGCCTTGTATATTATTTTGTAAATCTAATGCTTGTTGACTTAATACTTGAATTTGTTTCAAAATCTCATCGTTTGCTTGCAAAAAAGCTTCTGAGAGTTTATCAATTTTTTGATTAATTTGCTCAATATTATTTGTATTTGCTTGAACTTGTGCTTGAAGTATTTTAACCAGATCAGTTTGTGTTTTGTAAGCATTCTGATATGAATCTACAATACCTTGCAGATTCTCAATTTTTTCTATTTGACCTCTTAGAATCAAAGTATCTTGCCTTGAAGTGGCACTCATACCCTCATATACAGTTTTTAATCCATCAACTGCTTGCTCAAGATTTGCAATTTTATTCTGAAAATCAGAAATAACAGAGCGTGTGAAATCTGCAATATCCTTTAAGTCACGCATATCTTTTTTCGTGGCCCCACTTTGAAGCTCAAAAGCTGATGGTTCGGCATACATAACAATAGAACACAATGTAATAGTCATAAGAAATCTAAAAATATTCAACATTCTTATACCTTTCTACTTTTTTTCAACAATCTCTGTCCGTCTATTTTGTGCATAACACTCTTGAGTTTTTTCATAACATACAGGATTGTGTGTGCCATACGAGATTGTCGAAAACATATTTCGCGGTAATCCTTGTAATATTAATGCTTCTCGGACAGAAATTGCTCGTTTTTGTCCTAGTGCCATATTATATTCATCGCTCCCAAACTCATCTGTATTTCCTTGCAGAACAATAGCTTGAATATTGTTTTGTCGAATATATTCCGCATTTGCTTGGATGTATGGTTTCATATTTTCACGAATATTGTATTTGTCAAAGTCAAAGTAAATTGCACTTAGCGAATCAAGGGCAAGTGTATCAGTGCCATTATTGTGTCTATTGCCAACTGTAAGATTGCTAAAATCATTTTGATTGCTCATATGATTAGAATCTGTGTTAAAATTTTTTTGTGTTGTTATATAAGGGTCGTCTGAAAGACTATTGCCATTGTTATTTTGTTCTATTGTTTGGTTATCTGTATGGGAAAGTGTATTATCTTTTCCATTGTTATTGCTATCGTTATTTAATCTGTGATTAATTTCTATATCCCCATAATTTCCATAGTCAAGTGGCATGAATGCACCTTCTGGCCCATAATTTCCACCATTACTATTGTTACTATTTCCGATTAAATCATTAAATGCAAAATGAGAATTTTGCATAAAATCTCCTTTGCCAGAATTGTTATCTAAAACAGCAGGAATATGTTGAACTTCTGTATATATCATAGATTTTGTGGTTGTAATATTTGGTTGAATATTTTTGTCCCCATAACAAACTATCACAAAAAATATTATTGCAATACCAGAAAACCACATACGCTGCATAAATATTCCTCCAAACCTATTGTTTCATATACATTTATAATATTTCCGATATTTAGATATGAATATTTTATTCATATAGATTCCATATACTCTAATATTTTTCTCGAAAGAAACTACATTGTTCATGATATACAAATATCTAAAAGATGATTAGGAGCAAAATAAGCGATTTTCGCTAATTCCTTGTATTATGAAAATTAGCATTATTCGTATAAACAACAACTATAATTTTTTATGGTCCGTATAAAAAATTATTTCTTCTCAACAATATCTGTTCTTCTGTTTTTCGCATAACATTCTGTTGTTCTTTCTTGACATACGGGTTTGTGTGTGCCATACGAGATTGTTGAAAACATATTTTTTGGTAATCCTTGCATAACGAGGGCATCTCGGACAGAAATTGCTCGTTTTTGTCCTAGTGCCATATTATATTCATCGCTCCCAAACTCATCTGTATTTCCTTGCAAGATAATAGATTTAATACCTTGATTCTTGATATATTCTGCATTTGCACGAATATAATCTTTCATATCATCACGAATTTCATATTTGTCAAAGTTAAAATAAATTGTTGTAAGAGAATCTACCGAAGCTACTGCTTCTGTTGCATCTTCTTCATTTGAATTATTGGCAGTATCGGCTTCATCGATAGTTTCCTCTATTGCTCCTGCTGTTGCATCTTCTTCATTTGAATTATTATCCATCCCTGTTGTATTACCATCCGAATCAATAGCATCGCCACTCATTGCCCCAACATCACTATTTGTTTGTCCATCTGGATATTCTTCTTGTTGTTCTGTTGCTGGATTCTGTGTTGTTTTTGTTGTATCTCCATCAGCCTTCACATTTTTTGTTCCACAACCTACTGCTAATAGCAATGCAAATAGTATGCTAGAAAGTTTCAGATATTTCATATAATCTCCTCGAACATAAATAATCATGTTATTCTATCAGAAAATTTCTCATTTTACCAATCAAAAGCCTGAATTTTTATATTTTTTAATGGAAAAAGAAAACTTTTATTGATAGAAAGGCGAATGATACCTATCGCATTTTCTCCTTTATCTTGTCTTAAATACATAATAGAATCTCCATCGCTTGAAAATTTTGGTATGCGGTTTGTTCCAATTTTACTCAGCCTCCTTGCATAATCGCTTTGTGATGAAACAAGATAGAGATTGAAAACATTTAGCCCAGTTTCCTCATCGCTTTCTCGGCTTGAATAAACAACATATTGTCCAAAGGTCGAAAGTGTGCTATTATTTTTTCCTTGAAAAACAAGTTGGGTAACATTTGCGTTTGGTTTGAGATCTTGTATAAAAACATTAGGATACCCAAGTCTATCTGATACAAAAGCAAAGCTTTTTTCATTATTCATAAAGTGTGCGTTCACATCGATACCTGAATAATTTGTAAGTTGTGTTGTTTTTTTTGTTTGTGTTTCATATAGAAAAACATCACTTAGTCCTACAGGTGCGAGAGACATGAGAAGTTTTGTTCCATCTTGTGAGACATCAGAGACGACTGCCATGCCTTGAGAAGAAATAATTCTTGTGTTTTCTCCATTATACATATTGTATTTATAAATTGTAGCTTCATCAGTAATTAGTGTATAATAAAATTCTGTCTGTTTTGAATTTGCCCATTTAGGAAAAACATTTAAACCATTACTAATAATAGTTTTTTGATAAGTATAAGTATAATCTGAAATAACAATGCTATTTTTGGCACTTCCAAGATAACTAGAAAAAATTACATAACGATTAATCCAACTAATATCTGCAGCTTTAATATACTCATTTAAATAAGTTGCCATAGCATGTGCAATAAAAGGATATTTTTCAACCTCATCTTGTGTGTATTCAAGAGATACTTGTTGATTGTTTGAAAAATCATAGAGAGTGAGAATGCCAGTAATGGTATCCCCTTGTTTTTTATGTGAAATTTGTGCAATAAAATTCATATTTTTATTTCTATAATCTTGTAATGCGAGATTATTTTGTAAGACATTCGTGCGTAAAGTATCATCATAATAAACATTAAAATGACCCATTACGCGTAAATCTTGCACAAGCATTTTATAAATCTTCATGGTATTTTCATTTCCATCAACACTTACAACTTGAATATTTGGAATATTATCAGTTTCTTTTGTAATCATAATGGTTTTATCTTCAGCCCAAAGCTTGTTACCACACATCATAAAAAAGAATAATGATAGTAGTATCATACGATAAAAAGCAGGAATAGCGATATGTTTTAGCATGGAGATTCCTTAATTCAAGAATAATAAAAATCGTAGTTGTATGTGGAATAATAGCATTTTAATTGTTAAGAACATTAAATTTATGATTATGTAATATTTATTTGTGTGTGTCCTATATTAAGTCTAGAAATAATATCTTAAAATCTACAACATTTCAATTTTTTGTATTTCATGAAGTTTTAAAGAAGCATATAAAACTAAATTTTAGGGAGTTTTTAGATACAATAATAGACAATAAATGAAAGAAGAGGATTAAGGGAGAGATTAATGGTTAATAAAATATATTGTGCAACACAAGATGGCTTAGATGCAAAGGTAGTTGAGGTTCAGGCAACTTTTACGCGGGGGTTACCAGCGTTTAATATTACAGGCTTGGCTTCAAGCTCTATTAAAGAATCCCAACATCGTGTTGCAAGTGCATTAACAAACCTTGGTATCGAATTTCCCCCATTAAAGCTTAATGTGAATCTCTCGCCTTCGGATTTACCAAAAAATGGCAGTCAATTTGATTTACCCATTGCACTATTGATTGCAGCAAGCAAAGAGAGTTTGAGCCTTGATAAATGGTTTGCCTTTGGAGAGGTTGGATTAGATGGATTCATTAAAAGTGTTCCATTAATTTACCCTATGCTTTTAGATATTGCACTCTATTATCCACAATCAAAGGTAATTTTACCTCATGAGGCGAAAGAACTTTTTAGTAAGATTCCCAATCTCCAAATGGCTTTTGCTTCTAATGTTTTAGAGGCGTTGGAGATTCTAAAGGGAGACATTCTACCAATACACGAAACGAAAGATTTTGCATTTCAATCGATTATAGTTAATAATCAAAAATATTATTTTGATGATGTATTTGAAAATGATTTTTATGAAGTCAAGAATCAAGAAAGGGCAATCCATGCAGCCTTGATTGCTGCATGTGGATTCCACAATATTCTTTTTGAAGGAAGTCCAGGCTGTGGTAAAAGTATGATTGCAAAACGGCTACAATATATTTTACCGCCCTTAAGTCTTACAGAGATGATAGAAAGTGTAAAATTGCAAGCCTTTAATGAACAATCGCTGCAATACCGCCCAAAAAGAAATTTTCGTGCACCTCACCAAAGTGCTTCTAAAGCTAGTATTTTAGGGAGTGCGTCGCAGTTTAAAATTAGTCCTGGAGAGGTTGCACTTGCACATAATGGAATGATTTTCTTTGATGAACTGCCTTATTTTAAAAAAGATATTTTAGAGGCATTACGAGAACCATTAGAAAACAACCAACTTGCAATTTCGCGTGTAAATGCAAAGATTATTTATGACACTTCATTCTTGTTTGTTGCGGCAATGAATCCCTGTCCTTGTGGGAATCTCCTCTCAAGTACAAAAGAATGTCGATGTAAAGATTCTGAAATTCGGTCTTATCGTAATCATCTTAGTGAGCCTTTTTTAGATAGAATCGATCTCTATATACAAATGCAGGAACAACCACAAGCAACAACCAAAAAAACACAAAAACTTGATTCTAAAACTATGCAACAAATTGTTTTTAAAGTGTTTGAAAGACAAATTCATCGTGGGCAAATCAATTCCAATGGAAGAATTATTTTTAATGGGAAACTCTCTGAAATGCAAGTAGAACAATATTGCATTCTTGATGAAACTTGTAAAAATCTCCTTGAACAAGCCAAGCAACGATTTAACCTAAGCTATCGTGGAGAACAAAAGGTTCGAAAAGTTGCACGCACATTGGCTGATATGGACGGCTGTGATATGATACAAAAGCAACATATCCTAGAAGCACTAAGTTATCGTCGGGTGTAGATTCTATATAGAAATACAACTTATAAAACAAAAAATTTAGAAAATCTTATTTTAGAATCCAAACATACATGATTGTTCATGTTTATTGTTGGGCGAACCGTATTTGCGATAATCACAGCGATTTGATATGTTCTAAAGCCCACTTGCTTCATTAAAAATATAAACTTTAATAATACATTGTAACAAATTGTAAAACTTTTTAAAAAGAAAATAGTAGTATATTTAATACTTTCTTTTTAAGAATACATTAAGTTTTAAGTTAGTATAATCTAAGTTAGTAGAGTTAAATATTTTTTACTTTACAAGGAGAAAAGTTCTATGAAAAGGCTTTTTAGTATTTTTGTGTTAGCTTTAACACTTGGTATGAGTTCATTATCAGCAAATGCTCAAGTAGCACAAGTGCAAACTTCACACACACAATTTCAACAATCTGATGCAGATTTCTTATTTGGTAAAGAGAATGTGAATGTTGCTATGCTTTCTCAAGGAGAAATGGAAGAGACTAAAGGTAAGTTTTTCATATCTTTTCTTATTGGCTTAGCAATAGGAGTAGCACTTGGTTTAGTTAGTTGGGGTATAGAGTGTGGCACAGGTGGTGCATGCGATGAAGGTAAGGTTGAATGGTCTGTGGATTTTTAATGAGGTAAATTCTTATGCTATTGAGAATCTATTTTTTTTTATTATTTATTTTGACCAATATCACTTATGCTTATCGTTGCTATGAAAGTCGTTGCGATGATTTACGCTTTGGTGTTGGGATGTATTATAGTAATTTTAATAGTATAAATACACCTAATTATAGCAATATTGGTGGTATTTTAACGGGTTATGCAGGAGGTTATTGGAGCAATAGGCTATATGCAGGTGTGGATTTATATGGTGGTTTGGGTAATTCTACTATACAAGGGAATTTTATTGGTAATGCAGATGTAATATCTAACAGACTGCATTTCTTTTATAATGCTACACTCCATATTGGTGTCAATGCGAATACAATGAAAAATCCTTTGTTTATCTCACTTGATATGCCTGCAGAACGGCAAGATTTTTATGGTAATAGAGAACAGAGACTGCGACATATATCAGTATATTTAGGTGGTAGCATACTTGGTAGATATGCTCTACGAGAGGATATAGATTTAGAATATCAAATAGGATATGCCCATACGATATTTACACGTTTTGCAAGCTTTTATTTTAATGATTTAGTTTTTTTTAATGGCTACCGCATTGATATGGGACTTGGTGTGATTATGCGTAGAGATTATGATGGTGTTTATGAGAAGAGGCGTAAAAAGCCAGATTTTTATGCAAAGATACGAGGTAGCTATTATCAAGCAGATCCATTAGAAAAAGGTGGTATTACATATCATATCATGGATAAAAGCTTTATGCTTATGTTTGAATTTGGTATAGGGCTTGATGCTACTTATTAACAAAGTAAAGGCAACAGAATCTGTGGTTTTTTATTTTTTTGTATTTTGTTGCAAAGCTGAAATTAAAAATGAATGTTTGTATATCATAGTTTAAATATAATATTGTAAAAATCTTAATTGTCAAAATTAGGATATATTAAAGTATAAAAATTATCTAATGATATATACTATTGTTTGATTTAGAAATTATTAACTGAAATCTTGTTATAATTATAGCCATAACTATATATTTTCAAAATTTAAGGAGACATAGTATGGCAAATTATATTGAGTTAAATAAATCAAATTTTCAAGAAGTTACACAGACGGGTGTTGCACTCGTAGATTTTTGGGCACCTTGGTGTGGTCCATGTAAAATGTTATCACCTGTAATCGATGAATTAGCAAAAGAATATGAAGGAAGTGCAAAAATCTGTAAAGTAAATACAGACGAAGAAGAGGAATTAAGCACAAGTTTTGGAATCCGTAGTATTCCTACAATCATATTTATGAAAGATGGTCAGCCTAAAGAGACATTAATTGGTGCACAATCAAAAGCTGTATTGCAAGAAAAGCTAAATGCTTTGTTGGGCTAAGAATATGATAGATTTAGCAATTATTGGTGGCGGTCCTGCTGGACTATCCGCTGGTTTGTATGCTACCAGAGGTGGCATTAAAAATGTTGTATTATTTGAAAAAGGTGCACCGGGTGGGCAAATCACAGGAAGTAGTGAAATTGAAAATTATCCCGGTGTAGCTGAAGTAAAATCTGGAATTGATTTTATGGAACCATGGCAGGAACAATGTTTTCGTTTTGGACTTAAGCATACGATGGCAGAAGTTATCCGAATTGAAAAGCATGGTGATGTATTCCGTATTGTTTTCGATGAAGGGAAGGGTGAAACAACACAAGAAGCAAAAGCTGTTATCATTGCAACGGGTGGTCGCCCTAAAAAATCTAATATTAAGGGTGAACAAGAATTTTGGGGCAAAGGTGTAAGCACTTGTGCGACTTGTGATGCGTTTTTCTATAAAAAGAAAGAGGTGGCTGTGCTTGGTGGTGGTGATACAGCGTTAGAAGAAGCAATATATCTTACAAAATTTGCTTCAAAGGTTCATCTTATTCATAGAAGAGATGGTTTTCGTGCTGCACCAATTACGGTTGAGCATGCAAAGGCAAACCCACAGATTAACTTTTTAGTTCCCTATGCTGTTGAAGAGATTTGTGGGGATAATGCGGGTGTTACTGGATTAAAAATAAAAAATCTTGAGACAAATGAAATATCAGAATTAAAAGTCCCTGTAATTTTTGAATTTGTTGGGTATGAAGTAAATAATCAAGTATTGCGACAAACAGATGATTCTTATCTCTGTGAAGTCGATAGATATGGTTCAGTAGTTGCAAACTTAAAAATGCATACAAGTGTAAAAGGCTTGTTTGTTGCAGGTGATATTCGTATTGATGCTCCAAAACAAGTCATTTGTGCAGCTGGCGATGGTGCACAAGCAGCACTTGAAGCAATATCATACTTGGAATCTACACATACAGTATAGGTCAAAAACTCTCAATCTTTTATTTGTAAATAAAAGATTGAGATATAAGCTTTTACAATCATCAAACACAGCTCTTAAGCTGTTGAGAATTTTATTTATAATTTTCTGCAATCCTTGTTATATCATTGTAAACCCCAAGCAACATAAGTCCAACGATAAAACTAAATCCCAAAACAACAAGCAAATTCGCAACATTTTGATGAATGGGTTTCTTAGTAATCCATTCGTAAGTTGTAAAAACAATTTGTCCCCCATCAAGTAGGGGTAAGGGCAAAAGATTTAGTATGCCAAGATTCACTGAAATTAAAGCGATAATAAGTAAAAAACTTGTAAAACTTGATTGATATGCCTTTGCACTTATTTCTGCAATGCCAATAACCCCACTGATATTATCAAACCCAATTACTCCAGCAATAAGTTTTTGAAGTCCATCATAAATCATCATAATTGCATTCTTTGTATAATCATAAGACAAAATTAAAGATTCTATAATATTTGGGTAATGAATTTTTGTAAGTGCGGTAATACCTAGCACTTTTTTATTTTCATAAATACTTATAGGGATTTTTATCTCCATTTTCTCGAAAGCATTTGCATTGCTTGTATCGCATTGATACATATGAGAATCATCAGCATATGTTAGTGTTTTATCACATGATGCTTTGAAAGATTCTAATTGTTTGGGACGTAAAAGTATTATTTTTGCAAATTCTTGCTTATGTCTTATATTTCCTATATCTTTATCTTGTAGGGAATCTTGATTTAAAATTTCTCCAATATTTTGAAATGTTTTTACTTCTAAATCATTTATACTGATAATTTTATCATAAGGTTGCAAAAGATTATAGGCAGCAAAATCTTTATTCACAGACCCAATGATAGAATCTTTATTTGCAACATGCACTCCCTGTGTGATAATAAGAATAAGATAAAGTAAAAAGGCTATAAGGAAATTAAAAAATGGACCAGCAAAAAGAATAATTATTCGTTGTAATGGGTGTTTGTCATTTAAGGAATCTCCAATGGATTGAGCATATATAAGATTCTCATTATGCATATCAATAACATTTTTTTTCAAATTTTGATAAGAATCTTGAGGTTGAATTTCTCCCTTGAGTTTTACATATCCACCAAGCGGGATAAGAGAGAGACGATACTCTGTATTATTGTGAGAGAATGAAAAAATCTTAGCTCCAAACCCAAGACTAAAAATTTCTACTCTCACGCCAAACATTCTAGCTACTAAAAAATGTCCTAATTCATGAAAAAAAATAAGAAAAGAAAGTGCAAGAATGGCAGAAATAATCCCCATTATTTTATTGCCTTATAATATTTAAAAGTATAATCAACTCCCGAATAAAGTGTAACAAATACTGCAATCCATAAAAAGAGAGTGCCACCAGGGAAAAAATCAGCAAGTAAGAAAGCAATTGCTAGAATCTGAAAACCTGTTTTATACTTTCCAAGTGAACTTGCAGCAATATTTTGGTGGAAATTGGCTGCAACAACACGAAGTCCTGTGATATAAAATTCGCGTGATAAAATAATAAAAACTGCCCAAGCACTTGCTCTTTCAAGCCACAAAAGCCCAATAAATGCTCCAAGAATAAGCATTTTATCAGCCAGAGGATCAAACACTTCTCCAAATGTGCTACCAAGATTGAATTGTCGAGCAATATAACCATCAAAGAAATCTGTAATTGAGGCTATACAAAAGATTAAACATGCACAATAATTACGCCATGAAATATCTACCCATTTGGGGATAATAGATTCCCAATAAAGTAAGACAATGAGTAATAAAATGGATAAAGCAATGCGCGAAAAAGTTAAAATATTGGGAATATTTTTCATATCAATCCTCATGATCGCTTATTTAGTGTAGCATTATAACAAAAAAGTATGGAAAGAATATGATATTTTAGCATTCTTTGTAGGTGATTATCTGGTTTTTTACAGAAGTGTTGATTTTAGTTCTATAAAAGTGAGATTACAACATAGAACTAAATAAGAAACGGATTTATATTCTTCAATAGTCGTAGGAGTTTATCTATTTATTGAAATCTTCAATTTTACAAAAAATTCTTGTGGGTTTAATTATAATATTGGTTATACATGGAAAACCAGAATATAACATATCATTCTTCATTTATATAGTGAAATATAAACAGGAATAATAATAGAAAAAATAGAGAAAAAGTTTTATAGTTGCTGTTTTAAGGTATTTTTTAGATATTATACTATAAAATGTTGCTTTTATAATGGAGAGGTTTTGTATGCTAGAGATTCTAATGATAGAAGATGATGTTGAATTAGCAGAAGTTTTAAGTGATTATCTGAAGGAGCATGATATTAATGTAACAAATTATGATGAGCCATATACAGGCATGTCAGCTTTAGCAACAAAGCATTTTGATTTATTGTTGCTTGATCTTACATTGCCTAATCTTGATGGTTTAGAAGTTTGTAAAAAAGTAGCAAAACAAAAAAATATACCAATTATTATATCATCAGCGAGAAGTGATATTAACGATAAGGTAAAAGCACTTGATAATGGTGCAGATGACTATATCCCTAAACCATATGATCCAAAAGAGTTGGTGGCACGTATTCAGTCTCTATTGCGTCGTTATTCACAAAAACTTGCTGAAGAAAAAACAGCCGACAAGTCAGTTATTTTTCGTATAGATAAAGATACAAGAGAAGTGTATTTTAAAGAAAAGAAGCTTGATCTTACGCGAGCTGAATATGAGATTCTTACTTTACTAATTAGTAAAAAAGGGCATGTTTTTAGTCGCGAAGCAATTGCAATTGAATCGGAATCAATAAATCCAGAGAGTTCCAATAAAAGTATTGATGTTATTATTGGTAGATTGCGTTCAAAAATTGAGGAAAATCCTAAAAATCCACAATATATTATTTCAGTACGCGGTGTTGGTTACAAACTTGAAGCTTGATTATATATAACGAGCATAAGGGTCATATAATAGCCTCATTTATTTGCTATGTTGTTGCTTTTGAACATTATCAATATGGTATGATTTTAGATTCTAAGCTTTGTATTTTATTAAAATGTATGTTGCATTTTCGTAAGGGTTAATATGGTAAGAATTTTATTTTTTTCTATATTTCTCTATACTTTTAATTATAATTTTATTTTTGCATTTGAAACAGCATGTATGCAAAATAGTCAAACATTTCCAATCACAATAAATTTTACAAATCCACACTCCCAATCTCTGGAACAAATACTGAATAAATCTAATTTACAAGTTATTCAAGAAGCTATTGGTATTGAATGGGATTTAAGTTTTTCTACACAGGAAGAAAATAAAATAACCACTTTACCTTTGTTGTATCACCAAACAAATAGTGAAGTGATTCAAAGAGATTTTCTCCTTATAGAAATGCAAAACCAATGTCAAAGCTATATTGCACCAACCAATACAATAGCCACGATTTATGGAAAGAAGTATTTTGAATTGCAAGAAAGAATGATGCAACAAGACAATATAAGCAATACATTGGTTTTAAGAGCAGATTTTGCATTAAATATAAATTGTGAGTTTAATGATGAGAATTGTAAAACCCGCATTATTGTGAATGATCAATTTTTTACTCTTGAATTGCAAAAATCTCTTGAAGATTCTTATGGAACACTCATATATTTTCTTACATTTTATGTGCCAAAAGATTCTCATATAAGTGCAAGAAGCTATGAAAATCAACCATTTTTATGGAGCTATGGTGCAAAATATTGTGATAATTCCAAGAGAGATTTGCAACAATGTAGCGATGAGGTTTTTTATCAAAAACAAAAGAAGCATAAGAGAATCTACATGCAAGAAATTAATGATACATTGCTTACAAGATTGCGTAAAGAATTATAGTAGCAGTATGAATAGATTGGATTTATGATTGGTAAAATGTCTTTGTCTGTATTCTAATATCATAGCAAACATTAGTTGAGGGATTACTTTAGATATTATAGAGATTTTATAAAAAGATTTTTTTACTTTTACATCAAACAATTTTCTATATTTTTTATTTTACCTCTTGACTGATAGTAAGTCTTATCGTGTATAATTCTATCATGATTTTATATGTTAAGGAGTTAACAATGTTATTAAAAAGTAATTTAGATGAGGCGCAAACAGGCAAGCGCATTAGTGCGAAAGGTTATGCCGTTGCAAACAAAGATGATACTTTCAAACCCTTTAGCTTCACGCGTCATGCACTTGGCGAGAATGACATACTCATTGAAATTCTATACGCTGGAATCTGCCATAGCGACATACATTCCGCACGGAGCGAATGGCATGAGGGCATTTATCCTATGGTGCCCGGACATGAAATAGCTGGTAAAGTTGTCGCGGTAGGAAGTAAAGTGAGCAAATTTCAAGTTGGCGACTACGCAGGAGTAGGCTGTATGGTGAATAGCTGTGGCGAATGTGCAGCGTGTAAGGCGAGCAATGAGCAATTCTGCGAAAATGGCAAAATGGTATTGACTTATGACTGCAAAGACTGCTTCCATAATGATGAGCCGACTTTTGGCGGATATAGTAATAATATCGTTGTGAGCGAGAAATTCGCTATCAAAGTCCCCAAAGACGCACCACTTGATAAAGTCGCTCCATTGCTTTGTGCGGGGATTACGACTTATTCGCCACTAAAATTTAGCAAAATCAAAAAGGGTGATAAAGTCGGTGTGGCTGGATTTGGCGGACTTGGCGTGATGGCGTTGAAATACGCGATAAAAATGGGTGCGGAAGTGAGTGTATTCGCGCGCAATGAGAATAAGAAGCAAGAGGCGTTGAGACTTGGTGCAAAGGCACTTTACACGACTGATAAGCTAGATTCTATCAAGGAGCGATTTGACTTTATCATCTCCACTATCCCTACACGATATGACCCGATGAGTTATATTAATCTCCTCAAAAATGGCGGGGAAATGGCGATTGTAGGGCTACCACCAAGTGGCGAGAGTATAGAAACTGATATGACAAGGCTTGTCTTTCAAGCAAATAAAAAAGTGTATGGGAGCTTGATTGGCGGGATTAAAGAGACGCAAGAAATGCTTGATTTCTCACTTGAACATAGAATCTATCCCGAGACAGAGATTATTCGCGCTGATGAAATCAATATGGCGTATGAAAATCTCACAAATGGCAAGGCAAAATTCCGCTATGTGATTGATATGGGGAGCTTAGAATCTTAAAAATTAAAGAGATATATTTATATTCTTTTGTTGTGGTATTCAATGAGGAAAACGTATAAAATTTTGAATGTATTATCAAAAATAACTGAATAGATTTAACATGGCACTTAATTGCATCAAATAAAGGCAATAGGATTATGGGGGCAAGAATACCCTATAACACAATAATTTTCTAGTGTTAAAAGATTATATCAAACAAGAAATAAGGGACTCTATTAAGATTAAGGTGGGTTTTTTAGAGACTAGATTCTAATCACACGAATTTTACTTGCTATAATAGCTGTCATTTTTAAGCCAATTTCTTGCAGTTTGTTTTAATTTATTAATATTATCACTTGCAAAAAATTCTATATCACTTTTTGTTGTGTTGTGTGTTTTTTGTAGAATCTTATTGTGATAATGCTGTTGTAAAAAGTTTGCAATTGCTTCTCCAGAATGAATAAAAAGTGTATCACTTCCAAAGAATCTTTGCAGAGATTCTAAAAGCAAAGGGAAATGTGTACAACCTAAAATTACTGCACTTGGTTTGAGTGTTGGCGGAAAATAATAACGGAAAGTAGCTTCAACAACTTCACCATCAAAGATATTTTCTTCTACCAAACTTACAAAAAGATTTGTGGGAATATTAACAACATTTGTATAACCTAATTCACGCAAACTTGTATCATAAACACCAGATTTTATGGTGGCTTCTGTTCCAAGCACTAATATTTGTTTTTCATAGCTAATATTACGTTGTCGTAATGCTTGCACACCAGATTCGATGACTCCAACGATAGGAATATGTGAACATTCACGCATTGCTTTGAGTGCGTGGGCTGAAGCAGTATTACATGCAACAATCAATAAATCTGGATTAAAATGTTTAAAAAATTCTAATGCTTCAAGCGAAAAACGAATAATTGTTTCTTGATCTTTATTTCCATAAGGGACACGGGCAGTATCGCCATAATAAATTATTTTCTCAAAGCCTATTTCCTCAATTAAGCTTTTTAACACGGTTAATCCACCAACACCACTATCAAAAATTCCTATTTTAGTAATTCTATTCATCAAATATCCAATCTTTTGTTGTTTTTATTTATTTTTTAGATCTATCTCAAAACAGAGATTTGTAATGAGATTTTCTATCTTGGGTTTGTAGGCCAAGCATCATTTTAGCTATGGCGATTTTTTATTCCACCACTATATTTATAGAATCTATTTTACTATTTCTCGTGAGAAAAATAGTAAAAGCCCTGCGAACACAACGCAAATTCCTGAGACTTTCTCCCACGAAATGGGTCTCACACTCAGACTAAAGGCACCCATATTATCAAGTAGCATACTCATAATCAGTTGTCCAAATAGCACAACCAAAAACATACTTGTAAGTCCTATTTTTGGGGAAAGAAATATCGTGCCAAATACAAAAAATGCACCCAAGACACCACCTAGAAATTTCCACCATGTTTGTGTTGTCAATGCCTTAAAAAGACTCGCATGAAACAATCCATTATAATAAGCAAGTATTGCAAGACATATTGTGCCAATAAAAAATGAAATGAGTGCCGCAATAATAGGTGAACTCTGCAAATCTCTCCCGAGTGCTGAATTTATTGGGGCTTGTAACGCCACTGCTAATCCCATAATCAAGGCTAATATATAATATATCATTTTTATCCCTCCTTAGATTCTGTAAGTAATTTTCTTCTGTTTTCATATTACATAAAGATAGATTGAGAAATGTTTTGCCTTTATATTTTATCATTAAGTTAGTAAGGAGATTCTCATTTTATATACAATATTAAATCCTTACTATAATATTTTTTAAATTCTAGGATTCCTTAATAATTTGTAAAGCACGCAATATACTAACACTTTCAAGTTGCATGCCCGAAGACATACTTTTTACGGTAAGTGTTTTGGTCCTAAATTCATCTTCGCCAATAATAATGCTAAATTCATGCCCTTTTGCATTTGCATATCCTAAAGATTTTTTCATCTTCACAGCATCCGGATATACTTCAACTTTAATTTTGCTTTGCCGTAAAGTTTCTGCAATCTTATGGGCAAAGACAAAATATTCTTTTTGCATTGCAATAATCAATACTCGTGCCATTGTGCCTTTTTGCTCAAGTAAGTCAAGCTCCAGTAAAGCAGCTATCAACCTATCAATTCCGATGCTTGCTCCAACGCCACTTAATCTCTCTGTGCTAAAGCTTTGTGTAAGATTATCATACCTACCACCACTACAAACACTTCCAATATTTTTGAGGCGATTGAGTGTTGTCTCATACACAATCCCTGTATAATACCCAAGTCCTCGAGCAATGGAAAAATTGATTCTAAAAATTGAAATATCAGTTTCCAATCCATCTAAAATATGTAACATAGATTCTAAATCATCTAACCCTTTTTTTAGTGTTTGATTATATGATTTCAAATAGCTTATTTCTTTAAAAAATTCACTATAATGTGCAGTTTGCTTCATTGTGATAATTGTGCAAATCTCATCAACTGCTTCTTTATTTATACAAAGTTCTTTTTCTAATTCATTTTTTACCGAATCTAATCCAATTTTGTCTAACTTATCAATAATGCGTAAGCCAGATTCAATTTTGTCTTGAATCTTGAAATATTCAAAAATGCCATTTAAAACATCTCGGTGATTTAACCAAATTGTAAATTCTTGTAAATTAAGTGCATGTAAGGAATTACAAATTACTTGCAAAGTTTCTGCATCACAACTCAAGGAATCGCTTCCAATAAAATCAAAATCACATTGGGTAAATTCTCTATATCGCCCTTTTTGCGCCCTTTCTCCTCGAAATACATTACCAATAACATAACGTTTAAAGGGCATTTCTAATTCATGTCTATGTTGTGAAATAAAACGTGCTAAGGGTACAGTTTGATCAAATCGTAAGGCAACATCGCGATTACCATGATCCTTAAAACGATAAAGTTCTTTTTGAATCTCGTCGCTACCTTGTTTTATCAATATATCAGCATATTCTATATGTGGCGTTTCAATTGGCATAAAGCCATAGCTTAAAAAAACTTCGCTTACTATGGACAGAATACTTGCTTTTGCATAAGCCTCTTTTGGTAATCTGTCTTTAAATCCACTTAAAGTGCGTGGTTCTATCAGTGTTTTACTCATATTATTTCCACCTTTAGCTATATTTGGATTTTTCTAATTCCGATAAAAGAAAAAGAATGCTTTTTAATAATTTACATTATGCAGAGATTCTCTATTTTTCTACATATTACAGAAATAAGCAAAATTATATAATAAACTCATAAAGATTTAGTTTTGTTGTTTTTAATAAACTAGAGTTTTATTTTCTTGCAAGAAAATGGAATATTGCAATAATCCATAAAACTTAGATAGAATTTTAATTTCATACTTACAGAATCTTTTTGTATTATTATAAATAAAGCATGTTATACTTAAATTCTTTCTTTTTGAAATCAAAGAAAATTCTGCAAAGATAATATATTAGGAAACAAGCAAGATGAACAAGTAGTAATAAAGTAGATAAAGATTCACAGATCTCTAATCTCATTTTTTAATGTTTAAGTATTTTTAGGATATTTCATGTCAAATGATGCAACTTTTCTTACTCCTGATATATTGCAACAATATGTATCAGAATCTACACTCCAAACTTTGCAAAATATCCGAACAATTGCAAAAGAAGCAAAGCTTTCTAGTAAGCATTTATATAAAGATTTTCAAGGTATTTTTGCACAAGGGAATCTTGATTTATTAAAGCAACCAAAAGTTGCCATTGTTGGTACACGTACACCCAATCAATATACGAAGTATTATAGCTCATACCTTGCCACAGAACTTGTATCTATGGGGTGTGTAATTGTAAGTGGTGGGGCAATTGGCGTAGATAGTGTGGCACATCAAAATAGTAAAGAAAAAAGTATTGTTGTGTTACCTTCAGGTGTTAATATGAATTATCCAAAAGAAAGTGCAAAGATTCTAGACTTTATTCGCACAAATGGACTTGTTTTAAGTGAGTATGAATATGATTTTATGCCACGAAAGCATAGCTTCTTAGAACGAAATCGCATTATTATCGCATTAAGCGATATAGTTATTATCCCGCAAGCCGATATACGAAGTGGTTCAAGCTCATCGGCAAATCTTAGTGTTGCATTGGGAAAACCTTTATTTGTCCTGCCACATAGATTAAATGAGAGTCTAGGCACACAGGAATTACTTGATAAAAATCATGCGAGATGTATTTATAATATAGAATCTTTTTTCCAAATAACTCGAGAATATTTTAAATTAGATTCTATGGAGATTGAGCATGATGAATTGATTGAGTTTGCAAAAAATCATGGGAGTTTTGATGTCGCATTAGAGAAATTTGGCGACAAAGTTTTGGAATACGAACTAGAAGGTAAAATAAAAAGAGTAGGGCATTATATTGTACTTTGTTCTTCTGGAATCATTTAAAATGTAAAAATTATAAAAAACTTTTGAATCACAAATAATTTTATAGGACAAACATAATACAATGAATAAACAAAACTATTATGGCAATCTTTGCACACAGATGTATGAGATATTGCACGAAAAAGCCCCGAGTGATGAGCTAGATTTTTATCTTTCTTATGCGAAGAAAAGCGATAAGATTCTAGAGCCATTGTGCGGGAGTGGGCGATTTCTTATTCCTTTTTTGCAAAGAGGATTTGATATTATGGGTATTGATAATTCGTGCGAAATGCTTGAGAGGTTGCGGCAAAAAGCTCCAAATGCCAATGTCATTCACGGCGAAATTATGCACCACACTTTTTATCATCAATTTGATTATATTTTTATCCCTTCAGGTTCGATTTCGCTTTTTACAGATATGAATCTCTGCAAACAGATTCTCTCTCATCTGAAGGGTTTGCTTACTTCGGGCGGGAGGCTTGTCTTTGCAGTAGATACGATTGCTTGTCAGTGTGAAGATGACATAGATTATAAGCCCTCACTTGCTGTAAAGACACAAGAAGGCTATGACTTGATAGCAAAAACCAAAAATTTTTATGATACAACAAGCAAGACACAATTTTCGCCCAGCGTGTATGAACTCTATGATGGTGCGACATTGCTTGAAAGTCAATATATGGACTTTCAAACACATCTCTATGAGCTTGGCGAAATGGAGCAATGCCTCAAAGAAATTGGATTTGACAAAGTTATGATATACTCCTCTTTTGCAAAAGAACAAGCTATCAATAATGAATGCGAAAATTTCATTTATGAATGTCGATTGTGAAAAACTCTTGACACTCATCTCAAGTCGCATTAGGATATGTTTGGCAAATATTTGAGAATCAAGGACTGAAATATGAAAAAACTAGCATTTATAGCATTGTGTGCGATGATAAGCGTGTATTTTATAGGCTGTGGGATAAATAAGGATTCTATCCCTACTCCATCAAGCGAGGATTATAGTCATCTCCCAGAGTGTAAAAATGATGAGGATAGAATTAATGGTTGCCTGTGGATATATAGTGATGAGAGTGAGAAATTTCGAACAGAAACTCCAATAAAAAATGGTGAAGCAAATGGTATAGTTAGGAGTTATCTTTATGGGCATACTCTATGTGAAAGTAAAGTCGTGGATTCTATCCCAGTGAGTGCAACTCTATGCTTTGATATGCGAGGAAATCCCAAAAATGGGGTCGTTAAAGAATACCATGAAAATGGAAATCTTGCCTATGAGGTGGAATTTAAAAATGGTAGGATACAAGGGGTAGAGAGAGCATATCATACAAATGGAAAGCTTAAAGCTAAAATCCCATACAAAAATAGCAAAAGAGATGGAGTAACAAAAATATATAATGAAAATGGGAATCTTAGATGGGAAACTCCATACAAAGATGGTAAAAAAGATGGGGTAGGGAAATGGTATTATGAGAATGGGAATCTTATGTGGGAAACTCCACACAAAGATGGTAAAAAAGATGGGGTAGAGAAATGGTATTATGAGAATGGGAATCTTTGGATAGAAACTCCATACAAAGATGGCATAAAAGATGGCAAAACGAAATGGTATCGCGAAGATGGCTCATTAGATTCTAGCACGCAAGATTCTAGTAATGCAGATTCTAGCCCTACTCCATCAAGCGAGGATTATAGCCATCTCCCAGAGTGCAAAAACAATGAGGATAAAATAAAAGGCTGTGTGGAGCGGAGCTATTATCAAAGCGGGAATCTTAAAGCAGAAACTCCATATAAAAATGATGGGATAGATGGGGTATTTAGATTGTATTGGGAAAATGGCAATCTTAATAGTGAGGCACTATATAGAAACAACAAGATAGTGGGTAAGATAAAGAGGTATCGCGAAGATGGCTCATTGCACTTCAGTCTCACTTTTGAAAACAATAAAATTGTCAGTGGTGTATGTAGTGATGGCAAAGAGATAGATTCTAATTATTTGCGTAGATTTGAAGAAAAAGGGCGTTTGGATATGACCAAGATTGATTGTGATTAAAGGATAATATCTATAAATACAAGGATTGAATGATGAAAAAAATAGCATTTATAATGATATTTGGTGCATTGAGTTTGCAATCTGTGGGTTATACAAGTGGCGTAGTAGTAGATTCTATAAAATCAAGCGGAGATTCTAGCCATTCGCCAGAGTGTAAAAATAATGAGGATAAGATAAAGGGTTGCATGGAGAGAGTCTATTATTCTAATGGGAATCTTTTGAGGGAAATTCCATACAAAGATGGCAAGATAGAGGGTATAAAGAAAGAGTATCATGAAAATGGGAATCTTTTGAGGGAAATTCCATACAAAGATGACAAGAGAGATGGTGTAGAGAAACGCTATGGCGAAGATGGCTCATTGCGTTTTAGTATTACTTTTGAGAATGGTAAGGCTATCAGTGGTAAATGTGGTAATGGCAAGACAATAGATTCTCAAAAACTCAGGGAGCTTTGGAGGCTGGATAAGAGCAGACTTGGCTGTGATTAGAGAGATGATTAAGCTAAATAATTAAGGATTTAAATATGAAAAAACTAGCATTTATAGCATTATATGCGATGATAAGCGTGTATTTTATAGGCTGTGGAGCAAATCTTCCCGAGTGTCAAAATGAAGAGGATAAGATAAAGGGTTGTATGGAGAGAGCCTATTATTTTGATGGGAATCTTAAGCGGGAAACTCCATACAAAAATGGCAAAGAAAATGGTATAGAGAAATGGTATTATGATAATGGGAATCTTAAGCGGGAAACTCCATACAAAAATGGCAAAGAAAATGGTATAGAGAAAGTATATTATGATAATGGGAATCTTGAGTGGGAAACTCCATACAAAGATGACAAGAGAGAGGGTATAGAGAAATTATATTATGAAAATGGGAATCTTTGGAGAGAAGATCCATACAAAGATGGCAAGATAGAGGGTATAGCGAAATTATATCGTGAAAATGGGGAACTTTCAATAGAAACTTCATATAAAGATGGCAAGAAAAATGGTATAGAGAAATACTATGATGAAAATGGCGAAAGAAAAGAGAGCTTGTATAAAGATGATGTATTTATCAGTGAAACACTTTATGATGAATTAGGGAAACTCAAAAATGGTATAGTGAAATGGTATTATGATAATGGGAATCTTTGGAGAGAAATTCCATACAAAAATGGTAAAAAAGATGGGGTAGAGAAATGGTATTATAAAAATGGGAATCTTGAGTGGGAAACTCCATACAAAGATGACAAGAGAGAGGGTATAGAGAAATACTATAACGAAGATGGCCCATTGTTTCTTAGTATCGTGTATGAAAATGGCAAGGCAATAAGTGGTAAAATTAGCGGTGGCAGGATATTGACCGATAAGGAACTCAAATATTATGAGAATCGGTAAGCTGTGCTATGCAGATAATTGATGGAATGATAAAAGGATAAGCAAATATGAAAAAGTTGGCATTTATAGCATTGTGTGCGATGATAAGCGTGTATTTTATAGGCTGTGGAGCAAATCTCCCCGAGTGTCAAAATGAAGAGGATAAGATAAAGGGTTGTATGAAGAGAGGCTATTATTATTCTAATGGGAAGCTTAGGTGGGAAGCTCCATATAAAGATGGCAAGATAGAGGGTATAGAGAAAGAGTATTATGAGAATGGGAATCTTCAGAAAGAAACTCCATACAAAAATGACGAAAAAAATGGTATAGAGAAAAGATATGATGAAAATGGGGAACTTTCAAGAGAAACTTCATATAAAGATGGCAAGAAAAATGGTATAGAGAAAGTATATTATGAAGATGGCGAAAGAAAAGAGAGCTTGTATAAAGATGATGTATTTATCAGTAAAACATTTTATGATAAATCAGGGAAACTCAAAAATGGTGTGTATAGCTATTATGATATGTATAACAAGTATGAAACTCCATATAAAGATGGCAAGATAGAGGGTATAGAGAAAATATATGATAAAAATGGGAATCTTTTGAGGGAAATTCCATACAAAGATAACAAGATAGAGGGTATAGGGAAATACTATGATGAAAATGGGAAACTTAAGTGGGAAGTTTCATATAAAGATGACAAGCAAAATGGTATAAAGAAATACTATGATGAAAATGGGAAACTTGAGTGGGAAGTTTCATATAAAGATGGCAAGAAAAATGGTATAGAGAAAGTATATTATGAAAATGGCGAAAGAAAAGAGAGCTTGTATAAAGATGATGTATTTATCAGTGCAACATTTTATGATAAATCAGGGAAACTCAAAAATGATGCACATAAAATATATCATGAAAATGGGGAACTTTCAATAGAAACTCCATATAAAGATGGCAAGAAAAATGGTATAGAGAAAGAGTATAGTACGCAAGGGAATCTTCGAACAGAAACTCCATACAAAAATAGCAAAAAAGATGGTATAGAGAAAAGCTATTATGAGAATAGGAATCTTTTGAGGGAAACTCCATACAAAGATGACAAGGCAGATGGTATAGAGAAAACATATCATATAAATGGCAAACTTTGGAGAAAAACTCCATACAAAGATGGCAAGATAGAGGGTATAGAGAAAGTATATTATGAGAATGGGAAGCTAGAGCTAGAAACTCCATACAAAAATGGCAAAAAAAATGGTATAGAGAAAGAGTATTATGAGAATGGCAAACTTTGGAGAGAAACTTCATATAAAAATGATAAAAAAGATGGTATAGAGAAAATATATTATTCTAATGGGAATCTTAAGTATGAAACTCCATACAAAGATGGCAAGATAGAGGGCATAAAGAAAGAGTATTATGAAAATGGGAATCTTTTGAGGGAAACTCCATACAAAGATGGCAAGGCAATAGATGACAGGATATTGACTGATGAGGAACTCAAAGATCATGAGAATCAGTAAGCTGTGCTATGCAGATAATTGATGGAATGATAAAAGGATAAGCAAATATGAAAAAACTAGCATTTATAGCATTGTGTGCGATGATAAGCGTGTATTTTGTGGGTTGTGGGATAAATGAGGATTCTATCCCTACTCCATCAAGCGAGGATTATAGTCATCTCCCAGAGTGTAAAAATGATGAGGATAGAATTAATGGTTGCCTATTGATAGCAAGTGATGAGAGTGGGAAATCTCGAACAGAAACTCCAATAAAAAATGGTGAAGCAAATGGTATAGGTAGGAGTTATCTTTATGGGCATACTCTATGTGAAAGTAAAGTCGTGGATTCTATCCCAGTGAGTGCAACTCTATGCTTTGATATGCAAGGAAATCCTAAAAATGGAGTGATGAAAGAATACTATGATAATGGGAATCTTGCCTATGAGGTGGAATCTAAAAATGGTAAGATACAAGGGGTAGAGAGAGCATATCATACAAATGGAAAGCTTAAAGCTAAAATCCCATACAAAAATAGCAAAAGAGATGGAGTAACAAAAATATATAATGAAAATGGGAATCTTAGATGGGAAACTCCATACAAAGATGGCAAAAAAGATGGGGTAGAGAAATGGTATTATGCAAATGGGAATCTTTGGATAGAAACTCCATATAAAGATGGCAAGAGAGAGGGTATAGAAAAAACATATTATGAAAATGGGAATCTTTGGAGAGAAATTCCATACAAAGATGGCAAGAGAGATGGGGTAGAGAAATTTTATCATGAAAATGGGAAACTTTGGAGAGAAACTCCATACAAAGATGACGAAAAAAATGGTATAGAGAAAGGATATGATGAAAATGGGAATCTTTTGAGGGAAACTCCATACAAAGATGACAAGGTAGATGGTATAGAGAAATCATATTATGAAAGTGGCAAACTTTGGATAGAAACTCCATACAAAGATGACGAGAAAAATGGTATAAAGAAAATATATGGTGAAAATGGGAATATTCTCAATGAGATTCCATTCAAAAATGGTAAATTTGATGGTATCGAGAGGCAATATTATGAGAATGGGAAGCTAGAGCTAGAAATGCCATACAAAGATGACGAGAAAAATGGTATAGCGAAAATATATCATATAAATGGCAAACTTTGGAGAAAAACTCCATACAAAGATGGCAAGATAGAGGGTATAAAGAAAGAGTATCATGAAAATGGGAATCTTTTGAGGGAAATTCCATACAAAGATGACAAGAGAGAGGGTATAGAGAAATACTATGGCGAAGATGGCTCATTGCGTTTTAGTATTACTTTTGAGAATGATAAGGCTATCAGTGGCACATGTGGCAATGGCAGAACAATAGGTTCTGAAAAATTGCGTGAGCATGAGGAATTTACAAGGTCCCGCACACTTGAACTTTATTGCGAAAAGCAATTAAATTAAAGGAGTAATATGAAAAAACTAGCATTTATAGCATTGTGTGCGATGATAAGCGTGTATTTTGTGGGTTGTGGAGCAAATCTCCCCGAATGTAAAAATAATGAGGATAAGATAAAGGGTTGTATGGAGAGAGCCTATTATTATAATGGGAATCTTATGTGGGAAATTCCATACAAAGATGACGAAAAAAATGGTATAGAGAAAGAGTATTATTTTAATGGGAATCTTATGTGGGAAACTCCATACAAAAATGGCAAGATAGAGGGTATAGAGAAAGAGTATTATGAAAATGGGAATCTTAGGAGAGAAATTCCATATAAAGATGACGAAAAAAATGGTATAGGGAAATGGTATGATGAAAATGGGAATCTTGAGCGGGAAACTCCATACAAAGATGGCAAGATAGAGGGTATAGAGAAAGGATATGATGAAAATGGGAATCTTCGGAGAGAAACTCCATACAAAGATGACGAAAAAAATGGTATAGAGAAAAGATATTATGAAAATGGGAATCTTTGGAGAGAAACTCCATACAAAGATGGCAAGATAGAGGGTATAGAGAAATTATATGGTAAAAATGGGAAACTTAAGTGGGAAATTCCATACAAAGATGACAAGAAAAATGGTATAACGAAAGAGCATTATGAAAATGGCGAAAGAAAAGAGAGCTTGTATAAAGATGATGCATTTATCAGTAGAACATTTTATGATAAATCAGGGAAACTCAAAAATGGTATAGTGAAATCATATTATGAAAGTCGCAAACTTTGGAGAGAAACTTCATACAAAGATGGCAAAAAAAATGGTATAGAGAAAGAGTATTATGATAATGGACGGCTTGAAGGTGAATTTCCATATAAAAATCACGAAGCAGATGGTATGTGGAAATGGTATCACAAAGATGGCTCATTGCGTTTTAGTATTACTTTTGAGAATGGTAAGGCTATCAGTGGCACATGTAGCAATGGCAAAGAGATAGATGCTCAAAAACTAAGCGAGTTTAATGGGCGGGATATAAGCGTGCTTGGGTGTGATTAGAGAGATGATTAAGCTAAATAATTAAGGATTTAAATATGAAAAAACTAGCATTTATAGCATTATATGCGATGATAAGCTTAAATGGGGCGGCTTTTGCAGATTCTACAAACATAGAATCTAATCTTCCCGAGTGCAAGACTAATGAGGATAGAATCAAAGGCTGTGCGGAACGAGAATATTATGCAAATGGCAATCTTTCTATTGAAATACCATTTAAAGATAGTATGTTGGAAGGCACAAAGAAAATATATGGCAAAAATGGGAATATTCTCAATGAGATTTCATTCAAAAATGGTAAATTTGATGGTATCGAGAGGCAATATTATGAGAATGGGAAGCTAGAGCTAGAAATACCACATAAAGATGGCGAGATACACGGCGTAGCTAAAACATATCACGAAAATGGGAGGCTTAGAGAAGAAATGCCACATAAGAATGATAGCTTAGATGGTGTAGTGAAATGGTATTATGATAATGGACGGCTTGAAGGTGAATTTCCATATAAAAATCACGAAGCAGATGGTATGTGGAAATGGTATCACAAAGATGGCTCATTGCGTTTTAGTATTACTTTTGAGAATGGTAAGGCTATCAGTGGCACATGT
>NZ_NXLQ01000039.1 GCF_003364195.1 Helicobacter didelphidarum | reverse complement strand
GTTGATATGATGAAAAAAATGTATATAAAAAAGTTATACAAATTGTGTGTGATGGTTGGGTGGGGGGTGTGAGGGAATATCCCATAGATATGACAATCCCGCATATTTCACCAAATCTCATAGACTATCAAATTAACCCCAAAGCATTTATTAATGCGCATGATTTCCCAAATCTTGATGCACTTATTGAAGAAGTAAAACGAATTGATTCTGACCAAGAAGCTTATGAAGCGATGTTAAATGAGCCTGTATTCTTAGACTTCGATAGAGATAAAAAACAAAAAGAACTCATTAGTTTTTTAGAATCTATTGTATCACAAGAACCACATAAGGCACTTCGTAGAGGGAAAGGACAACATTTGTACATTATTCAAACATACATGTGCCGGGATAAATCTCATAGAGATTTGGGTAGTTTATTCAAATATCCAAAGATAGCCAGATCTATTAATAAGCTTCTATCATACCGCACTCTTCCTCGCAGTATGATAAGGATTCTAAAAGATAAATTATATAGATAGAATCCTTGTTTGGTTATCATAAACAAAACCGATTGGTGCTTTGCTTAACTAGGAAACATTCTTCGAGCCAAAAAATGAAAACACAAACAAACAAAACAACTTTATCTAAAATCTATACATAAAATGATATAAGTCATATTTATTTATGATTTATTCTAAAAATATTGCATAATTGTAGATTCTTTGTTACACTATAATTTTGTATAGCAAAAAAAGGAGAGAAATGATATATGCAAATATTATTACAGGTGGGATTGGTTGCGGGAAAAGCACATTTTCAAACCTCTTAATACTTGAGGGGTTTTCCGTAATTGATGCAGATAAGATTGGTCATGATATGTTGTCTGAACATAAAGATATAATTGTGCAACATTTTGGGAAAGAAATAATTGAGAATGGCACAATCAATCGTGTTGCACTGGGGGCAATTATTTTTTCTAATCAAGAGAAAAAAGAACTTTTGGAATCTTTATTGCACCCACTTATTTATAATGAGATTTCACGCCAATGTAAAGTTTTGGAACACAAAAAAAATCCTTATTTTGTTGAGATTCCATTATATT
Organism: Helicobacter didelphidarum; assembly: GCF_003364195.1. Lineage (GTDB taxonomy): Bacteria > Campylobacterota > Campylobacteria > Campylobacterales > Helicobacteraceae > Helicobacter_A > Helicobacter_A didelphidarum. The sequence goes on along the minus strand of NZ_NXLQ01000039.1, from coordinate 6,562 downwards.
TTGAAAGCAAGTCTCTCTATAATGCAAATTCTGTCATTTGTGTATATGCACCAAAAAATTTACAAATTGAACGCATTATGCAAAGAAATGGCTTAAGTCAAGAGGAAGCGATGAGGCGCGTAGAATCTCAAATCGATATTGAAACAAAACGACAAAAAAGTGACTTTGTTGTTGAAAATAAAAAGAATTTAAAAGCCTTGCAACACAACCTCGTAGCATTTTTAAAAGAATTTCATCAGATATATAAATCTTAGATAAATAAGATTCTAAATTTTTCCACTATGATTTAACTTGCCAAAAATCCAAGATATTATTTTGAAAGTTTTTAAAAAACAAAGATTGTTATAATTCTTTTGCTAAACAAACACAATCCAAATATTTTTGTAATCTATTGTAGTGTATTGTCAAAATTATATAAATTCACAATATTTTATCACTATCTAAAAGCTATAATGATAGTCTTATCTTATATGAAAAGTAGCTACTTGGAATATACATTTTTATGGAATCTAACATTATTTTCTATCCAATTCTTAAGGATTCTACAACAAATTAGATAAAAAAATCGATGATTTGGGGGTTGTTGTAGAAAATTTATTTTAAAAATAGTATCATTAGTGCAATTTGGGAGCAATCTACAACATTATTTCTAGGAGAAAATATGAAAGTTATACAATACTGCAAAAATCTTTTTGTTTGTTGCATTGCAATAAATTGGTGTATTGCCAATGCAACAAACAATCGTATTATGGCAATAGAAGGATTTCAAACACCTCAAGCAGTAGTTGCCACAGATTCCAATATTTATGTAAGTAATTATGGAATCTATAAAGAAGGGAAAAAAGAAACTGAAGGGTTTATAACCAAGCTTGATAAAACAGGGAAAATTACTGAACTTTATTTTATCAATAATTTAAATATGCCTCGTGGTATGGTAGTCATCAATAACATTTTATATATTGCTGATACAAACACTTTGAAAGCATTTAATCTGAATACAAAAAAGCAAATATTAAGCCTTCAAATTAATGGTGCAACCGCATTAAGCAGCATTGTTATGAGGGACAGCAATACACTTCTAATAAGCGATACGCAAGCAGGATTAATATTTTCTGTAAATATAAAGAAAAAAAGTTATCATACTTTTGTCGCCATAGAATCTTCATTAGGTGGTCCAAACTGTTTAGTGCTGAATAAAGATTCTGTCTATGTTACTACCACAGACATAAACAAAAAAGCGAGAGGAAATGTCTTACGCATTAATTTGGAAACCAAAGAAATGCAAATATTAAATGATTTCAACAATCATTTAGAGGGCATAGCCGTGCTTGATAATGGTAATATCATCATAAGTGGTTGGGATAAAAAACATGAAACACGATTCTATAAAATCTCCCAAAATAATAAAGTGTATGAGGTAGATTTAGATGAACAAATACATAATCCCTCATTGTTTCTTATTGACTCTTCGATTCTTTGGATACCCGATATTCTCTTACACAAAGTCTTTAAAATTACAACATAATAAACTTATTGTTTCTTTAGATGACAAAAACAATACTCTTTACCCACTATTAGACAACAAAGTAATTTGTTATAAAAAATATTAAAAAAAATTAGAAACTGCCGATATAAGAGTAACAAGCAAGGATGCTTGGGATATTTTTTAAAATATAATCACAAGGAGTGACATATGGCTTTTCAAGTCAATACTAACATAAATGCGTTAAATGCGCATGTGCAGAATGTAGGAACCCAAAGAGGTCTTAAAGATTCTTTGGAAAAGTTAAGTTCAGGTTTGAGAATCAACAAAGCAGCAGATGATGCTTCAGGTATGATTATCGCAGATAGTTTGAGAAGTCAAGCAAGTGCGTTGGGTCAAGCTATTAGCAACACAAATGATGCTATGGGGATTATTCAAATTGCTGATAAAGCAATGGATGAACAACTTAAAATTCTTGATACAATCAAGGTGAAGGCAACACAAGCAGCTCAAGATGGGCAGACTTCAGAATCAAGAAGAGCTATTCAATCGGATGTTACAAGACTTATTCAAGGTCTTGATATGATTGGTAACACAACTTCATTCAATGGTCAAAAGTTGCTTTCAGGTTCTTTTACAAACAAAGAGTTCCAAGTTGGTGCATTCTCTAATGAATCTATTAAAGCTTCAATTGGTGCAACAACAAGCGATAAAATCGGACAGGTTCGCATTGCAACAGGTGGTATGATTACGGCATCTGGAACAGTCAATATGCTTTTCAAGAATGTTGATGGTATCAATGATGTCCAATTACAAGCTGTAAAAATTTCTACAACAGTAGGAACAGGTCTTGGCGTTATGGCTGAAGTTATCAACAAGAGTTCAGATAAAACAGGTATTCGTGCGGTAGCAAATGTTATCTCAACTTCTGATAAGGCTGTCAAGTCTGGAACACTATCAAATGTTGTTATCAATGGTTTAACATTGGGTGATATTAATGACATTAAACAAGGTGATTCCGATGGGCGTTTAGTGCAAGCTTTCAATGCTGTTACAAATCAAACAGGTGTTGAAGCTTATACTGATGAAAGAGGGAGATTAACACTTAGAAGCGTGGATGGTCGTGGTATCAAAATTTCTGCTGGTAAAAATGAAAAAGGTCAAAATGGCAAAGTACCTGCAATGGCAATCGAAGCAATGAATGGTGGTCAAAAGCTAGAAGGTAAAGGTTCTGAAAACTATGGACGCTTATCGCTTAGCAGACTTGACTCACGCGATATTATCGTAATGTCTGCGGCAAATGCGAAATCACAATATAAAGCACTTGGTTTCACAAACGATCAAGTTGCAAAAACAGTTGTGAATTTGCGTGATACTATGGGAGCATTCAATAAGGATGTAAAATCTGCTTCTGGTGCAAACTTTAACAAAGTTGTAGCAAGTGGAAGTGCGGAGCTTGGTGCAGGTGTAACAACACTAAGAGGTGCTATGGTAGTTATGGATATTGCTGAATCTGCAACAAAGATTCTTGATAGAATTCGTGCAGACTTAGGTTCTGTTCAAGGACAAATGATTTCAACTGTAAATAACATTTCTGTAACTCAAGTCAATGTGAAAGCAGCTGAATCTCAAATTCGTGAAGTGGATTTTGCTCAAGAATCAGCAAACTTTACCAAGCTTAACATCTTGGCACAATCTGGTAGCTATGCACTTACCCAAGCAAATGCTGTGCAACAAAATATTTTAAGGCTATTAAGCTAAGGATTTTGTCGCTCTGAAGGATTACCCATTTGCTTCCTTCACCCTCATCTGAGAGATGAGGGACCCAGGATATATCTTAATAAGTTACAACAAATTTAATTTAGATATACAGGGCTTTTGTTTAATGTTTAATGCTTTATGTTAAGTATGCTTTCTTACTTTATCATTTCTCTCATATATTTAAAACATATTTATTTATAGCACTCATAGGAATGAATATCCTCTATAACATTTATTTTCTTTATATTTTATGAAAAAATTTGTTACAAAGTTATCATGCCATTTTAAATTCTATAAGATTCTTTAAAAATTAATAACCCTCACTCTCTCTTTTAGAATCTTTTGCTAGAATTAAATCCTATCCAAACTTGAATATAAAGGAAAAACATGAAAATTGTAATGCTTGATGCTCTCACACTAGGAGAATTTAATGCAACAAAGTTTCAAAATTTAGGAGATTTCACATCTTACCCAATAACAAATCAAGATGAAATTCTCATGCGTTGCAAAGATGCTCAAATTATAATTACAAACAAGGTTATTTTAAACGCTGAAACTTTAGAATCTCTTCCAAATCTCCAGCTTATCTGCGTTGCTGCAACAGGCACAAACAATATTGACCTGCAAGCAGCAAAAAGACATGGTATAGAAGTAAAAAATGTGGCAGGATATTCAACCGCCGCCGTAGCTCAACACACACTCATGTTAGCTCTTGCATTTCTTGGACAATTACCATACTATACAAGCTATGTGCGAGAGGGTAAATGGACACAAAGCAATATATTTTGCCATCTTGGACGAGAAATACGAGACATTAATCAAAAAGAATGGGGCATCATTGGTTTTGGAACAATCGGAAAACAAGTATGCAAACTTGCACAAGCCTTTGGAACGAATGTAAGCTATTATTCTACAAGTGGTAGCAATACACAATGTGAAATCCCACATAAAAGCCTCGATGAATTACTTGCAACAAGTGATATAATCTCAATTCATGCACCATTCAATGAAAAAACACACAATCTTATCGGATTGACACAATTAAAACAACTTAAAAAAGGTGCTATTTTGCTCAATCTTGGACGAGGGGGTATTGTAAATGAAGAAGAGTTAGCTAAAAGTCTTAAGGAACAAGATTTCTATTTTGGTGCAGATGTATTAGAAAAAGAACCAATGATACCAAATCATCCTCTTTTAGATTCTAGCATTGCTGATAAAATTCTGCTTACACCGCATATTGCATGGGCACATAAAGATACAAAAGAACGTCTTTTGGAATTAGTTGTAAAAAATATTGAGACATTTTTAGAAAAATAAAGAGTATTGATATTTCATCATTATATGCAGAAAATCACATAAACTCCGCTGATAAGTTTGAAAGCGGAGAGAAATTTATGACTACAATGATCCAAGCATATACAATACAATTCGGTAAGATTCTAAAATAATTTAGCCTTAAAGAATCCTGTGTAATTCACTATTAAAATATAATTTAAAAACATGATAGTTTGTAAAAGTTTTTCATGAATTTTGCAAAATCTCTTGACTTAGAGTAACTCTCATCATTTATAATACTAAAAATTTCAAGTTATAGAATCTCACAGGGCAAAGAAAGATTCAAAACAATACCATTGCACTTTATGCAGATTCTATAAAAAGAGATTTTGGATAATATGCAAGGAGCGATTATGCAACATAGCGACAAATACACACAAAATATATACGAAGATTCTAAGCAGGATTGTAGGAATCTTAAAGATTTGAAGCAAGATTCTCAAAAGAGTGAATCTCAATTCGCCTCAAGTATCCCCTCGCCTATCGGGCTTGATAGGAGCAATCCAAAGTGGCGTAGCACACCTGCACCAAGCACAAATAGAGATGTTTTCATACGCGATTTGGAGGGCGAACTCGTAAGTATGGACGATAAAGAATGCGATAGAATCACATCGATTATCAAGCAGACTTTGCAGCTTACAAACAAGCTTAATAACGGCATTCATAGCGATGAGGAAGTGAGGGCGATTTTTAGCGAAATCATCGGGCAAAAAGTCGATGAAAGCGTGTGGATACTGCCGCCATTTTATGTGGATTATGGGCGAAATATCCGCGTGGGCAAGAGGTTTTTTATGAATCAAAACTGCACTTTTATGGATAGGGGTGGGATAACTATCGGTGATGATGTCTTCATCGCGCCCAAATGTAATTTGACGACGATTAATCATGATTTTAATCCCTACAATCGCCGTGCGACATTTTGCAAACCCATTGTGATAGGTGATAGAGTGTGGATAGGGATTGGTGCGACAATTTGTCCGGGTGTAACGATTGGGGAAAATACTATCATCGCCGCAGGGAGTGTCGTAACAAAAGATATTCCACCAAATGTCATAGTGGGCGGGAATCCAGCAAGAGTGATAAAATCTCTTCTTAAAGAACACAAATGAGAAAATATCATCTCTCCTTGATAGAATATGATTTGATGAATTGAGAAAGCAATGATATGCTCTATATAACGATTCTCTAGCCTCAATTCATCTCTTTAATCACACTGCAAATGAGATTGACTATCTTTACTCTTTAAGTTGTTTTTATACTTATACCTTCATAATTCTTACACTCTCATTCTCATTAGAAGAGCCACACTATCCATAGTGCAATGATAATAGCGATAAGAATTCCAAAGATTTTTGCGACTTTTGGAGCAAGAAGTATTAAATGTCCGCCGATAAATGTGCTTATAAATGGAGTAAAGAGAGGAATTGTCAGCCACCCAGCCGCTTCATTATTGACAATATCCACAAACACCCAACACCACAAAGCTAAAATTATAAGATTCACACATAAGATAATATATGCGGGGGTGGATTGGAATTTTTTTAGAATCTTATAAAGAAATACGATGCAGATAATCGTTAATAGCGCACACCCAACAACAAGGATATGAGCATTTCTCCGATAAAAAGCATTGCTCATATATAGGTTATCCGCCACCCCAAGCACAAGCAACCCAAAGAGAATCCCAAGCGAAATAGCAATACATATTCGCCCGATTGTCAATCTATCAAATTGCATTTTTTTCATTTTGCCCTTCTTCACTTTTCTTTTTTCAAGCAAGTCTTACTTGTTTGGTTGATTTTCAAGCAAGATTCTCAATATACAAAGTTTTGTGTTTTATTTTGATTATAATTAAACACAAATAATCACAATAAAGGAGCAATAATGCAACTACAAGGCAAGATTTTGCGTTACCTTGATAATGGCGTGGAGTTTTTGGGAGTTTTAAAAGAAAATGACACTATGGTTATGCCACTTGATATG
>NZ_NXLQ01000038.1 GCF_003364195.1 Helicobacter didelphidarum | reverse complement strand
TAGGGCTTCTCTACGACTAAGGGCTTCTTGCCTTTGGAAATTGAGAGATTTTGTTTTATTCATTATGTGTCCTTTGTGGAAGAATTAGAAATCTTCGTGTAGATGTATTAATATTGTATCTAAAATATTGTTGAGTGTATTATAGAATTGTTTGTAGAGTATATCATCTCTCTTATTTTTTACATTATCTCTATACTATATGCACTATATTTGCTTTCTCATATATTGTTCAATGATTTTATTGTTCTTATTGTATTATGTATCTCTTATTCTTTAATATTATGCTTTTTGGCATAAGCTAGTATCTTTGCCCTTAGTTCTTCTGGGAAAGATTCTCTATACATTGCTGGGATTCTAGGGTCTAGCTTAATATCAAACTTCCCCTCTCTATAAAGCTCTTCTAAATACTCTGGGATATAGTAAGTAGGAGCATTAGGATAGCCTTGTGGGGGAGTTACTGCCATGACTTTGGCATGGAGGAGAAAATAATTCTTTAACCATTCTTTGTTTGCTTCGTTTGAGATATCATTATCTATAAATTCATCTAACTTATTTGTGCTAAATGGTATTATTTCATTTACTCTAGCCATAAACTCCCTTCTTGTTTGCTCTGTGGCTCTAGGGTCTCTAGGGTCTATGAGTTTGCCTACTTGGATTTCATCATTAAGGATGTGTAACATATTTCTATCATCTAAATATTCACTAAAATCCATCACCCAATCTACCCCTAATATCTCATCTATATAAGGATACATACCAAATCTATCTGGCTTTATCTTTTTAACGAGATTCATCACTTGTGCTAATCGTAAAGGGTTTTGATATGTGCCATAAAAAAAATAACCATCACCATAATAAGCCTTTTCCCACATATTACCTAATTGAATAGATAAAACATCTTTTTGATAGGTTCTTGCTGTAAAACCAGCAGTTTGTCCTCCACTAAATCCTTTTATATCTCCTAGCATACCTGCTGCTATTTCCCATTCAGCCATTGCTAAATGTCCATCACTTAGATGAGCTAAACCTCTATTTGCTTCTACTATTTCATAGAGTTCTCTATACTTTTCATTGATGAGATTACCATTTTCATCTACATTTGCTATAGCATCTAGTGGTATATCTATCACAGAGCTTCTTATACCACTTCTAATGACTAGGTATTTATATCTTTCTCTTTTTGTCTTTAGAGATTCATAATATGCTTTTTCTGCTTTTGTCCATGGAGCTATCGCTCCTTTTATAGGGTCTTTATAATAAAGCTTTTGGATTGCTTTAAACTCTGAGAGATGAGACTTTTGCCCTGTATAGTAGTTAGGGTCTAGGTAGTTGGGTTTGTAGTTGGCATAGGAGGAAGATTGTATAATGCTATTTGTTTGATGATAAATATCTGTTACATATTTGCTCGTCTCTTCTGAAATATCCATTTTTATCACTTCTGTAGTTGGTAGTTGTGTTGCCTCATCTTTTACAATTGCTATTCTTTCTTTTTTTAAAATCACATTACCATTAGAATCTAATTCTATATCATTGCCAAACGCATCTTTTGTTGTTGTCATTATTATTTTCTCCTTATTGTTTGAATTATTTGAATTGCAAGAACTTAGACTTAATCCTAGTAATAAAACTATACCTAGTTTTATAAATATTTTAAGAGTTATCCTATCCATAGTCCATCCTCCATTATTATCGTAGTAGCTAAACGCCCTATAAACTGGGGTCTAGGTATATTATATTTCTTTTTTGGGTCTATCCCCACATACATAGCCCTAATATTATTTAACCCTATGATATTGAGTTTTTCTAATAATTCTCTATATTTTGCATGATATGTATTTGTCTTTTTATCTGTATTCATATTACCCCTAGCTATATCACTGAGTATATCGATACAAGTATTATAGCAATCTATGGCTTTGTGTTGCTTATCATTTTCATCTAAAACTTTAAAAGAATTTATTTTTCCTTCATCTCTTAGCTGATAGAGTTCTTTATTATCTTTTAAAATCTTTAAACTTGCTTTGTTTGTGCCATTTGCAAAGAAGTCTATATCATTGATATAATAGTTTTTATCTTTGCTTACTCCTCTTAACTCATCTAAGAGTATATAGCCTAGTAGCTTTTGTAAGAGATAATTTGATACTTGTTTAGATGATGTATTGTGAAGATGATAGAAGAGAGCATCGAGCTTTCCTAATCCACCTGTCCTTAGTTGCCCTCCTATTATCATATCATAAAAATTAAATGAGAGAAAAGTATTATTAATTATCATAGGATAATACACCCCTACATCATCTCTCTCTAGTGCATAGGGATAATTGTATTTATAGCTAAGTTTGAGGATTTGCAGTCGTTCAAATTCTTTTTTACTTTTTTCATACTCTGTGATAAAGGCTTGATTAAAAATATTTAATGCTAGTGCTTGAGGCAATCCTTTTATAAAATCTTTAAATGTATCTGTGATAAAATCTCTTGCAAACAAACCTTTTTGTTTAAATATTTCTCTTTTTATCTCTTTGTTTATTTCCGCCTCTGCCGCCTTTTGCTTTTGTTCATCTTTGATGTTAGCATATTGCTTTTCTTTTTTAAGTCTTTTTCTTAAACCATCTTCATAGGATTTCATTTTTGGATTACTTACAATATCTCCTAATGCAATTACTTCAAACGCTTGTGCCTTATGGATTCTAACAAGCTGGATAAAAGCTTTTTTCTTGATTTGTTTTATTTTCGCATTGGCTCTATGCTCTTTGCCTTTTGAACCTGCAGTATAAAGCATTTTATCCTTAGAATTTAAGATTGTAGCAATATATAATAATCCAAGTTCTTCGATAAGTAAATCACTTAGCTTCTTTGAGAGATGAGATTTTAAAAGTGTTTTTGTAAGCTTATGTATTATATCTATGCCTGAGAAATTAAATAATATAGCAGAAAATGGGAAATATGCTGTGATAAAATTTTCAAGTATATCTTCTAAAATTATTTGATTATTGATTTGTGTTTTTTGTCTTTGCTGTTGCTCGATTTTTAGGAGTTTGTTATCTATTTCGTGTAGATTATTTTCAATATCTTTAAATATAGCATCATTTTCTTTGGAATCATCATTAGATTCTCTATGTGTAAATAGCATATTAAGTGTCTGCTGCTCTTGGTCGCTTAAATTTTGATTTTGCTCACTTTTTTCTATAGCAAGAACAAATTCTTCTATACAAAATGCTTGGCTATTATTTCCTTTTTGCTTAATAGAAAAATAAAGGGGGATATTCTTATCTGATAATGTCTCGATGTATGAATTTGTAGGGAGCATATTGATTTTTTCACCACCTATTTTTATATATTCATAATTCCATACACCAAATAATTGCGGGTCTGTCTCAACCTTGCCATAGAAATTTTTAATCACATAGTAGCTTAAAGCGAGTAGCAGAACTTCTAAGGCAGAATAATAGTTTTCTATTATAGTTACATATGGTGAGGATGTTGTTTTGTATTTGGTATTTCGCGTTAAAATTATGCTCTCAATATACCCTTGTAAGCAAACTATGCTTTCTTTAAAATACTGCTCTTCTTTTTCCACTATCTCTTTTTTATCTTTGGGTTGCTTAAAAAAAGATTGTATATATTGATAACTTTTAACTTTTTGCATCTTATTTTCTTCACTGCTAAAATTAAGAAAAGTCATTTTTAATCTTAAATACTCATTATATAAATCCTTATATTGCTCTTTGTCTATATAAACAAATGGACTTAGGCTAAGCACATAAGCTTCTTTTTTAGTTGCATTGATTGTGATTTGATATTTGCTATAATCAACTACTTCATTATAATTTTTATCAGGTTTTGGGTGAAGTATATCATTCGTGATTTTCTTTTGGTTTGTATTACCATAAGAGATTGTATTGCCTAATTTGTCAATGAGTGTTGCACTTAATCCCGCATTATGTTTATAAGGAGCATTGCTAATAATAAGATAATTAAAGCCTTGCTTGGCTTCGTCAGTTTCATATCTACTTTGTTTTTCGTTCTCCTTAATAAGTCTTATAATCTCTGTTGAATTAAAAAATGGACTTTCAATATAAGCAAAGCGATTATTTGAAGCTGACATTTGATGTTGTAAAAACTCACAAATTTTTCCCTTACCATATACGCCTATCGTATCGTTTGCTATTTTGCTATGAAATGCTATGCTTGCATTTTTATGAAAATCTTGCGATAATGGCTCTTTGAGCTGCAAACAAACTCCTAAATCTTGCTTGAGTGTAGTTTGAAACTCATCTACTTGTGTATTAAATCCAGAAAAATCAATAATTATCTTATCATCTATGATAAGTGTATTATGTAGAATACGATTTTCAAAAAGTGTGATAGTTGGTGCAATATCTTGAATTAAGAGTTTAATGACAGAACTTAAAATAGCATAATTATACTTAGAATCTATCCATTCTAAAATATTGCCTAGTGTTTTACTCCCTTCAAATAATGTATCAACACCCAAAAATAATAGATTACTTTTAGCAAATATCTTTTTAATACTAAAAATATCAATAATATTAAAGAAAAAATTTACTATTTCTTTATACATTTGGGAATTGTCATCTTCACAAATTTTTTGAATTGATTGATTGAGTTCATCAAATGCAGTATTTAAGCTATCTTCGAGCTTTGCTGCATTATGGAGATATTCAAGCTCCTCAAATTGCTTCACTTTCTCTATCAATGGTTGTTTTAAATTATTATTTATAGAATCGATAAGAGCTTTGCCACTACTATCCTGTGCTATAAATTTATCTATAGCTTGAGATATATTTTTTATATTTATATTTATATTTATATTTATATTTATATTTATATTTTTATTTATATTTTTATTTATATTTTTATTTATATTTTTATTTATATTTTTATTTATATTTTTATTTATATTTTTATTTATATTTTTATTTATATTTTCATTTTCATTTTTATCTTTATATTCATCTTCATCTGATAGCTGTTTGAGTAAAGATTCTACAAAGCCAAATAAAATACCAGATTCTGCTACTTGCATATTATGCACACAAATACTCTTGTCTATTGGTGTATCACTTATTTTTAAGTTATGTTTAAGATAATAAGTCTTTTGTGATGATTGTGTAATAATATTTTTTATATCAAGACTATTGTAGCTAAATACTTCTATATTTATATTATTATTTTTTTGTGATGCTAAATGTAAGAAATGTCTTGTCAGTTTAGTTTCAAAGTCAATTATCTTATCGCTATGATAAGATTCAAAATTTGAACAATAAAATTTTATTGTTTTGGCATTCTTGCTATGCTCTTGAATTGTGTTTAACAAGTCCTCTTGTGTATATATAAATTTTATATTTGTCTCACTCATCGTAATCCTTTAATGATTCATTGATAAGAAATATTTTCAATACCTCTCTCTCCTCTATCACACTATCCAACCCACTAGCTATCTCAATCTCTATCTTTTTCATCTTTGCAGGTGTATAGAGTGCTTTATAAAGCACTATCTTTTTATCTTTAGCTATTGTATCACAATACCTATAAATATACTGAAACCTCCCTACCCCATAATCTTTATATTCATATTCTTTATATGCTTTATCATAGACTTTAGGGATTTTCACTTACACTCCTTGCAATATTTTTGTATCGTTTTCTTGTATCTCTTTTGATATTCCTTTGGGAATATCGTATCATTCAAATATATTTGGTCTAAGATTCTAACTATTTCCCGCATAAGATCTCTACTATCATAGAGATTAAGGCACGCATTTGTATAGTCTGGATTCTTACCCTTTGTATCTTGCTTATTGTAAGTCTTGCTAAATTTTATATTAGCCCTATTTGTCCCACTATTTGCTTCTAATATTGTCTTGTGAGTAAAAGCGACAAGTTCATCTAAAAGCTTAGGTGGTATCATATGCCAAACTTCAGGGTGATTATGAGAAAATACATGCTTATCGACAAAATCACTCTGTGGATTGAATCTTTGTAGGCACACAAACAACGCATGGCGTTTGAGTTTGACTATTTTGTCATCTACACTCTCCCAAGTATCAAGCAATTCCATAGGTAGTGGCTGTTCTGCGGTGTAAGCAACACTAAACAATAGCAGTATTGCTAGAAATATCTTTTTCACTCTTTAACTCCCAAAAGTAAAATTTTCCCAAAAATAGATTTTAACCCTATTCATCTTTAAGGTTTTTTATCATATCTTCATATTCTTTAGAATTATACATATCAAGGCAAGCCACGAAATACCATGGTTGATATTTGGCATAAAATTTTTCATTTTTAAATTGTGGCAAATAACGATGAATATTGTTTTTGATAAATATGAGGATATTGTTTCCATCGTGTGGATTGACTATCTCTATTGAGTTAAAGGCATTTGGAGATTCTGCTATCCCTAGTGGTAGATTAGAATCTTTATAAAATTCACGCACACAGAGGCTAAAGCCCAAATTTTTCTTAGTTACAAACACAAATTCTTCCCATTCTGCATTATCTCTATCACTAGCATATATACAATGACTAACAACAAGCATTATTAATAATATTCTTTTCATTTTAACTCCCAAAAATCAAATATTTCTACAACAATATTCTCACCTCTATCAACAAGAAAGTTATTTGCTTCTTCTTGCTTATAATCTACAAATCCAACATTGCTACCACCCCATAAGGTTATATGTCCATATTCTTCCCTCCAGCCTCTAATTTTCATCGCAACAACACCTTTTTTATTGAGCCTAAAAAACTCATTGTGATAAAAGTCTATATTTTCTTGTTTTGAATACATTGTTTTAGAAGTATATGGTTTATCGGCACTTCCCCACACTTTTCGTAATTTTAACAACATAACTATTTCTTTTACTCTTAAAAAATAATTATGCTTATCGCCACCTTGTAAAATTAATGCTTTTTCAAAGTTAGCATCTCTCTTAGATTTATCTAAAGGCATATAATTTTCAAGGAACATATTACTCTTATTCAAAGCATAACTTACTTGTAGTGTACAAGTATTTGCATAATTTCCATAGTCTGGGCTTTTCCCAAAAAAATTTAAATATCTAATACGCTCCAATAATGGCATTCCTCCAACCATTGCAAATCTTGCAGAGATGCAATCTATCTTTTTTGACTCTATATCAGCTACTCCCTTTGCTTCAGTTTTAGAAATTCCACCTCTCCATTTTGCTTCTTCCAATATACCCAGCTTAAATCTCTCTTGTAAATTTTCATCATTTGGACTAGCAGTATTTATCTCCTCATACGCCTCTTTTACACAATCCCAACAAGGTCTCTTGATATTTATTTCGCACACACAATTAGACATAGACTTTCACCTTTCCTGTTTGAATCTTTTTATCCCTAAACACATTCCTAATTATTATCTCATTATCCTTAACTCTGCCTTTGAGAGTAAGATTGTCATTTTGTGTTTCTAATCTTACCTCTACTTCCTCTCCATCACTATATCCTTGTGTATTAATATGCAAGTTTATATCATTAGAATGTCTCGAATTATCTTGCAATCTTATCATATCCCCTCCATAGCTAAAATACATATCAAGTATTTGCTTGTTCATATTCTCTTTATTTGTTAAAGAAGAATCTTGGTTAGAATCTTTGTCTGTATTGCTAGAGTTTGCATTAGAATTTCCATCTTTGCTATTTTTATCCTCTCCTCCCCACAATCTCTCCCCATATCCTTTATTGATGATATAAAGCTTTAAGATATTAGAATCCATATCATTATCTTGAGATTCTATCACACTATCCAACCCACTAGCTATCTCAATCTCTATCTTTTTCATCTTTGCAGGTGTATAGAGTGCTTTATAAAGCACTATCTTTTTATCTTTAGCTATTGTATCACAATACCTATAAATATACTGAAACCTCCCTACCCCATAATCTTTATATTCATATTCTTTATATGCTTTATCATAGACTTTAGG
>NZ_NXLQ01000037.1 GCF_003364195.1 Helicobacter didelphidarum | reverse complement strand
TCAAAAGATTAAAAATAGTTTTTTGTTTAATCTTTTAAAATTTTTCATATTTTTTAATTGTTTTAAAAATTTCCTTTAATTTCCCAATTTTTTTTTTAAGTAAATTTTATGACAATTTTTAATTGTCTCAAAAGGCTATTTTCTTTTAAAATTTTTTTGTTTTTTTTATTTGTAAATTCTTTTTATCCAATGGTTTTATTTAGTAGCTTGGGGGGGGGGGGTAATGATAACACTACCGATGTAAATATACTTACTGTTTTTTTCCAGGATTTTATTCATAATTTATATCGTTCATTTTTTCCAAACCTTGCTTTATTTTTTTGTCTTTTTTATATTTTGCACTTTTTAGAGAAATATCTCAGCAAGGTTCTGGCTCTAGCGATTGCAATATTTTGTTATCTTTCAACTTTTCTTGTAATTTTAATAGATTTATTTTTAGTCATAGTTTTTCATAACTCGTTAAATGATGTCTTTGTTAATATTATTTTATCAACAAATCCAAATGAAGCAATCGGTTTTTTTGATACATATTTTAACTTGCGTGTAAGTATGATTATGCTTCTGTTTGTGGTATTTTCAATAGGTTTTTTATTTATAAGACTTCCAAAAATTCATCTACCAATTCAATCAAAAAAACTTAAAGCCATTCAAATTGTAGCTTTTATTCTATTTGTTATTTGTCTTTTTGAAATAGTTTATAGAAATGTTTATTTTGCAAAGAAAAATATTATATGGCAATGGTATATTGCTATTTCAAATAATATGCGGGAAAGTAGTGAATTTCTTAAACATTATAATCAATACAAGCGAGTCAAACAGGATTCCAATGATTTTTTAGAACAAAAGAAAGAGTATCCTATTGAGATTCAAGGGAAGCTCCCACAAAATATCGTATTGATTATAGGTGAATCTACAACAAGAAATTATATGAGCTTATATGGATTTGGATTACCAACAACTCCTCATTTAGAACAATTAAAGAAAGAAGGAGGCTTATTTGTAATGAATGATATAATAGCACCACATGGACACACAAATGAATCATTGCGAAAAGTCCTTACTTTCTCTAATTATGAAAATAGTGATACCCCATGGTATAAACAAATGAATATTTTGAATGTTATGAATCTAGCAGGTTTTGAGACTTTATGGCTAAGTAATCAAGAAACTATTTCGATATATGGGAATGCACCTGAAGTTATTGCAACACATGCTAATACAGTAGAATTTACAATGTATCGTGGTTCTCTGTATTCATCAAAGTTTTATGATGGTGCACTTTTAGGTGTTCTTGATAAGTATCGTAACAATCAATCACAAAAGCCACATTTTTATGTTCTTCATCTTATGGGGACACATTTTCCATATATAAAGGGCTACCCACAAAGTTTTAATATGTTAAAACCAGATGATTTTAAAGTGGGTAAATTTCCCAATGATGCAAAAACAAAAGCGGAATATTCTAATGCTGTGCTTTATAATGATTGGGTTGTGAATAAGATTATAGAACAATTTAAAGAGAGTGAATCTATTATATTGTATTTAAGCGATCATGGAGAGGAAGTGTATGATTTTCGTAGTTTTTATGGGCATAATGATTTTGCCGGCTCAAGATTTATGGTAGAGATACCATTTATACTCTACTTAAGTCCAAAAGCAAGAGAATCTTTCCCTAATCTTACAGCAAAAATAAATCTTGCAGTGAATAGACCATTTATGACTGATGATTTTATCCATGCTTTTCTTGATATATTGGATATAAAAACACCTGATTTTGAAGAATCTCGCTCACTTTTCTCTCCTAATTTTAATGATAAACGCGTAAGAAAAATTTTTAATGGGAAAGACTATGATAAAGAGGTAAAACAACAGCAATGCACTAATTGTGAAATAAATAAGAATTGATTATTCCTAGAAACTTGATGAGGTAGTTATATGTTGCTCTATTTTTTAAGAAATCCTAGAAGAATAGGTACTTTATGTTCTAGTTCTAAGGAATTAAGTTGTGCAATTACAAATAATATAGGACTAGAAAATGCTCAATATATCGCAGAAATAGGACCAGGACTTGGGGTATTCACACAAGAAATTTTACGAAAGAAAAACAAAAACGCACAATTTTTTGCTATTGAAATTAACACAAAGATTGCTAAAAAGCTACAAGAAAAGTTGATGGATGTTGAAGTTGAAAACGAAAGTGCAGAAAAACTTTTACAGATTATGAAAAGAAAACAAATTGAATATCTTGATGTTATTGTGTCTGGGTTACCTTGGAGTGTTTTTAGTCAGAAAGAACAGGATTGTTTGCTTGATTGTATTCATGAAGGGTTGAGAGATAATGGTTGTTTTGCTACTTTTGCTTATATTTTTCCCACACCTCAAGCAAAAAAATTTAAAAAGAAATTATTTAAATATTTTAAAAATGTAAGAATCTCTAAAATTATTTGGAATAATTTTCCTCCCGCCTATGTATATTATTGCAAGAAATGAGTTTCCATTTTTTGATATTATTGTATGGATTTTCAAATCAAGAATTATAATGTTTATATAAAAGGTAAAATTTATGATACATTTAATACATCAAAGTATAGCCATATTCCATAAAGAGAGAAATGATAAATATCTTGAGAGTTTTTAAAAAATAAAGCAATGTCAGAAAGATTCTTGAAAAACTTTTTGTAAAAAAATGAGTGTATTTATTGCAAAATAAAGAAGAGGAAAACCAAATTTTGAAGCATGTTTCTAAAGAAAATCTGGTATTTTTAGTAAAATTGAAGCAGATTCTACCAAAAATACACAAGAGTCTTGAGGAAATTCCATATTTTGAAATGTCTCTTCAGCCTCTCAATAGGATTCTTTGAATCAAAATAAAATATATCTTGTAACTTATAAAACTTTTATGATTCCCCCATCATGCGAGTAACAAGACGTTTCATTTTTTCATTCACTTTTTTATTAGCATTGTGAATTTGATTTGTCATACGTTCCCATGCATCTTGCGAGCTTAGACCACCATCTTTTGGTGGAACTTTATAATATTCACCATCACTCCTTAGCTCATATCGCTGTAATGTATCATTGAGTTGAAGTGTAAGAATTTGCATAAGTTTTTCAGCGATATTTTTTTCAAGTGCAGGGGTCAGTAATTCTACTCTACGTTCCAAATTTCTTGGCATAATATCAGCACTTGCAAAATAAATTGATTCTTTAGCATGTTTGAAATAATAGATTCTTGCATGCTCCAAATATTTACCAACAATTGAATAAACACAGATATTTTCGCTTAACCCCTTTACGCCCGGTTTTAAGCAACATACACCTCGTATAATAAGATCTATTTTTACTCCAGCCTGCGAAGCCTTATAGAGTGCATTGATGACATCAATATCTACACATGCATTAGCTTTAAGAATAATTTTTCCTTGTTCTTTATGTATTGTTTCATCGGCAATAAGTTTGAGTAATTTCTCTTTTATTTGGATTGGTGCAGTATAAAGAGTATCTAGTCTTGCTTGTTTTGAGCTACCGGTTGAGAGTGAATGGAAAAATTTTACCGCATCTTTTGCAAATGATGGATTTGCGGTTAGCAAACTTACATCTGTATAAATTTTTGCAGTTTGTGCATTGTAATTTCCAGAACTTAAATGCACATATTCTTGTAGTTTGTCTCCGTTTTTACGAATCACAAGGGCAATTTTAGCATGGACCTTTAAAGTTGGAACACCATAAATTACATGTGCTCCAGCAGATTCCAATGCTTTTGCCCAGTGTAAGTTGTTTTCTTCATCAAATCTTGCTTTTAACTCAACAAGAACTGTTACTTGTTTATTTTCCGCAGCTTCTGTTAATGCCTTTACAATAGGAGAATTGCGTCCAACACGATAAAGTGTCATGCGAATTGATAACACATCCGGATCTTTTGCAGCTTGCTGAATAAACTCTACGACAGAATCAAAACTTTCATATGGGTGAAATAATAAAATATCCCCTTTCTCTATTGTATCAAAAATATTAAGGGCACTTTCAAGTGGCGGAAGGACTTTTGCAACATAATGAGGGAGAGTAAGATAAGCATACTCTTTTAATCCAACTAACTCCCAAAATGTATTAAATCCAAGAGGAACTCTGTATTCATAAATATCTTCTTTTGGTATGTTTAGCTGACTATTAATAAATGCAAGCAATTTGTGATATTCAGCTTCTTTGTTTGTTATACCAACTTCTAGTCGGACAACTTCCCCTTTTTTTCTTGCCCTCAATCCCTCGCTCATTAATACTATGAAATCGTCTGCTTCATCTTCTTCAATTTCCATATCTGCATTTCGTGTAACTCTGAATGGAATATAAGCGATTGTTTCATATCCTTCAAAGATTTCTCCTGCAAATTCCCCCACAATACTTTCAGTTAAAACGAAAGAATCGTGATTTACTCTCACAAAACGTTTTAAAACACGAGAAATTCTTACCATTCCATATTTAACCTCATTCGTTTCTTTGTTTTTTAATAAGAGTGCAATACCAAAACTTAGATTATTTAAATGAGGGAATGGATGCACAGAATCTACAACAATGGGAACAATAATTGGGTAGAGATAATTTTTAAAATACTTATACATTTCCTGTTTTGTATTTGTATCAAGATCATCAAAATTACGCACAATGAGTTTTTCTTTTGCAAGAGATTTCTTAATGTCATTATAGAGAGATTCTACTTCATGCTTTTCCCTATTAATATATTCCCGTATTTCAGTAAGCTGCTCAAGAGGACTAAGCTTATCCGCACCACTTTCAATTACACCATTTGCAAAAAGTCTTTGCAAACCTGCCACACGAATCATATAAAACTCGTCTAAATTTGTGCTGTAAATTGCTAAAAATTTAAGTCGTTCAAGCAAAGGAAGTTTTGTATTTTTTGCTTCATTTAATACGCGCGTATTGAATCTTAACCAGCTTAATTCACGATTAAAATACATATCTCTTTGTGCGATATGATCTGTTGTTTGCACTATTTTTTCTTTTTGCATTGCTTCTCCTTTACATTCAATCAAACTAAGATACTCAAGACTTGTTTATATTTTACATTAAATTCTAAATATTCAAAACTATTTTTTAACAAAATATATTATTTTTTGTTTTTATGTGTTACATCATTGTTGTATGCAATCTCAATATTTTTTTACATACAATACTATTGGAATTATAAACCTTACTTTATGGAGAAATTCTGGGACTATGGTCTTTGTGAATAAGTGGTTTTTGAAAATTTGGACTAGAAATTATAGAACATGATTTTTTTATTATTCTGAAATATTATTTAATCTGCGGGAGAAGATATTCGATTATATAGACTATTCAAAATTTCAGAATCTTGGAAACAGAGTCCCAAAGATTCTGAAAAAAGAGTAATGAAAAATCACATTTTTATTGCAAATAAAACTTATGCTTGGGCTTGTGGGTTTTGTTGTTTCATCATTTTAATTTCATTTACAATATTCAATACGGCAATTAATGCCAAATGATAGCTTAAAGGTCCAAAACCAGTAATCATTCCAACACTTACAGCACCTGTTACACTTATTTTGCGTTCGGGTTCACGAGCTTGAATATTACTTAAGTGAACCTCAACTACTGGCACACCAGAAGCAATAATTGCATCAGCAAGAGAAATAGAAGTGTGAGATAAGCCTCCTGGATTCATAATTACACCCTCATACTCTCCGCCAACACACTCTTGTAATTTGTCAATGATTTCACCTTCAAAATTACTTTGATAAAATTCTAATTCAAGTGCTTCACCATTTGCCTCTTTTTGCTGTGTAGCAAATGCTTTCATATTGTTATGGATTTGCTCTAAAGTCATTGTGCCATATAATCTTGGATCTCTATGCCCCAACATATTGAGATTTGGTCCTTGAATCACTAAAATTTTCATTGTGATCTCCTATTTAAAGTTTGATTTTGAATTTTATCCTAAAAATTTTATACTTTCAAGCGTATGGGGCAAAAAACTTCGTAAATTTCGTGAAAATATATAGTATAATTGTATAATATTTGTTTGCATTATTAAGGAATGACTATGGAAAATAACCCATTACAAGATGTTCTACAATTATTCTATCAGATAATAACAATTCCACATGGTAGTGGGAATACAAGCGAAATGTGTGCATTCTTACAATCTTTTATTAAGGCACAGAATTACACAATTAAAATTGATACACATGGAAATATTCTTGCATTTAAAGAAGGTGAAAGACCCAAAATTTGTTTTCAAAGTCATTATGATATGGTGTGTGTTGGCATGGTTGCAAAAAAATTTCCTCCAAAACTTCTTGAGAATAAAATACAAAATGGCAATATTATGCAAACATGGTTGAATGCCCAAGATTCAAGTTTAGGTGCAGATAATGGTATGGGTTTGGCTATTATGCTTTATTGCATGAAAAATCAAATGAATGCTGAATTTCTTTTTACCAATAATGAAGAGATTGGTATGATTGGTGCAAAGAATCTTGAAATTCCAATTCAATCAAAAATTTTGCTTAATTTAGATTCCGAAGTGTTGGGTGAAATTACAATAAGCTGTGCTGGTGGATATGATCTTGCATATACGACTCATTTTGAGGTGGAAAAAGTATTGCCCAATCAATACTATTATGTTTTACAATCTCATAATTTTGCTGGTGGGCATAGCGGTATAGATATTGGAAATTCCGCACCAAATTATCGTAATGCTATTTTAGAAAGTGCAAAATTTCTTTATAATGGATTGCAACAATATATTATAAAACCATCTATTAGCATCATTAATTGGCAGGGCGGTGAAAAACGCAATTCAATACCCACAAATTCTAAAATTATCTTTGCAAGTGAACAGAAATTAAATTTCCAACCAAATGAATTTTTTACAATTAGTGAATTAGAAAATATTAATAATAGACGCATTAAACAAGTGAATGAAGCTTTTTTGCAACCACCACAAGGATTGAATTTTAATATTTTGTATGAGTTTTTACAAAATATTAAAATTGGGGTTTTGCAAAGAGATAATAATGATATGATTCAAAATTCGCGCAATCTTTCTCATATTTCATTTGCAAATGGAATATTATCTTTATCATTTATGGGACGTGCAAATACCAAGAGTCTTTTAGATGAAAATCTTGTTACTTTAAAGGAATCTCTCCAACAATCTTTACCAAAGCAAAAAATAGAAAGCACAATAATAGAATCTAGCGAGTATTATGCTCCATGGGAGAAACAGCAAGATTTTGATTATCAAACTTTTTATAAATACAGTGAAAAATACTTGTCTGCTTATTCGCAAGATTACATAAAAAGTGGTAATACAGAAAATATAACTAATTTTATGCATACACTTTCAATCCTTTATCAAAGCATGGCAGTGCATACACAAGCATTTCATATTACACCAAAGATTGTAGAATTACATGCTGGACTTGAATGTGGTATTCTACTTGCAAAATTTAGAGAAATGGGGTTAGATGATATAGTTTCTTTAAGTATTGGTCCCACAATCCAATTTCCTCATTCAACAAAAGAGAGGGTATGGATTGAGAGTGTGGGGGTAGTTATTTCTATTTTGCAAGATTTTGTGGCGAGAATATATGATTAAGATATTTTCAGATATTGATATTTCATGGAGCTTTATTATTTATTGTGCAAACATTATTCTTTTATACACATTAGTTTTACTAATTTTTAGTGCTTGTTCGCCACTTACTACGATTAAACATGCTGTTAAAACCACTTATGTTCCAAAATATAATGTATTTTCAAGTTCGATTGCGAAACCTTACGAGAAAGAATTAGAGAGTAAGAAAAATGGTGGTTTTATTATTGCTGATGGCACAAGTGCTCTACTGCATCGTTTAGCATTTGTGCAAATGGCACAGAAAAGTATTGAAATTCAAACTTATATTTATAAAAATGAACTCACTTCAAAGTTGTTGATTTATGAAATATATCAAGCTGCAAATCGTGGCGTAAAGGTAAGAATTTTAATTGATGATAATGGTATTTCATCTGATTTATATGACCTTATATATTTAGACAGCCATGAAAATATTGAAGTGAGAATCTTTAACCCATATTTTTTTCGTTTTGGAATCTTACGAGCATTTGAAGCACCATTTGATTTTAACCGTATTAACAGACGTATGCACAATAAACTTTTTATTTTTGATGATACAGTGTTAATTGCCGGTGGACGTAATATTGCTGATGAGTATTTTGATAATGCGAGTATTAATTTTACGGATACAGATTTACTTTTTATTGGAAATCTTGCAAAAGATGCGAAAGTTAATTTTGAAGAATTTTGGAATTATAGACGCAGTATTCCTGTGAGCCTCTTTCCAAGTAAGCATAAAATAAAACAATATAATAAAAGAATCCAAAGCACATTGCAAGAGGAGCAACGATACAATGTTGATCTTGCACAATGGCAAGATTACCGTAATGATATTGATGATTTTAAAACAAAATATATGAATAAGGAATTTGAAATAGCATGGGGTGAAGGGATTTTTCTAGCAGATTTACCAAAAAAAATTGATAAAGATAGCGAGTTTATTACAACACCAATTCTTGATGGACTTACCTATTATTTAAATCATGCAAAAGATTCTATTATTATTTCCTCTTCATACCTTGTTCCTGGAGATGCAACTCTTGATATTTGGCATGAGTTTATCCAACGCGGTGTACAAGTGCAGATTTTAACGAATTCTCTTGCTTCAATCGATGTTGTTCCTGTGTATTCTCATTGGGAGAAATATCGCGATAAACTTGTGCAAATGGGCATTGAAGTATATGAATACCCACATTTAGAATCTTCAAAGGCAAAATTAAAAGATAAAGCAAAATTTTATAACACAAAAAAAGGTCGAGTGAGTTTGCATTCAAAGAGTATGATTATTGATGAAGATATTGTTGCTGTTGGAAGCTTTAATCTTGATTATCGATCGGCTATGTTAAATACAGAAAGTATTGTATTTTTTAAAAGTGAGCAGTTAGCAAAAAAATTGAAAGAAATTACGCAACAACAAATGTCAGAATCTTATCAAATTGTATGCGATTCTTTTGGTAAAAAATGCCATTGGGAAATTCTTCTGGGTGACAATCAAGAAATCAAGAAATTTAGCAAACCACCCAACACAAGTTTATGGTTAAGATTTTATAAAACAATGGCAAAAATTATACCCGAAAAACTTTTTTAATGCGTATTTTTATAATACTTCTTCGAGGATAAAGAGAGTAAAAATTGATTATTTTCTAAGCAATGATAATCTTAGCAAGTAGGTTTACATGCACGAAGTGATTATAAATTATAACCTTAAAATTACCCCCCTAAAACCCCCTATTTATCGCTTTACATATTCTTATAAAATATGCTTTTTTGTATTGTGGAATATAAAACT
>NZ_NXLQ01000036.1 GCF_003364195.1 Helicobacter didelphidarum | reverse complement strand
AATCAATGCGATTCAAAAAAGAGGCATTTGATGGCAAACGCGAAGAGGCGGTGTATTTCTCTAAGCGAGTGAATGAATGCGCCTCACCAGATTCTATATTCCATAGAGAATCAAAGACAAATCAGCTTGATTATGAGGTCGAACTTGTCGTAATTATCGGCAAAGATTGCAAGAATATCCCAAAAGAGCAGGCAAAAGAAGTGATTTTTGGCTATACGATAGGCAATGACATCTCTGCGCGCGATTTGCAGGCAAAGCACAAGCAATGGTATGCGGGCAAAAGCCTTGAGGGAGCATTTCCTATGGGTCCTTATATCATTTTGCGTGATAGCCTTGATACGAGCAATCTTGCCATTAAAAGCTATGTGAATGGGGAATTGCGTCAAAATAGTAATACTTCAAAGATGATTTTTGGGATAGATTCTGTGATTGCGGAGCTTTCATCGTATTTCACGCTTAAAGCCGGAAGTATCATCTCTATGGGGACGCCAAGCGGAGTGGGAATGGGCTTTAATCCGCCACGATTCCTACAAAGTGGCGATATTGTTACTTGTGAGATTGAAGGAATTGGAAGTATTAGGACACGGATTGTATAAGATATAGTGTATGAATGATCTACATACAATTCTAACATACGATAAGATATTGAAACATCTTAAAGAATTTGGGTAACAGAGTCTGATAGATTTTAAGTAGATTCTTAAGTGTTAAAAATTTATGTTTTAAAAAATAAAGTAAGATGTTTATCAATAATTTTCTCATTATCTCCCTATATTGCAATCTAAAAGGAGCAAATATGGCATACACGATACTTGAAGTCTCAAAGCAAACAGGAATTTCGCCTCATACATTACGATTCTGGGCGAAAAAAGGGTTGTTTCCATTTGTAGAACGCGATAGCAATGGCGTCAAGTATTTCTCTCAAAGCGATATTGAATGGGTTGGCTGGATTGATTGGTTTCGTCGGAGCAATATGAGTATCGAGGATATTAAGCAATATGTCAATCTCGCTATGCAGGGCGATAGCACGGCACAAGAGAGGCAGAGAATGATAGCTATTCAGCACACAATCGTGCTAGAAAAAATTAAGGAGTTTCAAGCCATCGCCAAATCACTAGAACACAAACTTGATGTGTATGCCAATATGCTTTCAAATGGCAAAGACGCGATGAATCCCCAAAGCAAGGATTATGTGAAGTGCAAAAAAGTGTGTAAAAAAGATACAAAAAAGGACAAAAAACGCAAATCAAAATAGCACACTGCAAATGCGATAAGCCCCAAAGATTCTATGCAAAACCTCTATTCAAAGACCCTATTATATAGAATCTTATCAAGGAGTCTAAGCAATAATCCAAATCCGCATTTGACGCTTTGAGTAGGCTTTAGCATGAGATTGTCTCGCAGTCAAAATCAAAAAGTCTCACTACTCTTCCCACAAAGTCTCTATCTCTATCATCGCCTCATCGCTGTGCATACCCGAGCCTTTCATACCAAAATCCTTGATATTGAGCTTAGATTCTAATGTGAGTTTAGGCATTGTTGCATCACTTATATCAAGGCTATAATCAAATGCGATGTTTTTCTCTACGCCATTGAGTGTGAGATTTGCTCGCATGGTGCCTCTATATAGCCTCTCTTCGGTGCTATTTATCTCATAGCTTGTCATCACAAATATGCCTTTTGGATTCACACTTGCATTGAAATAATCTGCTTCTAAAAGATGTTTATCGCGTTTTTTACTATCACTAAAGACAGAATCTATCACAATCTCGCCTTGCAGACTCTTGATATTATGGGGAGATTCTAAATTCAATGTGCC
This sequence comes from Helicobacter didelphidarum, assembly GCF_003364195.1. Taxonomy (GTDB): domain Bacteria; phylum Campylobacterota; class Campylobacteria; order Campylobacterales; family Helicobacteraceae; genus Helicobacter_A; species Helicobacter_A didelphidarum. Next base: position 8,592 of record NZ_NXLQ01000036.1, on the reverse strand, counting down.
ACTAAACTGCTTGAAATGCCCCTTCACATTCATAAAGCCCATTTTCTTAATACGAAAGCCAATATGCGAATCATTCTTCAAATGAAACTCTTTTGCGCTCACAGAGACAAGCCCCATAAACGCACACATTATCAGTGCAACTAAACTTTTTAAAGCCATAATTTTCCTTTAATCTGAAGTATCAAAATCTCCCTCAAAGAGCTTGAATAAAATCCTATGGAGCGTCTCTATCTCATCGCTATCTATATGGGATAAAAGCAATTTTTTTTGCATTTTGAGCATATATTTGTAGCTTTTTTTTGCAATCTCTTTGCCAGAATCTGTCAGCAAAATGAGATTTTGTTGTCTATTTTTGGGATTTCTCTGACGATAGATAAAGCCTTTTTGCTCCATATTATCAAGCAAGATTCTCACATAATTTTTATCCACTTGGATATAATCACAAAGCTTGATTTGCGAGATTTCTTGATTGAGACATACCCACAAAATCCCTACTTGCTTATGCTCCAACTCATATTGTGCCTTTGTATATTCATCAAAAGCAAATGAAAGCTTCTCACGCAATTTTGTCGCCAAAAACCCAATAGAATCACGAATATCAATAGAATCCACTCTGTATTCCCCTTCAAAAGATAATCTTGAAGTATTATCACTATTAATGATAATACTAAAAAATGATTATAATGAAAAGTTACCAATGAGTCAAGAAACTTTAGAATCTTTGGAGTTACTATCATTTTATTATATTTTTCAGCACAAATGAGTGTATGGGGATTTGCATGATTTATGATATAATGTTGATTATATCTTAAGGTTAGGTTTAAATTGTGAATATATCTTTTATTGACCTTTTTGCTGGTATTGGTGGGTTTCATTTTGCACTTAAAGGGCAAGATTGTCTTTATGCAAGCGAAATTGATTTAAATACACAGAAGACATATAGCTTGAATTTTCCTAAAACACCACTTTTTGGAGATATTACCAAAGATGAAGTTCAAGCCCTTATTCCCAACAAATTTGATATTTTATGTGGCGGATTTCCATGTCAGGCTTTTAGCATTGCGGGGTATCAAAAAGGCTTTGATGACACAAGAGGAACATTATTTTTTGAGATTGCAAAAATTGTCAAAACGCATAGACCAAAAGTAATATTTTTAGAAAATGTTAAAAATTTAAAGAATCATGACAAAGGTAATACATTTTCAGTTATTCTAAATACCTTGCAAGATTTAGGATATTTTGTTTTTCATGAAATCTTAAATTCTGCTACACACGCCAATATACCTCAAAATAGAGAAAGGATATTTATTGTTGCTTTTCACAAAAAACAAGTTAAGAAATATCAAAAATTTGCATTTCCACAACCTGTCAAATTAACAAAGACTATTCATGATTGCCTAGAATCTATAAAACAAGATGATTGTTTTTACTATACACCAAAAAGTCAATATTATGATTGGCTTAAAGAAAGTGTTGTAAAACGAGATACAATATATCAACTACGCAGAATCTATGTGAGAGAAAATAAATCAAATCTTTGCCCAACTCTTACTGCAAATATGGGAACAGGTGGGCATAATGTGCCTATAATCAAAGATGATTTCGGTATCAGAAAACTCACACCTAGAGAATGTTTTAATTTTCAGGGCTATCCGCAATCTTTAAAATTACCAAACCTGCCAAATTCAAAACTCTATATCCAAGCAGGGAATTCTATCACACTGCCTTTGGTAAAAAGAGTGGCAAATGAAATCTTAAGAGTGATTCAATGATTGATTTTTACCAAAAAGACAAACAAGAGGGTTTAAACTACTTAGAGACTATCCAAATTATTTCTAGTTTATCAAGGCTTTTTAGTGAGAATGATGTGCCATTTTTGCATTATAGAGTAATGGAAAATTTATTTTGTTCATGCTTTAATGCAGAGAATCTTAGTCGCTCTGATACTGCCTACGATGCAAAAATAGGAAATTTAGGGGTTGGATTAAAAACTTTTATCTGCTCAAGAACTACAAGTATAGAAAAAGTAGCAGAATTTAATAAGGATTCTCAATTTTTAAAAACAAAAACCAATTCTAAAGATTTAGCAGAGACTTTAAGCAATCTTAGAAATCAAAGAATTGATTTAGCAAATAATCTTTATGGCATTAATCATGCTATCTATCATATCATTGCCAGAAAAAATAATCAGCTGATATTTTTTGAAACTGATTATGATAAAATCAATACTTCAAACTTGCGAAATATTAAGGATACAAAATCTTCACTTAGTTTCTATGATGGTAACAATGAATACTTTTTTAACTATTCAAAAAGTGTGTTACAAAGAAAATTTTATATTCCAAATAAATATTCCACTTTAGATATTCAAATCTTAAATAATCCTTTTGAGATTCTTTTATCACTAAAAAATAAAATTTTAGAATCGAATGCTATTAAACCACAGATTATAGGAAAAGATTATATTATCCTACCTCTTTTTAGTCTTAAAGGCAATAAACATGTCCCAGAAAAAAGTGGATTAAATCAATGGAATGCAGGTGGGAGACCAAGAAGTGCAGATGAAATTTATATCCCTATACCAAATGAAATCCACAAGATCTGTCCAAGATTTTTCCCAGATAGAGATACTCCATTTATCTTAAAAACACCTATTAATCAAGAATTGAGTGCAAAACTTTGTCAAGACAACTCAAAAGCTTTAATGACAAACCCTAACTCTGCACTAAGTGAATGGTTATTGCGAAAAATACTTATGCTTAAAGAAAACGAATTACTTACTTTAGATAAATTAGAATCTTTGGGCTTTGACTCTGTTATCATCACAAAGGAAAATGATAATCTCTTTAAAATTGATATTATGCCACTTAATAGCTATGAAAAATTTATTACTGAACTAAAAAACTAAAAACATACAACGATTCTCAAATAATTCTATAAAAGATTTTCATAAATAAAACTCATATAATGTGGCAAAAAATGCAAAAAGCTCAAAAAGTTTTTCAGCTTAAATCACGCAAGTGCATAGCTTTCATCTAAAAATCCGCAAAGCTCTTGCAAAGAAAGTGTATCGCCTTCTAGCAAAATACTTATCCAATGTTTTTTATTCATATGATATGCCTTAAAACATTTTTGATTATCCACAAAAGCAAGCACATCTTGTGGGTCAAGCTTGAGATTCACAATCTCTACCAACCCCTCTTCTTGCAAACCTAATTGCGTTTTGTCAATCACACAAAAAGCTGCATACCATTTTTTGCTTTTCTTTTTGCGCAAAATTGCATTTTTGGACTTTTTCCACAAAAATTCTAACTCATCGCCATATTTTTCTTTAGCATATATACAAAGATTTTTCGCATTTTGACTTTTAAATATTTTCATAGAATTTCTCCATATATTTGAGAGATTTAGAAATCCCCTGCGATTTTATTTTGACTATTATACTTTGTATTCATTCCATGCTTAACTCATCATCTCTTCACCTCTTTACGATTAATCTTTTTCTCTCGCATTTGGGCATTTTGCTGTAAATCTGCGTGTTTGGTTTTAATCTCAAGTGGCCAATCCATTCCTTGCTCTTGCACATTCCAATCCGGGTGTTTGCCATCTTCGCATACTAAATAATCCTCGATACAACACTGCTCAATTAATTTATAAGAAATATAAGCATTAGGAATCTTCTTAAGTCCAAAAAGCCCCTTAATATCTTTTTCAAAATTTTCTTGATAAATCATATAAAATTCAATTTTCGCACCACCTAAAATACTATAATAAAGAAAATACCAAATCCCAAAGCTGCGGATACTAGGACGCCCTTTCACTCCTCCATCACGATAAATCTCTAAAGTTGCTTTGATGCCACCCACTGCTTGAGAACCACCAATCTTTTTAATCTCGCCATTGACAACGATAAGATACACCCTTGCAACATTTTCAGTAAGAATTGTTTGGGGTAAGGGTTTGCCATTTTCATCATATAAATTTTTGAGATAATTAAAATTAAGCTTCGTGCTACCCTTGACAAACTCGACATCAGCGATTTTAAAGGCGGTTTTGACTTCACTTATTTTCATTTTCACTCCTATATATTGATAGATTCCCACGACTTTTTGCTATCACAAAAACTTCGCAATAGCAAACCACTTTTAGATTCTCCAAATCACTAAAAATTCATTATCAGCAATTCATGGCTTTGCTTGATATTATCCTTATCGCCTCGCTCTATGCGGTTTTTGCCCACTCGAGTTTCACCCTGCCCCATTGTGTATTGCCATTTTGGCTCTAAGATTCTAAAGCCTCTATACGCCTCACGCACGAACGCACAATCATTATAACTTAAGATAAATTTGCCCTTATGATTTTTAAGACACTCTCTCAAAAGCTCATGATTAAATCCATTATGATGAATGGGGAAATTCCGCATAGGATAGATTCCGCGAAACATCTTAGAATCTCCCTCCAAAAAATAAGGCGGGTCAAGATAGAAAAAATCTCGTGGGTATAACTCAAACACAGATTCAAAACTCGCACATTCTACGCTAAGATTTGGCACACTAAAATCCCTCAATTTTTGTAATGCACTCAAATACCGCGTTTTATCCTCATAAATCTTACTCATCCAGCCCAAAAAGCCCGGACCGTAGCTCAAGTTAAAGTTAAAATAATAATCCCTCGCTAAAGTGAGTGAATCTAGCTTGATTTGAGGTTTATGTGTGCGAGATTCTCTATTTTTGTGTCTTTCATTCCAATAGGCTTTCAGTTCATCTTTAATCGCTTCATAAGTCTTTTTATCAGGCTCTAGCTTCGCTAACTCTTCATAAAGCGCCTTAGAATCTCGCAATAAAACTTGCCAAAAATTCACCAAAATATCAAAAATATCAAAAGCTTTGACTTCTAGCCCAAGCTCCAAAGCACAAGCCACTTCGACACTGCCTCCACCTATAAATGGGCTAATCACACGCTTAGTATCACAAGGAAGATTTTCTATTATCAACCCCACTGCAAGTGATTTGCCACCACCATAGCGAAGAGGGCTTTTGGTATAGCGTTTGTAGTTTCCACTTGATTTAGATTTGAGTGTAGTAAGAAAGGCTTGTTTGCGTGATTTATTCGCATTATCTTTGAGATTATGTGCAGATTCTATAATTTGACTTATTTTGTGAGAATCTACACTTTTCATCACATTATGCGTATCTTCATCGCACTCAAAAAGGTTTCGCTCTCTTAATTCTAATGCCAAAATATCCTCCAAGATGTATTCGCTTTGCAAAAACTGCTATTATAGCAAAATTGCAGACGCCTTAAAAAATATTCCACAAACTTTGCAAGATTCTCTTCATACTCCTCAAAACATAAATAAAAGAGAGAAACTTATAGAATCTGTATAAATTCTCCCGCTCGTTCTCCCCACCAACCGCCATACAACACAATAATCAAACAAAAAATTCAAAAATGTATAAAAAACACTTGACAAAAGCATAGTGATTAAAGTATGATTGCATAAATTTTTTGAAAGGTTAAAAAATGGCAAATGCAAACAAATCTCTAAGCGACATTATCATCTCCATCGCAAAATCTGTCGCACAAGCACAAAGCGATGTCGAGGAATCCCAACTCTCCCATATCTTTACTTTTTTCGAAAGAAAGTTTAAAAAAGATGAAAAAGGCAATCTAACCGATGACTTGCTACCGGGTATTTTCCCTAGAAAGCTAAAAATAGGAATCCCAGATTCTGATTCTAAATTCTTCCGAACAAAATATTATAGTGTCCCCTATATCAATCTCCTGCCTATCACCCCCATTCATATCGAAAACATTAAAACAGAATTTGATGTGAGTTTGGTTGGAATAGAAAGCAATCAACAAACAGAGGAAGGAGAAGAAACAGAAGGCGATATGAAAGACTTTAAAGCCCTGCCCTCTTTGAAAGTCGATGTCGTGGGCGGTGGCTTTGGTAAGAAAAATGGACTTTCAGCCCATATTTGCCTCACAATGAGTAGGCACGACTTGCCAGAGGGGACTTCGCGAATGATAAATGAGCTTATCAATAACGCTCAAGGTTATCAGGAGGATTTAATCCTAAGAAAGGAGGGACAAGACAATGAAGAAGAAATAGATGAAAGCTGACTTTAATAATCTCAAAACATTCTATTTAAGGAGTTTCATATGGCAACAGAAATTACAAATCAATTCGCGGGATTACCAATGGCATCTTTGATTGGTGGTCCATTACAGGCAGCTTGTGATGCACAATTACAACTTGCAAACGCAACCGCAACTTTTATCAAAACGGTGGGTATGAATGAAGATGGGCAGACGATTAGAACGGCTGATTTTCATTATGAGCAAATCAAAGAAGATGGCAGTATTCAAAAGATGAATATTCAAGCCCCGCTTCTTGCGATTGTGAAAGTCCCAAATCTCTCTATCAATAATTTGGACATTACCTTTGATATGGAAGTCAAAACTGCCGAAGAATCAAAAGAATCAAGTGATAAAAGTGGTTCGCTTGATGCGGAAGCAAATATAGGCTTTGGCTGCTTCAAAGCACGAGTCGCAGTGAAAGGCTCAATCAGCTCTCATCAAGAAAATACAAGAAGCACAGATACTTCGGCGAAATATCATATCGAACTTCACGCAAAAGATGAGGGTATGAGCGAAGGCTTATCAAGAGTTTTAGATATTATGCAAAGTGCGATTCAGCCAAGAGAAATCGCCTCAAACACGAAAGAAATAGCAGATTCTAAAAATACAGAATCTGAAGAAACAGAGACAAAACGCAAACAAAATACAAAAGAATAAACACTAAAAGGATAAATTATGGCTAAGATTTTTGACTTGACTTCAATAAGGTTTATCAAAAGAATCACCATAGGGCAACAAGATAATACTCCATATAGCGAGGAAGATGCAAAAAAAGATTTAGACTTCATCAATAAATGCCTCAATGACTTTCCAAAGGGACATATTATTGCGTGTGAGAAAAATTTTAAGATTATGAATATGGGAGAACATCAAGTCGTCCAACAATATGTCGTCTATCATATTGCATTTGAGAAAAAACCTTTGTGGATACAAGATTAATGTCAAAAGCCATAAGTATAAAAGAATTTGCCTCTCTTGTGAATCTTGAAAAAGATTTTTGCGAGAGGGCAATGCATGATTTTTCGCAAGAAAAGCTAAAAAGATTGGGTTTTTTGCTTTGTAAGAATTTTTCTTTGAGCATAGAGCAGGCATTAACTATGCTTTATTGCCCTTATTATGTCATTGATATAAAGATAAGTGTGAATGTCTATAAGGATAAGAAAAATCGATATAGAGTGAAAAAGCCACATTTTTTGAGATGTTTGTTTAGACATTTGAGTATTCATAATTTCACTATCGAGAATGAAAGAATCTACTTAGATAATGAAATGATTGATGAGAAAGAGGCTGAAGAAATTTGGCTGATAATATAAGATTCAAGAGAAAGGATAGGATATGCAAGAACATCACATTATACCAAAATCACTTTTTGGTCTTTTGTTAGGAGAGAAATATGAGTTGCTTACAGGCTCAACAATTCTTTTGCCAGAAGACGAACGGGAAGCAAGGCAAAATGACAAAGTAATTTATCATGTTTCTCACCCTAACTACAATGAACAAGTAGAGAGACTCCTTATGAGACATAGTTCATCTGATACTTGTATCGATATTGATACTGAAACTCTAGAAGAACTTATACAGAGCATTAGAGGACGAATAAATTTCATACATGAAGAATGGGGCGAGATTGCAAGTATTGATGAGCTGAGCTTAGAAGATATATAAAATTAAGAAAGGAGGCAACAATGAATCTTACACAAGACAATTTGAACACAATCAACCCAAAGTTAAAAGTAGAAATGCTCGTGCCACTCTTTGAAAAATATGAGATAAATACTCTCAATCGTGTCTGTGGATTCTTAGCGCAATGCGCCCATGAAAGCGGGAATTTCAGATGTAGAGAGGAGAATCTGAATTATTCCGCACAAGGGTTAGCAAAAGTATTTCCAAAGTATTTTAAGGACAAAGACACGAACGAATATGCACGAAAGCCAGAAAAAATCGCAAACCTTGTCTATGCTAATCGTATGGGCAATGGCGATGAAGCAAGTGGAGATGGCTATCGTTATAGAGGTAGAGGCTATATCCAGCTCACAGGCAAAGAGAATTATACGAGGTTTGCAAAAAGCATTGACAGGGAGCTTAGCGAGGCGGTGGAGTATTGCACGAGCGATGAGGGTGCATTAGAATCTGCTTTATATTTTTGGAAAAGAGAGAATCTCAATAAGTTTTGTGATAATGATGACATCAAAGCGATGACAAAGAGGATTAATGGTGGCTTTAATGGCTTGGAAGAGAGGCAGAAAAAATACGAAATGTATAAGGGAATCTTTGCGTGATTGCAGTAGATTCTCATAAATCTAACCCCATGTATAAAATCAGCATACATTAATCCGATTCTGATTTTATACAAAATTATACATTGAGTAATTTTACTCATCTTTTACTTCAGATTCTAAGAATCAACTTTCAATTTAAAAGTATAATAAATATTAAGTGTATTTTTAC
>NZ_NXLQ01000035.1 GCF_003364195.1 Helicobacter didelphidarum | reverse complement strand
TGTATTATCGTAACTATATTTTGTGCTACCATTGTCATTATCTGGTAATACTATCTCTATAAACTCTCCACTATCATCTTGTGTCTCTATCCTTATGACATTATTTGGAATCTCACTTTGAGATTCTCTCTTTTGTGAGATTTGTGGAATCTTAAAGCTATTTTGGATTCTTACCTCTATATTCTTTTGCACAAAGTCTTGCATTTCATCATTGTTGTTGAGAGTTTTATTGAGAATTCCTTTTGCTATATTCCCTTTGATATGATGTGCAAAGCTTGTTGCCTTATGAGTGCTACTACCTCTTTCTATCACATTATCATCATTGTTTGAGAATTGATTGTTTATCAACAAACAACCCTCTGAATCTTTAGGTGTATTCCCCCCACATATTAATATAGCTCTATTACTTGATATGAAGTCATTATGAAGCTTCAGCACATTTTTAAAATTTTTTCCATTATGCCACTCTACATCATATCTCCCACTTGGGATTCTAAGCTTTACTTCTCCTGCTATTGTATCTGGTCCCGGTCTATCAAGGATATAAGCATAGGGATTATCTTTTTCTTCTTGTGAGGTTGTAAGTGGATTGAAGTATTCATATTGCCCCGTTTTCTCTCCTATGATATTGCCATTACTATTTACCCTCTTTCCATCGATATAGATATTCATTCTTGCTTTTGTGGATTCTAATGTTTATTAAAATCGTTCGTTTTTAGTATATGTATATCTAATCGATAAAAAGGAGAATATTTATGTTATTGAAGTTTAGAAACTTAATATGTTTATTTATAGTGTCATGTTTGAATATTGCATTTGCTGCAGGTGGTCTTACAAAAGCTAAAACACTTTTAGATAATGTTAATACAGCCCTCTATGGTTTAGCAGCTATTACCGTAACAATTGCATTTTTGATTGTTGGATATAAGATTTTATTTGGTGGTCAGACTATAAGGGAGTGTATCCCAATTATAATTGGTGCGATTATCATTGCTTCTGCCTCAGCTCTTGGTGGCTTCTTTATTACTTAAGGGCATAACATGGAATTAAATCCTTTATTCAAAGGGCTTACTCGTCCAGCAATGCTTTTTGGAGTGCCAATTACACCATTATTTCTTATTATTGGAGGAATTTTTGTAATTTCAGTTGTGCTTCATCAAATGTTATTATGTATTTTGATGATACCAGCATTTTTTGTGTTAAAGATTATGGCAAAAAAAGATGATTTTATTTTTCGTCTTTATTTCCTTAAAGTGCAATTATTTACAAACCCCCTTGCAAAGAAATTCTTTCATGCAAAAACTTATAGTGCAATGAAATATACCAAATTACCAAAAAATAGTGGTTTCCCAAAAATCTCTCTTTTTAATCTCGAATCAAATCCTAGTTTGGAAAGATTTATACCTTATAGCTCTTTAATTACTGATAGTGTTGTTATGAGTAAAGATTGTATGTTTCTTACAACATGGAGGCTTGAGGGGGTAAGCTTTGAATGCGAAGATGATGACAGCTTAGATTCTTTTAACAATCGTTTAAATATGCTTTTTATGGCTTTTGCAAATGAACCAATCAGTTTTTATGTGCATAATTGCAGACATAGCACAGAAGATAAACTCACATCAGCATTTAACAATACTTTTTTGAGTGAAGTAGATAAAAAGTATTTTGAATCTTTTCAAAAAGGAACTTTACAAAAGAATTCTTTGTATTTTACAATTGTATTTAATGCAATTAAAACAAAAGTAGAAAAAAGTTCTTTTCTTAAACATTCTTTAGAGAAAAAATACAAAGAACTCAAAGGATTGTTGCAGATTTTTGCTGAATATTGTGCAAAAATAGAAAGCAATCTGAGTAGTTTTAAGCCCATAAGATTAAAAACTTATATTAAAGATGATGTGAAATATTCCAAACAATTGGAATTTTATAATTATCTTATTGGTGGTAGGTTTTATCCCATTAGAGTTTTAAACTCTCCATTAAATGAATATTTAATGGGAAACTTGCAAGATATTGCATTCAATCATGATATGGTGCAGTTAAATTATAATGATGACACAAAACAATTCGCAAGAGCTATTGAGATTAAAGATTATAGAGAAAATACTTATGCGGGTATATTAGATATTTTAATGTATCTAAAAATTAACTATATTATTACGCAAAGCTTTTCTCCTCTTGCTCGTGTAGAAGCAAAGGCTGCACTTTCTAAACAGAAAAAGCAACTTATAAGCAGTGAAGATGATTCTATGAGTCAGATAGAAGAGCTAGATTATGCACTTGATTCTCTTGCAAGTGGAAATATTAGCTTTGGGAAATATCATTTCTCTATCATTGTGTTTGGTGAATCTGTTAAAGAATGTAGAGAAAATACAAACGATATAATTACAAGTCTCAATGATTTAGGCTTTAATGTAACACTTGCTAATATTGCATTGCCCGCAACTTACTTTGCACAATTTCCTTGTAACTTTGCACTTCGTCCCCGCATTAATCTTATTTCTAGTCTTAATTATAGTTCCCTTATTGGATTGCATAATTTCTCTGTTGGGAAAAGAGATAAAAATTGTTGGGGAGAAGCATGCACAATCTTAAAAACACCAAATGGTGCTCCTTATTATTTAAACTTTCATCAATCAAGTAATAAAGATGACTTTGGAAAATTATTCCTTGCTAATACATTGATTATTGGACAAAGTGGTGGTGGTAAAACCGTATTTATGAATTTCTTAGTGAATCAAATGATGAAATACGCAAGTAAAGATTCATTTCCTTTGGATACGCCAGAAGAAAAAAAGAAATTCAGTCTTGTGTATCTTGATAAAGATAAAGGAGCTTTGGCAAATATTCTTTGTGCAGGTGGTCGCTATATTTCTATTGAAAATGGTGTTCCAACAGGGTTTAATCCCTTTATGATTGAATCTACACAAGCAAATATAAGAAACTTACAAGAACTCATAAAGCTTTTAGTAACTCGCAAAGGGGAGATTCTTACCACAAAAGAAGAAAAGAAAATTAATGATGCTATTAATTTTATTATGACGCAGTTTGCACAAGATGAACGAAAATATCCAATTTCTTTACTTTTAGAAAATATTACAGAAGATTTCAATGATGATAATTCATTAAAAGCAAGATTGAATGCCTTTAAAAAAGGAAATCAATTTGGTTGGGTCTTTGATAATGAAAAAGATAATTTAGACTTTCCAGACACAATCAATCTCTTTGGTATTGATGGGACAGAGTTTTTAGATGACAAAGATGTCTCTGCTATTTTATGTTATTACATTTTATGGCGAGTTATGGATTTAGCTGATGGTAGAAGACTTTGTATTGATATTGATGAAGCTTGGAAATGGTTAGAAAATGAGGTTGTTGCTGAAGAAGTCAAAAACAAATTTAAAACCATTCGAAAACAAAATGGCATGTTGAGACTAGGCACTCAAAGTGTAGAGGATTTTTTAAGACTTTCTATCTCAAAATCTCTTATAGAACAAAGTGCAACAATGATTTTTCTCTCAAATCCAAAAGCACAAGAAAAAGATTATATGCAAGGTTTAAATCTGAGCAGAGAAGAATATGAGATTATTAGAGACTTTGATCCTGCTTCAAGACAATTCTTAGTAAAGAGACAAGATGAAAAAGTAATTTGCACACTTGATTTAAGTTCTCTTGGTGCTACAAACCTTAAGATTCTTTCAACAGGAACACAAGATATTGATGTTGTTGAAAAGATTTTTGCACAAGAGCATAAAAGCTTAGAACAAAAAGTATCAGAGCTAAAGCTTGAGTATTCAAGGAATTAGTCATGGATAATAAAGAAATAAATAAACAATCCTTACAAAATGAGATTCTTAAACTAGAAGAAGATGTAAAAAACATTAGAAACTGCAATTACTGCTATTAAAGAAAGAATACATAATCTAAAAGATATTGCATGGAACAAAGAATCAAAGAAAGAAAGCAATAAAATGTATCAAGTATTAGAAGAGAACAAGCCTAGCACACTTATCAAAAGTAATACAGGAAATATCGTAGTAGATAAAGCATTCATGGAAAAAGAAAGTAAAAAACATCTTGATAATCCAAAGCTAAGAGGAATGATAACTAAAGAGGAATTACTAAGTTTCCCTAAGGTTGCCAAGAATGTGGAGTCAGAATATAATCCATTACATAAAGACTATACATGGAAAGTAAAAGCAGATGATGGAAACACTATTGTATATGGAAGTAGAGAATATGAAATTAATGGAAAAGATACGAATAGATTATTAACAGCTCATTCTAAAACAGATTCTGATGAGAGAGTGTCGGAAGTGGATGGGCGTGGTCATCCCCATCATTCCATATTTAAAGACTTCAATTTTCGCAAATCCGACACCACTATTATACCACAAAACCCACAAACGAATCAAAATCTCACAAAAGATTCTACAGATTCCAAACAAATAGATTTTATAGAGAAATTCAAAGAATTTACAAGTAAGAAAAACATAAAACAAGATTCTAAGAATCTCTCAATACAACAAAACACATCTCAAAATAAGGAGCGTTAATGAAATTATTTATTGCAGAGAAGCCAGAATTAGGGAGAGCTATAGCCACAGCTCTTCATGGAATAGAAAGTAAGGCAAAAGGTTATATACAAAAAGGTGATAATATTATTACTTGGGCTTTTGGGCATATATTGGAACTAGCAGAACCACATATATACAATGAGAAATATCAAAAATGGGTTTTTGAGGATTTACCAATCCAAATAGATGAATTTCAATATTTACCAAAAAAAGATTCAAAAGAACAACTCAAAGTTATTTGCAGTCTCATTAATAAAAAAGAGATACAAAGTATTGTGCATTGTGGAGATGCTGATGATGAAGGACAGATTTTAATAGATGAGATTCTTACTTATGCCAACAATAAAAAGCCTGTATTTCGAGTGTTAATAAATGACATAACACCAAAAGCTATACAGCATCAAATCTCAGGAATGCGTCCAAATAGTGATTTTAAGGGAATGAGTGAAAGAGGATTTGCAAGGAGTCAAGCTGATTGGATTGTTGGCATTAATTTAACACGAGCTTATACAACTATTGCAAGACAAAAAGGGTATCAAGATAAAACAGCTATTAGTGTTGGAAGAGTGCAAACTCCAATTTTAGGATTAATTGTTGCAAGAGATAAAGAGTATGAGGGATTTACAACAAAAGATTACTTTAGTCTTCACGCGTATTTTCATAAAGATTCTAAAACTTTTAAAGCAAAGCATAAGACACAAGAAAAAATATTTGATGAAACAATAGCACAAGAAATTCTACATGCATGTAGCAATAAAAGCTTTATATGTAAAGTAATGCAAGAAAATAAAAAAGAATATCCACCCCTGCCTTATAATTTATTAATCTTACAAGCAGAATGTGCTAAAGCATTTGGATATAAACCAGATAAAGTTTTAACAATTACACAAAGCTTACGAGAAAAACATAAACTTATTACTTATAATCGTAGTGATTGCCAGTATTTACCAGAAACAAAGTTTGAAGAAGCTAAAGAAATTATAGAAGCAGTAAAAGAGATTTTTTCTGATGCGGATTCTCAAATACAATCTTTGTGTAAAAATACCAATTTAAATATTAAATCAAAAGCCTTCAATGATAAAAATCTCTCTGCACATTATGGAATCATTCCTACAACTTCAAGTGTTCCTATCAACAATTTAAGCACAGAAGAAAGAAATATTTATGAAATGATTGCAAAACGATTTCTTGTGCAGTTTTATGAACCAAGAGAATATTTACATACAGAAGTATTATTTCAATATAAAGAGCATGAATTCGTAATATCAAGTAATACAACCACAAAATCAGGATATATTTCTTTTTTTGGAGTATCACAAGAATATCAACAAGAACAGCAAGAATTTACATCTCAAGAAAATAATGAAAATGATTTATCTTGTTTTCATGGAATCTCTCAAATTCTTTGCAAGGATATTACAATTGAAAAAAATCAAACAAAGCCTAGACCATATTATACGATGCCAACATTGCTCAAAGATTTAACAAGTGTTGCAAAGTATATTAGTAATGAACGCATTAAGAAACTTTTACTTGAACGAGATAAGGATAAAAAAGTTACACAATAAAAAAGCTACTTTCTATAAAGATTGTTTAGAGGTAGTATGGGTAGCTAAAATACTTATAATGAGGAAAATGAACATTTATATCAAATAAAAACGAACGATTTTATTTGATATATAATACAATAAAAGTATAAAAAAGTCAAGAATCACCCCAAATAAGCTTAATAAAAACAATGAATTTGTGTTAATATAATGCTTTTTATTACTTTCTTAAGAAACTTAAAGGAGCAAGTTATGATAAAATATATTGGAGCAGGTATAGCAAGTGTTATAACATTTGCATTTATTGGTTGTTGTGAGAGTGAAAAAAGCTATGAATACTATATGCAAAATGATAAAGAAAGAGAAGCAAAAGTAAAAGAATGCAAAGGTAAAGATTATAATTTGAAAGAAAATATTAATTGTAAATATGCAGGTAAAGCAGCTTACCAAAAAGCTCTTGAAGATTCTAAAAATTTTGATGATAGAGCAGCTAAAAAAGCAGCGGGATATTAATTTATGACTATATTTCAAGGTCTTGGTGAATCTATACAATCAGTCTTAGATGTTGTAAAGGCTGTCTCTGTAAATCCTTATATGCAGTCGCTTATGACTCTTGTTGCGGCAAGTGTTACACTTATGGTTATGATTAACTAAAACCAATCACTGAAAGAATATGCTTACAATATAATTACTCTATTCTTTTACATTTCAAGCATTAAGCTATTCTCTGTATTTGTATTCAAACCATTCATAGGGTCATTTTTCTTAATAAATCGTTTTATCTCTTCATTACTTTCATAAACAAATATTATATCATTGTAATTCTTATAATAGTGTGCTATATCCCTATCATCATAATCTTTATAAGGAACTTTTTTACCATAGACTCGAATCCCAAATTCTAAAAATATATCTTTTGAGGCAATAACTTCTTTTCTTTGTTTGCTTAACATTACAGGGCTTTTATAAAGTCTATATGCTTTAATCTCAGCGTTAAAACTATCGAATATCATACCTGTATCTTTTTCATCTTAAACTCCTAAATGCTAAATTAATTGTTATTAACACGCCCATGTTACATGTAGCTTAAGAATTATACCATATCTATGAAAAGTAATTCAAATAAATCCCAATCTCTTTCATTCCTAATGCTTTTGCATATGCAAAGAGTGTTGCAATATTGCAACCATTACTCTTTGTTGCAAAACAAGCAATAGTACTTTGTTTTACATTCATTCTTTGCAATATCTGCTTGTGTTAAGTTTGCTTGTATTCGTGCTGCTATAAGTTGTTCTTGTAGATTCCAAAATGGAGTTTGTAAATCCCATTCTTTTTTAAAACCTTCATTCTGCATAGCTTTTTTCTTAAGCTGTTCAAATTTTATTGTTTTCATTATCACACTTTCTATTTTAGTATTCTTATTGTATAAACACAAAAAAACAATACAAATAGAATAAATATGAAATATATATTTATTATTTAATTATAATATATAAAACATTAAATATATATAAAGGATTCCTATGCAAGTAACATTACAAATTTCAAATGCAGATGAGAAGTTAATAAAAGCTTTAAAAAGTGTAATAAGCATTCACCCACAAGCAAAGTTAAAGATAGAGCAAGAAAAGCTTACAGAAAATGGCTATACACCTGAATTTGAAGCAGAGATATTAAAAGAAATGAAAGAACATAAAAAGGCTATTAAAAAAGGAATAATAAAGACATATCATTCTTTTGAGGATTATAAAAAGGCTATGAATGCGATATAGTATTGAAACGACCAAAAGATACGAAAAAGAACGCAAAAAATTATCAAAAGAAAACCAAGACTTACTTGATGAAATTATATACAGATTAGCTAATAACGAAATCTTAGAGCCAAAATACAAAGACCACGCACTAAGTGGAAATTTAAAAGGTTTTAGAGATTGTCATATTAATCCTGATTTGATTTTGATATATGAAAAAGATAACGATAGGTTGATTATAATGGCATTAAGGGTAGGTTCTCATAGCAAAGTATTTAAATAATGTATTAAACTTTTAATATGGTGGAAATTTATAAGAATTTTGGGATATTCAAGTAGATATAATGGAAGTTCAATTATTATTTTTTAGCTTCAAAAACGAACAATAAAACTATCATTCCCTCAAGAATTATAAAAGACTATAAATAAAAACCATGCGACTTAGCTTATCACTCACTTCTGAAATTATTTCCCTGTTAAGGGATTAGGATTGCCACTCCCTCGTGTTTTATATTTTTTAATCACAACACCTTCTTTATTGAATTCAAATATTGTGCTTTCATCGACATTCCCACCAAAAGGATTATGTGAAATCTTAGTAAAATCGAAATACCAAATTTCATTGCCATCTAATGCTTGTTTCCTTTGTGGGAATCCAACATTTTTTCAACATCACTCTTTGTACTTTCATTTTCTTTAATCAACTCAAATGCTAAAGATGAAACTTCAGTTTCTTGAGTATAAGGTGTACACCCTAATAATAAATATTGCCAAAAGTAAAGAAAATAATCCTAAAAAATATTTCTTACCCATTTTTACTCCTTTTATATCAAATGTTTCTTAATTACAATATAAGTAATTTATAACTCGACAAAAGCTTCGGGTTTGTTTCTCTAAATGTTAATCCTACAAGAGCATTCTTTATTTAGAATTTTGATACAACAAGATGAAATCACTTTATTATCATCATTCCAACAATTCCATCTCAATATGATGTAAATGTATTAGATCATATGTTAGAGCTTTATTGTGAAGTAAAAGGACTCAATACAAAGCTTTTAGCATTAATATTAGTTAATCGTGTTTCTCCAAATCCATTCTTATCAAAAGAATTAACCAATCTCAAAGAATATATAAATACCACAAAAGAAGAAATGAATACAGATGACATTAAAATGCTAGATTCTGTCATCTATGAAAGACAAGCATATCGTAAGGCAGTTATAGAAGGTAAAAGCATGAAAGAATATTGTCAAGAAAAAGAGAAGGCATTGCTTGATTTTGAAACATTTTATAAAGAGTTATTAAGCATAGCAAAAGAATAGAGTAAAAATATTCATTAAATATATTATACATATTTTATATATTTTTATTAGTAATATATTATATATTTATTAAATATATTTTATTAATATAATAATACTTCATATGATAAGGAGAAATATATGGGTTTTAAAAAACTAAGCGAACAAAATACCATAAAAAATGAAGAAGATTTTATCAATAACGCTCGTGGAGAAATAAATGAGCAATCTCCTCCAAAAAAAACAAAGAGAACAAAACCATTTCTTATTAATTTTACAGAGGAGGAACTCAATGAAATACGCAATGAGGCAAATAGAGTGAGAATGAATGTTGCTCAATATATCAGATTCAAAGTTTTTAATGCTTAAATTTTGATCATATATCCAATATAAAAAATCACTACCTTTTTATTATATGCTTATTAGCTAATATTTCCCACTACACTATTAAGGGGAAATGAATGGCAAAACAACAAAAAAGAGATTGGTATCAAGGAAAAAGTCTTTTTGATTATATGCAAGAAGAAACAGAATATAATTTTAATAGTATCACAAAAGGAGAACAAAACAATGACCAAAGAAGAGCAGATGGAACAAGCACGGAAATACCTAGAGGAATTAGAACAAAAGGAAGTGAAGTCGCCAGAGGACGCACACGCAATGATGATGCTAGAAGAAACAATTTGGAATCTCATGACACCAGAGGAGAGAGAGGAGGAAAAGAGGAAGATACAAGAAGAAGGGGAGAAATACTTACCAAAGATAAGTTGCGTGAGGTATCCAGACTTAACAGAACAAGAGATACAAAGAATCCAAAATCTCTTGAGCAAAGAGGATTATTTGACAATCATGGGAATACGCAACAACTTAACAGAGAGGCAAAGCGAGATATACGACAATTACGGAATGGGGATACTCAGTCGTTGGATGTATTATTGGGGAGAGATGATGGCAGACTTAGGGATAATGGCTTACTTCCACATAAATATCAGCAGACAGAGGAATTACGAACTAGAGATCTTAGAGAGCGAGGAAGCAGAAACTCTAAGGAATCAAGGATATACCAACATGGATATAATGGAAATGAAAGGGATAGATTATTACAAATTCGCCCTACCAGTGATAGAGAAATTCCGCAATCAATATCCAAAGGATTGGAGCGAGAGTCCCTACACATTCATGGAGAATATGGAGTAAATAATACACTAGATTTTAAAGCACAAGGAGACCCACACATAGGATCTCCTAAAAGTAGATTTACTAAAAACATAGAGGCTATAAAACTACTGATAGAAATTGAAAAACAGAATAGGGTTGCAACCCTAGAAGAACAAAAATGAAACACCTTAGTTCTATTTTTTTAAAGTGGAAGTATTTTACAAAGAAATAACTTAACAAGAGAGGTTTTGCACAAAGTAGAAAAGTCATCAAGACATCAAGTATTATCATACAAGTGCGATGATGACTTATGGGAATGAGATAAATAAGAGATTCTTATTTACTTTTTATTTTCCTCACC
>NZ_NXLQ01000034.1 GCF_003364195.1 Helicobacter didelphidarum | reverse complement strand
CCCCTCCCGTATAATATAGACTATTTAAGCAATAGAATATATTTGGGGGGTATTGATGATGAGCAAATAGGAGGATTACTTTTATTGCTTGGTGCAAATAATGAAGGGAAAAGTAATGTATTAGCGGGGATTAACGCTCTAGCTAACAATCAATCTATTTCAGAGAAAGATAAACCAAATTATATCGATTGTGAGGAAAAAATACCGCAAATAAGCATAGAATATCGCATACAACAAAAGGATATAAAACAGAGAGATAACAAAAAAGGTGATAATTTTGCAGGAAAAACTTTTGGGATTGTTTTTATCCCGAATTGCATTGATGACTGCAAAAGAAGAAACGCGGGTTTTACGAATGAAGATTGTAAATCTTTTTGGCAATCAATTCTTGATTCCAGAATAGAGGCTTTTTATCGTTCTATCGGAAATAATGAGCTTCCAGATATTCTCCTGATTTCAAAAGAGAAAAAGTGTATCTTTTTTATTGGTATAGACTCATTTAAGGAATGTCCAAAATCACTTAAATGTTATCAAGTGTATTATCAAAATAAATTTAATGAGATTAAGAATAACGACGGAGTAATCAAACTTTCTTGTAAGTTCCGTGCACATTTAGATGCAAAAACACCAAAACATTGCGACGATGCAAATGAACTTCGTGAATTTCTTAAAAAAGAATATGAAAAGAGTATCAATATTCAATCTACCAAAATCGCAAATAAAAAATCCCAATATGAAATATTCAGTGCAACAAAAGTATTTGGTGAAAAAGGATTAGAATATAGTCAGAATCTTTTGGATACAGAAAATCAATTTGTTGATGTTGTGTTGCATTCGTTCCAGATTCCATTCATACCAAAGATAATCATGTATCAAGAAAAACCTCTAAAAGATAAGGATTTAGAGATTTCATTAGAACAATTAAGAGATTCCATATTTTTTCAGGCTCTTTTTAAAATTCTAGACGAGAAAATAGAATCTATTATAAAAATTTGTAAAGATAGCCGAAACAAAAGACAATCAAAAGAGAAAGAGTTGGAGAAAACATGTCAAAAAATTAGCGAACGTTTTAATGTGCTTTATTGTCTAGATAATAAGACTTATAGATTCAACATTCGACTTGAGCAAGGCAGTATTGCATTTTGTATGGAAAAAGATGACAAAGCTATCTATCTTGACCAACAAAGTGTAGGCTTTAAAAAGTTTTTTCATTTCTTTTTTAACTTTCTATATACAGAGGAGGTGAGCAAGGGTGATATTGTGCTAATAGATGAGGTAGATGCACACCTAAGCATTCTTGCACAAAGAGAATTACGTAAGTTTCTCAAAGAATTTGGACAAGAGAACGGGATATTATTTATTGTCAGCACACATTCACCGTTTATGATTGATACTACTGAACTTGATGAAATACGCATTGTGAAATCTTTAGAGAGATATAAAAAAGGTGTGGGCATTCTCAATGATTTTTCTGTGCTAAAACAAGGGGAGGCAGATACACTTCAAGCTATTAAAAAAGCACTTGGGGCAAGTATTGATATTGAAGATAGACTTATTTTTGTTGAAGGTATTATAGATTACAATATCTTGAATGCTTATAGCAAAATTTATAAATATCCAAAAGATTCCACAAAGCTTGTATTTTTACCAATTAGCGGACTCGGCGAATGCAAAGATGGCGAAAAAGGATTTAGCAAAGAACAAGAACAAAAAGTAAAGAATCTCATTACATTTGCACGACAGAGTAAGATTCTAAATCCCATTTTATTGACAGATGGTGATAAAGCTGGCATGATGATGAAAGAAGGAGTAGAAAAGCACGATGAGTTTAAGAAAAATATAAATATCTTGACACTCCAAGATGTTTATAGCGGTAATAAAGATTTTACGCAATTGCTAAAAGATAAGAATTTAACCATAGAATCTCTTTTTAATAAAGAGGATAAAGAAAAGTTTTTCTTTACTTATAATCAAGATTCTAAAGATAGTTCGCCCTCGCGTTTGTTTAAAAGAACTAGGAATTTAGAACTAAGCTCTGAAAGTAAAAAAAATTTTGATGCACTTTTTACATTTTTGATTGAATGTAATACAATGTTAGAGAAAGACTAGTTTTAGCGGACATAAAACTTCTTATCATAATGTTATAGTTAGATTCTAAGATTACACATTTTTTATAAGAAAAATAAATATTTTATAAGTTTTTAAAGTTTGGGTAATATTTTTTTACTAATTTATCATTTAAGATAGTATTTTTCATATGTTCTTTCTGAAATTATCAGATTCTTTTGAGCCATAACCACAAGGCAATATAATAAAATGTATAAAATAGTAACATTATATATAAAATAACTCAATAAAACTTGTAAAAATTACTCATATATATATATATATTATAATGAAATACGAAAAAATTTTAAGGAGTCTCTATGGAAAAACGACATACTTGGTCAAGTAGTCTCACTTATGTTCTCACTGCGGCTGGAGCGACAATTGGATTTGGTGCGACTTGGCGATTCCCCTATTTGGTAGGTGAAAATGGGGGTGGTGCATACGTGCTGACTTTTATCATCGCTATGCTTGTGATTGGTATCCCTATGATTTTAGTAGAAAATGTGATTGGCAGGAGAGCACACAAAAACTCACTTGATGCATTTTGTCCGACATATCAAAAAAAGAGTTTTTCAAAGGCTTGGAAAATAGTAGGATATATGGGACTTATTGGGTGTTTTGGGATTATTGCATATTATATGGTACTTGGTGGATGGGTGATTACTTATATTGTAAGTATTATTAATGGTAGTCTTGATATTTCTAGTCCTATCACCAAAGAAATTACAGAGAGTTTTTATGATGCAAATATTGAACATAATCCGCTTATGATTACCCTCTACACCTTTATCTTTGTCTTTTTGAATTGGCTTGTCTTGATAAAAGACATCTCAAATGGTATCGAGAAGGCAATGAAATTCCTTATGCCACTTCTTATCCTTTGTCTGCTTGGGATTGTGATACGCAATCTTACTTTGCCCGGTGCAAGCGAAGGGATAGCTTATTATCTTATTCCTGATTTCTCAAAAATTACCCCCACATTATTTATAGCGGTGCTAGGACAGGTATTTTTTGCTCTCTCTCTTGGATTTGGTGTTATGATTACGCTTTCTTCATATTTAAATAAAGGAGAGAATCTCATCAAAACAGCAGTTAGCACCGGTATTATTAATACTATTATTGCAGTATTGGCAGGATTTATGATATTTCCATCACTTTTTAGCTTTCATATGTCTCCAGATTCTGGACCTAGTCTTGTCTTTAAAACTTTACCCATTGTATTTTCAAATATGCACTTTGGGAGTTTCATCGCAGTAGCCTTTTTTATATTGCTCATCGTTGCAGCATTTACCACTTCAATCACGCTTTATGAGGTGCTTATCACAACGGCGAAAGAAAAGTTAGGATTAAGTCGTAAGACATCTGTAACATTGGTGCTTAGTGCATTATTTATTGCGGGTAATATTCCATCAATTATGGCATATGGACCATGGAGTGAGATAAGAATCCTTGATAAGAATATCTTTGACGCATTTGATTATATCAGTGGTAATATATTTTTCGTCCTCACTGCACTTGGCTCGGCAATTTTTGTGGGTTGGATTCTCAAAGAAGATGCAATTCTTGAAATCTCAAATGGTTCAAATAATCCGGGCATAGCGAAAGTATGGTTTCATTATGTAAAATTTGTAATTCCTATCATTATTCTAGTGATTTTTATTAGTGGAACTAAGGATTTATTTATCAAAGAGGAGGTGCAGATACAAAATAATACAGAAAAAATAATCAAAAATATGTAAGAGAACTTACAAAAATATCAATAATAAAGGAAAAATTATGACTATTGGTTGTCCAAAAGAAGTAAAAGTTCAAGAATATCGCGTGGGGCTTACCCCATCAAATGTAAGAGCGTATGTAGATACAGGACATAAGGTATTTGTCGAGCATAATGCAGGAAGTGCGATAGGTTTTAGTGATGAAGATTATCAAAGTAATGGTGCGATACTCTGTGATAAAGAGACACTTTTTAAGGAATCTCAAATGATTATCAAAGTTAAAGAGCCAATTGAAAGTGAATATAAATATTTTAGGGAAGGGCAGATTCTCTATACTTATCTTCATCTCGCCGCAGATAAAGCACTCACTGATATGCTACTTAACAAGAAGATTCTAGGTATTGCTTATGAAACGATAAAAGCAGGAAATACTCTTCCTTGTCTCGCACCGATGAGCTCTATTGCGGGGAGATTGGCAGTAGTGGAATCTGCAAAATATATCCAAAAGACATTTGGTGGGAGCGGGATTTTATTAAGTGGAATACCTGGTGCACCAAAAGGGAAAATTACTATTATTGGTGCTGGAGTTGTGGGACTAAACGCCGCACAAATCGCAGTAGGAATCGGTGCTGATGTAACGATACTTGATATTGATATGAATCGCCTTGCTTATGTAGAACAAATCTTTGGTATGAGGATACATACACATTATAGCTCGAGAGCAAATATCCTTGCAAGTATCGCCGAAGCAGATGTCGTAATAGGTGCGGTGCTAATCCCGGGAGCAAAAGCCCCTAAGCTCGTCAAAAGAGAGGATTTGAAACTCATGAAAAAAGGTTCAATTTTGACTGATGTTGCTATCGATCAAGGTGGGTGCTTTGAGACTTCTAAACCAACCACACACAATGATCCAATCTATGAGATTGATGGTATCATTCACTATTGCGTGGCAAATATGCCTGGTGCAGTGGCAAAAACTGCGACACTTGGACTTACAGATTCCACGCTTGGCTTTGGCTTAATGATAGCAAATCTTGGAGGAAAAGAAGCCGCACTCAAAAACCAAGCAATTTTTGAAGGTATCAATACGATTGATGGTAAATGCACTTATAAAGGTGTATGTGAGGCTTTCAATATTCCACATACTGATACCCAAACTGCACTTGGTGGATAATTTATTGTTAAAAGTTTTAGGTTTATTTTCATTGTATCGGCTTGCTAATACATACAATGAAAATGAAATAATAAGGCGGTATCGGAGGACATGTCAAGAGATTATAAGCTATGATAGCAAAGTATAGATTTTTAAATATCTGTTACTTTTATTCCTAATATCTTAATAAGTAAGAAATTAAGAGACATGATTTGTAACATTTCTATTTTAATAATACTTTTATCTGCAAATTTATTTTTCTTTTTGAAGTCATATAGGCTTTAAAATCCATTGTGTGTTTTTTTAAATAAAATATATTAATGTATTCTTTTGCATCAAGACTCCATTCAGCAACAACAAAATATTTTATGGAATGTATGAAGTTTTTTGTAAGTTAGCATTTTATTTTCTCAAGTGAAATAAATTGAAGCTTTTTTGTGATTATTTGAGCGAATATTCGGTATTTAAGTGTAAAAAGAGATTTTTTTGTTCCTTTGCTATTATTGTAAAGTGGCAAAGATTCCAAATCTCCCAGTAGTATTTTCCCTGCGATATGAGAAGTATTCTTTATTACAAGAACTACAAAGATTTGGTATGGTAATATGACTTTCTTGAATGCCTATTTTTTGCATTTCCTCACATAAAATGCTAATCATATCTAGCATGTATTTAGTATCTACTTGATAAATATGTTTATTACCAAATTGCTCCGTTATATTTTGTGCTATATCAAATCCAACTTCATAACAACATTTACGAATAGAAGCCCCTATAAAAATGCGTAAATCAGCTACATCTACCATATAATCTCGTCTTAAAAGTATTACAGCATGAGTAAGAATTGATTGACAAACACCCTTTCTTCCAGCATGAAGCAGTGCGAATACTTTTTTCTTTGGACAATAGAGTAAAATAGGATTACAATCAGCTACCATAATCATTGCTACAAAATCGCTATCATCGCAGATAATACCATCAGCATCACCTAAGCAAATTTCTTGTAGGTTTGTATCTTGGTGATTTGATTGTTTTGCATGAGGCACTTGGATAGTATATTCTTTCAGGCAAATAGAATCCTTTGCGTGATATGTATACAGAGCAATTTTTAATGAATTATGATGAGAAATATTTTGTATTTGCAATTTTTCTGTGTTTCTTTTGTATAAAGTGATAATGTGATTTGAGTGAATTTGATTGAGATAAAGAAGTGATTTTTCTGGATAATATTGTCGCATAATTTGTGTGCGATTGAAGATAACATGTTCTTTGCTATCATTAACATGATAGGCAAGATTTAATGTATCAAATGGAGTATTACTTATCCCACCATTTCTATTTGTAAGTATTGCATGAAGTCCTGCATATTTCTCTACCAACAAATCATGAATGGATAGGTGTTGATTCATTGTTGTTCCTTTGTTTTAATCCTTAGATTTTTTGCGATTTTAGCTGGAGATTCTATAATTTTAATTTAGAATGTTTAATTTTATCAGATGAAGCGAAGCAGGAATCAAACGATACAAAAGAGAATAACTATTCTGTGATAGTTTCATAAGATTTTTGTGTAAATCTTCTCGAAATGACAATTTTACCCAGAAATTTCTATATGTTTCGGTCATTACCAAAGTAATGTTTGTCGGGTATAGATAATTGCAACATTTATCTGTTTTTTTGTAATTTTTAGAATTGCATTGATATTTCTATTTGCAAAACTCTTTTACCCCAAGCACACAAGCTTTTGTATAAACTTCCTGTGCCTCTTCCCTTGTATCTGCATTAATTCCTAAGAATCTGCATGATCCAGCATGCTTCATATCACAAGCCTTGAGTGCATACCCTTTTGCTTTTCCTCTGTCTCTTTCTATTCCTCCATAACCCTCAAAATAGATTAAAGAAAGCACATAACAATCCATTGCATAATCTTTATTGCATTGTTCTAGTGCAAGGTTGTGTGCTTTTGCAAAAAGATTGTTTGTTACTTTTATTGGTTGATTTGATTGTGTTCCATATATTGCGAGTTGTAAACAACTTTTGCTATCTTCAAGAGTGCAACTCTTTTCTAAAATTTGCATAGCTTGTTGCCTATCTGATTTCGAACCATATCCATAAAAATAATCATGATAAATTTCTGCTAATACCGAACAATCCTTTTCCTTAGAGTTATCACAAATCTTTTTTGCAAATTTTTTCCATTCTTCTACTTTCCAAATGCCTTCTTTGAGATTATCAAGATTGTTATAGAGTTCTAATCGTTTTATATCTTTTGCCACAGGAATTATTTGTGGTTCTGCTTGTGGTTTTGCACATGCACATAGCATACATATTCCCAGTATATTTATACAATAAAGAAAATTCTTCAGCATATTATCTCCTCAAAAATTCTAATAAAAGTGTATCATAAAACCATAAAGATTCTAAGTTTTTTAAAAAATGCACTCTCTAGTAATGAAAATCATAGTGATGAAAGAAAAAATCTTGATGTCCCAAAATCGATAATATCGTAATGCTATAATTGTTAGTAAATTTATTATGTTATTCTCTTGAAAGACTTCATATAATCCTATTTGGACTATGTTAGAATCTTAATGAAAGAACTTTACTTCAATAACAATTTGATTCTATGAATAATGACTTTCTAAAATTCGCATGTAAGTCCGCACAAGAAGTCTCTCTCATAACTTTATTGTATCAACACTTTAACTTTTGTATCTAATGATATACAAATCAAAAGAAATTATTTAGCATTCTATACAATTCTTGTGTAAAATGCTAAATAATTTTTCATATAAAACCAAAAATTTAATACAATTCAGAATTTTGTTTTACATAAAATATAAATTTATTTTGATTTTTTAGTTCTTAAGGATTATTATGGATATTGCAACACTTTTTTTTGAGAATCTATATCATGAACATATACCGGAAGAAGAATTGTGTTTAGATACACAATTCTTAGATTCTGCCACATTAGAGTTAAAAGCTATTATTTTATCTCTTAATTTCAATAATATAGCTATTTATAGTAAGAGTCCCATATTTCAACAAATTTATACCAAGAGCTTTTTGCAAAATTTTCAAGATAACCAGATACTACTAGATAAAGAATCCCAAAATATTATGTTTGAATACTTCAAGATTATTCAATATTATATTCTAAAACATATTACTCCCAATGAGCTTAAATCACTCAAGCCATACATTGTTCGACTCAATGCGGCAGATCTCATTGACAATAAATATGCTCGTGATCTCCTTGCATTTTTTACACAAAGTGCACTTTCTATGGTAAAAGATTCACAAGAGAAACATGCTGTAATTAATTTAAAATCTCTAAGTGAGGAACTAGAATCTATTTATAAAAAACTCTACGAACTTAAATTCAATGAAGAATTCTATAAAAAATTAGATAATATACTTAAAAATGCAAAAACAAATAAATTCTCTATTGGAATCACGGGGGTTCTTAGTGCTGGGAAAAGCACTTTCTTAAATGCTCTTTTGGGTAAGGAAGTTTTGGGGAGTTCTACAATCCCAGAAACCGCCAATCTTACACTATTAAAATACAATCAAACAGAATATGCGAGAGTGCATTTTTGGAATCAAAGTGAATGGGAGGAGCTGAAAAAATCGGGTCTCTATGATAAGAGCCTCCAAGAATTTGTAGAAGAAAGTAATAAAATTTTTGGTGAAAATCTCTCAAGTTATATTACAAAAGATGGGAAATCTCAAGAGATTAAAATTGATGAGCTTTCCACTTTCACTTCAGCTAACGATGAGAGTAAGCTTTGCAATCTTGTTAAAGAAGTAGAGCTTTTTACCGATTTGAAGTTCTTGCAAAATGGAGTTGAAATTGTTGATACACCGGGTCTCGATGATCCAATTACCAAACGCGAAGAAATTACAAAAACTTATATAGAATATTGTGATTTACTAATACATGTTATGAACGCAAGTTGTGTTGCTACACAAATTGATATTGATTTTATTTTAGAGTGTCTTTTGCAACAAAACATTTCTCGACTCCTTATTGTTCTCACAAGAATTGATCTTATTGGTGAGAAAGAATTGCAACAATCATTAGAATATACAAAACAAAGTCTTGCAGCACAACTTAAAAAAGCACAATATAGTGGCGATATTGATGCACTTATCGAACGTATTGATTTTATTCCTACGGCGAGTTTTATGGCACTTATGCTTCGCACTAATCGCGAAAAAGAGGCATTAGAGAAAGGTTTTGATCTTAAAAAAACAGGTATCCTAGCAGTAGAAGAATATTTAGATAAAATGCTTTTGGGTGAAAATAGTCTGAAACAAAAAGATATTTTGTATATAGCATATCGTGCATTTTTAAGACTTGCCAAAGAATCTCAAGATGAATTGGCTTTGGAAGCAAAAATACTTAGTGCCTCGAAAGAGGAGCTAGAAGTTACATTGCAAAAGCTCAAAGATGAGCATACTAATCTTCATTCTTCATTAGATTCTAAACAACATGAACTTGATTTGCAATTAAAAGAACTAGAAGATTTTTTATATTCTTTACATAATTTTGTGAATAAAAGTCTTAAAACAGAGCAAAACAAACTTAAAGAAAGAATCTATAATGATGCAATTTATAGTTATCAGAATGGTATAGAGATAGATAAAAAACGAATATGCGAAGTTCTCACGCAAGGTTTTGAGGATTGTTTTAATGATGTGAGTCGCGATTATAAATACAAACTCTCTAAAAAAATTACACAAATTTTACATGATACCACAGAGAATCAAGCACAACTAGAACAACCACATATTCGTATAGCTACTCCAAAAGATGAAATTGCAAAAAGCCTCAAAATCCTAATTGATACTATTCCCAATCTCGTTGTGTCGCATTCTAAAAATTCACAAAATGATTTATCTGTCAAACTGGATTTTCAATTTAGTGAATCTTTTAAACTCTTTAGTGAAGTGATTGCAGAAAGAAACAAAGAGATTCAAGAAAAATTTTTGAAATATTTTGCACAAATTTCACAATTACAAAAAGAAGAAATACAGGCTCAAATTACAAAACAAGAAACAATTTTACAAAATACACTTTCACAAAGAGAGAAAGCAAATTCACCAGAGTTACAAGCAAATCTGGCAACAAAACAACAAGAACTCGAAGCAATTATTGGAGAGTTAGAATATATTGAACATACTTTAAAATAATTACCCAATTTTAAAACAAATTAACCACTTTCATTTGCTATTGAATAAGTGGTATCCTAGAAAAGCGAAACATTTTAAAAATGTATTTAAGTTCTGTTGCTAACATACTTACATAAATGAATAATAAATTTAATAATTTTTATACTACTATTTATAATTATATTTAAGAATTTATTATAACATTTCAAAATCAAAATTTACTTTTATTGTAATTTCATCTAAATACTAAAGGGTATTCATGTTTCGTTCGTTAAGCTTAAGTAGCAAATTGATTAGTGGGGTAATGGCTATTTTTATTGTAATTATTTGTATTGTTAGTATTCTCAACTATAAGAAAACTTCTCAGGATACAATTGAGGTTTTTGAGGGGATTCAGCACCTTGCTTTGAATGCCTCATATAATACGATAAATATTACTATGCATATAGAGGCTCAACAGCATTTAGAAATGTTGGCTGATGCTTTAAGTCAGATGGATAAAAATGATATAATCGCACAAAGAAATATTTTGCGTGATGTGGCAAGTTTGATTAAATATCCCTCTGTGTATGTTACCTATGATTCAGATGGGAAAACGCTTACTGAGGATTATCAACCTAATAATCATAAACCCATGAAAGAGCAATGGGATAATGTAGATGATTTACGTAATCGCCCTTGGTATCAAGCTGCAAAAAATGCTAATCAATTAGTTATAACACCAACATATGAGTCTAGTGTGGGTGCTAATAAAGGCAAACTCCTCTCTACTGCGGCAATGCCTATTATAAAAGATGGGCGATTTATTGGAGTTGTGGGGCTTGATATTTTTGTGCATGAGTTTCAGCAAAGATTCCAAAACTTTAAGCGTCAAGAACTCCCAAGCATGAGGATATTTATCACAGATAATACAGGAAGGATATTTTCGCATGAAGACCCTGCCATTGTTGCTGACCCAAATCCTACAAGTGTGGAGATTGCACTTTTAGAAGCTCTAAAAACTTCCAAAGAGGGTAAAATTACTTATACACGTTCAAGCTCTAATGAGGAGTCTCTTGCTTTTTATAAACAATTCCCTTTTGGTTGGACTATTGTTGCCGCAGCATCAAAAAATGATTATACAAAAGCAATTAATGAGGCTTTATTAATAACCTCCACACTAGCTCTTATTTTAATGTTGGTGGGTGCGTTAGTATTATTTTTTATAATAAAAAGAATGTTAAGACCTATGTCCCAAATCCAGCAAGGTTTACTTGACTTTTTCCGTTATCTTAATTATGAAACGAAGCAAGCTCCAGCACCTATTGCCATTCAATCCAAAGATGAATTTGGTGCTATGGCAACAGCCATTAATGAAAACATAGAAAAAACACATGAATCTCTCGACCAAGATAGTGCATTGGTTCAAGATTCTCTTGTAGCTATTCAGGCAGCGAAAGATGGTTCAGCAGTAAAAAGAATTACTCATACAGGAAGTAACCCTTATCTTAATCAGCTTAGAGATTCTGTTAACGAATTATTGGAGCTTCTCTGCGTAGCAATCGGAAAAGATTTACATGAACTCAATCGTGTATTTGACAGTTATGTAAAACTTGATTTTAGCACAAGTGTAGCCAATGCTAGTGGGCGTGTGGATATGGTTACCAACACACTTGGTGATGAAATAAGAAAAATGCTTCATACTTCAGCAAACTTCGCTAAAGACTTAGAATCTAAATCAAAAGATTTAGAAGAAGCAGTCCGAACTCTTACAGAATCTTCGAATACTCAAGCAAGTTCATT
>NZ_NXLQ01000033.1 GCF_003364195.1 Helicobacter didelphidarum | reverse complement strand
GGGGAATCCTCCTCGTAGCGTAGATTCTATTGTAGCAAAGCTAGAAAAACTCACCAAAGAGCTTATAGGTTTTTCTCTAAGGTCGCTTGAGCTATCATCACAAGATGAAGCCAAAACCTTTTATAATAATACAAACAACGACATTATTGACTCGTCATTGCGAGGCAAAGCCGAAGCAATCCATAATAAAAATATCATATTAAGCGACAGCAAAATATCCGAAAACGCAAACAATGGATTGCCACGATTTGCTAATGCAAATCTCACAATGACGCAAAAACAACAAAAAGACGACTTTAACACCTTAAAAAGCCTCTTAGAATCTCTACCTACCCCACCACCACAAGGCTGGGAGAAGAAAAAGTTAGGGGAAATTGTATCTGTGCAAAGTGGTGGAACTCCTAGCAGGGGTAATGCAAATTATTGGAATGGCACGATAAGTTGGCTTAAGAGTGAAGTTTGTCAAAATTGTTATGTTTATGAAAATCAAGTTAAAGAAAAAATCACAGATGATGGGTTGCAGCACTCATCAGCAAAAATCCTCAAAAAAGATTCTGTGTTAATTGCATTAGTTGGTGCAACAATAGGAAAGGCAGGTTATTTAACATTTGAAAGCGCAACAAATCAAAATATAGCAGGATTATATCCATTAGATGAAAAAATATTAAAATCTAAATTTTTATATTATTCTTGTTTTGGGCTTTATCCTCAATTTAAATCTTTAGGTGGATTTTCAATGGCAAATTTAACATTTATTAAAAATCTCCAAATCCCACTTCCACCGCTAGAAGCACAAGATATAATCGTGCAAACTATTGACTTTATAGAATCTCAAATAGATTCTATCAATACACAAATCAAAAATATAGAATCTAAAAAAGAAGAAATATTGCATAATGCCCTTACTATCGGGGGGGGGGGGGGTAACCTCGACACACTAGAAAAAGAATTAGCAAATCTTTATATACGCTTAAATTTTTATCGATATATCAAAGATTATGTGCTTGAACAATGCGGACTTAAACCCTCTCTTCAGAGCCTTATAGAATCTATAACGCCACTTTTTGAAACTATGAGTAAAACTCGTAAAAATTACAAATTTAGCAATAAAGAATTTTTTAGCCTACAAATTGGTAAAAGAGTGCTTGATAATGAGCTGAATCCAAATGGGAAAATCCCCGTATATAGTGCAAATGTCCTAAAGCCTTTTGGATTTATTGATAAAGAAATTTTGAAAGATTATAGGAGGGATTCTGTATTGTGGGGGATAGATGGCGATTGGTCGGTAGGCTTTATGCCTAAAAATCAGCCATTTTATCCAACCGACCATTGCGGAGTATTGCAAGTCATTGGAAATACACACAATGCGAGATATGTGGGATTTAGCTTAGAATATGCAGGGCTGAAAGCTGGATTTGATAGAAATCTACGAGCAAGTATTGAGAGAATAAGCAACCTTAGCCTTTCACTCCCGCCAAAAGAAGCACAAGATACAATCGTGCAAACTATTGACTTTATAGAATCTCAAATCTCATATTTACACTCAAATGAAATCCTATTGAGTGAGAAAAAAGAAGAAATATTAAGGGAATTACTCTATTGAATCTCTTAAAAGATTGTGGGCGATTCTCCCTCCCTTGCGAATGGATTTAGGGAGAGTGAAATTGCGATTGCTCCCTCATATAGAATCTCTTCTTAGGTTTCTTTGTCGCTCACTCTTTCTCATCGCTTAAGAAAAAGTGATTTTCTTAAGCTCTAGCCTACATTACAATGCAAAAAGCTCACTAATTGTTACAAATGGTGTATCATAGGCTTTCTTACTTTCCTCAAAGAGTGCAGAGATAGCTTTGCATTTTTTTGGACTAAGTCGTGTCGCAAGGGCATTATGAAACTTTTTGACTAAAAGCGGTATGCCCTCATCTCGTCGGCGTTTATGCCCTACGGGATATTCTACCTCTACTTTCTCACTCTTTGTGCCATCACGATAGAAAATCTGCACAGCATTCGCGATTGAACGTTTATCAGATTCTAAATATTCTTTTGTATAGCGGTCATCGACAAGCACTTCCATTTTAGAACGCAATTCATCAACCAAAGGATTAGCGGCGATATTGTCCTCATAATGCTCGGCTTTAAGCTCCCCATAAATCAAAGGAATTGCCACCATATATTGAATGCAGTGATCTCTATCTGCTGGGTTAGCGAGTTCTCCGACTTTATTGATGATTCTATGTCCTGATTCTTGTGTGGTGATGATGATTTTCTCAATGTCTTTGAGTTTGTTTTTTGCTTCATTGTGGAGTTTCAAGGCACATTCTACCGCAGTTTGTGCGTGAAATTCCGCTGGGAAGCTGATTTTAAACAACACATTTTCCATGACATAACTATCAAATTTTTGTTTCACAACAAGTTTTTTGCCTTTCATATTGACATCTTCAAAGCCCCAAAACTTCGCTGATAGTGCAGTGGGATAGCCCATTTCGCCTTTGAGGGCTTTGAGTGCGAGATTCACGCCTCTTGCACTTGCATCACCTGCTGCCCAACTTTTCCTTGATCCTGTATTTGGTGCATGGCGGTAAGTGCGTAAGGAGCAACCATCGACAAAAGCCAAAGATACGGCATTTCGCACTTCCTCAAAGCTCCCGCCAAGCATTACACTTGCCACCGCTGTGCTTGCAATCCGCACAAGCAACACATGGTCTAGCCCAACGGCATTAAAGGAGTTTTCTAATGCTAAAACACCTTGAATCTCATGTGCTTTAATCATAAATTCGAGAATCTCTTTGAGTGTAAATCCTTTTTTGCCCTCTTTGATATTTTTGCGACTGATATAATCGCCTAGAGCATAAATCGCGCCGAGATTATCGCTGGGGTGTCCCCATTCAGCGGCAAGCCAAGTATCATTAAAATCAAGCCAACGCACCATCGCACCGACATTAAACGCACCTCGCTCTGGCTCAAGTTTATAGCTTGTGCCGGGCACTCTCACGCCATCTTTGAACTCCGCTCCATCGACAACAGGTCCAAGCAACTTCGTGCATTGCGGGAATGCAAGGGCTAAAAGCCCACAACCAATCGTATCCATAAAGCAATATTTTGCCGTCTCATACGCGAGAGGCGAAAACTCTTTTTTTGTCATCGCATATTCTGCTATATCGCTTAAAAGCGTGTCAAACTCTGCTCTTTTTGCTTCCAAAATACCCATATTTTCCATAACTATCCTTTAAAAAATGATGAAAGATTGCTCTTTTTTTGATACATTTTGCTCCACATATATCTTTTAAGATTGTATGTGAATCCAAAACACCTTACCTTCTGCCATTTGCCTTTGTAGCTTTATCCTTTTGCTTTATGGACAAAGCTATGAGGCTTTTTCTCTAGCTTCTTTTTTCAAGAGGCACGAATTTTCTATCGCCTACGCCGATATATTCCGCGTTTGGACGAATGAGCTTATTATCCTTGCGTTGCTCAAAGATATGCCCAATCCAGCCACTTTCTCTACTCATAATAAAAATAGGCGTGAAATATTCGGTTTTAATCCCCATAAAGTGATATGCTGAAGCTGAATAAAAATCCAAATTTGGAAAGAGTTTTTTACTCTCCCACATAAATTTTTCTATCACTTCACTTTTGTCATAGAGTTCCGCATTGCCCACAGATTCGCCAAGCTTCCTGCTCCATTGTTTGATGACGACATTTCGCGGGTCGCTTGTTACATACACACGATGTCCAAAGCCCATAATTTTCTCTTTATTCTCAAGCTTTTTTTGCATAATTTCTATGACAGAATCTACTTTTGGAATACTATTTAAAAGCTCCATTGCCGCTTCGTTGGCACCACCATGCAAAGGTCCTTTTAACGCTCCGATACCGCCAACAACGCTTGAATGCAAATCAGAAAGCGTTGAAGAGATAATGCGTGTCGTGAAAGTCGAGGCGTTAAACTCATGCTCTGCATACAGAATCAAGCTCACATTCATCGCCTCAACCCACAACTGCGGGACTTCTTTTTGATGCAGTGTCTCAAGGAAAAATTTTGCTGTGCAATCTTTCAGCACAGAATCTTTTTTGGATTCAAAATCAAGCTCTTTTTTGTGAATATGATAAGCATGCCAATAGAGTAAAATACTCGGTGATGCACCAAGAATCTGCAAAGCAATTTCATCCTGATTGCTAAAATCCTCTTTTTCGCGCATAAAATTCCCCAATGCACTTACACCCGTTCTCATCACATCCATAGGGTGAGAATCTTTTGGGATAAGCTTGAGAATCTCTCTCACCGCTTGAGGCAAGATTCTAAAACTAAAGAGTTTTTTATTAAAATCTTCAAGTTCTTTTTTGTTTGGCAACTCTCCATACAAAAGCAAAAACGCCACTTCCTCAAAGCTCGCATGTTCGGCTAATTCATAAATATCATATCCACGATAACGCAAACTATGCCCATCACCAACGGTGCAAATCGCGGTTTTTCCAGCGATGATTCCAGCTAAGCCACCTTCTTTTTTCTTTTTTTCGCTCATTGTTTATCCTTTCTTTTTTTGGAATAAAGTATCAAGTTTTTGCTCATATTCATAATATCCTAACATATTATAAAGCTCCTCGCGTGTTTGCATTTTCTCGATACTTGCCTTTTGATGTCCATTTGCCAAAATATCTTTGAAAACTTCTAATGCTGCCTTATTCATTGCCCTAAAGGCTGATAGCGGATACAACACCATTGCAATTCCAACACTTTGTAATTCTTGCGTAGAGAAATATGGGGTTTTGCCAAATTCAGTAATATTTGCTAATACCGGCACTTTGACTTGTTTCACAAATTCCGCATACTCTTCAAGCGTATGGATAGCCTCTGCAAATATCATATCCGCTCCAGAATCTACATACGCTAATGCCCTATCAATCGCACTTTTTTGCCCCTCACTCGCGTGGGCGTCTGTGCGTGCCATAATGACAAAGTTTTTGTCCGCTTCATTTCGTGCGCTCACAGCGACTACCACTCTATCGCACATTTCTTGTGTGCTGACGAGTTCTTTATTTGGACGATGACCACATCTTTTTTGTGCGACTTGGTCTTCTATATGTGCTGCTGCCGCACCGGCTTTGATTAAGTCTTTAATTGTCCTATCAATATTAAACGCACCGCCAAATCCGGTATCAATATCCACAAGCAAAGGCAAAGTCGTAGCACTTGTAATGCGACGCACATCGATAAGCACATCTTCGACATTTGTAATCGCTAAATCAGGCACACCAACGCTTGCATTTGCCACGCCCGCACCGCTAAGATAGAGTGCTTTTGCTCCAGATTTTGTCGCCTGCAAGGCAGAGTAGGCATTAATCACTCCGAGAATCTGCAAAGGATTATTCGCCTTCAACGCTTCTCTAAATCGCAATCCTGCACTTTTAATTTCACTCATGTTTTTTCTCCTTTATGTTTAAGATTGAGTTTTGGGAAATCCCATACCCTTTAAAACTTCCGTAATATGCGTGAGGCTTTGTTCATCATCAATCGTTGATGGTTTTGTATAGGGTTTGCCCTCCGCAATACTTCGAATCGTGCCTCTTAGAATCTTACCACTACGCGTTTTTGGAAGTTTATTCACAATGCCAATAATTTTAAGATTCGCAAATGCTCCCACTTCAGCGATAGCTAAGCGGACAATGCCCTCTTTGATAAGTTCGGGCTTATCTTTCACACCATCTTTGAGTATGATAAGTGCGAGAGGGATTTCTCCTCTGAAGTCATCATCAATACCCACAACCGCACATTCCGCAACGCTTGGGTGAGAACTGATAGTCTCTTCTAATGCACCCGTTGAGATTCTATGTCCTGCGACATTAATGACACCATCCATTCTTCCCATAACAAACACATAGCCATCTTCGTCAATATAGCCATTATCGCCGGTAAGATAATATCCCGGATAGTGATTGAGATAGCTTCGTTTGTATCGCTCATCATCTTGCCAGATTCCAAGCAGACATGCCGGTGGCAATGGAAGCTTTAACACAAGATTGCCAAGCTGCCCTTTTTTACACTCATTGCCATCTTCATCAAGGACTTTGAGGTTAAAGCCGGGCATTGGCTTTGTCGCACTGCCGGGTTTTACTTTGAGTGTTTCTAATCCGAGAGGATTCCCAGAAATCGCCCAGCCGGTTTCAGTCTGCCACCAATGGTCGATGACAGGCTTTTTGGTAATTTTCTCAATCCATTTGAGCGTATTTGTATCACATCTCTCGCCCGCGACAAAAATGCTTCGCAAAGAATCCATATTATATTTTTTGACCATTTCACCTTTAGAATCTTCTTTTTTGATAGCACGGAACGCCGTAGGTGCAGCAAAAAGCACATTGATTTTATGTTGCTCAACAAGACGCCAAAACACTCCTGCATCAGGTGTTCTCACAGGTTTTCCCTCATAAAGCACGGTCGTGCAACCACTAAAGAGCGGGGCATACACGATATAGCTATGTCCGACAACCCAGCCCACATCAGAGGCAGCAAGGAAGACATCGCCGGGCTTCACGCCATAAATATTATCCATACTCCATTTCATCGCGACACAATGTCCGCCATTACTGCGAATAACGCCTTTTGGTTTGCCCGTAGTCCCGCTTGTATAAAGGATATAAAGCGGGTCGATAGAATCCACAGGTGTACAAGGCTCTTCTTTTGCCATCATTTCAAGATTTTCCCAATCAATATCGCGAAATGGAATCGTATCGGCGTGTTTTTGTGGTCTTTGCCAAAGCAACACAGCATTGACTTTATGCGAACTTTGCTTGATAGCAGAATCTAAAATCTCTTTGTAATCAATGATTTTATTCACTTCGATACCACAACTTGCTGTGATAATCATACTTGGCTTACAATCCTCTATTCGCATAGCAAGTTCGTGCGCACCAAAGCCACCAAATACAACGCTGTGGATAGCTCCAATCCTCGCACAAGCAAGCATAGCAATAACAGATTCTGGAATCATCGGCATATAAATCAGCACGGTATCGCCTTTTTTCACGCCTTTGAGCTTGAGAATCCAAGCCGTTTTTGCGATTCTTGTTTGCAATTCTTTATAAGTATAAGTTTTTATTGTATTGGTTACAGGCGAGTCATAGATAAGGGCTTTTCTATCGCCATGTCCGCTATGCACATGCAAATCAATGGCATTATAGCAACTATTCATACAACCGCCAACAAACCACCGATAATGATTATCAACAATCTCTAAAACCTTATCATACCAATGATACCAATGGATATTTCTCGCAGCATTTGCCCAAAACTCTTGAGGATTCTCCAAAGAGAGCTTATAATTCTCTTCATATTTTCCCATTCCTAATCTCCTACACAAAACTATAAATCTGTTCTTTTTTAGATTTAAAAATTATTGTAACTGAATATTTCATATTCTTATAGAACAATTTTTGACAAAATAGCGACAAAATAAAGACATAAATAACAAAAATGTATAAAAAATGAACAATTTGAAGTAGAATTATACAAGAGATTTAGAATCTAAGGGATAGACAATGAAAAGTAGTATAGAGAGGATTATGGCAATCCTTAATCGTTATGGCACAAGCATTTCATCTCTAGCAAATGTCGTTGGCAAAGATAGACGCACCCTCACAAGTTGGTTTGATGGCAGTGTGAAAAAAGAGCCAAGCCAAGAGATAAAGTCAAAAATTTGTGAGTTTTTCCGCTATCCGATGAGTATTTGGGATTGTGAAGAAAAGGAATTTTATAATCTTTTGCAATCTGTGCCAATCGCCGAGATTCAAATCATCGATAAGGGCTATGAGGGGAGTTTGCGTTATATCATCGAGCAAGAAAAAAACAATCGCTTAGTCATACACCCCAAGTTTCCCGGTCCTGCGTATCGGGATTCTATAATCCCCTCTCCTTACAAAATAAAGACTTCAATAGAATCTAAAAGATTGCGAGAGGAGCGAAGCAAAATGGTGCTGAATTATCATTTTATTTCGTTTGAGTGGTATTCCATAGAATCTCTCCTCAAATTCGCCTTTTGCCCTATCGGCAATGCGTATAGTCGCCAACAAAAGATTGTCATTTTGCAAACTATGCTTGAAGTCTTTGATGATAATTACAATAAACATTTATATTTGTTTGATTCGTATTCGACAAAAGTGCTTGGTATGGATACAATGTATATTTCTCTGAACAAAGATAAGAATCTTATGTTTTTTAAAATGCCTATTGATTCGCTCATTGTCGAGATTACAAACACCCCGCTTATTGATAAGATGTTTCGTCATTTCTCATCAAAATATTCGATACTAAAGCATATTCCGCCATCAGATTCGACGCAGATTCTCAAACTCATCTTAGAATCTATTCAAAACAATCATGAGCTTTTTGCGTTTTTATCTCTCGTGCGAGACAAAACACCTTATGGAGAACTTTTTGCAAATAATGTCATGCGGGATTAGTGTGGGCATAATGTATGGAGAATTGATTGATACATGAAAAGGGAAGTGGGATAATTCATAGAGAATCTAGCATTTCTATCAATATTCTAGCAACAAAAACGCTATAATGCCTTTTTATATTTTCCTAAAGTAAGTTTAGAATTCCTCTTCATAGTTTTCATAAGGATTCTATTTTGTGAAGAGAGAATCTCACATAAAGGCACACAATGTATTCACCAAATATAAGCGAAGAAGAGCTGAAAAACAAAGTCGCAAATGACTTTTTTCATCATAAGATATTCAATCACACGCGTATCATTGGCAAGATTGATTTTTGTATCTCTTATGATGATAAATCCTTATTTCATCAAATCAACTTCCTTTGGGCAGAAGCAAAAAAGGGTAAAGCTATCTCGCTTGTGAGTGAATATAATCCTAATGCTTCGCTTTATGATATAAAAGAGTTTTTTCAAGGACGCAAGGTAAGCTACAAAGATGGCGTAGCAAAAGAGGGCAATATGTGTGCGAGAAGCTTAGATTCTGTATATAATGATAAGATAGCCAATCTGCGTTATGCCCTCCAAAGCCTTGCAAGTAAAATCGAGCCAAAAATCTATGAATTTGGATTTTTGCGGTAAGGGGGATTTTATAGTGGCTTCAAGCGAAGAGTTTAAGGATTTCACACTTGAGCAACTCCGTGCGTGCGGGAGTGTGTATCGATTTAGTGCAAGAAAAATGTTTGGCGAATATTGTATCTATGTGCATGATTTTATAGAATCTAAAAAACCAATATTTTTGATATGTAATGATATACTCTATGTCAGAAAGCACGAAGCTTTGAGAGAGATTTTGAGCGAAAATGAGTGCGGATTCCCCTATGATGGTGCGAAAGAAAATTATATCCTTGATGTTGAGAATCTAGAGATTTTAGAATCTGTGATAACTACCCTCACGCCATTGCTCCCCATACCAAAACCAAAAAAGAGGAATAGCCTAAAAGACAAACATTAAGGAGGAAAAATCTCAATAATGTTCTTCTTTTGTCCATTTTATGCTAGAATATTCGTGTGCAAAAATAAAAACAATGCAAAAAGGACAAGAATGAATGTGCTAAAGAAAATGGGCAGACAAATAAGGCTTTGGTGGAAAATGCCACAAAAGATAGCAGAGATGAACAATAAGCTTGACATACTTCTCGCTCATCAAATGATAATAGCAAAGGACAATCCTAACGCACTCTTTGCGCTTCATAATGTGTGGGCTTCTCCACAAATTGTCCATCATCAAGAAAATCTTTTGCGTTATCTCAAACTTCTTCGTCCTTTTGTTTCACCATCGCTTAATCTCGTTCGTATCGGCGGGGATAACGATGGCGGATATTGTATGCTCCCCCCCCCCCCGTTGCAAATAACAAATCTCCCATAGCTATCTCACTTGGCGTATCTCCATATTCACCTTGGGATTTGGATATGGCAAATCGTGGCTACAAAGTCCTAGAAATCGATGGCAGTATAGAATCCGCGCCTTATCCAGAAAATCAAAATATCACATTTATTAAGAAGTTTATCGGCGACAAAAATGATGAGAGTTTCATCACACTTGAGCAAGTTATGCGAGATTGTAGCCTTGATACAAATGCTCATAATATCCTGCAATGCGATATAGAAAATGCTGAATGGGAGATGCTTGAAAGTAT
Organism: Helicobacter didelphidarum; assembly: GCF_003364195.1. Lineage (GTDB taxonomy): Bacteria > Campylobacterota > Campylobacteria > Campylobacterales > Helicobacteraceae > Helicobacter_A > Helicobacter_A didelphidarum. Next base: position 2,833 of record NZ_NXLQ01000033.1, on the reverse strand, counting down.
GGATATGGAGATTCTTAAAAATTGTTTTTCGCAAATGATTTTTGAATTTCATGGGTGTAATCCTAATAAAATCACACAAAGGCGATTTAGGGTGCTTGAGCAGCTTAATAAATATTTTGTGCCGATTTGGACGCATTTTAATAGCAATGGCAGACTTTTTGTGGGGAATGGCTTGTTTCTCTCCTCCCTTGTTGAGGTGTGCTATCTCCGCAGAGATTTGCTCCCAAGTGATGCTAAAGGTGTAAGCGGATTCTATCGGCTTAGTATCGATTCGCCAAACTTAATAGGTTTGCCCGATATACCATTATTTTTCCCTCCGCAACTCTCGCGATAAATTAAAAAATATAAACTGAGTCAAACTAGCACTCTTTTGTCTTTATTGTATCTCTAAAACTTTATATTGAATATTTGTTGGTTTGCATAAATGAGATATGTCTTCAAAGTTTATTGCTTAAAAAGATTCTATTAAAAATTCTTATTTCTACTTTAAAAATTTCATGACGATTCGATATATTAAGAATCTTTAAAAAAGGCGGGATATGAAACAACAACAAAACAACCCTCAAGCAAATATCAATCAAGAGAGAAGACGGAGCTTTACAAAACTTATGGGCATTGGAGCATTTGGCTTAGGAACAATGGCAATGAATCTGCATGCAAATGATGAAAAAATGGATTCTAAAATGAAACAAAATTATATTAATATAAATCCCGAATATGTTGATAGTGAAAAAATGATGTTACCAAAGACTTCTATGAAATTTCAAAAAGATTCTGTTGGGCTTGTTGTGGTAAATCCTCAAATTGATTTCCTTAGTCCCAAAGGAGTGGGGTGGAATATTTATGGTGCGAGCATTAAAGAAAATAATACAATTGATAATATAGGAATGCTTTTCCGTGTTGCAAAAGCTTTAATGCTTCCAACATTTATATCTTATGTTGTATGGAACAAATTAGATTTTCAATCAATGCCTAAAACTCCGATGAAAAACTTTATTAGAGGGACACGACTTGCCTATGGCTTAGGCGAAGGATTAAATGCAAACAATATTGAGAATAGTGGAGCAGATTTTGTCGCTGATTATAAACCTTTTATTTTGGATAATAAAACAGTTCTTACAACACCGCGTAAAGATTTTGGTTTAAACGGAAGCGATTTGAGTTCAAAATTACGCACACATGGGATAAAACAAGTTGTATTATGTGGTATGGATGCAAATACACATTTGGATTCTCACCTAAGAGATTTGTTGGCGGAAGGATTTCAAGTTTGTATTGTACGTGACGCCACTGCGGGAGCAAAGCTACCTGAAGGCGATGGTTATTTAGCCGCTTTAATTAATTTTAGATTCTTAGCACATGAGTTATTTTTTACAGCTGATATTGTGCAAAGATTACAAAATATGTAATTATTTAGTATAACTTGTCTTAATCAATTTTACACGCTTCAAATATTTACAAAATGTAGCAATAGCATTGCTTATAATTTATTAAGCAATGCTATAATTATATCTTTTTAAGAATCTGGGTATTTTTTAAAATACCTAAAAGACTCTAAAATCTATCATCGTAAAAGGAAAATTAATGAACTTTTTTTCTCATTTAAAAATTGGGACAAAGATTATTCTTGCCATTATTTTAACCGTTTTTTTATGTTTAGGAGCATTGGTTGTTGTTGTAAGCTCACATTCATCAAAAATCCTTTCTCATGAATCGGAAAAATTAATTATTAATGTTGGAAAGAGGGCGGCTAATCTGGTTGAAGGATATTTAAGGGAGTCTCGTGCTACGCTTAATCTTGGACATGCGGAGATTCAAGAAGCATTACTTCATGGTTATGGTCAAACCAATGATACTTTATTGGAAACCACACTAATAAATATGCTTGATAAAAATACTTTAGGTATTTTTGGTTACATTTATCTCAAAAATATTCACCTACAAAATTCTCGATACCATATTGGAAATGATTCTGTAATATTGGGTCACGACTCTCAACCAGCAGTAGAAGGTGGTGTTCAGCTCACTGATGCAACTCAAGATGTATTAAACCTTAGGGGACTGCAACAAGCAATGCAAACAGGTAAAATGAGTGTTGGGAAACCAGTTAAAATGAGATTTAATGGGATAGAGGTAAATGTGCTCAGCATTAATATTCCTTTCTTTGATTCTAATCATCAAGTAGTTGGTTCGATAGGCTTATTACTTGATATAAACACTTTAGCTAAAGTTATGAATGATTCTAGCAGACTTTCAGTATTTGAGGGGGATTATAGGGCAATTTTAACTTCCGATGGAACTATCATTACAAATCCAAATCCAGAATTTATCGGTATGAGTCTTCTAGATGCAAATAGACATCCTAGTGCTACGGAAGTAGTAAATGCAATTAAAAGAAAACAAGAAGGGGTAATGCCATACAATAACTTACAAGGAGATATAAGTTATACTGCAAACGCATTCTTTAATATAACAGATGATGTGTATTGGAGCGTGTTAGTTACTGCTCCCGAAAAAGCAATTTTTGCTCCTTTATCCCAATTACAAACTTATATGTTTGTTGGTAGTTTGATTGCAATTTTTATTGTTTGTGCAATAGTCTATTTTGTCATCAGAAGTAATATTACCATGCGTATTCACACCGTTCAATCTATTTTATTTGGCTTCTTCAAATATCTTAATCATGAATCTAAAAATCCTCCAAAACTTGTTCATCCTAGAGCACAAGATGAAATTGGTGCTATGGCAATAGCCATTAATGAAAACATAGAAAAAACACAACAATCACTCAAACAAGATACGATTGCCATAGAACAATCAGCCAAAACTGCTC
>NZ_NXLQ01000032.1 GCF_003364195.1 Helicobacter didelphidarum | reverse complement strand
GTAATAGTAGAGATTATAGAGAATGAACAAGAATAAGAACAGAGAAATATTGTAATTTTACTTGTTTCTTGAATAAAAATGTATTTTAGTAACATTTTTTGCTGAATCTCATCATTTCTTAATGACTGAAAGTAAAAAGAATGATTACCCTGCAAGGATTCTTTTAACTCATGTAAGCTTTAAACTCTATTGTATGCCTTTTTGAATAAGATATTTATGTATAGTTTCATATTCCACAATACAAAAAAGCATATTTTATAAGAATATGTGAAGCGATAAATAGGGGTTTTAGGGGGAAGCATAAATAACTCTTTAAGATAAATAGAATAGTAATGTTAGAATAAATTGCAGAATAATATGCAAAATAATGATACATGCAATCCATTTGTAATGAATCATAAAACTCATTCCTTGTTTTTTCTAGGTTTTATTATACAATACGATGATAAGTATAAAGGTCTTAGTAAATGTGAATCTTGTGCTTTAAAGTGTGCGGATCTTTGTTACCCATCAATTATCTATTTATCTATATCATGTAGATATTGTCCATCAAAACAAGCTTGACAATAATCATAAGATTCTTTATCAACAGCAGTTTTTAAACCTTCAAAAGACAAAAAACCTAGATAATCAGCTTGAATAAACTGACACACTTCTTTTATACTTTTATTGGCACAAATCAGTTCTTTTTTGCTTGGCGTATCCACACCATAAAAACAGGGCGAGATGGTTGGTGGAGCAGAAATTAATAAAAGAATTTCTTTCGCCCCGGCATTACGCAATAATTGCACAATAGCTTTACTTGTTGTACCACGCACAAGGGAATCATCAATCACAATAATGCGTTTATTTGCAATTACTTCTCTAATTGGATTAAGCTTTAAACGCACTTTAAGTTCGCGTAACTCTTGTGTTGGCTCTATAAATGTGCGTCCAACATAGTGATTACGAATAAGCCCAAGCTCAAATGGAATCTTACTTTGCTGACTATATCCAATAGCTGCTGCAAGCCCACTATCTGGCACGGGTATGACAATGTCTGCATCAAGCAAATGCTCTTTAGCAAGTTGCTTACCAAGATTCTTGCGCACATTATAAACACTTTTGTTGAAAACGACACTATCAGGACGTGCAAAATAAATATATTCAAAAACGCAAGGTTTATGCCTGTCTTCAAAAATCTTAATAGAAATAAGTTTTGCTTCTCTTGTATTATTTTGCTCAAAAATTAGAAGCTCTCCTGCTTCAATATCACGAATATAACGAGCCCCAACGAGATCAAAGGCACATGTTTCACTTGCAACAATATATCCAATTGATCCATCTTTATTTGTAATTTCTCCAAGACTAAGCGGACGAAACCCAAATCTATCACGCATAACAAACATTTTAGAACGACTAAGCACAACGAGGCAAAATGCACCCTCTACTTCTCGCATAACCTCCATAATACGAGGTGTTAAAAGCTCTTTTTTACTCCGAGCAATAAGATGAATGATGACTTCTGTATCAAGCTTACTCTGAAAAATTGCACCCTCACGAATAAGACTCTCACGGATTTTACTCGCGTTTGTAAGATTACCATTATGTGCGAGTGCGATTTCACCTAAATCATAGCAAGCAAAAATTGGTTGAGAATCTTCACTAGAATCTGCACCAGCAGTTCCATAGCGATTATGTCCAATAGCATTTGTGCCTTGTAATTTTCTGAGGTTTGTTTGTGTAAATACTTTTGTTACAAGCCCTTGTGCCTTTATAGTAGTAATACGATTGTTATAACAAGCACTAATTCCACTTGCTTCCTGCCCTCTATGCTGCATGGCAAAAAGTGCATAATAAGATATTAGAGGTGCTTCATCACAATTAAAAACTCCAACAACAGCACATTCCTCTTGAAATGAATCTGTATTTAGAATCTGTTGTTGTGCAAAATCTTTATCTTGATTGTATGGTAAAGTGCGTTGAGATTCTCCCAAAGTAGATTCTATTGAGCAAGAAGATGTTGCATTCTTTTGTGAAAATTCTTTATGATTATGGCACACACAAGCATCATGTTTAAATTGAGTTGTCATTTTTTTGCCTTGCATTAATTTTAAATTGATATTCTAACATAAATGTTTTTAAGCTACAATAATGAATGAAAAAAGATTCTAAATGCCTAAGGTAAATTATGCTGAAAGCAATATTCTTATTCTCTATGTTTGCTTTTTTACATGCTTCAGCACAGGATTTAGAAGTAAAACAATATAATCGTTACAAAACATGGAAAAATCAAGAAACCGAGGAAATCCTTAAAACACATGAGAAAAAATTAGAAATATATTATAAGCAAGTAGATAAACAATCCAAAGAGCGAAATTTTGTTCGTTTTAATGGAAAAAAAATTATTTCTCATACACAATTTGCAACAATGAATCTAAAAGAATTGCATGGATTGCATACTTATGTTATTTTATCGGAGTTTTATATTCAATGGGTAAGCCCACATAATCAGCTTGATGGAGTAAGTGTTGGTGGAATTCTTAGTGATGACGCAGGAGAGAAGAAAGCACAGGTAAGATATTTTAAATTTGCACAACGATATTATAGTGCTTTACACAGATTGGGCATAGGAGCTAAAGCATATTCGTATTGTGCTGCACCATATCTTACAAGTTGCATCTTAATAGGAATTGGAGAAAAATGGTAAAAATCATAGAATCTACATAAATTTTTAATGATTTTTTAGTAAAATTAAAGTTCTAGTATAATTTATATTGTTTGTCAAAGAGGAAAATATGAAATTAAAACCACAACATGCACAGTTCCTTGCTAATCGTATTGTTCTTGACCTGAGTTCTTCCAATCTTGTAAGGATCACTTCACCCCTACCAAATCTTAACAAACTTGTTACAGAAATTATTAAAAAAGATATTCAAGAAGAAGCAAGCATAGAACATAAAACAAGAGAATTGCTGGAGCAATATCAAGATGAAATTGATGATAGTGATATGAATGAAAAACAACTTTTTGCAATGGTGAAAAAGCAAGTTGCAAAAGAAAGAGGATTCCCAATTTCACACAATGAAAGATATAGTGAGCTTTCTCATATTCTTTTAGATGAACTTTTTGAAGAGATGTATATTGAATTTAATGTTGCTGAAAATGTGGTAAAAAACTCTATTTTAGATACCATCGAACAATATTTGAAATTCCATGAGGAAGCTTATAGCAATACGACCGAAAAAATGAAAAACTATAAACGAAAACTTATTCCGGGCAGTGATGAATATGAATTGATTTTTATGCGTTTATATGAAGAGGAACTAAGCAAAAGAGGATAAATTATGGAACTACATGATATTTGGTTATATTTTGAACATGGTGTTCTTATAAAAGCAAAAGGTTTTGGTGCGAAGGGGACTTCTATTGGTGAAGCAGTTTTTAATACTTCATTAAGCGGTTATCAAGAAATCATAAGTGACCCTAGCTATGCAGGGCAATTTATAGTGTTTTGTATGCCAGAGATAGGTATTGTTGGTTGCAACGAAAAAGATATGGAATCTCGCCAAGCTTTTGCAAAAGGTGTCCTAATCCGCAATCTAAGTAACATAAAATCAAACTTTCGTGCCACAGAAAACCTTGATAGTTTCTTCAGGCGACATAATCTTATTGGAATTTGCAATGTCGATACACGTTCTATTGTGAAGATGTTACGCGATAATGGTGCTATGATGATGATTGCTTCAACACAGATGCAAACAAGAGAAGAGCTATGCTCTGTGCTACAAAAAGCAAAAAAGATTCATGAGATTAATTATGTCCAAGAAGTTAGCACAAAAGAGAATTATATACATGATTGTAGTATATTTAATTTCAAAAATTTTGATTATGAAAAAATTGATATAAATGACAAAGATAGAAAAAAAATTATTGCTATTGATTATGGAATCAAACGCAACATCCTTAATGAACTTACGCGTGCGGGATTAGTTGTGGAGGTTGTAAATGAAGATTTCAATCCTCATGACTTAATAAAGCGATATGAGGCAAAAGAAATCGGTGGTATATTTCTTAGTAATGGTCCTGGAGACCCTTTATTCTTGCAAAATCAGATTAAGAAAGTAAAGGTGCTTATCAAAACCAAAATCCCTATGTTTGGAATTTGTCTAGGACATCAGATTCTAAGCAATGCACATGGCTTTCCTACATATAAATTACAATTTGGACAACATGGCGGTAATCACCCCGTGAAAAATTATTCTGATAATACATTAGAAATTACTTCACAAAACCATAATTATAATGTCCCAGAATCAATTTGTGAGGTTGCAACCATCACACATAGAAATCTTTTTGATAATACGATTGAGGGTGTGCAATATAAAGATTCTCCAATATTTTCTGTTCAACATCACCCAGAAGCAAGTCCGGGACCAAAAGAAGCAAGCACCCTCTTTACAAAATTTGCAAAAATTGTAACATCTACACTTTAGAATCTTTATAACAACTCATTCCTAAATTTTCAACAAGTAACAAAAAACTTAGGGCAACAAAATATCTTTATGGCTATAAACCACTACAAATTCTTTTTTAATAAATAAAACAAATATTTACTATAAAGAATAAAGGTTTCTCTCAATAACATTCCACCTCATCAAATTGAAGAATTTAGAAGAATGGAGCTTTAATTCTTAAGATTATTTTTACTTATTGCATATAAAATGTTTGAGTGAATTATGGACACAATGATTAATTAAGCTTTTATAGGGTTAGAAATTATTTAAAAATATGTTCTGTTTCATATCCCATTTTTGCAAAATTTTGGAATCTTTCTTTCAAACTCTTTAAACTTTCCCTATTCTTCATGCTGATTTCAAGAACTTCTACGCCATGTCGCAATGTAGCTAAATCATCTCGCACTTTTTGCACATCAAAATTAAAGTATTCTTTCATATCTGCTTTTGTAATCAATACAATGTCCGCACATAAGAACATGGAGGGATATTTTAACACCTTATCATCGCCTTCTGGAACACTTAATAACACGATATTAAGATTTGCTCCCAAATCATAGCTAGCTGGACAAACAAGATTGCCAACATTTTCAATAAAAAGAAATTCACTTGCATGAAAGCGTTCATCTTGCTCTAAATCCGACAAAATAACTTCTATCATTTTTGCTTCTAAATGACAGGCTTCACCTGTTGTAATTTGCTTTGCCAAAATGCCCTTTGCTTCAAGTCTATCTGCATCTCTATTTGTTTCTAAGTCACCCTCAACAACACAGAATTTAAAATCTTTATAGTCTGTTAAAGATTCTAAGAGCGTAGTTTTTCCACTGCCTGGACTACTCATAAAATTAATGACAAATTTTTTATGTTTGCGATAAAAATCTCTTAACTCATTTGCCTTTTTATCATTGGCACTTAAGATTCGTTGCTGTATTGTAATTTTCTTCTCCATATTTTTCCTTTTTGTAAAAATTATAGATTTGTAAGTATATGAAACTTTATTAATAAAAAGATAAATAATACACTCTAATTTCTCTAGAATCTTTATGCTTTCAGACATGAAAGAAGTAGGTATTTTGTGATATAATTCTATCTTTAATTCTAAAGTAAAATAGATAATGATCACAAAAGGCATTCATTGACAAAAGTATTTTTTAAAACCTTTGGTTGCAGAAGCAATCTCTATGATACACAAGTGATGATGAGTAAAATACAAGATTATTGCATTATTCAAGATGAAAGTGAGGCAGATATTATTGTAATTAATTCTTGCACAGTTACAAATAAAGCTGACAGGGAAGTGCGAAGCTATGCGCGAAAATATACAAATAAGGGAAAAAAAGTTATTTTTACAGGTTGTGGTGTGAAACATTTAGGAAAAGATTTATTCCAAAAAGGACTTGTGCATAGTGTATTTGCACATAGTCATAAAGAAGATATCAAGGCAATACTGCAAATCCCACAAAAAGTCTTTTTACCAAGAGAAAAAACAAGTAAATATGTAGATTCTACAATTTTCCCACAAATTGTTGGAAAAGTTCGTGCTTTTATTAAAATACAAGAAGGCTGTAATTTTTCATGCAGTTATTGCATTATTCCAAGTGTCCGTGGTATGGCAAGGAGTTTTAGTGAAGAACATATTTTAACACAAATCAAAATTCTAGCAAGTAAAAATGTATCAGAAGTAATTCTTACTGGAACAAATATTGGAAGCTATGGGATTGACACAAAGACTCATATTGCAGATTTATTGCAAAAAATACATGATATTCATGGAATCTCTCGTATTCGATTGGGTAGCCTTGAACCAAGCCAAATTGATGAGAAATTCCTTCAAGTTTTAAAGTTAGAAAAAATTGAAAGACATTTACATATTGCTTTGCAACACACAAGTCCAGAAATGTTAAAAATTATGAATCGTAAAAATACTTTTCCTTCAGATTTAGAACTTTTTACAAGGCTTGCAAACGAGGGTTTTAGTCTTGGAACAGATTATATTATAGGGCATTATGGTGAGAGTGAGGAAATATTTTATGAGGCATTTGAAAACCTAAAAAGATTACCGCTTACACATATTCATCCATTTATTTATAGTCCAAGAACAGGTACAGCCTCTGCACGAAATACACAAAAGCTTATATCGATTCGTGGCGATATTGCCAAAAAAAGACTAAAGCAAATAGAATTTATTGTTAAGGAAAAAAATTTACAATTTAGAAAACAGCATAGCAATATACCATTAAAAGTTTTAATTGAAGGGCAAAAAAATCTTATAGATTCCCAAAATAATGAGACAAAAAGTTATTTTGTTGGGCTTGATCAGTATTTTAACAAGGTTTTTGTGCCTTGCAAGCTTGTGCCTTTATCTTTGCAAGATTCTGCAAATACAGAGTCTTACTCACACAAGAATTTTTCTCATAAAAATAATTTCCAAGGTGATAAAAGTTTGTATCAAAAAGATTTGTCGCATATTAATAAAAATGAATTAAGAGGAAAGTGGGTTGAAGTAAGTAATTATACTATTGAAACAAATAATTTTGCTAAAGACTATAAGATTCTCTAATTTTTATGTGTTGGATTGTTGCATGATATTTGGTATAGATTTTGGATTAAAACGAATTGGTTTAGCAAAAATTTTAAATGGGATTATTCTTCCATTACCTGCTATTATTCGTAAGAATAGAAATCAAGCAAGTAAAGAACTACGAAAGATTCTCTTGCAACACACTGGACAAAATGACATGAAGAATATTCAGCTTGTAATTGGAATACCTTATCATGAATCTCTGCAAGATTCCTTTATGAATGATACACAAAATACATATCACAAAGAAATGAAATGTCGCATTACACATTTTCTTGCACTAATAGAGTTTGATGGTAAGGTAATATTTATTGATGAATCATTTAGTTCCAAAGAAGCCGAAGAGAAATTGCAAGATAGAGGATATAAAAAAAGGCAAAAATCGCGTAAGAATGGAATACTTGATAGCCTTAGTGCATGTATTATTTTAGAAAGATATATTACTATGAATAAAAATTTACAAGAAAATAGAGATATAGAAATGTATGGAAAGTATAGAGAAAATATACAAATTAAAAACTTAGAATCTTTTCCAACTCGGGCAGATGTTCCTTCCAAAGATTCTCATTTATGCAATAATAACTTTCAGAATCTCAAAGATTTTTCCATGAAAAGTAAATTAGATTCTATTCATATAAAAAAATCTCAAATTATAATACAGAATCAAAACAATCAGCATCAAAATGATTCTGTATTGAAAAAAGATTCTCCCCATATTCCTGTTTTGTTGCAAGAAGTGCTTGAAACTTTTGATAGAATTTTAAATAAAAAAAATAAAGATTTTCTACTTTCTTTAGAATCAAACAAACAAAAATTCCGATTAAGAAAGCAACAATATAATATATATTCCAAAAAACAACAAAACACCAGAATAAATAAAACGATACAAGACAAATGCGACATAGATTTTCAAAACAATCCCCACGCAACATCTCAAGATTCTCTAGCACAAGATGAAATATTGCAATGCGAAAAACCATTACTTATAGATTGCACATTGGGCTTTGGGGGTATGAGTGGGACACTCTTAGAGACATACAAAGATTTACATATTATTGGGATTGACAGAGATGATGAGGCAATTTCATATAATACAAATTTGCAAGAACAATTTGGTGATAGATTAGAAATCTACCATGGAAGTTTCGCACAAGTTTTACCACAACTTTTAGAACATATTACATATGAAAACAATCTTCTTTTTTCTCATGCAACACAGAAATATAAAAAAGATTCCAAAACCCCGCAGCTACGTGCTATTCTGGCGGATATTGGCGTAAGTTCCTACCAGCTTGATACTTTATCGCGTGGATTTAGCTTTCACTCCAACATTCTTGATATGCGTATGGATACAACACAGATGTTGAATGCTGATTTTATCCTCAATCATTATAGCCGTTTCGAGCTTGAGAGAATCTTCCGTGAATATGGTGAGATTCGTGAATATAAAAAACTTGCACATTTAATTGTCCAAGCAAGAGAATATGGGGAAATTACACATGAAATTTTGCATAATCTCTCTCTAAAAATTCGTTCAAAAAGTAAGCTTCATCCACTTACACTTATCTTTCAAGCTCTGCGTATTGAAGTCAATGATGAATTAGGACAGCTCCAAAAGCTTTTACACTCATGTGAAAATCTTAAAGGTGTTTTGCTTTGCATAATCTCTTTTCATTCGTTAGAAGATAGAATCATCAAAGAAACTTTTAAAAGATGGGCAAGAACATGTATTTGTCCAGCAAGCAATCTAAGATGTGAATGTGGGAATAACAACGCATTAGGCAAAATTCTTTATAAAAAGCCTTTAAGTGCAAATTTACAAGAACTAAAGAAAAATCCACGTGCAAGAAGTGCAAAACTTCGGGCATTTTACTTTTTTGAGTAAATTCATAAAGGAATTTAAAAAATTTAGCAATATGGATTATGTTTTTATTTCTTTCTTACGAGAATGAAAATAGCATGATAGGTAAGTTTGTTGGAGAATCTTTTCTCATAATCTTGTAGCCATGATTTTTTTATATAATTTGGATTTGCTACTACATTTTTCATTTTACACTCATAAGAACATTGCAATGCAGAATCTTGTGCTGTTGCAGTAATGCCAGAATCTTTGTTTTTTTCACCCAAAGAATTTACACCGCTTTTTTGCAAATGCCTAAAAACTTCAAGTGCATTTTCAAATTGTAATTCATACTTTTTTTCTTGAAGTGTGATAATTATGCCATACCTTTTTAGTTCTTGCTCTATTTGTTGCAAGAAAAGATATTGCAATCCAAAGCCTGTAATAGAACGAATCTCCTTAAAATTTTCTATACCAAAAGTGCCAAGCAACAATATACCATTATATTCTAACATATCGATAAGTATAGGAATGGTAGTGGAAAAATCAAGCCATTGCAAACAAGCATTAGAAGCAATCAAATTAAACTTTTGTAAAGATATTTTATGCGATGAAAGCTCGTTCATATCAAAAATACAAGTTTTGAGTATTGCATTTTTAGCAATACTTTTTTGACATATATTAAGAGAATATTCATAAATATCGTTACAAATATATTCATCAAAATGGAGTTTTTCAAGGAGAAGCTGTGTAAATTCTCCCTGCCTACAACCAAACTCAAAAATACGAGGAATATACCATTTTTTCAGGGTATTTATATTTTTTGTTGTTATAATATCTGGAGTTTTCTTGCAAAATTCTAAAGTCTTACTTCCTTCTACATACATTTCTGTATTCATAAAAACTTTATGTAATCGTGCGTCGTGAGGCATACTTTGGAGATATGATTCTAAAATATTTACAAGCTCTGTTCGCATAAGGGATTGTATAGGTGTATTATGGAGATAAGTATCTTTTGCCCTCAAAAATCTTTTGACTACATTTGACATATTTCTTCCCATGTTTTGAATGCAAAAAAAGGAAAATGGGGACAATCAAGCAGAATAATTTCACAATCTTTTGCTTGTTTTTGTTGTGTTTGAGATGAACACTCATGAATCTCTTGCATACATTGATATGTCATTTTATTGTAGGTATTCATTGATTGGAAAAAGTTAAGACACGCATTAGGAGGAAAAATCTTATCTTGTTTTGAAATCAATGCCTTATTCCACAAAAAAGTATGTGCTGGATTTTTAATATTTTGAGAATCTTTCTCTTGGTTGCGTATTGGTAAGGAATTAGAAGAAGCAATGTTTATCTCGTTTTCTTTCTTACTTATCTGCCAAGTTGGGGAATCTTGATTGAAAATAAACAAAAAGAGATTTGATAATTCATCTTTTAACGCAGAATTTGTCTCGAAAATAAACTCGTGAGTTTTATCAAGAGATTCCATAAAAAGTGAGATTTTAAAATCTGTCAAGCTAAAAGATTGCATAGTGCGTTTAAAAATAGTTGGGTGAATACCAAAAATTTGGTGAATACCAAAATTTGTGCCATTGATTGCAATTCTTTGTTGAATTTTTAAGGAATCTGGAATTTTTAATGAAATATTTTGCATTTGTATATTTGTTTTCATATCTTGATATTCATTAGCATTTTTTATATGGGTTGTTGCACGGTTGTGATTTTGTTGTGTAAATTGTTTGTTAGTGTTTGCTAATATAGCCTTCCTTTGTGCAAAAAAAGATTCTAATATTATAGAAGCAATACAAACTCCCATAGAAAAAGCAATAAGAGTAATATTTTCATATTCACTGAAATCCAAATCCAGTAAAAAATCCCTATAATCATAACATATGAGAACATTTTGTTTGGAATCTAAATGTAAAAAGTGTGAATAATGAGCACCAAATCCGGCAAAAAAGAGGATTAAATCTTTTGAATCTGTATTTTTTCGCAAAAAATATGTTTTCATACTAACTCTTATGCTTTTTGTAAATTAAAGTCATGTTGGAGAATCCAAATATTTAATCAAATCCTATCTTGACATGTGTACTATTATCATAACAAAATCCAAAATCTTATATTTATAAGATCTTGTCCATACATTTGGTATGGAAAGATAAGAGAGATATAGAATTTTTCAATAATTTTACAAATTTATCTATTTAAAAATTTTAGAATTTATCATTTTTTATAATTATTCATCTAAAATTGCTGTGCCTATCCCTCTATTTGTAAAAAACTCGAGCAATAAACAATGCTGTATCCGTCCATCAATGATATGCACTCGTGAGACACCGTTACGAACAGCTTGGATACAACTCCTAATCTTTGGTATCATACCACCATTAATTTTTCCTTCTTGAATAAGTCGCTCTGCATGTGCAATACTTAATTCTGTTATAAGAGAATCTTTATCATGGTAATCTTCATACACCCCCTCAATATCACTTAAGAAAACAAGTTTTTCAACCTTTAAGGCTTCTGCTAACGCACATGCAGCATCATCGGCATTAACATTGTAACTTTTATGCTCACCTCCAATACCAATAGGACAAATTACAGGTACAAAATCACTGGTAAGCACAGAATGAATAAGTGTTGAATCCACATTGATAACTTCACCAACATAGCCTAACTTGTCCTTATTCTTTGCCCTTACCTGCAAGATTCTCCCATCCTTTCCACTTAATCCACATGAATGCACACCAAACTCGCTTAGTAATCCAACAAGTTCTTTACTTACTTTATTTAATACCATCTCCACAATTTCCATTGTAGCGGCATTTGTAACTCTTAAACCATCTTGAAACTCTCGTTCAATTCCCGCAATATGCAACCATTTATCAATCTCTTTTCCACCACCATGCACAATAATTGGTTTAAATCCAATTGATTGTAAAAGTGCAACATCTCGTATAAGACTCTTTTTAAGATTCTCATCAAGCATTGCACTCCCACCATATTTAATAACAATAATTTTCCCACGAAAATACTGAATATAGGGTAAAGATTCTATAAGAATTTTTGCCTTATCTTGCCATGATTTCATATTCATATCATTCCTTTTTTAAATTACATAATAAATAAAATAAAATGTCTTTATACGCTATAAATATTTCTTGGAACATGTTTCATTTATAATTCTATGTATAGAATATTAGCAGATTTTAGGATAATTGTATAGAATCTAAAGCAATTTAATAAGTAATACTCTCTTGTTGGGAATACTTTGATAAAGAAGTTTTTCACTTGCTATCTTGACAACCAATAAGCCATGATTGACTATCTACAATATTAAGAGAATGAGAAGTTCTACCTTTGCAACATTGCTATCTAATTTAACTCCGATTTTTTCGGTAGGCACAATGCTGTGATGAGAACCACTGCCATTAAAATAGCTACATAGATGAAAAAGCCATTTTCAATTTCTGCATTTTTGAATTGTAATGCCACCCACGAAGCAGAGCCACCAAATATTGCATTTGAGATAGCGTAGCCTAGCCCTGTGCCGAGTGCACGCACATGCTCTGGGAAGAGCTTTGCCTTGAAGATTCCAGCTACCGAAGTATAGAAGCTTAGCATTACGAAAAGTGCCACGATGAGGGCGAAAACAAACGTGGCATTGTGGATATTTGCATTAAGGAGCATAAAAATAGGATAGATTCCAAAGAGTGCGAGAATTGCGAATATGATAAGTGAAGTCTTATGTCCTATTTTATCTCCAAGTAGCCCAAAGAGAGGTTGAAATATCATTAACACAAAAAGTGCAATGAGAAAGACATTGTTTGCTAATGTCTTATCCATGCCTGCATTCACAATAAAAATCTTTGTATAAGTTGTGATAGTATAAAATGCGAGTGATCCTCCAGCCGTAATACCTAACACGAGCAAGAATGGTTTGTAAGATTTCAGCAAGGCTTTGAGTGTCCCTCTATCTTCGTGCTTATGGAGTTCAGTAGCACTCTCGTCCATAATATTACGCACAAAAAGTGAGCCAAGTGCTAAAATTCCCCCGATGATGAAAAGAATCCGCCACGCATACGCACTCATTTCCTCTTCAGTAAAGATGAGAAGCATAATGCTGATACTCGCCACTGCTAGAAGCTGACCGCCAATAAGCGTAACATACTGAAATGACGAATAAAATCCCCTTTTACCCTCTGTGGCAAGCTCGGAGAGATAAGTCGCGGCGATTCCATATTCACCACCCACGCTAAGCCCTTGAATGAGACGAGCGATAAGAAGCAAAATGATAGCCAAATCCCCCACACTATCCTTACTCGGTAGTGTTGCGATGATAAAAGAACCAAGTGCCATCAAGATAACAGAAAAAACCATTGATTTTTTACGTCCGACTTTGTCCGCTAGAGAGCCAAAAATCCACGAGCCAATGGGACGCATAAAGAATCCTGCGGCAAAGATTCCAAAGGCGTTGATTTGTTGAATTGTGGGATTATCAGAGGTAGTAAATGTATGGGCAAAATATATTGCAGTAAATGCGTAAATATAAAAATCGAACCATTCTACAAGATTCCCGCTACTTGCTGCGATGATGGAACGAATTTTTTGTGTACGTGTGAGATTTGAAATATTGTGTTTTTTCATTAAATTTTCCTATTATTAAAGAATGTGAAAAATAATTCCTTGTCTAGTATATAATAATTTAGTAATTTAAAATATTTCTTTACTTAAAATATCTATGATTTTAATAATAAATGTTACTAATATTAAGAATACAATTAAGTGAATTTATGAAACAAACTCTAACATAAATTCCAACGACTCGCTTCAATATATATAAAGTAAGTAACCCCATCTTCCCCACAATTTAATCACAAACCACTCCTATAGAATTTTATAATCTTGTTCTTTTCAAGTAAAAAACACCATTAAAAGAAATTCTTGTATTTTCATACACATTATACTATTATTTGGTCTTTGTAAAACTTGCTCCGCACTACAAGTTCAAATCATTGCTAATTTTCAAAATAATAGATAAATATTCACAAAGATTCTACGTATCATAGAATCTAAAAGGCTATATAATATATACCATAAGATAAAAGTGAAATGAACATCAAGAGTCCGAAAATGACAAAACCAATAATTTCATTTTTCATATTTATCTTGATAAGTCTTGAAAATAAATAAAATATATATGAACCCATAACAATACATAAAAGAATTAAAATATATATCATTAAATGATTATCCGTAATGAAATATAAAAGTATATTTACGAAAATAGCAATATGCAAAACAGAAATGATAAAAATCTCACGACTATTTAAAAGCTTAAGAGAAACCATAACCCAACCATAACAAACTGCTACTGCTCTACAAAATAATATTATCGTATCCATGTCTTGCTCTATTTCATTAGGATTTATTGTTGATAATTCAATTCTAGAACCTAATATTAGAGCTTATTGTTCCGGTATAAATGGGGCTATATTGACCTGGTGCATTAAGAAAAGTTGCATGAGTGAAAAAGGCACTAAAAATAAGATATGGCCACACATTTCCCCTGATATCTTCTAACTCCTGATTATCCAACACAGCAACCTTACTTGTATCCACTCCATTAAAGAGAAAATCTGCATCAGATTGTTGAAACTGATGATGTGAAGTTTGCACTTGTGCTACTTGAGTGTTTGCTGATAATGAACTGATACCAGGTGTTAAAGCTAACACAAAAATACTAAAAAGTCTTTTCATAGAACTTTTCTCCTTTGTTAAAAATAAATGGGTTATAGCTTTAGAGATAAATCATTATTGAAGTAAATTACAAAAGTAATACTATTCCAATCTTTAAGCTCTAAAGTCATGAAAGTATTATAACAGAATAAAAATTGAATTTATGTAAAATAAATATATTGACTATAATATTAAAAGATACTATATGAATAAAAAATTATTATATTTATAATTTAATAAAAATGTAAAATTTTTTTTAACATTTCTTCTTCCTTTTTTTTTCATTATTTCTTAGAAATATCGTAGTATAGGGAGTTTGTAAAGAGAATATGAAAAACAATAAAAAGAGA
>NZ_NXLQ01000031.1 GCF_003364195.1 Helicobacter didelphidarum | reverse complement strand
GAAGCAAAAGCAAAAGCAATTATTGAATATCGTTCTAAAACAAGATTCAAGAAAAAAGAAGATATTATGCAAGTCAAAGGCATAGGACAAGCAATATATAATAAGATTAAAAATGATATTATTGTAATAACACCAACACCACAAGTGAAGAGGTAAAAGATTTATGGGGTAAAATGATTTGTAGGTGTATAAAGATAGTATCTTTCTGTGCAAAAATGAATAAAATATTTCAATATTTTGTTTGTATTATGAATAAATGATTAAAGATTTATTATGCTTATAATTTCCCTTGCAACCAAATAGGTTATTGTTATTTGTTTGAAAAAATCATAAGGATTTTGGAATTATCATGGTTTTTGAAAATCTTTCTCATCAAGCAACTTTCCTTCAAACAAAAAGATTGATGGTTTATATTCACTATTTTTAAGGCTATCATTTAGGGCAAATGAGAGATACAAATATTCTTTTGCACGGGTCAGTGCAACATAAAAAAGTCTTCGTTCTTCTTCAATGCTCCCAGCCTTTGAAGCAAGTTTATGATTTGGGAATCTCCCTTCCATGAGATCTACTACAAATACACATGTAAATTCAAGCCCCTTACTTGCATGCACACTCAAGAGATTAACACCATTTCCTTCAGCAAATTCACTACTCCCAAGAACCATAGCATTTAAAAAACTTCTTAAATCCTTATAATTCTTGCTTAGATTATAGAGAATTGAAAGTCGAGATTCTGCCTGTTGTTTTTTAATGTCATATAAAGCAGAATCTATTTTACCATCTTTTGTTTTTGAACGTTCATGCAAAAGAGATTCTAAATATTTTATATAGAATCTTGTTTGTGTCAAATTGCGTAAAAGTATCTGAGGACTATTCGTCCCAATATTTTCCTTATATGCAATAAAAAAATCATTTAAAAATTCTACTGCTTCTTTATGGATCTTGTAATGTTGCAATAATGGATGTGATTTAAAATCATTATGTAAAAAATTATTAAATCGACCAGCCTCTTCTTTGCGAAAAAAGTCATCGAAAAGACCAATACCACCATTACTTGTTTTGCGTGGATAACATTCTTGAGTGGTATCTGGCATAAGCAATCCTTGCTTACAATCTCCATGACCAAGAATCAAAAGTGCCTCAAAAATATCTTTTGCAATAGAATTGCCAATACCTTTTGCATGGCTAAACACATGAATATAACTCATCATATCACGCGAATTCGTGAGAATATTACACAAACAAAGTAAAAATTCAATCTCTTTTGCTTCAAAAAAATTCGTGCTACCCTTGCGTTTGCTTGCAATCCCCAAAGATTTTAGTGAAGCTTCCAAACCATCAGCACTTGAATTATTACGATAAATGATAGCAAAATCACTATAAGCCAGATTTAATGTATTATGTATTTCCTGAATCTTTTTTGCAATACCATTATATTGCTGAAAAAGGTCTGGATATTGCAACAATGAAGGTAAATGTGCTTGATTCGTCTTTACAACCTCTAGCTGCTTAGCATAGATTCTGGGGTTATTTGCAATAACACGATTAGCAAGCTCCAAAATATATTTACTTGATCGATAATTTTTACTCAAAGAAAATACTTGTGCATGCTCATAATTTTGTGTAAAATTTGTAATGATATTAATATCAGCTCCATTAAAAGCATAAATACTCTGGTCGTAATCTCCCACACAAAAAAGACTTTTAGGTGCAATTGCACGAATGATAGAATCTTGCAAAGGATTTGTATCTTGATATTCATCGCATAAAACCTCGATATAGGGCATCTCATCTTTTTCCCGTAAAAGAGTAAGTTCTTCACGATAAAAAATAAGTAAATCATTATAATCCGCATACCCATAATTTCTCTTTAACTCCGCAAATTCATCAAAAATATGCTCATAAATCTCAACAAACTCAAGCTGTTCGGCATTTTTATCAGCCAACCAATCACTATAAGTTTTTGTGAGTGTGCTATTTTTATAAAGTGAATAAGATTCGTAAAGATATTGATATGAATATGGTGTTTTTTCTGTATTAAAATGATAACGATCATAAATGCTCTTAAACAGAATTTTGAGCTCTCTTGGTTGTTTTAAAAGAATATGTCTATGTGTGCGTAAATAGCGATATGCCACACTATGAAATGTTCCAGCTTCAATTTTATTTGCTATTGTTGTGCCAAAAATATTTGCAATACGTCCAATCATTTCATGAGAAGCTTTATTTGTAAAAGTAAGCAATAAAATTTCACTTGGTTGAATGCCTCTTTGCAAAAGTGTGGCAATGCGTCCAACAATCGTAGAAGTTTTCCCCGTGCCGGCACTTGCAATTACAAGATTATGCCCTAAAGGTGCATTAGCTGCCATATACTGCTCGGAATTAAGATTGGCATGGGGATTTTGCATTATGCTTCCTTTTAAAGTTTGATATGAAAGTGTGATAAGTAATTGTCTGGATAGGAAAAGATTCTAGAATAGAATAATAGCAAATGAAATTTAACTATCTTAAGAGAATGTCTATCAAGATCCTCTGACTATAAATCCAAAATAATCATCATACTATTTTAATTGTAGAAATGAATTTGAGCCTAAGAAATATTCATTGAAACATTAAGAAGATTATAGTATAATCCCAAATGGGATTAGATTTTCAAAAATCTATAAAGCGAGTATATCAGCACATTAATTTTTACAATGTTTTAATCTTATTATTTGGCAAGGAACAATATGCACAATGATTACCCACACACGCAATTAGAAATTAACATAAAGCCACAAATTGATTATCCATGTACTTGGGGTTATCGCATTATTGGTTTTAAAAAAGAAAGAATACTAGAAGCCATAGAATCTGTTTTTGGGGGGAAAGCTGAAATATCTCCAACAGAGCATGTCTCAAGTCATCATAAATATGTAGCGATTAATTGTAGTGTGCAGGTTCAAAATGATGAAGAAAGATTACAATATTTTAATGGTCTTGTGGAACAAGATGGGATATTAATGGTGCTTTAAGCGAGGATTTTTATGTCTGCAAAAATCATGACAGGATTGTATCTCTTGATTCTTGGTATATGTATTGGGGGAATTATTGTATTGGGTTTTACAGAATCTACAATCCTTAATGCTGATGCCTTGTTACGATTAAATGAATATGCTTCAAGCATTACAAAATATGATCAAGGAATCATTTTATCAGATGTAGTTGCAAAATTTGGATATATTGTAATTTTTGCTGCGATTTTTATCTTATTTTACGATACTTTGAGTTATAGATTCCAAAAAAGTAATTTCTTTGTGTGGATTCTAAGTATTCTAAATACCATTTTAATGTTTCTTTTTGGTTTTTTTTACGCACCAAAAATTGTTAATGTATTCGCTCAAGAACCAAAAATCATGGCATCTCCAGATTCAGAATCTTTATTGAACTCTGCTGAAATTATCCTGCAAGTTCTTTTGGTTACTCTGCTTATAGCATTTTTTATACGCATAACTTTACTTGATAAATCCAACAAAAGAAATCAATAATTTTTTGAGACACGAAACCCATTTTACACACTTTGTAAGATTTACTTATTATCTTTTCATGTTAAAATTATAGATTCCTCATTGCATTTTCGTTTTTTGCTCTATATCCCAATTCCCTAACTATTCTTAAAAAATATTAACATTTCCCCTATACTATATTTGCTGTCAATAAAGAATTTAGAATCTATTCTTTGTAGCCAAATTCTACATTACACTATTATTTGCAATATTTATCATCTGCATAACACTTTCTGTAAAATCTACTTGAGTGTTTTCATCTTGCCCTAAAAACTCTTCTATCACTATCTTTTTATCAATTGCCTCATCAAGTTCTGCGTCATTTCCTTTATGATAACTTCCTATTCTTATTAATACTTCATTTTCTTTTAATAAAGCTTGCATACGGCGGAATTTTCTTGCAGCCAATTTATGTTCTTCTGCAATAATATCATTCATTATCCTTGAGGCAGAATTAAGTATATTGATTGGTGGATAGATTCCAAAATCAGTCAAACTTCTATCAAGCACAATATGCCCATCTAATATACTTCGGCTTTGGTCAGCAATAGGGTCGCTCAAGTCATCGCCCTCCACAAGCACGGTAAAAAACGCGGTAATGCTCCCTTTGCCCTCTTCTTTACCAGCCCTCTCCATAAGCTGCGGAAGAAGTGCGAGGACAGATGGCGGATAGCCCTTGCTTGTAGGTGGCTCACCAAGTGCCAAGCCAATCTCTCGTTGTGCCATTGCAAAACGCGTTACAGAATCCATAATAAATAGCACATCATTGCCTAAACTTTTGAAATATTCGGCAATCGCCATTGCAGAAAACGCGCCATACTTACGCATAAGAGGAGAATCATCACTTGTGGCAACCACGAGAATGGTATTGCTCAAATCATTATTGAGATTTTTATGGATAAATTCAGGCACTTCGCGTCCGCGTTCGCCGATGAGGGCGACGACTTTGATTGGAGCTTGACTTCCTTTGACTATCATACCCATAAGGGTTGATTTCCCCACACCAGAACCGGCAAAAATCCCCATTTTTTGCCCTTTGCCACAAGTGAGTAGAGAATCTATGCTTTTCACACCAACGCTAAAGACTTCATCAATCAGCCCTCTTTTTAATGCAGATATTGGTGCATTAATGATAGGGGTTGTTTGCATTGTTTGCAATATTCCCTGGTCATCAAGGGGCATACCAAGAGGGTTAATCACTCTTCCTAAAAGCTCTTCACCAACAGGGATACGCAACCCCTCTTTTGCAATCGTTACCCTATCTCCACTCTTAAAACCCTCTGTAAAACTAAATGGACTTATGCTAAAAATTTCTTTATGAGTAGCAATGACAATACCTTCTGTGCGACTATCATCACTCCGAATCAGCCACACAACATCACCAACACTTGGCGATAAACCAGTAGCCTTTATAATATTTGTCTCAACCGATACAATTTCTCCAAAATTTGGTGAGAGATTTTTGGGCATATTTAACTTTTGTTTTAATAATTCAATCGATGAAACTTTATTTCCATGTCGCAATACATTGGCTTGGTTATTGATTTTTTCCGACATTTTTACTCCTTAGAGATTTACAAACAATAAAAATTTGGTTACAATACGAAATTATACTTAAAAACCCTTAAGGATTGCTATGAAAACACAAAGAGTTAATGAAGCAAATGCAAATGCAAGTGGAAATATCTCAACAGACACAATAAATAAGCATACTGAAACTTTAGCAAATCATTATGCAAAAAATATGAAAATTGATGGTTTTAGAAAAGGGAAAGTCCCAGTAAGTGTTGTAAAATCTCGTTATAAAGAAAATTTAAAAGAAGAATCACGACAAAAAAGCATCGATGAATTTTATACAAATGCAATCAAGGAACTTGGTTTAGAAGAAAAAGAAATTATTGGACAGCCTTTAATCGTAAAGTTTGATGAAAAAGATACTGGTATTGATATTGAGTTAAAAATAGGAATTACCCCAAAATTTGAATTAGATAATATTTCTTCTTGCATACCAAAATTTGAATTAGAAAAAGTTACCGATAAACAAGTGGAAGAACATATCAATCGCCTTGCAAAGGATCGTGCCCCAGCCATAGAATCTCAAGAAAAAGAACTGAAAGAAGGGCTTATTGGTAATATTAATTTTGAGGGTTTTGTGGATAATGTGGCATTTGATGGTGGTAAGGCTGAAAACTTTGACCTCATGATTGGTTCCAAACAATTTATACCCGGCTTTGAGGAATCTCTTATTGGTATGCAAATCAATGAAGAAAAAACTATTGATGTAAAGTTTCCGGAGAATTATCAAGCACCAAATCTTGCTGGTAAAAATGCACAATTTAAAGTCAAACTCAACTCTATCAAGCAAAAAGCTGATGTAAAAATTGATGATGCATTTGCAAAATCAATAATAGGTAAAAAAGAAGAAAATACTTTGGAAAAATTAAAACAAGAAGTAAAAAAAGATCTTGAAAAAGAGGCAAAATTTAAACTCTATAATGAAAAATTAAAACAAGAAGTATTGGAAAATATTTCAAAAACATTTAATTTTGACTTACCGGAAAATATCATTGAGCAAGAAATGAGTGTTTTATTTAATAATGAAGTTTCAACACTAAAACAAGAAGAGCTAGAATCTCTAAAAAAAGATAAAGAAAAAGGTAAAGCATTGTTTGAAGCACAAAGGGAAAAAGCAACCACAAGCGTAAAAGTAACTTTTATTATGGATAAACTTGCAAAACAAGAAAAAATCAGTGTTGATGATAATGAAGTCTTTCAAACAATGTATTACGAATCAATGATGAATGGACAAAATCCACAAGAAGTGATTGAATATTATCGCAAAAATAATCTTTTACCAGCAGTTAAAATGGCAATTATTGAGGATAGAGTTATTACACATTTACTTGACAAAAATAATGGTTTTTAGCCTAGCTTTATCTTTGATTATAATCATCAAAAAGTTATTTTTTCATAAAAATAAGTAGAATATCACAAAAAAGAATAAATAAGAATAATCTATTGTTGTGGTATTAAATTTATCTAACATTCTTCTTACTCTTGAATAACGATTTAAATTATTCCATTATCCACCATTTTTCTTGATTCTGCATAAAATCAAAGCTACCAATTTGATAAAATTCTCCAATTTTTGGAATCACACATGGGATATGAATCTTTGTAAGTTCGTGAAAAAGAAATTTTGCAACACCATTCCATGCGTGTGTACCAGCAATAAAACGTGCCCAGTGAATTGGCAAAACAGCTTGTGCTTGAAGATTCTGTGCTTCTTGTAAAATCTCATGGGGAAAAGAATGTGAATGTTTCCATGCTTGATTGTATTGCCCACTTTCAAGACAAGCCAAATCAAACCCATCAAATATTTCACCAATGCGTTCAAAATGTGTATAATATCCGCCATCGGCACTCAAAAAAAGTTTGCGATAATCTTGTGTATTTGGTGCAAACTCAAGCACAAAACTTGCCCACAAACTTGCATTAAATCCCAACTTATCAAGTCTTCGTGAATTGTGCTGAGATGGTGTTGCGATAACATGTAGAAATGAATCTTGTAAATAAGATTCCATATAGCCAGAATTTTGTATTATTTGCCTCTCTTGATTATTAAGATTATCTTTTGGTGCAATAGATTGAGTAATCTGCTTTTTTGATTCTATCATAGTATCATCTTGTTTGATTATTTCTTGCCGAGAGCGTCGTAAAAACATCGCAGAATCTTGGCTATATCTTTCTGGATTAGCGACATGATTATTTACTTTTATTTGAGAAGAATTGAGTGCAAAACCAATACCATCCCACCAATCAAGCTCAACAATTCTATGTGATTCAATGCCCCATTGTTGTAAATAATACCCTACTTTTAGAGGACAAATAAAATATTTTGTTTGCTTGTTTAACGCTAACACACTTTTTTTATCTAAATGATCGTAATGAGAATGAGTAATAATTACCGCAAGCAAATAAGGAAACTCATTTGCTTTATAACATTTTGTTTGTTCAAAAGCACGATTAATAAAAGAGATTGGGGACGCATACATAGTCAAAAGAGGATCAACCAAAATACGAGCATATTGATATGAAATAAAAAGTGAAGAATGTCCAAGCCACGCAATATGTGGATATTGGTAAAAAGTGTGAAAATCAGATTCCATAAATGGAATCTGATGTCGAGGCTTAGCATTTTTAGGAAAATTTTGATAATATTTGAGAGCTTCTCTTAAAGTAACTTTAGGGGGTAATCTCGCTTCTTCATTTTCATTGCAAAAAATTGTTCTATTATTGTATTGCATGGTCGGTGCATGTCGTCTTGTAGTTGTGTTTGCCAGAGAAAATCGCTTTGCTACATAAATATCTCCATGCTTTATATTATTTTGCATAAAGCTCTCCTAATTTCACATTCTTGTTTCTTAAAATAGAATTGCGATTTTTCTTCAATTACCATTGAAAAATGTTATTAAATATTTAATAACAAATTTACAATTATTTTAATTCTTTTTCAAACAAATTTTTTAAAGCTGTATCATATTTATCAAGCAAACTAATATCTTTACCTTCCAATAAGATTCTCAATTTATTTTCTGTGCCAGAATACCGAATGAGGTGGCGAATATGCCGAGAATCTAAGTCATCTAATATACTTTTTAACCCTTTGATTTCTTCAAGTGGAATTTTTTTATTAATTTGTATGTTGGTTTGTTTCTGTGGGAATAGTTCAAAAGGATTTAAAATTTCTCTACTTGTCTTTTGGCTTGTTACCATGAGTGCTAATACTTGTAAAGCAGATACTAAACCATCTCCTGTTTTTGCAAATTGTGAAAATATAATATGTCCGCTTTGTTCACCTCCAAAAGCAAAATCATATTTTAACATTTCTTGCAACACAAATTTATCACCAACATTACAACGTTTTAATATAATCTTATGTTTTTTTAAGAAATCTTCGAGGGCTATATTACTCATAAGTGTGGCAATAATGCCATTATTTTTCAAAACATTATGTTGCTTTTGATAGAGAGCCAATGCTCCAATAAGCTTATCTCCATGTATGATTTGCCCTTCATTATCTACAACAACAAGCCTATCAGCATCGCCATCAAGACCAAATCCAACATCTGCACGCAACCTTCGCACCTCTTGTGCAAGAATATTGGGATACATTGCACCACAATTATCATTAATATTATATCCGCTAGGGGAATCATTAAGCACAACAACATCTGCACCCAATTCCTTAAAAATACTAGGACCAACTTTATATGCCGCTCCGTTTGCACAATCTAATACAATACGAATTCCTTGTAAGGTTAAATGTTTTGGAAACGAATTCTTAATATGCACAATATAGCGACCAACAACATCATCGATTCGCTTACTAGAGCCAATTTCTTTCCCAGTTTTATAATCATGAGAATCTAAGTTATGATAAATCTCTTCAATTTCTTGTTCTTTTTTTTCATCAAGCTTTAAACCATGATTATCAAAAAATTTGATTCCATTATCATAATATGGATTATGACTAGCACTTATCATGATTCCCGCATTACATCGCATATCTTCTGTAAGAAAAGCGATTGCGGGAGTTGGCATAGGACCAATTTGTATAACATCAATACCAACAGAGGTCAAACCTGACACAAGAGCATTCTCAACCATATAACCACTTTTTCGCGTATCTTTACCAACAAGGATTCTATTAGTAACTAAATATTCTTTTTTGATAGAATCTCTTTGAAAATACATACCTGCCGCAATCCCTAAACGCAATGCAACCATGGCAGTAATGTCTACTCCAGCTTTTCCCCTTACACCATCTGTCCCAAAAATTTTCATAATGTTTCCTTAAACCAAATAAAATTAAAAATATCACAAAACATAATAAAAATATTGATAATATTTTAACATATTTTAAAGATTTTATGTTAAAATTAACATTTTTAATTTTTCATAATTTAAGGAAAAACATGGCAAATCATAAATCAGCAGAAAAGAGAATTAGACAAACAGAAAAACGAACAGAACACAATCGTTATTATCGTACACGTATAAAAAATATTACAAAAGCTGTACGTGAAGCCATTGCTAAAAGCGATTTGACTATGGCTACAGAATCATTTAAAATTGCGAACAAAGAAATTCATAGTTTTGTAAGCAAAGGTATTCTCAAAAAGAATACGGCTGCAAGAAAAATAAGCAGACTTAATAGTCTTATAAAAAAACTTGCCAAACCAGCATAATAATACCAGCATAATAATATATAATACGAAAATTCATCAATTCAAGATTCAATCTTTTGTCTATGATTTTAATGTCTTTCTTTGACAAAAATTCTGAATTTAAAAATAAGAGAGTCTTATTATGCTAATTCAAAAGTTACAACCAATTATTGCTAGAAATGAAGAATTAGAGAATCTCCTTACAAAAGAAGAGATTTTGAATGATATTTCTAAATTAACCTCATTAAGCAAAGAAAAAAGTGATAGTGACGATATTGTAAGAAAAGCGAGAGAGTATATTAAGGTTACTGATGATATTGCTAACAATAAAGCACTACTTGAGGATAAAGAACTCGGTGAACTTGCAAAAGAAGAATTAAAAGAGCTTGAAATCACACAAAAATCACTAGAAAATGAAATAAAAATCCTCCTTATACCAAAAGATCCTAATGATAAAAAAAATATTTATTTAGAAATTCGTGCTGGAACAGGGGGCGATGAAGCAGGAATTTTTGTTGGTGATTTATTTGGTGCGTATTGTCGCTATGCGGATTCCAAAAAATGGAAAGTAGAGATTGTCAGTAGTAGTGAAAATTCTGTTGGTGGATATAAAGAGATTATAGCTTTAATCAAAGGTAATGGTGCATATTCTCGTCTCAAATACGAAGGTGGCACTCATCGTGTGCAACGCGTCCCAAAGACAGAATCACAAGGGAGAATTCATACTTCAGCAATCACTGTTGCTATTATGCCCGAAGTAGATTCTCTCGAAGTCAATATCAATCCCAATGATTTAAATATAGAGGTTTTCCGTAGTGGTGGGCATGGTGGGCAAAGTGTGAATACAACAGATTCTGCAGTGCGTATTACTCATATTCCAACAGGCATAAGTGTTTCTATGCAAGATGAAAAATCACAACACAAAAACAAAGATAAAGCACTTAAGATTTTACAGGCAAGACTTTATGAGGCTGAGCTTGAAGCTCAAAATGCACAAAATAGAGAATCTCGTAGAAACCAAGTTGGCAGTGGTGATAGAAGCGAGAGAATCCGTACATACAATTATCCTCAAAATCGCATGAGTGATCATAGAATAAATCTCACACTTTATAGCCTTGAAGAAATTATGCTTAGTGGTGATTTAGATAAAGTAATTGACCCGCTTATCACGCAAGCACAAAGTGAAGCACTTAGCCAAAGTGATAATTAAAAGAGTTGTTAGGGTATGAAATAACAAATAAAAAATCCAAATATACAATCTAAGAATGGCAAGAATTACAAAGATTCCAAATAGTCGAATAAAATTCATGTAAACCAGATTGATATAGAAAATAAAGATTGTCGGCAATAGTGAAAATTCTCTTGCGACCTTAACTACAATATAATTGCAACTGAATTTAAATTTACTACCAAGAAAGGTTTTATTACATGGAAGAAGAAATAACACAACCATGGATACTAAAATTTATTGCCATGCCACAATCTCTTATTGATAATGATCCAGAGACTTCATTAGAAATTTTATGCCATACACTTATCAGCAACGAAGAGATTGCTTCAAGAGTATTTCAAGTTTGTAATAGTATTAGCTTCGCAAGCTTAGAAACCATTTATATGGTTTTATTATCAGGTTTTTTTGCAACTCTTATAGGGCTACCATTAGGCATGTTTCTAACAATTACAAAAAGAGATTCTATCCTCCCTATGCCTCGAACAAATAGGATTCTTGGGGTATTTGTGAATCTTTTTCGTTCATTCCCTTTTATCGTCCTCATACTTGTTGTATGGCCAATATCTCGATTTATTGTTGGTTCTAGCATAGGACCAAATGCCGCCATTGTCTCTCTTACAATAGCAGCTATTCCATTTGTCGCAAGGCTTTTTGAGAACACCTTAGATGAGGTAAATAAGGGACTTATTGAAGCAACTTTAAGCATGGGTGCAAATAAATTTGATATTATGAAAATGATGATAGCAGAATCAAAACCAGCCCTCATTAATACCATTACAATTATGATGATTTCAATCGTTGGATATTCTGCTATGGCTGGGGCTGTTGGCGGTGGTGGACTTGGGACATTAGCATTATTTGAGGGATTTAATAATTCAAGAGATGATATATTGTATTCATGTGTCATTATGTTAATGATTATTGTTCAATTAATCCAAAGTATTGGGGATTTTATCACAAGAAAACTTCGCACAAAAAGTTAAAATACAATAATTTCTCCCATTCTTCTAAAATCCTATTATACGTAGCGAAAGGTTAAAAGATATTTGTTATAATATCTGCTAGAAATTCCACAAAATTCTATATTTTATAAAGGTAAATAATGAAAGTTGATGATATTTTGCTCCATAAACTCGAAAAACTTGCAATGATACAAATTCAAGATAGCAAACGCGAAGACTTTAAGAATGAACTAACAGAAATTATTGCAAAAATGAATAGTTTGCAAGAAGTTGATACAAGCAATATCTTATTAAACAATGAACAAAAAACACCAATGCGTGAAGATATTCCCCACAATACATATATTCGCGATGACATTCTTTCTCAAGCACCAAAAGCACAAGATGGCTATTTTATTGTCCCCAAGATTCTATAATTCGTATATATGATTATAACAATCTACTTAAAGCATAATCTGTGATAACATTTCTTAGAATCTTAGAGAGATTCTAAACTATGAATTTTGATGGTATTTGGATTTTATCTACCAAAACACTACTTTTATAGAATATTTGTGAGAATCTATTTATATTAGCAACATTGTTGCTTGTTATAGCATCACAATGATAAGTGGGAAGTTGCAATCTTGTTTAAAGGGATACATTCTATACAAAAACTTAAACTTTTTGGCTTTATCCAAAATAGTCTCATTGTATTTTATTTTCTATGACTTCATACATAAACTCAACATGTTCTTTTCTACTCATAAACTCTGGATTGATTTGTATATTTTTATCATTTGGTAAAATTGCGAGAATCTTCCCCGGGTGGCTTGTATTACTTCGGCGATAAAACATTTCTTGAAACTTATCCATGCGTATTTTAATATTTCCAAAGCTAGGATCAGCAAGATAAATGAAATCTTTGCTCATTCCTTTATAAACACTAAAATGTTCTATATCACGCACATTGACATACACAATCACAGGTGCTTTAAGCTTTTTGAGCGTTTCTAAATCAAGTGCTAATCCAACAGCTTTAAATCCCTTACTTTCAGCATAATGAGATAAATCCAAAAATGATAAATCAAGTGTTTTTTTCAATCGCTCATCTTTCTCTAGCTCCTCTCTCTTATTCACATCAATGCCCTTTGAGAGTAATACAGATTCTAAAATCTCTTTTTCACTCACATTCACACCATAATAATATGTCAAAATTGTAGAAAGCGAAGCACTCCCACAGCTATAATCAAATTGTTGCCTTGTAAGATTGCGATTACGGATTTCTGACCATGAAGTAACACTTTTGTCAATCATAACAGAATCATTATGGATATGCACCCGCCCAAAACATAACATACAAAATGCAATAAATAAAATAAATTTTTTCATATTAGATTCTATATGATAGCGTTATATTGAGTGCACCTGCACTATATTCGCTTGTATTTTTATATTCTGCATCAGCAAAAAATATCAACTTTGCTTTTATCTCATAGGCAACACCAAAAACATAAGAAAGTGATGAGCCTTGAGGACTCACCATAACACCATCCATGCTATCTTGCGTTTTGTATTGATATTTTATACCACAATTCAGTGAGATATAGGGATTGACTGCAAAATATACCATAGGACTGAGTGTAAAAGTTTCGGCATTATTGATACTTAAGCCATCAAGAGTTTTATTGAGATTCAATCGAAAGTTTGCTTGTAATAACAAAACGATAGGATCAATCGTATAAAAGCTTGTAGCAAAAATAGAGAATCCTTTGAAATATTGCAATGCCTTTGAATTATTACTAAACATAGTTTGGTCAAGTAAATCCATACTCCCACCTACAAACAATGATGGGGCTTTCCCCTCCTTTTTTGCTTGCACCAATACTCCTAGATTCCATGAGCCAAAATCCCCTCTATTTTGTGAGACAATGCCCCCTCCATTGACATGGGCTATACTATTTTGCCAAAAGGCATTTACAATGGTAAAAAGCTCCACTCGCTTATACACACCATAACGCATTTGTAAGCCAAAGTTGAGATAATCTTGATTCACATTTGCATGTGAGACACAAGGGATTTGTATAGCACTTCCATTTGCTTGCGGGACAGAAATCGTACTTAACACTAATTCTTTACGATTAATATTAATATATGAAAATGAAGCAAGAATCTTGAATTGCTGCCTCTGTGTAAATATCTCATCTACACTCACAGGCTTTGCATGAAGCAAAGTTAATGAGAATAGAAAAGAAATCAACAAAAGCTTGATTTGGTTTTGCAACATAGATTACCTCTTGAAATTTTGTTTTATTTATAATTATAAAATGTTTTTTAAACTTACATTTTCCAAAGTGAGATTCTAAGAATCCCTAGAATCAAAAATACTAGAATCTCCATTCTAGTATTCATCAATTAAACATAAAGGATAGTGAGATATTTTAGCAAAACTATATTCCCTTAACACCCATTTCTAACATAACATTGAAGCTATTTGCTCCAGGATAGTTGATTGGTTGATTATTAAGTGTAACTGCTTTAGAATCGTTCAAATTATAATATTGTCCAACGACTTTGAGATAGTATGAATAATCTTGGGTAATCTTTGTCGTAAATCCGATATTAGCATGGATACCATAGTTATATCCATTAAGGCTTGATTTAGAATCTAGACCGCCGAATTGATAATAACCATAAACCCCACTATATCCACCACCAAAAAGTATTTTAACATTTGAGCTAACAGGGATTTTTGCTTGTAATTCAACACCAACTAAACCTAAATTTCTCATTATGGCTTTATTAAAGAGTCCATCATTTCTTGTAAAAATATTGATATAAATTGGCACTTCTTTTGTAGAGATATTAAAACCAACTTTTGCTTCTATATTTGATATTATAAATGGATTAGTTTGCTTTAATGCAGCGAGGTTTACACCAGAAAGATTACTTACACCACCACCAAGAGTAGCTCCTAATGAACCCAAGATTCTCTCTTTCCATGTCACAGTCCAATCTGCAGTCAAATATCCACCATAGTTTGCCACACCAGCATTGCTACCACCACCAAAATCAGAATATATCCCACCGATACCAACAGTTGGGATAAAACAAGTCGTCCCCTTACTATCACAAAACGCATTTGCACTCACACCAAAAACAGAAGCTAAGCTTAGTGCGATAAAGGTTTTTTTAAATAACTTTGTATTTCTCATAATAAACTCTCCTCTTCAAATTACCAACCACGAATCCAATCAGCAACCCAATCCCCTAATGCACCAAAAACAGGTGTCAAAAATGCTACTACTAATGAACCCCAGAACTCACCCTTAGTCTCTTCCATCTCTTGATTATCCAACACCGCAACCTTACTTGTATCTACTCCATTAAAGAGGAAATCTGCATCGGCTTGTTGGAATTGCTTATGTGAAGTTTGCACTTGTGCTACTTGAACATTTGCTGACAATGAATTGATACCAAGTGTTAAAGCTAACACAAAAATACTACAAAGTCTTTTCATAACTTTCTCCTTAAAAAATTATTGTATTTAGCTCTAGTATTGAAGTTTTATATACTAGAGCTGACAAGAATTATATTATATTTAAACTTAATTTATTCTTAAGTAATAATTTTCAATATAACATTAAATTATATTTTATGAATAAAAAATTATTATATTTATAATTTAATAAAAATGTAAAATTTTTTTAACATTTCTTCTTTCTTTTTTTTCATTATTTCTTAGAAATATCGTAGTATAGGGAGTTTGTAAAGAGAATATGAAAAACAATAAAAAGAGAATTAATATCATAATATTTATACTACTTGTATGCTTTATTAGAATATTTGCAA
>NZ_NXLQ01000030.1 GCF_003364195.1 Helicobacter didelphidarum | reverse complement strand
AAATCAATGAAGCTATCTCTCAATTAGAGACTATTACACAACAGAATGTAGAAATAGCTAATCATTCTAAAGATATAAGCACAGCAGTAGATAATGTAGCAGCACAAATACTAGCAGATGTGAATAAGAAGAAGTTTTAGAAGGGGAGTGAAAAATGGGGAATTTACCCCAAATAAATATTCTGTTGGGAACACTAATGGTGTCAAGAACACTTGGAGTATGGTGTTTAATTTATATAATTTGCCTGTATGGTTGCGGATACAAACCTATGGCATATTTTGCCAATAAAGCTTTGGGGGACAAAGTTTATGTGCAATTAAAAGTCAATCTAGAAAACCCAGAAGAATCTGTAAAAATCAAAGATGCAGTAAATGAAGCTATTATTGCACGTTTTCATTCTCGCGTTGTGAGTGAAAACGAAGCTGACGGAGTGCTAGAGGTTAATGTCCAACAAATAAAAGATACCGCAATAGCAACCAATGCACAGGGCTTTACAACATTTTATCGTGTCTATGTAAACATTAAATACACTCTAGAACATAATGGTAAAACATCATCGTTTAGCAATCAAGGTTATTATGACTATGCTGCATCTTTAAATAGTCCTTCAACAACCTATAATAATCGCTCTATTGCTATTGTTGAGGCAGCAAAGCAAAGTATTGATAAATTTGTATCACAAGTTGGTTATAGTGCCTCATTTTAAAACAGTAATTTATCAAAATTCAATATTACTTGTTTTCTTAAAAGAAAATGATTTTTAGAATTTATTTTTTATTTTCAGACATTATTCATAACTTTATCACTTTTTTACATATAAAATAATAATTTTATAAATTCTTAATTATTTATGGCATAATTTCATTTGTGTATAATTTAAGGAGTTTTTTGTGAAAGATTCTAAATATTCTATTATTTCTACACAATCACAAAAATTTTATAGAATCTTTATTACTTGTATAGCCGGTTTTATTGGTGGTTTTATTAAACTTGGCTGGGAGGTTGTATTTCCTCCACGCACACCTGAAAGAAATATAACTAATCCACCACAATCATTTCTTGAATCACTCGGTTGTAGTCATGATTTTACACATTTAACTTATTCATTCAACGAATATGACTTACCAATAATAAGTTTTTGCATACATTTCTTATTTTCTATTGGGTGTGCATGGTTTTATATACAATATATTGCCAAAGAGAGTGTTTTTTCACCAATAAAAGCAATGAGTTTTGGATTTTTTATTTTTATTGCATTTCATATTATTTTTATGCCAATGTTAGGTATTATTCCAAATGCGTTAAATCAACCAATAGAGGAACATATATCAGAATTTTTTGGCATATTTTTTGGATGTGGGTAATAGAAATCGTTCGATATGCACTTAACAATAAATCATATCAGAGGGAAAAATATGCAAGACAAGGTTAAAAACAATAAAGATTCTATTATTCGTTTTTCAGTATCTCTTCCTGCAACACTACTTGAAGAACTTGACTATAAAATTACACAAAATGGTTATACTTCAAGATCTGAACTTGTTCGTGATATGATTCGTGAAAAAATTGTTGATGAAAAATGGGAAAAAGGGGAAGGCGAAGGAACAGAAGAATATTTAGGAGTGTTAGTAATAATTTATGATCATCATCAAAATGGATTAAATCAAAAAATGAATAAAATTCAACATGAAAGCGAATCCGTAGAAGTTTTATGCACAACACATATTCACATTGATCATCACAATTGTCTTGAAACTCTTATTTTATGTGGCAATCAACCAGGAATTGAAAAAATTAGCATTGAAATTGCGGGGCTTTTAGGCGTGAAATTTGCAAAACTTACACGCACGGCAAGTTTTAAAGAAAGTATTTAGTTAATCGATTACTTATAAAGTCCAATTATTATGTCTCATTTGATAAAAGTCAAATTTGCATATATTACCAACAGGGTGTTAAACCTTATAGAATCTAGTAAGATTCTATAAAACAACACAACCAATCTAAGAAAAAAATTATGTTTAATTTATATAATAAATCAATTATCGTTTTAGTCCATTTACGGTTTGCAACATAGAATCTGCGGTTTGAATGCTTTTTGAATTTGCCTCATATGCCCTTTGTCCTGTGATTAAATCTGTCATTTCAGATACCAAACGCACATTACTTAATTCTAAAAATCCAGAGCGAATCTGCCCCAAGCCATCTTGTCCAGCAATTCCCTCAATAGGTGCACCACTTGCATTTGTATTCATATAAAGGTTATCTCCTAAACCATGCAAACCAGCAGGATTCACAAAATTCACTAATTGAATTTGCCCCAATACTTCAGCTTGTCCATTGTTTCCAAGTGTTACACTTACTGTGCCATCAGCACCAATATTAATACTCTGTGCTTCAGGAGGAACATTAATTTGTGGTTGCACAAGATACCCTTCTGATGTAACAATATTTCCTTGATCATCAAGTTTAAAATTTCCACTACGAGTGTACGCTATATTACCATCGGGTAATTGAATTGGAAAAAATCCTTTTCCCATAATTGCACAATCAAGTGGATTTTCAGTTTCTTTTGGACTACCTTGAGAAAAGATTCTATTAATTGCACCTGTGCGAACACCTACACCAACCTCTATTCCCGTAGGAGTAAGGGTCGTCTCGCTTGTCTGTGTTCCTGCAAATTGTAATGCTTGATAAAATAAATCATTAAATTCTGCTCTTTGTCGTTTGAAACCAACTGTATTAACATTGGCAATATTGTTTGAGGTGGTATCGATTTGTAATTGTTGCCCCAACATTCCTGTAGTGGCAGTATAAAGCGAACGCATCATGTTACTATCCTTAGCTATAAATTCTATATTGAATTTCAAGCAAAAGTTGTGCCATAGATAAATTCTTGATAAAATCTTGCTTACCATAAATTTAACAAGTTTATTTCAAAATAAATCTAAACTTCAAATGTATTCTGGACAAAGTGTTTTAATTTTTTTTTGACACTATGATGATTTTGTAAAAATTCTTCGTGAGAATTTTCATGGACAAAATTACTAACACAAAAGATTCCAAAACATGGAATCTCAAAATATTGTGCAACTTTTAACACACTAAAAAATTCCATATTTTCTAATTGGATATTAGCTCGCAACATTAATTGATTAAATTCTGATGTTTTTGTAATATAATTACTTGAATTTACTATTGCTTGTAAAACACCTAAAGTATTTACTGTGTGGGTATTTTTTGTTTCATGTGAAACAATTTTAAAGCTTTCCATTTGAATACTATTTTCAATGGGAGTGTAGGATTTACCCTCTAAAAAAGATAATTCAATTTGTGTTGCACAAAAACTATAAAATATTTCTCCAATAGAAATATCAGAATCATAACTTCCTGCACTACCAATAAAAATTAATCTTTTTGGTGTATGTTGCAAACAAATTTTTGTCGTTCCAATTGCACTTTCTATTAATCCAATTCCAACATTTTTTGCAAAACTAAAAGATTCATTGTCCCCAACACAAATAAACATATATTCTCCACATTTAAATGTTTCAAATCAAAACAATACACAAAAAATAAACATTATAAAATCAAGATTCTACACTTTATATTATCCTCAATAACTTTAAAATTCAAACAATGCAATAATCTCAAAGAAATAAGATACCACAAAAATTGAACAAACACAAAGCATAGCAGAAATAAATCCAACCGCCTTAATCGGTATGGTTGAATTATCCTCATAATAGTTTATTAAAGTAGAGTTATTTGTATATGACAACATTTGTCTATAAGGCACATTCGTGCTATTAGAATCCTTATTCGTAATTGGTTGTTTGAAAAACATTGCTACGGGCAACTTAAGATAATAACAAACTGCAATTGCACTATTAAGCAACATAACTATTGAGAGGGCTATCTCTCCCTTGCTTAAAGCAGCATTTATAATAAAGATTTTTCCCCAAAAGATTGATAATGGTGGTATCCCTGCAAGTGTAAGCATAAATAAAGAAATACCTAAAGCCATGATTGGTTTTACTTTTGCAAAACCATAGAATCTCTCAAACGCATAATCATAACGCGAATGAAAATCTTTAGGTTTATTGCACCAAAGCAATGCAAATGAACCTAAATTAGCAATAGCAAATAAAATCCAATAAAGTATTAAAGTATTAAAGCTATCTAAATAAATACAAGCAAGAGCAAATCCTGAATGTGAGATAGAACTAAAAGCTAACATTCGTTTTACATCTTTTTGTAATAAGGCTGCAATATTAGGCAATGTGATTGTAATATAAATAAGAGTTTTCAAAATTTTATTTATATAATCATCATTAAAATCTCCACTAAAAAGTACACCAAAAATAGAAGCAAATACAGCAAAACCAGCAATTTTTGGAACAATAGAAATAAACCCAGCAATCACAGGATTACTTCCCTCATATACATCAGGCATCCAATTATGCCATGGCACAAGTGAAATTTTAAATCCAATACCAGCAAATAAAAAAATAATGCCACAAAGAGCGATAATTGAATGAGAAATCTGTTCGTATGCAGCAAATTTATGATAATGTGACATCGCTACATTTAGTTCAAAACTCCCAGAATATAAATAAAACAACAATATCCCTATAAGAAGAAATATACTTGCCAACGCACTTGATATGAAATATTTAATACCAGCCTCAATACCGTAGATTCTGCGATTAAAAGCTATAAGCACACAAAGAGGCAAACTACCAATTTCCAAACCAAGCAACATAAGAATAAAATTATCAGCACCTACCATCAATAAAAATCCCGATAAAGAGAAAAGATAAAGCGGATAAAATTCGGGTGTTTGAAATTCAGTGAAACGATATTTTGAAAAAGTAAGCAAAATAAATAAACAACCAACTACAAGAATAATCATTTCACTTACATGAGTGATATTAGACACACTTTCAATATGTCCAATACTCATACAAAATAATACAGCAGAAATTATAAAAATCATGGATAAAGAAAGGCTTGTACTACGAGAAAATGAATGGGCAAAGGTATTTCCAAACAAAACAACAATAGCCCCTACTACCAAGATAACAGACGGCATATAGGCATAAAAAAATTTATAAAAATCGATTTCCATATTATTTCTCCTGTATAGCTGCATTAGTTTCATCTGAATTGTAATATTCTTCAGAATCTTCATTTATTGTTTCTATATTATGAACATTGCTCATAGTATCTTTTGCAGATTTATGTATAATAAAAGATTGTTGAATCGCAGGTGCGATTAATCCACTATTTACCCTTAATAAATGGTCTTTAGTCTCTTTCTCATTTGCTGTTGCATTCATGGTCGCAATTAGCTGTTGAACAGATACTTGCATGGGTTTTAAAAGAGTATTAGGAAAGATTCCAAGCCATAAAATCACTGCTAAAATTGGTAATAACACAGAATATTCTTTAAAATTTAAATCTTTAAGTTTTTGCACTAAATGACTATTAAGCGTTTCTCCATAAAAAATATTTTTAAATAAAAAGAGCATGTAACTTGCTGAAATAATAAGTGTTGTTCCAGCAAGTGCAGTTATAACCGGAGAGGTTTGGAAATAACCATAAAGAGAAAGAAATTCGCCAACAAAACCAATGGTTAAGGGCAATCCTACATTAGAAAGCATAACAAGTGCAAAAAATGTTGCATAATGGGGCATTATAGAAGCAACACCGCCAAAGTCATCAATATATCGTGTTTGGGTGCGATAATAAAGCATACCAACAAGAAAAAAGAGTGCGCCGCTTGTAATACCATGTGCAATCATCATAAAAATCGCACCACTTACACCCTCTATATTAAAACTAAAGATTCCCAAAACAACAATGCCCATATGGGAAAGAGAACTATATGCAATAACTTTTTTTATATCCCGTTGTTTAAAAGCAATAATCCCAGCATAAATAACCATAATAGTAGCCAAAACACTAATAATTGGCATAAAATATATGCTTGCATCAGGGAATAAAGGAAGTGAGAAACGCAAAAGGGCATAAGTTCCCATTTTAGAAAGCAAGGCAGATAACATTACACTTCCAAGTGCGGGTGCTTCGGCATAAATATGTGGCAACCAAGTATGAAAGGGAATAATTGGAATCTTTACAGCAATCGAAAACAAAAACGCTAAGAAAAGCCAAATTTGTATCTCAAGGGGTATGTGAATATCAGAACTTTTCCATACTGATAAATCAAAACTAAAAACTCCAATTTGTTCATAACATAAATAACCCATATAAAGAATAGCAAGGAGCATAAATAAACTTGAAGTAAAGGTATAAACAAAAAACTTTAATCCAATAGCGACTTTTTGTCCACTACCCCAAACACCAACCATATAAAGCACAGGTAATAATGCTAATTCCCAAAAAGTGTAAAACATAATGACATTTTCGGATAAAAATAATGCCATAAGAATTCCCTCTAAAGAAAGCAGACAAACCACAAATGGTTTTGCATCATCAAGGCGACGTAAATAGATATTTGCCAAAAATATAATAAATCCTGTTAGCACAACTAAAAACAGGGAAATTCCATCAACAAAAACGGCATAATTAATACCTAATTGCTCAATTAAGAAAAATTTATTTGAAAATTGAATATCAACTACATCAACACGATAACTTACCCACAAGACAATGACTAAACATAATTCCACAAACGAAATAATACGACCAAATCGTTTTGCTCCAACATCATCAAAAAGAAAAACAAAGAGACAAGCAACAAATGGACAAGCAATAATTAAACTTAATAAATATTCCACATTTTTCTCCTTGTCTTACAATAAAATGAAATATAGTAGTGTTATAAAAAGTAACACTATAACACCTAAACTCATTAGTCGAAGCATAGAACTAAGATTGCCATTTTGGATAGGGCGAAGCAAATAACTTAAAAATACAATAAATTTTCCTATGCTATCAACCATTTTATCGATAATGCCCATATCAACAATATGATATAAAAATTCTGAACAGAGACTAAAAGGCTTAACAAATAACATATTATAAAGCTTTGGAATATAATATTCATTTGATAGAATTTTATGTAAAATGTTATAACGATGTTTTTCTTGATAGCCTTTTTTATAAATAAAATAAGCGGATATAATTGACACTATGATGAGCCCTAGTGTCAAAATTATCAGTAAAGTTTGTTCTTTAATATGAATAATAAGTGGAACAAGAGCACTTGATAAAAAAGTTTCAAATTGAATATGAAATATCCCTGCAATACATGCCAAAATAGCTAAGGGTGTCATTGCAAAGAGCATAACTTTACTTGCTTCATGCGGATGTTCATTATGATTTTTAGGTGCAATAAAAACAAGAGTAAAAAGACGAAAACTATAAAATGCTGTGCAAACTGCACCAATAAGCAAAATAGTCCAAATAATATATTCATGTTGTGCATATGCCACCTCAAGAATCTTATCTTTAGAATAATATCCAGCCAAAGGAGGAATCCCACATAATGCAATTGAACCAATAAGCATAAACACCATGCTAGTTTTCAGTGGTTTAGCTAATGCACCCATTTTTGTAATATCAAGTTTATCATGCATAGCATGCATAACATTTCCAGCTCCCAAGAATAAAAGTGATTTAAAGAAAGCATGCGTGAAGAGATGGAAAAGAGCAATCCAATATGCACCAAGTCCAGTAGCAACAAACATATAACCAAGCTGTGAAAGTGTAGAATATGCAATAATACGCTTTAAATCACGATTAACAATAGCCATGAGAGATGCAAAAATTGCAACAAATGCACCAAGCGAAGCAATAAAATAAGCAACATGTGGAACAACATTATAAATTGGTGCAAGACGCACAACAAGATACACACCTGCAGTTACCATTGTTGCAGCATGGATAAGTGCTGAAACAGGTGTTGGTCCTTCCATAGCATTTGCAAGCCAAGTATGTAATGGAAATTGTGCGGATTTACCCATTGCACCAATAAAGAGTAAAATCGCAATCCAAGTCATTACAGAATCTTTTGGGGGATTATTAGCAAGAGTAAGAAATATATCATGATAGGATAATGAACCAAGAGTCCAATATGTGAGGAATATGCCAAGCAACATTCCAAGATCTGCAATCCTATTCATCACAAAAGCCTCAATAGAAGCTTCATTTGCTTTCTTTCTTTTATACCAAAATCCAATGAGTAAATAAGAACATGTTCCAACACCTTCCCAACCAATAAAAAGTATTAAAAGATTATCACCACCAACAAGCAAAAGCATTGAAAATACAAAACCACCTAGATACGAGAAGAAACGATTAAATCCTGCATCATGCTCCATATAACCTATGGAATAAAAATGAACCATAGTTGAAACAAGAGTTACAACTAAAAACATAATAGCATTAATTTTATCAAACATAAGAGAAAATGATACTTGAAATTGTCCTGTTGCAATAAAATCCCAAAGAAAAACATGGAAGCTTTGTATATCTGTTTTTACAAGAATATAAATAAGCAAACATGTAAGCAAAAAACTTGAGGTAATAAATATTGAACATATATAACCAAGAATTTTAGAAGGACGTAAAGTTGCATTAAAGCCAGCTAAAATAGCAGAAATAAAGGGTAAAAATACTACAATAGTTAAGAGAATTTCTTTATGAAGTAATATAAAATCTAACATAATTTAACCCCTCATATTGCTAAGATTATCAAGATCGAGAGTTTTATACTTTTTATGTAAAAGCAATACTAAACCTAAGCCAATAGCAACTTCCGCAGCGGCCAAAGCAATAACAAATAATGCGATAATCTGCCCCTGTAAATCTCCACGATAATAACTAATAGCAATAAAAGCAATATTAATGGCATTTAACATAATCTCTGTTGAAAAAAGCAATAATAAAATATTTTTCCGCCTTAAGATTCCATATAAACCAATACAAAACATAATGGCACTAAAAATAAGATAATGGTTTAATGTAATCATTTAATGTCCTTTGTATTCGAAGTTACAGATACTACATTATCTTGTGTATGTTGCCCTATACTATCATATTGTATAGTAGAAGATTCTATAATATTGTCGTATTTATATCCCCTATTTTCTTCTTGTATATTATAAAGAGAAGATTCATTTTTAACAGATTTTTGCAAAGATTCTGTTAATTCAGGTTTATGTGCTCCAGCACCAATTCCAGCAATCATTGCCATAAGAAGCATAATAGCTGCGGCTTCAAAGCAAATAAAATACTCTTTAAAAAGTAAATGTGCTAGTGCATTAGTGCTAAAATCTTCATGTGCTACAACAAAACTCTCATTTATATTGCCAACAATAATCAACAATGCCAATGCCATTGCACCAGTAATGCTCCATACGAAAAATTGATTATGAAATTTTTCTTTGACCTCTTTATTTGTATCAAAAAACATCATACCAAAAGCATACATAACAACAATCGCACCAGTATAAACAATAATTTGCACAACACCAAGAAAATCTGCCTGCAATAAAAAGAAAAAGCTAGACACAAGAATCATACCAAAAGCCAATGCACTTAAAGCATATAAAATATTATTAGACATAACGACAATAAGAAAAGCACAAAGTGTCAATGCCCCAAAAGTATAAAAGGCAATTACTTCAAACATTTTTACTCCTTTGTTCTATGCTATAATGCATGGTTTGTAATGTTATATAATCACAAAATTCTCTATTAAAAATATTAAATAAAAAATCTCTGTAATTACAAAGTGTATATTTACTCATAAATACATTTTTATAGAAAACTTTCATCTTTATACCTCATTTATTTTATAATCAAGCGGGGTCTGTTTGATCTCTTTATCTGCACTTGGACGAGGACTACCAAAACCTTCAAATTCGAGTTGTTTATGGAATCTCGCTTCTTCTAAATCTTTAAGCAAATCTTCTTTCAATCCAAAATGTGCTCTTTGTTCACTTGCGTTTTCAAATCGTGTTCCCATAACAATGGCTAATTCCGGACACACTTCTGCACATAATCCACAATAAATACAACGACCAAGATTAATTGTGTAAGAATCGATTTTCTTGCGTCCATCCTCCCCTTCGTGCGTAAGGATTCTAATGCAATTACTTGTGCAAATCTTTTCACATAGCCCACAACCAATACATCTTTCATTACCTGATTCCAACATTCGTTGCAAATTATGAACAGCACGATAACGCGGGCTAAGGGGTTGTGCCTCAAAAGGGTATTGTAGTGTTACGGGCTTACTAAAAAATTCTTTAATTGTTAGAGCCATACCCTTAAATAAATCAAGTCCAAGACTAAATTTTACACTGCGTTTCAAGCTATCAAATGAATTTTTCGGCAAAGATTCCATTGAAACAAAATAATAATCTTGTTTTGTAGATATACTTCCAGATTGTTTAACAATTTGCAAAGAGTCGCCACTTGGGTAATGCTCTTTAGTAATACATTCTTTTTCTAATGGGGAATCTTGCGATGTGTTTGTAATTACAACTTTTTCTACATTATCCATTTTGTTTTCTGTATTTATAGTAATTTCAGATTCTTTTTTTTGCATTTTTATTTCCTTATCTATTATAAAAGCACAATGCCTGTTATAAGCACATTAATGAGGGCGAGCGGAACAAGCACTTTCCAACACATATTCATAAGCTGGTCAGGGCGAATATGTGGGAGAGTCGCTCTTACCCACATAAACAAAAAGATAAAAAAGCAGACTTTCAAAATAATAGCAAGTCCTCCGGGAATAATTGTAAATCCTGCGATACTAATAGGGTTAAATCCTCCCAAGAAAAGCAAGCTTACCACAAAACCAAAAGCAAACATGTGTGCATATTCAGCAATAAAAAACATGCCCCATTTAAGACCACTATATTCTGTGCAATATCCTGCTACAATTTCTGCTTCATGTTCCAATAAATCAAAAGGGGTTCGATTAAGTTCCGCATAGCCAGCAATAAGAAAAAGAATAAAAGCAATTGGTTGTTTAAAAATAAGCCAATGAAATATACTATCACTTTGATAATCATTCATAGCTACTAGAGATAAAGAACCTACTATCATAATTGGAGCAAGTATCGCAAGTCCGCTTACTACTTCA
Source organism: Helicobacter didelphidarum (assembly GCF_003364195.1). Classification (GTDB taxonomy): domain Bacteria; phylum Campylobacterota; class Campylobacteria; order Campylobacterales; family Helicobacteraceae; genus Helicobacter_A; species Helicobacter_A didelphidarum. The sequence continues at coordinate 8,781 of NZ_NXLQ01000030.1, read as the reverse complement.
AAGCTCAATACTTGGATACAAGCTCTTGCACCACCAATGAGACTATATTTGCTTCCACTACTAAGCCCTGCAAATAATGGAGCATAAATACCCACAGCACCAACAGAGATAAAAAATAAAAGTCCAACATTAATATCTGAAATGATAGGTGCTACCTTGTAGCCAAATATTTCAAATTCCGGTAAAAATGGTATAGCTGCCATTGAAGTCATAGCACTCACAAGGGCAACAACAGGCGCTAAAGCAAAAATTACTTTATTTGCATTCTTTGGGAGTATATCTTCTTTTGTAAAAAGTTTAATAGCATCTGCACCAAATTGCAATAAACCAAAAGGTCCTACATAAATGGGTCCTAATCTGCGTTGAAAAAAACCTAATACTTTCCTTTCTAGGTAAGTTGCAAAACCTCCTAAAAATGAGAATACCAGCAATACTACAAGGACTTTGATAATAGTCTCAATGATAAATGCACTCATATTTGTTCCCTCTTTGGTTGAATGATTACCCGCATTTTTTATCCTTTCTATAATTTTGATATATAATTATGATATTTTTATTTACATACTCTAGCCTCTCAAAGAGTATTTAGCTAATTTTTTGAGATTCTAAATCCTTAGTTATATTTGCTTTTACAACTACCAAATGTGTATAAAATCCATCTGCAAAAAGAAATTCTACATTTTCAAGCAAAGGAGATACGAGTAAAATAGAATCTTCTATATCATAATCACAATATACTGGTGCTTTTACCACAGGATAATTAGAATCTGATTCTTCTTTTACTGTCTGTATTGTATGCAATACAATATCTTCACCTTCTTGTAATCCCAAATTTTCAAAAATACTTTTACTTACATAGATTCCACTTCTTGATTGGAGATTTTTACTTGCGAGAGTTGTTTTGCTAAATTGATTCTGTGTTTCTAATTTAATTGCTTGAAATACATTGTTTAGCATATTTTTAGATTCTATATCAGACACTATATCTTGATGATTATTTAAAATCTTCAATGAAAATTTAAGATGAAACTTCAATATCGCAGAATCTTTAGCAATTATTTCTTCAGAAATAATTGGCATTTCTAAGAAATATCCGCGATTATCTGTTCCATCTTTTTCATAAGAAACCTTGAGATTTTCATAAGAAATATTTTTAAAATTAAAATACATATATGAATAATCATTCTTTCTACAATTGCTCCAAGTATAATCAGAAAGTAATTTTGTAAAATCTCCTAAATATTGTGTATTTTCTAAATTGTCATCATAAAGTGCTCCTAATTCTCTTGCAATATCACTAATATCAAAAGCGGATTCTAAGTTTGAATCAAGATATGGGATGCTTGGAAACAATGGCAGAACACGACCCTCAAGGCTTGTGATACTTCCTTCAAGTTGTGCTAATGTTGGTAAAGGAAAATGTGGTTTTATGGTTTCAAGATTTGAATCAAGAATAAAATCTCCCTGTGTTCGGATACCAATACTATAACGAGACGACATTATAGTATTGCCTAAATCACAAATATTTGCAATTCCAAGTATATTTGTTTCTTTTGGGACATAAAGTAATTTTAATTCAAGTTTCTGACATAAAAATGCCAATAAATGTGCAAAAATCTCTATATGTGCTTCCTTATCCATAAGATCATTTGCGATAGGTTCTGTGAGATTCTCAGCAATAGTTGTACTAATGGCTTCTGTAATGCTTGGTGGATTTGTTGCATTATGATGTAAAGAAAGCCCATAACCATGAATGTATTTTAAATCATTGCAAATAAATTCCTCAATTCCCTGTAAGGAAATCATTAATACACCACCTTTTTTTGTAACTTTTAAAGAATCTAAATTTGAGAGATTAAGGGCTTCAAAAATTGGGGAAAGGTTATATGGGCTTAGATTATCTGCAGGAGATTGAGCATCAGATACTTCGACTTGAGAATCTTTTTCATTAATACTATTTGTTTCTTTTTGTAAAAAATGTTGTAAAGCAGAAGGAAAAGCATCTTCAAAACTATCAATCAGATCATTTGCAAAAATTAAACCCAAAATTCCTGCCATATTTATATATCCTGGTCTTGCAATAATTTGTGTAATATTTTTCCCTAATCCCTGCAAAAGAGAATCTTTAAAAACACCAATACTAATTAACTGTGTATTTTTCTGCATTTTAAGATTATTATTAATTTTATATCGTAATGATGGAGCATCATATTTAAAATAACTATCAAGTGCAATAAGTGTAGAAGCATTTTTAACATCATCATAATGAGCAAAAGGATTATATTTTGTTTTTTTATGGTTGTTTGATTCACATTGCATAGAATCTAACGAAGTAAAATAAACCATATTTGCTTTAAGAAAGTGTTTCTGAAAAGTTTGATAGAGCTTTCCTTCACGATTAATTACTGGTATGTTTAATTTCTTTCCAATTAAAGATACTAAGAGAGCTTCTTCATTACTTACATTTCCACCAAGATTAATAGAATCTGCTCTACTAAATGCTTGCAAAACAGAAGTAAGATCTTTTGTCCCGATACTCACTGTATCAAAAGCAAATCGTCCAACACCACAAATAGGATTATAGAGAAAATCATTTTGCACACGATATACTTTCTTTAAATCCCCCTTCACATCTAAATGCTTGACATTGTAAATAACTTCACAACCACCAGCACAATGTGTGCAAGTAGAATGGATCTTTTCCAGTTCCCACGCATTACTTGTGTATGTAAAATCTTTATAAGTCATTGCACCCACAGGACAAACGGCAATACATTCTCCACAATCTTTACACTCATTTTTTCCAGCAAATTCAATCAATCCTTTTTGTCGCTTTGACCAAACAGAATATGGATCTTTATTCATAGAATCTTTATAATTATCAGGTGTAAAAAGTGCTACTTTACCTACTTTTAAATTATTCTCTCCAATATTATCTTTACAAGTTGTTATACAACGTTCGCACATAATACAAAGTGCAGGATCATAAAAACTTTGTGCAAAACTAAAAGGTTTTTTATCGGCTTCTTGCAATCCAAATTGTTGCACATCAACTTGCGTATAAAGAGTGAAATCCTGTAATTCACATTCTCCACTTTTATCACAAACACCACACTCAAGAGGATGATTCACACAGTAAGTTGTCATAATTTCATTGCGATCATTATCAAGTGCTTCATTATGGATAATCACATCCATGCCATCTTTAATTTTAGCATTGCAACTATATACGCGTTTGCCACTAACCTCAACCATACACATTTTACATGCCAAAGTCGGGCTACAACCACTTAAATAACAAATTGTTGGAATCTGTATATTATTACGTCTTGCAACATCTAGGATTGTTTCACCCTCAAAAGCTTCAAATTCATGTCCTTCTATTTTGATTGTCATAAATTTCCTTCTTAATGTTTTAGATTCTTTAAATCTTGCATTTTATCTCCATTTAGATGGCATTTTATTTCTTTAATCTATGCTTATATTTAAGTTTATATTACAATATATTTAAGGATAAATAGCTTTATATAATATTTTGTTCTTTCTTTAGACTACCAATATTAAACTATAGCTCTTTTATTCTACATGATTTAAATATGGTATTCTTATTATATGTTTCAATATTTCAATTTGTAACAAAATTTCTAGTTTTTTATACACTAGCTTTACCTTATTTCTTTAATTTTGTAAAATCTTGCAAACCAAATGTTCTATTCTATCATTATTTTATTTTTTTTTCAATAGGATAAATCTATGAAAACACTTAGAACTCCTAAAACAAGGAGTTATTCCTCTTTATTAGTATTTTTAAGATTCTTTTGTGTAATGTTTAGAATCTATACTTTTAGCATTCTTAACCTATCGTATTTTTTTAATACAATCTTGACAATAATCTTTTCCCTGTCTAAATGTAGCGTTTTCTTGTGGGAAATATAATCCGCATTCACTACATTGTATAAGATTCATTTCATGATTGTTATTTGCATGAGAATCATATGATTTTTGTCCAAAAAACCTTTTTCTTTCTAAAATCAGAAAAGCAATTCCAACTAAGAGAAGAATATAAATATAAATCATTAATAACTCCTGAAAAAATAAATTAAAGTATTGTTATTATCCAAAAACTGGAATTATATCGGATTTAGATTTACTTTTTCTTAATAAGTTAAAACTTCACATGATAATAAAATAGAGTATATAATAAATATAAATTACTTTTTATTCTTTCTGTCATAAATATTTCCCAATCTTATAATTCTCTTTTTACAAGAATAAAATATTCTCAAAAAAAATTTTGGAAAGATGAGGGTAAAACCAAAGAAATCTATTTTTATCTTATGCTTATGGTTTATAAATTTTGATATTACAAGCAATGGGGTTATTTTAAGAACTACCTGTGTTAAATTCTTTATATATTCTTCTCTATGCAGAACAAGTTGTGTTAAAAAATCTTGCGAATAATTTGTTTGTATTAAAGCTTTAAACCATTCATTAGCCCTCAAGGATAAAAAGTCTCTCCACGGCTTTTGTCTTCCCGCATAGTGAAGCTGGATTGGATTATTCATCGCATAGAGTATCTCCTCCTTGTTCCATGAGGCATTTTCTAATCTCTCATCACTATTAAACATATCCCAAAAATAAGTACTTACCATACCATTTTTTGAGAGAATCTGAATCTTTGGGTAACATACAAGATTAATCACATCTTGCTCTGGTTGAATAAGTCTATAGGTGTTATCGATAGTGTATTGAAACATTTGTTCTTCGATATTGTCCTGCCTCATTTTAGAGAGATTATAGACTAGAAATCCCGCACCAATTTGCATTTTATGTATCTCATCTTTTGTAAAATCTTGTTCATATAATTTCATAAAATTTGTAAGCCTGCAATTATCCTTGAGTGTGGGTGCAGTATAGCCACCCACATAATAATCACTCATCTCAAGTTTCTCAAATTCCTCTGCTATATCGCCGAGCCACACGACATCTACATCAGTAATAATCGCCTTGTCGTATTGTGGGAAGAGATTAGGGACTGAAAGTTTGTAGAACATATCTTTTGAGTAGTGAGATTTGCCTTTGCATTTCTCCCAAATCTCATCAAATCTCCCGCCCATATCGATAAATGTAAGCGTGGCATTAGGGAATCCTCGTATCGTTTCTTGTAGTTTGTGCTGATTAGTGATAGAGATATTACTACTATGTATCACATAGAGATGATAGTCATAATGTGGATTTGCATGCCTTAGCATTGAGTGGAATGAAACCGCCGCAGGCAGAGCGTAGTTATCATCAAAGCAGTGGATTACAGGGATTAGCTTCCCCCCCCCCCCCATAAGAACTCTTTCATGAAATATCATAATTATTCCTTACTATAAAATTATTTTTGCATTTTATCTAAAATTTATTAAAAAATAAAATAATCTTTAATCCTACTAAATATAAAAATTTAAAAAACTAGAATTATTATATGTAATATCTTTTAATTCTCATAAACTATTTCATTGTATTTATTATTATTTCTTATTGAAAGTTTTTTTGCTTGATAATATTATTCTGAAATTTTATATCCCATACCACGAATAGTTTTAATATATTTTCCCATTTCTCCAAGCTTCATTCGCAAAGTATTAATATGCACATCAACTGTTCGTGTTTGAAATTCCCCACCCCATATAGTCTCTAAAATCTGTTCGCGAGTAAAAACAAGATTTGGTTGCGAGAGAAATAACTCTAAGAGTTCAAATTCTTTAAAAGTTAGTGAGATTGGTCTTTCATTAACACTTACAATATGAGTTTTAGGATTAAGTATTACTTCATTAAACTGATATTCTTCTGTTTTTAGAGTATTTGTGCGTCTTAGCAATGCCTTTACTCTTGCAAGCAATTCTAAGATACCAAATGGTTTTGTAATATAATCATCTGCACCAGTATCAAGTCCTTGCACCTTGTCAATTTCGCTACTTTTAGCAGTCAAAAGAATAACAGGGATATTCTTAGTAGATTGTTTTTGTTTTAGGATTCTAAGAGTTTCAATGCCACTTTTTTGTGGTAATCCAACATCAAGCAATATAAGTTCAGGCATTTCATTATTTTCGGCTTGATTTAGAGTATTTAATAAATCAATAGGATTTTCAAAGCCACGTGTTTCATAATCTTTTGTTGAAAGTGTATATTCAATAAGCTCTCTTAATGCTTCTTCATCTTCCACAACAAAAATCATAATGTGTCCTTTTTTAATACATAAAAACATTATAACCTAAAAATCATAAAAAGACTTTGATATTGTCATTATCTTGTCATATATCTGCAAAAACCTTCATTATTTTATTATATCAATCTCTAATCTTTATAAAGTTCAAATAACTCTCTTTCCTGCTTTGTTACTTCTATTTGATTGGAAAGATAAAAATATTTTCGCAATACTAAGAGATTAAGCATACCTTCCAATCTTTTATCATAAAATTGTTTGCAGTATTTATTTGCATTTGCAATGATTTCTTTCGCACGATTTGGATTTGCTAAAAAATAGTCTAAAACTTCCATAACATTACTATAATCTTGTTTAATTTCCGCATAATGCACCCCATCTTTCAGAGTAGATTCCATAAACCAAGTTTCAATCTCTGGCTTAGGCATAACACATAGAGAATTGGAGCTTAGTATCCATTTCAGATTACTTGCTACATCATAACCCTCTAAACTTAATAAAAATTTATATCCTAATTGTGTTTGAATATCCATTTTATCCTTTATCCATTTTTCATTTCCTCTACCAACATGCCCTATATCACATCTTTTATTACCAAAATATTGCTGAAAAAATCTATATCTATGTTCTTGGTATACAGCACCACGAAAAAGTAAAATATCTTTTTTCTCTTCAAATTTTATAGGATCTTCAATAAAACGAAAATGTCTAAATTTTTCAAGTTGCAAAAGGATTGAATTATAATTTTGTTTCAAAATTGGTCTTGACTTTACAATAGCAGGGAAATTCATAAGTTGATTTACATCATGGAATAAATGTGTCCATAATAAATTATCATCAAAATATCTCGTCCATTCATACGAATCATAATAATATACAGAACCATGTTTTAAAGTATTCTCTTTTAATATTGAGACATCTGGTCGTAATAATTTCATAGCAAAGAGACGACTTGGTGGAGGTGGCAATGTTGTATGTAGCGTAGATTCTATTGGTAATTCATCTCTTGTAGAAGGAATAGTAAAATTTATAGTAAGCTTATTATAAAAATTTAATCTTGTAGCAAGAACATCAAGTTTATTTTCATAGATTCTAAAAATTTGAGCAATTTTTGCTTCAAGTTGTGATTGAGGAATAAAACGAGGAATAATTGCACGAAAGATACATTTAAGATTATAAAGGTATCTTGGCTCTTTTTTATATCTTTGCATATTATATCTTTTCTCAATTTTTTAAGAAATTATATAATAAGATTTTAAAGTTTTTAATTTTACTTTATCCTCCTAGTTTTATGATAACTTACTTTCATGATAGTAAAATTTATTCTATATTATTTTAGATATACTTTCACTTTAAACACAATAAATTAACACTAATTAATTTTATCTGTTTTAATTTTTCTATTCATCATTATTTCTTTCCTCGTATCTTATCAATAATTCTTTGTATTCTGCGACTTATTCGCTTTTGATTGAGATGCTCTATCCTCTCATTGAGTCGCTTGAGTTGCTTGAGTTCTAGCTCTAGCTCATATCGCGGGACACTTTCATTCATGTAGGCAAAATACCCTCCAAAGACAGGAGTTTGACACGCATTTTGCCACCAGAGTTTGTAGGGATTTGGCTCTAATATTTTTAGCTTATTGCTGTCCAAAGCCTTTTGCCATGGTTTATGCGTCCATATATAGTGGATAATCTTTGGTGATTGCAGGATTGAATAGAACTCATCTCGCGTGTGGGGTATGATAAAATATGCAATCTCTGTGTCTTTTAAAGTATCATGTTCATCACTATAAATATATTGATAGACGTTACTATAATATCCTCCTATTATATTGAATCTCATAGAAAGCGTTAATGCATTATCGCCTATGGCAAAGTTTAGGGCGTCTTGATCGCACACTAAAACATTATAATTCTCCAAAAAATAAAAACACTTTTGCTCTATATCATGTGCCCTCCACTGCACGAGATTTATAAGCATAAAGCCAGAGTTAAAATAAGATTGCGAGATATGATAATCCTCTAAATGCTTATGTTTTGCTTGCACAGCACTACCTATAGGATTCATCTTGCCAGGAGAGTTCCCATCCAATACCACACCAGCAACCTTATCTTCTAAGTCAATGCTGAATAGCTCTCTCAAGTCTGCCAACACCAACATATCAACATCAAGATAAAGGCAGATTTTAAGGTTTTGCGGAAAAATAGAAGCGAGTTTAATACGAAGATATACTATATGATTCTTCCCTTCACGCCATACCTTAAAATCCTTAAAATCCTTATCACTCATCGTATGTATCACAATCTTACAAGGATAGATTCTATTAAGCTCATCTTGCAGTATTACAAGCTTTGTCTTATTCTCCTCGCTCACACCATCACTTAAGATATGAAATACAAAACCCTCGCTTTTTTCCTCATCACTTAATGTATGAAAATCTAACTTTTTATAAGTGTCACAGGAAGCATTAGAAGATTGATGTGGAGAATGAGTGTATGTTAGCTCATTAGATTCTCTCTTATGTGTGCTAGGATATAGAGAATTTTGGGTAAGTGTTTCTTTAAGAG
>NZ_NXLQ01000002.1 GCF_003364195.1 Helicobacter didelphidarum | reverse complement strand
CATATCAAGTGGCATAACCATAGTGTCATTTTCTTTTAAAACTCCCAAAAACTCCACGCCATTATCAAGGTAACGCAAAATCTTGCCTTGTAGTTGCATATTTCCTCCTCATCTAAAAACTAATATAATAATTATACTTCAAAATTCTGCACAATAGCATATTCACTTATAAAATCCTAAAGTATCACTACCCATAACCCAACAAGTGCCATAAAAAGTATGGGGAGCGTAAAGATAAAACTCAAAGAAAAATAAGTTTTAAAACCCACAATCACACCATTTTTGCGCAATATCTCTAACCATAGCAAAGTGCAAAGCGAACCAATAGGCGTGAGCTTTGAGCCGATATTGCAAGCAAGCAAATGTGCATAAATAAGTGCCTGATTCATCATCTCACTCATTCCTCCACTCGCATAAAATTCCTGTAAAGAAAGATTGCCAAGCAACACCATAGGCAGATTATTAAACACACTTGCACCAAAGGTGCTTAACAAACCCACGCTCAAAATATTAACAAATGTATTATCGCTAAGATGAGCAAAAAGCCCCTGTAAGACACTGCCCAACTCGTGTTTGTAGAGGGCAAACACCACCACAAATAGCCCAAAACTAAATATCACAATCCCATAAGGGGCGTGTCTTAGGACATTCAAAGTCTTGCTTTTGTCCTGCAAGAAAAGCAAAATAAGAAAAATCAAGGCAAAAAGAATACAAGGCATACTGATTGAAAAATGCAAAGATTCTATAACAAAAAATGCGAGAACAAAAAATCCCAAAATAACACAATATACGATAAATTGAGTGTTTGAAAGTCTATAAGATTCTCCTCGCTCAATCCGCAAATATTTTGGCAACAAAGTCCGAAAAATCATAAAAAAAAGCATAATAGTGCCACAAAGTGTGATGATATTTGGCAATGCCATTGTCCTTGCAAACTCTAAAAAACCTAGATGAAAGTAATTCGCAGTAATAATATTTGTAAGATTTGAGATAATAAAAGCATTAGAAGTCGCATCGCAAAGAAATGAAATCATAAATAATAGCACGATAAGAAGCCTCTGATGAGGGAATTTCATACATCGCCAAATCCCAATCACAAGTGGCGTGAGGATAAGAATCGCCCCATCATTTGCAAACATCGCAGACAAAATCCCCGCACAGACAAAAAGCACAAAAAAGAGCTTGCGCGTATGAATAATATGCGTATGTTGGCTTTTGTATCGCATAGGAGATTCTGAATGTGTATTTGTGTGGCATTTTCTTGCAGGGAATCTACGACTTTTTACCTCACAAAATCCAAGCAAAATTCCAATCAGTCTCTCAAAAAAGCCTAGAGATTCTAAGCAGAGTGATAACACAATAAGTGCGATGAGTGTGAGTGAGCTATCCCAAATAAGTGAAAAGATAAACTCCAAATCTTCTAAGCCAACCAACCCAAATATAAAAACAAACAATGCTCCTACACTCGAATATAGCCAGATTCTAAGTCCAAAAGGACGCATTAAAATACAAAAAAGAGTGCTAAGAAAAATACCCAAAATAAGCATATAATACCTCTAGTGAAAAATCCTTATTGCCCTATGCCCCACAAAAAGAATGAGTAAGCCTGCAAATGCTATGCTTGCTAAAAATAAATACGCAAAATCATAGCCATAATATTGTGCGAAATACCCCGCGATACTCCCACTTAGCGCACCACCAATTCCGCCACTTGTGAGTGCAATACTTAAGCCCGTATTGATATGCCCACTTCCTTTAAGGATAATCATTATAAAAATAGGCAAAATAACACCTATAATCCCCGCACCCACACCATCTAAGACCTGCACAAACACCATACCACCAATCCCATCAAAAAACGCCGCTATCACACCTCGCACAATGAGTGCAACAAAACATGCACACAAAAGCCAAAAATATACGCGTAGGTTTTGTGTGTATATCTCCCTCTTAGCAGGAGTATCACTTGTCTTGTGGGATTCTATATTTGAGGGATTTTGAGAATCTGCACTGATATACTTCCCGCTCAAAAATGCAGTAAAAATCATCGTTGTTTGTGCGATAATAATAGTGGCTGCAGCATGCGCACCGCTCGTATCTATGCCAAGCGTGAAAGCTCTCTGACTAAGTAGGGGCAACATCGCTGCGTTACTAAGGTGAAAGCAAAACATAAGAAAACTCACAAATAACACAGACTTATCGAAAAATACGATGAAAAATCCACTCGGCAAGATATTGCGTGAGCTTGCACCACACGCAATTTTATCATCGATGCTCCCTTGCTTGATACAGCCTAAAATCACCAACGAAATACCTCCTAAACACGCCGTTATTACAAAAACAGAGGCAATGCCAAAATAAAATGCGAAAATGAAACAAAGCACAGCTCCAAAAACTGAACCAGCATGTTTATAAGCTTCGTTGCGTGCGCATTGTAACGGATAGTCCCTATATCCCACAATCCCAAGCGTAATGGCGGCAAAAGCTGGAGCTAAAAACACTCCACTAAGAGCAATAGCGCTTTGTGCAAGGAGGGTAAAATAGAAATGAGGAAAGAAAAGATTAAGTATGCAAAAAATCATAATAAGAGCTATGCAAAACGCAATGAGTGGCTTTTTGTGCGGAGTCTTATCAATGAGGATTCCAAAAGGAATAGAGAGGCTTAGAGCGAGGAGGTGGGTTATCGTGTGAATAAGTCCAATTTGCGCTTCGCCAAAACCATGATTTTGAAGAAAAACGCCCATAAAAGGACCTAAGCCATCGCGCACATCGGCGACAAAAAAATTAAGCCAAACAAGGAGATTTGAAACATTCATTATGCTTCCTTAGTGATATGTCAGCTTTCTTAAAAGAATTATATTTTTGATTGTTAAAATATTATTATAGCACTATGCTTGCATCTCGACAAAAACTTCTTTTTCTAAATTAAGCCTTTGGAATAGGTCATCATCACGACTCGGTGTAGTATTTTTGGTAGTTAAAAGCCTATCACCATAAAAAACAGAATTTGCACCCGCAAAGAAACATAAGGCTTGTAATTCATCACTCATTTGTGTTCTACCTGCTGATAGTCTAATATAAGATTTTGGCATAAGAATCCTTGCAAGTGCAATTGTTCGCACAAAATCAAATGTATCAAGCTCTTCACCATTTTCAAGAGGTGTCCCCGGAATTCTTACAAGCTGATTAATTGGAATAGATTCTGGTGGAATAGGAAGATTTGCGAGGAGAACAAGCATATTGATTCTATCAGTATTACTTTCTCCCATACCCAAAATTCCTCCAACACAAATCTTTAATCCCGCATCACGAACATTTTTTATTGTATCTAGTCTATTCTCAAAAGTTCTTGTTGTAATGACTTTTGAATAATATTCTTTTGAAGTATCAATGTTATGATTATAAAAGTCAAGCCCGGAATCTTTTAGCTTTTTTGCTTGTGCATCATTCAGCAAACCTAATGTTACGCAAGTTTCTAATCCTATTTTCTTAATTTCTTTAATAGTATCGCAAATAGATTCTAATTCCTTTTCTGTTGGACTTCTGCCAGAAGCACCCATGCAGAATCTTGTGCTTCCTTTTTGCTTTGCAAGTTTTGCATACTCTAAAATCTGTATTGTATCAAGCATTTTTTCTTTTTCAATTCCTGTTTGATAATGGCTTGATTGAGCACAATAAGAACAATTTTCGGAACAAGCACCTGTTTTAACACTCAATAGTGTGCTTGTTTGCAACATATTTGGGTTGAAGTTTTCTTTATGTATGCTATGAGCTTTATACAAAAGCTCCATAAATGGTAACTGAAAAATTGTATTTGCCATTTCAAAAGTCATGGTATCTCCTCAATTTATATCACATAGTTTCATAAGAATTAATCAAAAATTTTAATAATATTCTGTTGTGCATATTTATCATAAATTTACCATCTTTTTTATGAAATTCTATTGTAATCTATTTTTTGAAATTTTTAAGTTTGGTATTATACATTAAATTTACTGATATGATTTGGGAAATCTTGAAAATATGTTTTTTCTTGCTTGGCACTCTTCAATATAAGAAAGAAACATTAAAGTGCAAATTATTTAGATTTAAATATACATTTACGAAGATTGTTTTCTAAATATCTCTCATAGAATCAAAATATATCCACCCACGAATTACCTCAAAAATCATCAATACCTTGATGTATTTTTAGTCTATTAGTCTATATGACAGGAAAATATCAAATCTTGAAATAATATATAATATAATATTGAAAAATAGTATATTATATATTAATTTTATTTATTTTTTAAATATTTTTATTATTTTATTCTATAATTTATAGTTTAATATTTTTAACAAAAATTTTGTAAATTTTAGTTATTTAAAGTTATTTGTAAGTTTTTTTATAGTAGAATCATAACACCTAAAGAAATAAAAGGAATTTATTATGTCATATTCACATCAAGTTTTAACAAAACTGAAAGAACAATATCCTGTCCAGAAACTGTTTCATCAGGCAGTTGAGGAGGTCCTGGAATCACTGGACTTGGAGTTTAAAAAAGATTCTAAATATCAAAAACATAGTATTTTGGAACGAATTGTCATACCGGAAAGAGAAATTCACTTTCGTGTAACATGGATTGATGATAAAGGTAAAGTGCAAGTTAATCGTGGATATCGCATACAATTTAATTCTGCTATTGGACCATATAAAGGTGGATTAAGATTTCACCCAAGTGTGAATGCAGATGTATTAAAATTTTTGGGCTTTGAGCAAATTTTTAAAAATTCTTTAACCACTTTGGCAATGGGTGGTGGAAAAGGTGGAAGTGATTTTGACCCAAAAGGAAAAAGTGATGGGGAAATTATGAGATTTTGTCAAGCCTTTATGACTGAATTATTTAGGCATATTGGGGCAAATACTGATGTTCCTGCAGGCGATATTGGTGTTGGCGGACGTGAAATTGGTTACTTTTTTGGACAATACAAAAAGCTTGCAAATCAATTTGATGGAGTGCTAACAGGTAAAGCACTCCATTGGGGAGGTAGTTTAGTAAGGACAGAAGCAACGGGCTATGGCTGTGTATATTTTGCACAAGAAATGCTTAAAGAACGTAACCAAAGTTTAGAGGGTAAAACCTGTCTTGTCTCTGGAAGTGGAAATGTTGCAATTTATACGATTGAAAAACTACAACAATTTGGTGCAAAGCCAGTAAGTGCAAGTGATTCAAAAGGTATGATTTATGATGAAAGTGGTATTAAACTTGATATTTTAAAAGAAATTAAGGAAATTCGTAGAGGAAGTCTTGAAGAATACGCCAATGAAGTCAAAAGTGCAAAATATACGAGCATTAAAGATTATCCAAAAGATTCTAATCCACTTTGGGCTATCCCATGTTTCGCAGCATTTCCTAGTGCAACTGAAAATGAAATAAATGAGAATGATGCGAAAGCATTATTAAAAAATGGTTGTCAATGTGTAAGTGAAGGAGCAAATATGCCCTCAACAATTGAGGCTGCCCATCAATTTATCAATGCAAAGATCTGCTATGGGCCAGGTAAGGCAGCAAATGCTGGTGGTGTTGCAGTAAGTGGTTTAGAAATGGCACAAAATGCGAGTATGCATCCATGGAGCTTTGAGGTTGTAGATAAAAAATTGCATCAAATTATGGAAAGTATTTTTAATAGTGCTTCTCAAACTGCTAAAGAGTTTGGTGAGCCTACAAATCTTGTTTTAGGTGCAAACATTGCTGGTTTCAGAAAGGTTGCTAGTGCAATGATTGATCAAGGTATCTAAATTATCAATATAAAATATTCTTAACTTCAGTAACTTAAAATTTCTATTCAGATTTTAAGTCGCTTAACTCTTTTTTAAATCTTATTCTCGTAACTATGTAGAACTTATTCATAGCATTTCATTGGCGAATTTGACAAACTATATTTGCAAAATCACCTGAATTAAGGCTTGCTCCTCCCACAAGCACACCATCAGTAATAGAACAAATTTCCTTTACATTTGCTATATTAACACTTCCTCCATAAAGCACTTTTTGAACTCCAAAAGAACGCAAAATATCTACTACTTGTGCTATATCATTAATATCTGGTATTTTTCCACTACCAATAGACCAAACTGGTTCATACGCCACTGTCAATAGTGGATAGGAAATATCAATTCTATCAAGCTGTCGTGCAAGAAAGTCTTTTATATTTGTTACATTTGAATCTTCACCGATGCAAAACATAATACGCATATTTTCTTGCATAAAAAAATTATACTTTTGTAAAATTGCTGTATTATCTTCACCAAAATACATGCGTCTTTCACTATGTCCAATCATAATATGTTTAATATGTAGAGATTCTAACACTTCTAAACCAATCTCTCCAGTAAAAGCACCATTTTTAACAGGATAAGCATTTTGTGCACCTATATAAAAATTGCTGTAATTATTATCCACGAGACTTGCTTGATTAGGAAATACAATAATCTCCAATTTATCCTGTATCATTTCAAACCCTAATCTTGTCTGTAAATCATTGCAATAAGTAATAATACTGCGAGGGGTATGGTTTGCCTTGAGATTAGCGGCTATAATTTTCATAAAAATCCTTCATTCTAACTCATAGATTATATAAAAAACAATATAAATTTGATATTTGATTAAATTCCTTACAAAATATCTCGTAAGAGTATTTACATAAAAACCTACATACAATACACTTTATTCAATTGCTAATATTAGGTCTCCTCAATATTTTTAAGCTAGTGAATGGCAATATTTTATATTCACATTTAGATTATCAATCCTTTTTATATCTTAAATAAGTTGGTTCATCAAGTTCGTCTTCATTATAATCCCCACTACTTACTTTCTCTTTATGTTGGGTAAAATTGGGGAAAATATCAGGTTTCATCTGTGTATCTGCTGTAGGCAAAGTAGGTAATGTTTCTTGTGGCATACTTACCTCCACTGTTGATGGGGTTCTCTGTGGTAATATTGCTTCAGTTTGTCCAGTTTTAAAACCCGTTGCAATAATTGATACACGCACTCTATTTGGATCAAATCCCTCTCTTGGCATAGTTCCAAAAATAATATGTGCATCTTCACTTGCAGCTTCTTGTATGATTTCCATTGAAGTAGAAATCGCATAGAATGGAAATTCTGGATGAAATTCATAATTCACAATAGCACCCATACAACCATTAATGGACATATTATCAAATAAAGGAGATTCTATTGCGTTACGTACGGCTTGTTCCGCAGCATCTTCACCTTCCGCTTCACCAATTCCCATTAATGCGTAACCTCTATTATCCATAATGGTGCAAAGATCTTGGAAATCCACATTAATACCCTCATTGGAATTATTAAGCATAACGCTTGAAATACCATTTACTGCACGTGCGACAACATCATCAACATACCCCATACTTTCTCGATAACCGGTATTTTTACCAATAACACTTAAAAGCTTTTGATTTGGGATAACAACAATAGAATCACATACCTCATATAACTCTTTTAAACCTTCTTCAGCAAGTTTTGCTCTTCTTGCACCCTCATATGCAAAAGGCTTCGTAACTACGGCAATAGTAAGTGCACCAATTTCTTTGGCAGCTTTAGCAAAAATAGGGGCAGCACCAGTTCCTGTTCCACCACCAAGACCTGCTGAAATAATGATCAAATCAGACCCATTAAACGATTGTTTGATTTCATCATAACACTCCTCTGCTGCTTCTCTACCTTTTTCAGGTTTCATACCAGCACCTAAACCTTTTGTGAGTTTTTTACCTAAAATAATATGATTTTTTGCAGGACTATTTTGCATATGTTGTAAATCTGTGTTTGCAATCATTAAACGAATATTTTGATAAGTTCCTGTTCTAATAAGATGTGCGATTGTATTATTGCCACCGCCCCCAACACCAACAACAGTAATTGTGGGAGTATGTCCAACTTCTTCTCGTATATCTATTTCCCGTAAATCTACATTATTATCCATAATCTTACCTTTTTAGTTATTTAAAATAAATTTGTTACCCAGTTTTTGAGTTTATCTAATGTTCTGCGTTCATCATTTACATTATCATTTTTATTCCTTTCTTGATTACTGCTCTCTCCTTCCTCCAAATCAGTTAAATCAATTTGTTGAAAATCATCTTCTAATGTATTTTGTTTGGAGGTTATATCATGTGATTCTATCATATTTAAAGCATTGTGCTTACTCCTAATATTATTTTCAGAATCTTTTTCATAATTTGTAAATTTTCCAGCACCATATAAGATAAGCCCAATGACAACTGCACTACTAGAATCTTTTAAGCTGTCAAATAACCCACCTATTTCAATAGGTCGAGCCAATCGCACAGATAATGGACTAAAAACAGCCCCAGCAAATTCACGCATACCTTCTAAATTTGCCATACCACCTGTAAGGACAACACCACTTACATGACTTCGCAAACCACTTGCTTCAATTGATCTGGCAAGAATTTGCAAAGTTTCAGCAACACGTGAACCTACCACAGAATAAATCAAACCCAATGGAGCTTCGACCAAGTCATTTGGGTTTGAGTTACCAATCTTTGGAACTTCTAAAATGTTTGCTTTATCAGATTCTGTTGGAAGAAGATTCCCATACTTTATTTTAATCTCTTCAGCAATTTTTAATGGAGTATTTAATACTCTGGCAATATCATTTGAAATATGATTTGATCCAACCCCCAAAAAATCATTATAGCGCATAGAATTACCATCATAAATCATGAGTTCGCAAGTATTTGCACCCATATCAATGCAAACCACACCAAGTTCTTTTTCATCATCATGTAACACAGCAATTGAAGCAGCATACGATGAGAGAACAATATTCTCAATCTCAACACCAGCAAGCATTACAGATTTTTTAAGATTCTCTAGACTTGCTTTTTGCACTGTAACAATATGTGCTTCAACTTTTAGACTTGTTCCGGTCATGCCAATTGGATCTTCTACATAATCTTGATCATCGAGCTTAAAACGATAAGGTAAAATATGGATCGTTTCATAATCTTTTGGAATCCCTGCATTATGTTTAGCAAGCTCTAAAGCTGTGTTAATAACACTTAGATTAACTTCTCGTTTTACAACATTTGAGATTCCACTTGAATTAAAACTTTTTGTATGTGCACCAGATAAGGAGATTATAGCTTTCAAAGGATTTACCCCTGCCATACGTTTTGCATCTTCAACACTTGTGTGAATCGCTTTACTTGCTTGTTCGATATTAACAATAGCACCTTTTTTAATACCTTGTGCCTTACGCGATCCAGTCCCGATAATCTGCACTGTGGAATCTCGCACTTCGGCAATAATAGAGCAAATTTTAGTTGAACCAATATCAACACCTAGAATGATCCTACTCAATTTTGCCTCCTATAATCAATAATTTTGTATTTATTTGTTGTATATTCAAAAAGTGCATTACGCATATCTCTTATTTTTGCCTCAGCAATTTGATCATCTTCACCATTTGAAATATTCAACAACTCTCCATAAGTTGGCAGTTCTTGATTCTTGATAGAATAGAAAACTGCCTTAGAATCAAGAAATGCAACTCCACTTACTTGATTGTTCGATATAATTTGTGAAAAAAGACTTCTAATTTCAAAATCCTCTAAACCAAGATTTTTTAGAATACTATAAGATTCATTTTGAAAACTTTGCATATTCATGTCCGCAATACTAATAAAACCAATATCTTGGAAAGAATTGATATTTGCGTTTACAAAGCTACTTTGAGCTATTTTTCTAAATTCTTCGTATTCTTTTTGTTTCCATACAGCATCTCTTGCTTGAGGTTTTGCATCCTCGTAACTCAATCGTGATCTAGGGGATCTATCTAACACATAGGGGATAATCCATGTCTTACTTTTCTCTTCAAAAACTGGGGAAAATGATTTATCCTCTTGTTCTATTTGTGCCAAAAGATTGGGATATAACATTAAATCATCATCTGATAAATTCATGTAATTAATAGTTATAAAATCTGAAGGCATCTCTTTATCAGTTTCTAAAACATCTTTGATTTTCATTAAAGAATCTCTATCCAAAGTAACAATGACATCACCGAAATATTTATCCTTAGAATTTAAAAATTTTGACATATTACGCATATAACTTGAGGTAATTTTTGTATAAGATTTTTTATAGTCCTCAAGAATAAGATCTCTTTCTGTTTGGAGAGCATTTTCAGAATAATGCTGTATATTCTCATTATAGTATTTTTGCAGAGAGTTATCATCAACCTCTATATCATCTGTATTGAGTGCAATATAAGCAATTTTATAATTGGCTGGTTTATAATATTTTTCTTTGTTTTTTTCCCAAAATGATTTTATCTCATTTTCTTGCAACTCAATAGTTTTATTTTTTAAAAGTGTATCCTTATTTATAACCCGAATCAATAAATTATCTCGAATCTTATTTGCACTTAAAAGAGAATCTATCTCTAATGTAGAAAGCTGAAAAATTGGGAAATTTTGTATTTTTTCTTCTAAGATATTTTTAGAAAATTGTTCTTCAAAACTTTCTGTTGTTCTTCCTGTGCTTACAATGAATCTGTCATATATATCCTTATTAAACTGATTTTGACTATCAAAAAAATTTGGATTTGTTATGATACGATGTGCGAGTTCATTGGGTGTTACGCTCACACCAATATCATCTGCAAGAGATTCTGACATCTTTGTTTGCACTAACCACATATATACTTGTTGTTCAATTTGCGGAATTCTTTCATTCTCATTGGAAAAAATTTCCTGATTTTGGAATAATTGGTTGTAAAGTATATTATAAAGTCGATCATACTCTTGGCGACTGATATATTGGTTACCAACTTTTGCAATATGCTCATTAGAACCAGCTGTAAATCCACCTCCTCCCCACTCTACCAAAGATGCAAAAACCAATGCAAACGCACTTATCCACACGGTAATGACAAGATATTTTTTGTGCTTTTGCATCCATTCTAACATTTATTCATTCCTTTTTATGCTAATAAATATTCTAAAAATACTTTCATTAAACTTAGTTGTGCAGTATTTTACTATACTTTAAAAATCCCTTTTGTTGATTCAAAAAAGTTCTGCCATTTTAGCAAAAAAAGATCAATAAAAATACTTTTTCTTGCATAAAATACTGATTTTAAAAAATTCTAACATTTATAGTGATGTTCTTATATTTTTATTTTTTTGTTAAAATTATAAAGTTAATTTAGATTCTATACACATTCAATCCAGCACTGGCCTGTGTGGTTGGCATAACCTCAATCGAATTGATATTAATATGTTGTGGTTGAGTGCTTACCCAAAATATAATATTGGCAATATCATCAGCATGCAATGGGAATGTATTCGCATAAACATTTTGTGCTTTTTGTGAATCTCCATGGAATCTTGTTATTGAAAAATCACTCCCATCACACAAACCTGGCTCAATATTGCTTATACGAATATTTTTATCATAGAGATCTGCACGCAAATTGCGACTAAATTGTTTAACAAAAGCTTTACTTGCACCATACACATTGCCACCTGGATAAGGATATGTCCCGGCTATAGAACCAATATTAATTATATGTCCGCTTTTACGCTTTACCATAGAAGGTAAGATTTTATGTGTGAGATAACTAAGAGCTTTAATATTTACCTCGATCATTTCTTCCCAATCATGAAATTGTGTTTTTTCTGCACTCTCAATGCCACGTGCAAGTCCTGCATTATTAACTAAAATATCCACATCAATATTGTTGGTAAAATTGTCGATAAAGCTTTTATTACACACGTCTCCTGTTCCTAAAATCACAGAAATATTTTTTTTCATAGTAAGAATTTCGTTACGCAAAATTTGTAATTTTTCACCGCGTCTAGCAACTAGATAAAGTTGTAAGTTATCCCACTCATGAGCATACTTTAAAGCTAGAGAACGACCAAATCCTGAACTTGCACCAGTAATAAGAATATTCATAAAAATCCTTTGTGAAAAATTAAGAATCTTTTATTAGGATTCTATAAAAAGATTGTAGAAATTTATGAATCTTTCACTCTCAATATTCAATAAATTTATTTTTTGAGGTATTTTGATACATTTTACAAGTAAAACAATGATTAAATTGAATGGAATCAATATTTTAATATGTTATAAATCCTATCCATGATATAACCATTTAAGATTCTAGTTTTTTACATAAGGTGAGATCATTCGATTGATAACTGATGGGAGGCGAAACATACTTGTATGGAGATTTGAATTATAAAATTGCATATTCTCCAACATATCACTTTTCTGAAGTTGTAAATCAGCCAGAGGGTGCAAAGTTTTGCTTAAAAATGCATAAAAACCGCACATAAATGATGGAATAATAAAAGGCATTAAAATATTTCCAAAATCTTTTGCAATCGACAAAGCATTAAGTGCTATACTTGGCTCTAAATAAAGGTTGCTTAAACGCATAATGATTGCAAAATCTTTATTGACCATTTTTGACAATGCATTAAACTCATGTGTTTTTATATGTCCTAGATGAATAATAATATCATATTTTGGATTTTCTAGGCTTAAGAAATTATCATAAATATGAATCTTTGGATTCTCTATAACTTCTTTAAAGTGTGGGAAAAATCCACTTAAGGTATAAAGTGCTTCATTATCACCTACAACCATATCTACCTCAATATTATTGAGTGCAAAGAAATATGCTATTTGTATATTTAATGTGCCACATATTAATACCCTTTTTGCTTCTTTTACAACACAATATGGCACTTGTGAAATTACTTCACCTTCGATATAATGGAATCTTTGCGTAATTACTTCTTGCTGTGTGTTTCCTTGCACTACATTATCATTGTAGGTAATCAAAGCAATTTGCTCAAATAATTCACTATTAAAAAGCTCTACATTGATTTTACCCTTGTAATTAGCAAATTTATTAGTAATTCGGTAATGGTTTTGAAAATTTGCAGTAATATTATTTGTCATCCACATAATTTAACCTTAAATTGAAATAATTGAATTATAAAACAAAAATGTTAAGTTTTATGCTTTTACATGTTTCACATTACATTTACAAAAAGGAGAACAATACATAATCAAATATAGAAAAATTTGATTTTTATTTAAGAATATTATTTGCTTAAATAAACTTAAGTATTTTAACAACTTAAAATACTTATATGAGTTTGTATCTCTAGATTTATCAATATTTCGGAATCTTCACAATAGAAACTAAAGATGCTAATAATTTGAAATTCTATTGTTGTATCAATCATAATGATAAAGCAACAATAAGAGATATTATTAAAATATTAATTTCTAAAAGTATAAAGAATACCTGCATGAATATGGTATTAAATAGAAATATATGAGATAAAAACAGGCTACAATTCCTCTACCCAAGTAAGATTCTACAAAATACACAAGATTCTATCTTTTATTTTTTTATGTAGAATCTTATATTTTGGATAATATTCTTAGAATTAAGTTACAATATTGCTGGAGAAAAATTACAAGGAGCAATATATGAAATCACACAATTTTATTACAAGAGATGAAAGTGCAATGTATTATGAATGTGGTTATAGTGCCGACAATGCAATACTTTTACGCTTTGGAAGCGAGTTAAAGTTTATCACAGATTCTCGCTATGCATCTGAAGCAAGACAACTTTGCAAAAAAAATATAGCCATTGAAATCATAGAATCGGGAAATATTCAACTAGAAGCAATTACACAAATACAAAAACATAATATCAAATATTTGCAATTTGATCCAACTCGTATGTGCGTTGATGAATATTTTGCTATCAAAGATATTACAATATTAGAACCTAATCCAAATTTTACACAAGAAAAGCGTATGGTAAAAACAGATGAAGAAATAATGATATTATTAGAATCTCAACGTTTAAATCTCAAGGCGTTTGATTCTTTTGCAAAGTTTATTGCCCAAGAAGGTAAAGAAAAAGATGAAAAATTTTTGTGGTATAAAATCTCTGATATTCTAAGCAATTTTGGACAGTTTCCTTTAAGCTTTGAACCAATCATTGGTATTGAAAGTAATGCAGCAAAACCACATGCACTACCAAGTGATAGGACATTCTTACAAAACGGGGATACACTTTTACTAGATTGTGGATTAAAACATAAACGATACTGCTCTGATTGCACACGCACAGCACTTTTCACAGATAAAGATTTTACATTTAACAAAAATCAAGATTTTAGTAATTTACAATCACATAAAAAAGATTCTCCACTATCATGGCAGGAAAAACAAAAAATCTATGATATTGTAAGAAAAGCACAAATGAATGCTATACAAAATCTTCGCTCTGGCATGAGTGGTAAAGAGATTGATAAATTAGCGCGCGATGTCATCGAACAATCAGGATATGGAAAATATTTTTTACATAGCACAGGACATGGAATCGGTCTTGATATACATGAAATGCCTTTTATTTCAAAACGATCTGAAACAATTATTGAAGATGGTATGGTGTTTTCTATTGAACCAGGTATTTATTTAGAAAATGTCTTTGGCGTTCGTATTGAAGATCTTGTTGTTGTAAAAAATGGACGAGCAGAAATCTTGCAATAATACTTATCTTGCATAAAAATTTAAGATATAATATATTTTTTATTTTTAGTAAAAATTAAGATTATATTAGGGTTTGTTGTGAAAAAATTGCTTGATTGCTTTGATTATCTTAAACGCTATCATTCTGATATTTTGGAAGTTGTAAGCATTATGCTTGAACTTTTTATTTTAAAAAAAGAAAATCCAAATTTTATTTCAGAATTTATTATAAAAGCACATAAAAGAAAACCGATTAAAGAAGAATTTCATGATTCTATGTGGAAACTAATTGGGAATGATTTGTATGTCCCTATAAGTAATAGTGCAAATATCTTAAAAATCTTAAAGGTTCTTTATTCAAGCAGTATTGAATTAAATGATATAGAGCAATTTTTGTATATTATTTGCCAAAAAAGGACTACAAATAAACTCTACTATTACTCTACACCAAAAGAAGTCAATGATTTATTGTCTCTTTTACTTGAATTACATGATGGTGATGAAGTATATAATCCATGTTATGGTATTGGTAGTATTTTTCTATCTATTGGAAAAATTAATTCATATATTAAACTTTATGGGGAAGATCTCGAAGAAAAGCTCTCAAGTATCGCAAAACTCATTGCTCGTTTTGCTGGGATTAAGGAATGCCATCTTTTTGTTAATGATATTTTAAAACAACCAATTTTCAAAAATAATGATAAATTATGTCAGTTTGATAAGGTAATTTGCAATCCACCACTTTATACACACATAGGGATTGAACAACTCAAAGAAGACGAAAGATTCAGTAAGATTGGTATTTTAGCAAAAAATTATCCCGAACTTGTTTTTCTTACGCACGCACTCTCGCATTTAAAATCACGTGGTGTCTTTATTGTGCGTAATCAAACACTACAAAAAAGCTTTTTAGAAGAAAAATTGCGTGAAAGACTTGTGCAAGAGCGTATGGTAGAAGCCATTATAGAATTACCAAAAAATATTTTTCCACACCAAGCAAATGATTTTTCTATTCTTGTAATTTCACATAATAATGCAGAAATTCTCCATATAAATGCAAATCACCCGCATTTTTATAGTAAAGATGGGAAATATAATCATCTTATACATATTCATGAAATTGTTGATATTTTTAAAAATAAAAAACAAACACAATATTCTAAAATTACAAGTATTGAAGAAGTGAAAATCCATGATTTGCGTGCAAGCTACTATCTCTCTAACTCACAGCAAAGCACACATTTATTGCGTCTAAGGGATATGAATATTGATATTTTTCGTGGGCAACGAGTATATGGTAGCAATAAAGATTCAGTGATTGAATATTATGATATTGGAATAGCGGACTTCGCACCGTGTGGTTTTAGCACACATTTTGAAAATAAAAAAATCAGTGGAGATTTGCACAAGATTCATAAATACAGGTTAAAGCCTTATGATATTTTGCTTTCATTGCGTGGTATTATCCCAAAAATTACAATTTTAAATGAAGACATAGAAAGCTTTATTGCTGTTGCAAATGCTGGAATCTTGATTCTGAGATTACAAGATAAACATGAGGCTATCGGATTATATTGCTATTTCTTCTCACAAAAAGGATTCCAACATTTATCTGAAATCTATGAAAAAAGTGGCGATGGTATGGTTTATACAAATGAGCTTCTAGAAATTAGAGTACCTCCTGATTATCTCAAAGGTAGCCTTGCAAAAATGAAAAAAATAGAAGAATTAAAAGCTGATTTTGAAGTATTGGAAGCAAGACTTGAACGCTTAAAACAGAGCTAAATTTTATAAATGAAATAAGAAATATCAAAAAAATTCATAGGACTTTTAGCTATAATAAGAATCATGGAAAATGGATAAGGTAATTCTTTCAATAATAGATTTGATTATATTAAGTTTCGGTTTGACAAAATTTAAACAAAAGGAAAAATATGAAAATTTATAAAATAAAAGCATTAAATAACAAGAGATTATATTCACAAAACAACTAATTTGGCTATTTCTAGTCCAAATTGATTCCTAAAAAATTTAAAAATCTCAAACAATAAATACAAACGGTTTTCGAATGCTTTATGCACAATGAATAATCAATTACAAGTCTATTGAAATTTATTGTTAAAATTCTTTCTTACTTTCATCACTTCATATAAAATACTTCTTTCTAGATTCTATTTTTACAAAAATATAATGACAAAGTATTTTTCACGCAGTTATATCACTATTCTCTCTTACAATAAAATTATTTAAAACTTTATTATCCAGTAATTTTAAAATCAAAAATATCTTGCATAGTATATAAACCATTTTGTTGTTTTGAAAGCCATTGTGCCGCATGTAATGCACCTTTAGCAAATGTAGCACGCGAAGTTGCGTTATGTGTGAGTTCAAGATATTCACCATCATTATAGAATCCAACGGTATGTCTCCCCACCACATCACCACCACGCAAACTCAACACCCCAATTTCATCTTTTATACGCTCACATTCCCCATTTCTTCCAAATCTAAAAGATTCCTCATTCAATTTACGGACTCTTGCAGCCGTAGTTGCAAGAGCTAATGCTGTTCCAGAAGGAGCATCTTTTTTATGTTTATGGTGAATTTCTGTAATTTCAATATCATATTCACGCAATTTTGCACTTAAAATTTCAGTGATTTTATCAAGCACAGCAATTCCCTCACTCATATTTGCAGAATATAATAAGGGCATTTTTTTACTACATTTCTTTATTAAATCAAAATGCGTCTTGTCCAAACCTGTCGTACCTATTACCAATGGCTTTGGATTCCTAAATGCACATTGTAAAAGATTTTCTGTTGCCTCTTTATTAGAAAAATCAATGATAATACCACTTACATCAAGAAATGACTTCATATCCTTTGTGATAAGGACACTCGATGGAATATTGTATTGCAATTCATTGCGGACAAAAACACTTGTTAATGAAGACTTTTTACATTGTAATATTTCTTTAATTAAAAGCTTTCCTACTTTTCCTGTAGCCCCAAAAATACCTATTTCTAGCATTCCAATCTCCTTCTATGAGAGGTTATGACTTTTGTGAAAATTTGAAATCATGTTACATTATAGCAAAAAAATGAAAAAATGTTGAGATTAACAATAAATCTTAATGAATTTTAATATCTTTAGATTCTAAACAAAAAAATAAAATGATTTTTACCAGTAAAACAATAGTTTATAAGCAAAACCTTTCTGCTTACTAAAATATAGAAAAGTATTTTGCGTTGCAAAGTATGTATTAACTAAGTTAGAGATCAATAAAATATTTTCTTTTCTCTATAAAAGAAACAGATTTGAGATATAATACCAAAATCCAAACTCTTAAAACTAATAAGAGCAATTCATTTTGGGTATCTTAAATCAATATGAGTAAGTTTCATATCAAAACTTTTGTCTTCCTTAAGCTTTTTTAAAAAAAGAAAAGTGAGAATCTCAAATTGATTGTCATAGTTAGGGAATGTAATGCCACGAAAAAAGATTTTTTTATTAAACTGCCTAACAATGGTTGTTATTGCTCTTAATCTCCGTGCACCAATAACATTCATTTCTCCTCTTGTGGGGGATGTCCAAGCACATTTCTACCTTAGCTCCGCAGCAGTTGGCTTCTTAACAACTCTGCCACTCTTTGCTTTTGGGATATTTTCTTTTCTTGTATCGCGATTCCAACATATCAAAGCCATGATTGTAGGATTGATATGTATCATCATCGGTGAATTCATACGTGCTTATGGGGAATTTTTATATAGTGAGCATTTACAAAATATACTTAAATCTGCTCATTTGTTTTTTGGGACAATGATTATGGGTGCAGGAATTGCAGTGGCAAATGTGCTATTGCCAACTTTCGTTAAATCAAAATTTCCCAATAAAATTCCTCAGATGATGGGAATTTACAGCTTTACACTTAATATTTCAGCAATTATAGGTTTGGCTGTTGCACTTCCTCTTATGCATTATATAGGCTTACTTAATACAATGGCAATTTGGATTCTCATCGCTCTCTTTGCTCTACTCCTGTATATTCCACAGGCACGTAATGGACGAATCAAACGCATTTTTACACACAAACAAGAATCTTTTAATATTTTTAAGAATCTAAATGCATGGAAAATTACTCTTTTTATGGGATTTCAAAGTTTTATGTTTTATGGAGTAATTGCATGGCTACCAAAAATCATCGAAGAAAAAGGTTACGGTATAGATTTTGCCACAACAATTACTTTAATTACACAATTTATTGCCCTACCGACTTCACTTATTGTGCCAGTTATTTTGGCTTCATTGCGTAATAAATACAAATCTCTTTGTATGTTTATAATATGTAGTTTATATGGTGTAGGTATGCTTTTGATATTATTTTTCTCACAAGATAGTGTGTTGTATTGTGCAGCCGTGATTCTTGGTATTCCAATGGGAAGTGTTTTTACAATTGCCTTGCTCTTCATCACGCAAAAATCCTCAAGTGCATTTATTGCTCTTAAACTCTCTGCAATGGCACAAGGTTGTGGATATTTGATAGCAAGTGTATCTCCTTTATTGATAGGAAAATTACATGATATTTTTCATGGTTTTCAGCAAGGAATTATGGTGTTTATATGTACCAGTTTTGTGATTTGCATCTTTGGTTATCTCGCAAATAATGTTACAACCATCACAGATGAAGATAAAAATTGAAATGCAAGATTATCGTTTGTTGTTATAGTGATGTAAAAAGATAGAACTCTCTACTAATTGTTTTATTTAGCAAATAAAGCAGGTTTTTTGAAAGTTAAGAAAAAGAAAGAGTATTTTTACAAATATATAATTTTGTATCTATTTTAGATTCTCTGTAATCTGAATTTCTTGGGGAGTAAGTAACAATAAAATGGTGGAGCTGTGGGGAATTGAACCCCAGTCCAAAAACTTTATCTTACAATGCTTTCTACATACTTAGGAGAGTTTTAGAAATTCGGTTATAGTTTTAAAACTTCCAAAATGATCTGAAACCTAAGCCTTTTGTCTTTTTGAATATCACAAGGCACTGATACTCAAGCAGTTGGATTAATGACAGATTTTAAAATTTCCCAACAAAAATTTCAAAATCTGGCTCCAAAAGGAGGTTAAACTCACGCTACTCTTGCGTAAGCTGGAGCGTAATTCGCGTTGTTTGCGTTTATTATGTGTTGATAGTTACAGGTATCAGCTGGTATGCTAACATTGCTATAAAATTCCTGTCGAAAGCCAAAACAGCCCCCAAAATAAAATTAATATGAAGCAACAAAATACAAGATTAAATCCTATAATGTTTGAAGTCTGCTATTATAGCATGTTTTTTTAAATTTCCCTCAATTCCTAAGAATATTCCACAAAGGATACCTTTTGATTGAGCCACCCAATAAAGATTATATGAGTATTTAATACTTTAAAATGTATAAATATATCCAACGCTTACAATGAGTGGTTGCATTCCAAAGCCACTAGAATCTACGATACTTTTATACCTCGTTGCAATAGTGTGGATACGAGTGCCAATTTCTATTTTATGATGATTCAATGAAATATGTAGCCCGATATTAACGGGTAAGATAAATCCATTATATTTTGAAATTGCTTCAAAATTATCACGTACATCAGGTTTGGACCATTGTGGTAATTCATATCCAACTCCAAAACCAACAAAAACTCCAAGTGAAATATTCTGCGTATTCCAAAAATCCAATAAAACATCGACATTAGCACTTACATCTTCACACGCAATTTTAGAATCTAATAATGTATCTCGATAATCACTGTAATCATAATTTATATATCCACGAACACCAAAAAATGTATTAAAAAATTGATTCCACCCAAGTTTTAATCCTACATTCGGACGTATCATCATAGATTGTCCATTGACATTAAAATTAAGATTTTGTGTATTATCCCAATTTATCATATTGCCATTTTTATCATAAAGATGTGCATACACCATACTGACTCCAGCATGTATACCAATAAAAAATCCACTTTGAGAATCTAATTTTTGCTGTTTAATATTATTCTTTGATAGAGATTGTGATTCTTCGTTCCCAAAAACATTTAGGGAAAATAGTATAAAAATTATTATATATAAAATACTATATTTTTTCATTGTGTCTCTTTTAATATAATAAAAGCAGATAATTATAGCCTATTTTCACTAATTATCTTATTAAAAAAATCTCATTACAGCAAAATAATATAAGTAATAACTTTTTTTTGTACATATAAACAAAGAGAAATTTTTACTATTTTAGTTATTCTAATTTCTTTCCTTAAAATCAAAATAACTAAATTTTTTTAAAAGCTTAAAAGAATGATTCTTAACCACACCAAGACTTGGTAATTCTATTCCATTAAAAGTTGTATTTTTTACAATTGTATAATGAATCATATCGCAAAATGCAATCCTATCTCCAATGTGAAGTGGTGTATTAAAACTATAATCTCCTATTATATCTCCTGCAAGACATGTTGAACCACCAAAACGATATTGATATGTGCCAATATTTTCACCTAAATCTTTTTCAATTTGATATGTTTGTTTTTCTATTTGTGGGGAATTTGCAATTTCAGGAACTTGTGCTTGATTATCATTTTCTTGCATAAATGAAATTTTATAGCATTCAGGACGATATGGCATTTCAAGACAATCAGGCATATGACAACTTGCACTTATATCAAGAATTGCAACTCGCCCATCATTTTCTATAATATCCACAACTTCCCCTATTAAATCACCCACTTGCCACCCCACAGCCTCGCCGGGCTCAAGGAAAACTTCAATATCATGATATTTTTGTTTAAAATCTTTTATTATATCAATGAGCAACTCAATATTGTAATCTTTGCGTGTAATATGATGCCCACCACCAAAATTTATCCACTTGCATACTTGAATATAATGATGAAAATGTTCAATAACATGGGGAAGTGTCCTTTGCAGGGAGCTAGAATCTTGTTCGCAATGTGTATGAAAATGCAAACCTGAAAAATACTTTGTAAAAAATTCAATAGTGCTAATATTTTCCTTTGTAGCAAAAAATTCTAAATTTTTAATAAATTCACTTGGAATAATACCTAAACGACTTTTAGGAATACATGGATTATAAATGGGTGGGGAAACTTCACTATAAAGTGGATTAATTCGCAAACCAACTTGAATTTCTTTTTGTTGCATAATAATTTTATTTGGTATGCTTGGCGTTGCGATATGTTGTAAATCATCTTGTTTATACACCTTATCTGATTCATAAAGTTCTTGTGCATATTGGGTGTCTTTATTAGAATTGACTGATACGGAATCTTGATATTTCTGAATATTATTATACTTTTTTTGTTTAAGATGCTCGCGTATTTCTTTATTTTTCTCCTCAATAATTCCATAAAATTTTTCCCATTGTCCAAAACTATTAAAAATGATGTGTGTTGCATATTGCACAATTTCACGCATTTGCGATTCTTTGTAAGATGGTGAAAAAACACAAATTTCTTTATAATTATTTTGGGATTGTAAGTAGATATTTTCAGGGGATTCTTTGATATATTTGTGAGAATCTTTCGCCAAATCTTGTTGTGAAGGAAAAATGTTGTTGTATTTTCCTAAAGGATTTTGTGCCTTTAATGTAATTTCTTCATATGCTAAACGAGCTTCATTTACACCGCTACAAGTTGCACCATTAAGATATTTTCGCACTCCAGAAAATTCACGCCAAAAACTATACCCCTTCAATGCTACAAGAATTTTTGCCTCACTTTCTCTTGCGACATAATGTAATGTTTGTAAATTAGATTCTAAAGATTCATAACAAAGAACATAACATGGACTAGGGATTTCAGAAATAATATTGTGAGTGTTTAATTCATCTTGTAGGAAAATTTTGTGTATAGAGAATTGCTGAGAATCTGTTTGAGTTGTATCCATTCGACACCACCTAAAATTTTGAATTTTCTCTCGGGGAATATTATACAATCTTTCTATTGATTAAAAGTTTTTTGTAAATAAATTTGATAGAAAATCTTTCACAAATCAAGTTAAAATTCAGATTAAGATATTTTACTTACACAAAAAACTTAATAATTGATAAAACTATTATTTATTACTTAATCATAAGTTCTTGGACAGCCTTTTCGATTTGAACAGGATTGGATTTTGAAATAAATTCATCAGCTTGCAAAGATAGTGCCATTTCCTCATTGCTTGTTCCACTCATTGAAGAATTTACAACAATAGGAATATGTTTTGTAGCTGGATTTGCTTTTACTTGTTTAATAACTTCAAAACCACTTGCTTCAGGCATTTCTAAATCAGTGATAATCATACCAATATCACTAATATTTGTATCGGAACTAAAAAGATAATCAAGTAATTTTTGTCCATTAATAAAATCGTGATGTGCCACACCCAAGTGGTTAAGAATTGTTTGCATAGTCTTGAGAACCACAGGGCTATCATCTGCCAAGAGAATTTTTTTATTCGTTTGTACTTGGCGAATACTTTCCATTTCTTTATGTTTTTCTTCTTCAATCCATGGAAAAACATCAATCAACATTTTCTCAATATCAACAACCTGCACCAATTTTCCGTCATAGTAACGTGTTCTAGAAACAAGCTTTCCGCTTCCACCACTATTCCCAGCTCCAGCACTCTGCTCGATTTCAGTCCATTTTTTATTTAAAATTCTATCAGCCTCATAGATTCTTACCCCAATAGTCCATCGTGAAAATTCACATATCATAATAATGTCTTCATCATTTCTTTCTTTTGTTACCGCAAAATTCCGCAAATCTTTCTCTGGCATAGCAGGATCATAAAAAAACCATTTCCTCATGTCGATGAGAGGGATTGTTAGCTCACGAATCGTAATCAAACCTTCTACAAGAGAGTTTGGCTCATGGCTTACAATAGTGATTGCACCATTATACTTTACAACTTCACGAATTTTAAATACATTCACAGCATATAAATCCTTACCTTTTTCCAAGCGGAAACAAAGTAGTTGTAATTCATTATTTTTATGCAAACTTGTTACTTGATCAATATTTGACATTGACATATTAAGCCTTTATAATAAAAAATCGCACGATAACTTTTATCTCAAAATAATACCATATATTCTTTAAACTTGTGTTAAATTCAATAAATATAAAGTAAAAACAAATTTTTCTTGCACTTTCCTTACAAAAACGAATAGAATTTATTGGCAAAGATCATGATAATCATCAAAGGAGCTATAATTTTTATACAAAAATACCAAATCTCAAAAATAATGTTACTTCTAAAATAACTACTTGTCCATGTTTGTAATGTTTCCTTTTTTACAAAATATCCTATAAATAATGTAATTAAAAAACTTCCCCATGTCAATAAAATATTGGCACTAAGTGATACAGAGAGACTAAAAAGACTTTGCCCAAAAAATTTAAAATAATGTCCAATGTCAGCATTTAACGACAGAATAACAAGAACCCCTGCAAGAAAGATTCCAGAAGTAACCATATAAGTAATCTTTACGCGAGAGACTTTTGTCCTGTCGCAGAGATATTTTATGCAGGGTTCAAGTAATGAAACGGTTGAAGAAATTCCGGCAAAAAGCAATCCAACCATAAAGAATATGGATAATATGCTACCAAATATTCCAAAATGTCCAAACATAACAGGCAGTGTAATAAAAATTAAACCTTCACCATCACCAATATTGTTAAAATCTCCATACTCAAATACAAAA
Organism: Helicobacter didelphidarum; assembly: GCF_003364195.1. Taxonomy (GTDB): domain Bacteria; phylum Campylobacterota; class Campylobacteria; order Campylobacterales; family Helicobacteraceae; genus Helicobacter_A; species Helicobacter_A didelphidarum. The sequence continues at coordinate 231,938 of NZ_NXLQ01000002.1, read as the reverse complement.
GCAAAAATCATTAAACCAGCAACGAGCGAAATAATAATACCAGAAATGACAATAAATAATGCACTTGAGAGAAGATTTTGTTGTTTTCCTATATGTGCAGAATAAGTAAGAATTGTTCCGGCCCCTAATGATAATGAAAAAAATACTTGCCCCATTGCATCAACAATGACTTCAGAGGTTATTTTTGAAAAATCAGGCTTAAACATAAAATTAACACTCTGCGGAAAACTCTGTAATGTCATTGCATAAAAAAGTAATGCAAAAAATATAAAAAAAAGTAGAGGCATTAAAATATAGTTTAATTTCTCAATACCCCTTATTCCATGTGCGACACTATAAGCAGTTATTAATAAAACAATACCAAAGCAAACAAGCTGATAGGGAAGTTGTGCTGTGCTTCTACTAAAAGATTCAAAAATTTCTTTACTTTGTAAAAAATCTATTGGCAAATTAAAACTAACAGATACCAAATAATACAACACCCATCCTAACACAGCACAATAAAAAGTTAATGTGACTGGACCAGTAATCAAAACAAACCCCATAAAACGCCATGGAGTTTGTTTATTCTGTGCAATTTCTTTAAAACTATCGGGGACATTTTTACATCCTTGTTGTCCAATAAGCATTTCTGCAATAAGCATTGCCACACCAATAAAAATTGAAATAGCCAAGAATAGTAAAACAAATGCACTACCCCCGCTTGTCCCAGTTGCAGTAGGAAAACGCCAAATATGTCCCAATCCGATAGAGCTACCAAGTGCAGCAAGGATAAAACCGATTTTCCCAAAGTTTGTTTGCATAAAAATCCCATATTTAAAAAATGTAAAAGCCTCTATTCTAACAAATTTTACATTTACTTTGATAATTTTTAGGATATTGTAATTAGATTTTAAAACTCTTTTATCATATTGCTTAAAATAATATATAGTGTGATATAAACGCAAATGAATATGTGATTATTTTTAAAATTTAGCTTGGAATCTTACTCTTTCCATATCTAAAATAATTAAAAAATTACACTATAAATATACAAAAACTATTAAAAATAATGGACTAAAAAAGATATTTTTATAGAAAAACTTAAGAAATAATTACAACAGTTATAGATTTATTATCTTACCTGTAACTACGCAAAAAAATACATAAAAGAAAATTAAAAAGTTGGAAATTAGGTTTTATAATGAAGTTTAAACCTTTCCAGCCAGGAACCAATGGCACACAAGAAATACAAGTGCTCTGCTATGTTCCCATCCTGAAGCATTGCTTATAAGTCCTATTGCATAGGGCTAACCAGAAAGGCAATGAATTATAATATACTTTTGTTTAAAACTTCCTTAAAAAGCTAGAATCTTATGTAAAATCCATATCCACAATTATATTTGCATTTCAAAACTATCTCATAGAAAATTAAATATTTATAATTCTTTCCTGTTTAATTTAGGAATGGATGTAAATGCAAATTAGATGTTCATAGAAATATGCAATGTCAGATTTTAGAATCTCAAAAAGGGATAAATAGACAAGTTGCCTAAGAAATATCACTACATGCTTATAAATTTTTATGAAAATCTTTTTTGTTAGTTATTTATTATTGATTTAATGACAATTTAATATCCTTTTATGACATCAAATCTTATCTCATTTTTTCTTATTAATCTTGGAAACAATTAAAAAAGTTTTTATCCATTGTTTCAAGTCATTGTAAAATCATATTTTAATTTTTGATTTTTATCTTTAAACTCTTTATTTTTTGCTATTTAAAAAAAGCTTTTCATAGAGTATGTCATCTATATTGAGATAATGTAGGCTTCGTTCATAATTATCGATAATCGCACTCAATCTACTTTGATAATCCTTTTCATTACATGTTTTTATAATGTTATCGAGATTGTTAATATCGTTTGGACTAATTTGGATAATACCATCTGTGTTAAAAAATTTACCAATTCTAGTTGCACCTAAGTATATCGGAACACTCATGGAGATAAAGCAATTAAGAATTTTTTCGGTAAAATAATATTCGCTTTGTTGGTTTTCGATTGCTATATGATAACGATATGTATCTAATGCTTCTGAACTATATTGAATCCCTTTATTGACATACGCGCCAAACAAATCTACCGCAGTATTATTTTTTAAATTATCTGCTATGGTATTGCGTATTTTATGAAGTGGAGTAAAATTTTTCCCAGATATAATCATTGAGACTTCTTTATTTTTTATTTCAAATTTTTTCTCATTATAAGTTCGTGGGTCCCCGGATTCAAGATAACACCAAGGACTACTACCGCAAATTAACATCGCGTTTGGATATTTGTTGAGTATCTCTTCATCGTGAGTAAGGATAGAAGTAAATTCTGCTGCTAATCCTTGAGATTTGAGTATTTCAGCATATATTTTTTTATTTATGGAACGAGGTTCACCAAATAATGCGAATTTTTTAATCCCCCCCCCCATAGTTTGAAAGATGTCATTATCTGTGTAAAAATGTATATCTAATCCAAAGTTGTATCTATCCCACAAGAAGTATTTACTATTATTGTATGGGCTATATGAGGTTGCAGCACTTCTCAAAAAGAAAATATCCATTAATCTTCCATCTTTATTATAAATTTTAGGCTTTGTAAAATTAAATCGTATTTTTTTATTATAAGGTGGATAGTAACATTTTCCATAATATTCATGTTGGAAGCTTAATCTATTCTTTTTATTTCTTATGAAATCAATAAAATCTTGCACAAATCGGATTCTCATTCTTACTCTTTATAATTAGGTAATATACCTTGATATTATATCACAAATCAACATTGTTTCATCGATGATTTATTAAACAGACTTCACATATTCTTTACAAAACCACACTTATAATAATTTGTTGAATAAAGCAGGTACTATTTATTATATGGGTTTATTTTTTATTTTCAATACTTAAATAGAATCTAATATGCTATAATTTAATAATTTCAGTTCATACAACAATATTTCTAATTGAAGTAAAGATATAGAAAGTTTTTATTATGCAATATAATTATATGCAACCTAACTCTCAACACATAAAACAAGAAATGCAAGAAGCAATTATAAGTGGTAAAAATATCTCATTTTATTATAAGAAAGAAAATATTTTTACTGATATTAATTTTGATATTTTTCATAAAGAGTTTTTGGGTATTATAGGACCAAATGGTGGAGGCAAAACAACTTTTATTAAACTTTTATTGGGATTATTGAAAATATCAAGTGGAATTATAGCCTATCCAAACCCTGATTTGTTTATGCATCAAAAAGATATTGGCTATGTTCCACAAAATACACAAATTAATCTTAATTTTCCTATTATGGCAATTGAAGTTGTGGAAATGGGATTTTTAGAAACAAGATTTTTTGGTTTTCGTGTAAAAAAGAAACAACGAGAAAAAGCTTTAGAGATTCTACAAAAGCTCGAAATTAAACATCTTGCATATAAAAAAATTAATGAATTAAGTGGAGGACAAAGACAAAGAGTCCTTATAGCAAGGGCAATAGCGGGTAATCCTAAGTTACTCATTTTAGATGAACCAACCTCAAATATAGACACACAAACCCAAACTGAAATATATAAATTATTAAAAAAAATTAACGAATTTCATACTATAATTACGATTAGTCACGATATACCCATTACTTTAGAGTATGCATCAAGAATTTTATATATTAATAGGGCAATATATAGCCACAAAGTCCCGCAACTTACTCTAAATAAAAATGGACATATTTGTGAAATTGATATTTTTGAAGATTTTGCAAGTAGTTGCGTAAGGAGATAAATAATGAATGAATTTGATGTTGTCATCATTGGTGGTGGTGTAAGTGGATGTTGCACTTTTTATACCTTAACCCAATATAGTAATATAAAAAAAGTAGCTATTGTAGAGAAAGAATCCCAGCTTGCACAGATTAGCTCAAATCATAAAGCAAACTCACAAACAATTCATGATGGTTCAATTGAGACAAATTATACAGCAGAGAAAGCAAGAGGCGTGCGGTTATCTGCACAAAAAGTACGAAATTTTGCACTGAAAGAAGGGTTGCAGAATACCATTATTTTCAATATGCAGAAAATGGCAATTGGTGTAGGTGATGTTGAATGTGAATATATGGTGCGACGTCATGAGGAATTTAAGGAAATTTTTCCCGGATTACAGTTTTATACTAAAGAGCAAATCAAAGCTATGGAGCCTAAAGTTATTGAAGGTGCAAATGGTAATGATAGACCCGAGAATGTTGTAGCATCAGGATATGAATCTGATTGGTGTGCTGTCAATTTTGAACGATTAAGCGAATATTTTGTGCAAAAAGCAAAAGAAAAAAATCCTCAAAATGAGATTTTTTTGAATTTTCGAGTAAAAGCTATTGAGCAAAAAAATACTGGTTATCGTGTTGTGTCTGCCGATGGTAAGGAGATTTATGCTAAGTTTGTGCTTGTGGATGCAGGATCTTATGCACTCCCACTTGCACAAAGTGCTGGATATGGATTAGATTTAGGTTGTTTGCCTGTTGCCGGGAATTTTTATTTTGCTCCAAACATCTTAAAAGGAAAAGTATATTGTGTGCAAAATCCAAAACTTCCATTTGCTGCATTACATGGTGACCCAGATATTGTTATGGAAGGAAAAACAAGACTCGGGCCAACTGCCCTTGCTATGCCGAAACTAGAACGTGGTAAGCATTGGTTTGATAAACTCAGCCCAGACTTATTAAAACTTGATATGCATAAAGAAATTTTTCAAATCTCATATGATCTTTTTAGAGATTCTGAAATTCGTCATTATGTATTACGAAATATATTATTTGGACTACCCTATTTTGGTAAAAAAATGTTTCTTAAAGATGCACAAAAAATTATTCCTTCCCTCAAGCTTGATGATGTGAGTCTCGCACGTGGTTATGGCGAAGTGCGACCACAAGTTCTCGACAGAAGTGCAAAAAAACTTGTAATGGGGGAAAAACGTATACGAACAGGTAAAGGCATAACTTTTAATATGACACCTTCACCAGGTGCAACTTCATGTCTTCAAAATGCTATGGTAGATGCACAAGAAATTGCAGAATATTTGAATATCACATTTGATAAAGAAAAATTTTTACAAGATCTTTCACCCGAAGAATTACAATAAATAAACTTTTTATTACAAAATGCCCTTAACAGAAGAGAAAATGTAATGCTTGTTATTCTTTGGGGTTTTGGCTTTGCTACCATTAGCTAGGCAATCAAGCTCAAAGCTCTTTCAATAAGAGTATCTTTTTTATACGATAAACAAAATTATAAATTTTAATAAAACTACTGAAAATAATATTCTTAAAGAATCAACAAGAAAAGTCATTGTGATACCTTGAGGATTAGCGTTTAAGATTCTGGAAGTTTGTAAATATACTTTTATATAGTTTGCTGATATATCCTAAATAATCTTTATGAAAAAATAACAACAAAAATGTAAAACTAAGATATAATAAACAGAAGTTTGATATATTAAGGCTAAGTATGAAGTCAATCATCAGAGTTAAAACTCAATCACAAAATTATGAAGTTATCATTGATGTATTAAAACATATAAACTTTGATACAGAAGTGTTGCTTGTAACCACACAGAGTGTAGCAAATATTTTCTTGGATAATATCCTTACATATATAGAGGCAAATAAAGTAGAAACATGTATTTTACCTGATGGTGAAGAGCAAAAGACATTGCAAACCATAGAAAAAATTCTTAACAAAGCATTTGAAGTAAAGCTTAATCGTAACTCCATGATGATTGCATTAGGTGGTGGCGTGATTACAGATATGGTAGGTTTTGCAAGCGGGATTTACCAGAGAGGAATTGGTTTTGTTAGTATCCCTACTACTTTACTTGCGATGGTTGATGCAAGTGTTGGTGGAAAATGCGGTGTGAATAACGCTTATGGAAAAAATTTAATTGGACTCTTTCATCAACCAAAAGCTGTATATATTGATTTAAGATTTTTAGAGACACTACCAAAAAGAGAATTTAACGCTGGGTTTGCTGAAATCATTAAAATCTTAGCTTGTTTTGATTATTCTTTATTACAAGATTTTCATGCCAATCAAATTGAAACATATATCAAACGAAGTATTGAACTTAAAGCACTTATTGTGCAAGAAGATGAGCAAGAAAAAAATGGAAAACGGGCATTATTAAATTATGGACACACTTTTGCACATGTTATTGAATTAGAGGGTAGATTCAGTAAGTATTTACATGGTGAGGCTGTAAGCATGGGTATTATTATGGCAAATACTCTCTCACAAAAACTTGGAATATTATCAGAAGAAATTGCTCTTTGTATAGAAAATCTTCTCAAACAATGTGGATTACCTACAAAATATAAAATTGAAAATATTGAATCTTTTTACCAAGCTTTTTTTCTTGATAAAAAAAGTCTTGATTCAAAACTACATTTTGTCTTATTAGAATCAACATCTATAATACAGGCTAAAGTGCATAACACAATACCTAAAGAAACTTTATTTGAGGTGTTATATGAATTTTCTAAATAGATACATTGTTGGTTATAAAGTTCCCTCTTTTATATATTTACAATTACAAAAAAATAAATTTGTAACATATACCCTTTTACTGCTTTTTCTTCATATCATATTGTATGCAAATATAAATAATGAAACGAATCAATTAGACAAATTTCAATCCAATACCAAACATTCCAATCTCTCTACTTATCAAGAAAAATTGCGACAACTTGATATGACATTAAATAATACAGAAAGTATTTGGCTTAAACGTTATGAAAATTTCCATAATTATCATGCTATATCAGAAGAAATTAAATTACTTGAAAACAATGACTTAGATTCCGCATATGACACACAGACAGCACATAGGTTAGAAACTTTACACAAACAACAAATCATGCTTGAACAATATCGCAATAAACCATTTGGGGAGTTACTTGAAAAACCAACGCTTGAAACACCACCAACACTTACAAATCCATTTGGTATATTTACGGCACTCTCCTATATGAGACATATTGCCTCTCTAAAGACAAACATGCAAAATTATAGACAAAATCTTGAGAAACTTCTTGCGACAATTGAAAAAAAGATTGAGATTCTAGAATCTATCCTTACAAATACAAATCTCACAAATAAACAAAAACAGGAATATCAAAGTATTCTAAATACCACACGAGAACAAAATTTTGAATTTCAAAGTGCCAAAAATATCTTAGAAACAACTATTGATGTTTTTGATAAAGACACAAATGAGATTGAGACTAATTTAGAACTACAAATTAAGAATCAAATTCTCAAACTCGGTTATATTGGTGTTGGCATTATTATTAGTATTGTCATTGCTTTTATCTTTAAAATGCTTGTAAAACGATATATTCATCATCATGAACGAGCTTATACAACAAGTAAAGTTATTAATGTATTTAATATTACTGTGATTTTCTTTATCTTACTTTTTGCCTACATTGATAATGCAACTTATGCTGTGGCTATGGTAGGTTTCGCTTCTGCGGGTTTGGCAATTGCTATGAAAGATATGTTTATGAGTACACTAGGATGGCTTGTTATTGTGCTTGGGGGGAGTATTCATGTTGGGGATAGAATCAGAGTGCGTAAAGAAAACGAAGTCTTTATTGGAGATGTCTTAGATATTTCTATGCTTAGAATCACTATCTATGATGATATTACACAAGCTTCATATAGAGAAAATCATCGTGCAGGAAGACTCATTTTTATTCCGAATAACTATATTTTTACTAATCTTATTGCAAATTATACTTATGGGGATTTAACAAATATTTGGGATAGCGTTGAAGTTTGCATTACCTTTGATTCTAATATTGAAAAGGCAAAAAAAATAGCATTAGAAGTCGCAATGATTCATGCAAATACTTATACACAAGAAACAAAGCGACAAATGAGAAGTATGAGAGACAGATTCTCGCTTGTAGATTCTGCTTTGAATGTTAATCCTCGTGCATTTAATTTCATTAAAGAAAATGGTATGGAAATATCAGTATGGTTTCAAAATTATGCGTATGCGACTTTAAAATTAAAAAGTATAATTGCCAAAGAAATTGTTGAGAAATATCTTCAAGAAGATGATATTCAAATTGCTTATCCTATTACGCGCATTGTGTATGACAAACAAAATGGTTTAGGTTTGGAAAACTTTGCATTTACGACAAATCAATAATTATTGCCGATAAATTTGCATTGAAAAATGTAGTTGTTTTTTACTTTTTCATTTTTCTAAGATATTATAAAAATTAATAAGATTGTAATTTTTAGTTTCTTAAATGTTTGTCTAGACATTCCTTTATAAATTATCTTGACCCTATTACAATCATAGAATCATTTACTATTACATCATAAATAGGTGGAGGTTTTTTGTTTATTTCTTAAATAATTTATTTACCCATAATTGCTCTAAAGATTTTATTAGTTTCATCGGTGAAAGAGCATAAGATTGCCATTTTTTAAGTGCATTTTGACCTGCTAAAGCATGCACTAAACTCGCTTGTTTGCATGCCTCAAAGCTATTGTACCCTTGTGCAAGTAGTGCGACAATCATACCGCTCAAAACATCGCCACTTCCACCTTTTGCGAGATTTGAGCTTCCAAGTGTGTGTATAAAAACCATATTCTGAAAAACGATTATTGTATTTGCACCTTTAATTAAACATACAACATGGGGGAATAAGCCTGAAAATTGCAATGCTAATAATGGTATATTGCGTAATATAAAGTCAAGTTTGCAAGACTCATGAAGCAAACCAATATTTTGTAAAAGTGCTAAAAATTCTTTAGGGTGCGGTGTTATTACAACTTCAGAAAAGAATGATAAAAGAGGTATAATCTCCTTTCTATAAAGAATATCAGCATCAAAAACAATTGGAATTTCACAAGAATAGTTTGAAAAAATTGCTTTTTTTGTATCACAAAATTGCTTTTTTTGTATATCAATCAAATTCTCTATCATACTTTTTTTGTTTTTTTGTGCTTTCTTATAATCAATGTAGCAAGATTCTTTCTCTGTAAAGCTCTTTTGTATAGAATCTTGCTGTATTTTTAAGTCTTTTTGCAAAAGATCTTGTATATTCTTATTCTCAAGTCCCGTAATTCCACATAATTCATAAAGTAACCCAAAGAGATTGTTATATTGACAATCATCATAACCAAGCCCCATACCTACACCAAAAGCATTCCTCCCAGATTGTTGAGTGTCTGAATCTTTAGAATTTTTCATGAGATTATGTGTATAATATTGTTTAAATGATGTCTTTGTATAAATAATTTCAGAATCTTTTATTATTTTTATTGTATCATCTTGTAAAAAATTTGTGCAAAGACATGTTTTCCCTGCCCCAAATGCCTGTGCAGCTTTTGCAGATAAAAGGCTTGCTCCTTCCATTTCCCCGCTTATGATATATGCAGTTCCATAACTTCCTTTATGAGCATTTTGTGTTATGCGGAGAGGTAAATTAATATCATCTTGATTGAGTAAAAAAATGGTAGAATTTTGTAAAATGTTGAGAGATTCGCTAACAAAATCCTTTTTATTTGTTTCTTGATTATTCATATTCCTTTCTTCTCTTAAAGTATTTTCTTTGTCATGTTGCTGCTTGTTTGATGATATATTTCTATGATATTGTGAGGTTGGAATATCACAATATCTCTCTTGTGATATTCCTAGATTACTTATTTTTATTTTTCCTATTGTGTCTTTTATACGAGAATCTAAAAGTGAGAGGCTCAATGCTCCCATGCAAAAAGTATAATGATAGTTTGTTAAAATGTCATCAATGTCGTTGTTATGCCCCAAGATGTTTGGCAAACCACTTGGCATATCGCATGCGATTTTAATGGCTTGTGTAGCATTTAAGTCATTTCTTAAATGGAGATAATTGCTATATGCTTGGAGATTTCTTTTTTGGTTATCAAAACCTGAACCAAAGATACAATCAATAACAATATCAGTTGTATTAAGAGATTGCAATATTTTGTGTAAAAACTGATAATGTATATCTGGTAGAAGTATATCATCCTGACATGCTTGGTAATAACGATGTGCCATTATAGAGAGTTTCTGCGTGTATATTCTTTCACAATCACTCAATAAATCTTTGTTGCAATTATGTTGATATTCTAATTCACATAAAGATAATATGGGATTCTTTTTATCTAAAAACTTTTTACAAAAAAGAAAAAAATGTTCAAAAAGACTTTTATTCTTTGTGCTTGTTGCAGAATCTTGAAAAAGTTTTTGTAAATTTTGTATAAATTCATTTTTGCTTTGATAAGATATTGTTCTATCATTTTTTATCCACTCTAAAAAATCATAATATTCTATTATATCTATGCCACATCCATTTGTATGTTTTTGTAATATATTATTCGCAGGGGAGTTTATCTGCGTAGCAGAGTTTTTATTTTTTTGCCTTATAATTTTCTTAAGAATATCCAGTTGCATTTTGCAAAGTTCGCTTTGTGGTTCTTTGAGTAGCACAACCAAAATATGAATATGTGGTAATAATGCGTTGAGAATCCTTGCACCAACCAATCCATCAGCACCATTATCACCACTGCCACATAAAAAAACTACTTTACTTTTATGAGATTTTTTTTTACATTTTTTGGCAATAAATCGTGCAAGATTACCACCTGCATTCTCCATAAGAAGTAGATTTGGAATCCCATACTCATGCACACAGAATCTATCATTATATTTCTTATCAAGAAAAACTTGTTGCATATGCTCTCCTTATTTGTGATTTCCTTCAATTTTATGAAAAAAATATTTGCATTTTATTATACCATTACAAATTCCTTTTACAATAGCTAAGTATTTGCTTGAGTTTAAGAATATGATGTCGACAAGCTTTCTTGTGATTAGCCCTTTTAGAGTGATTTATCCTAGCTTTTTCACCACCAATGCTACGATAAAAAGTAGCCCAACTATCACGCAGAGTGCGAATGTGAGACTTGTGGTGTGTGAGATATAGCCGATGAGTGCCGGTCCTAGCAATGTCCCTGAATAGCCGATAGTCGTTACTGCGGCGATAGCGGAGTTTAGCGACATATTGCCCTTGATACGCGGGATAGCCGAGATGATGAGTGGGATAACATTTGAGATTCCAAGTCCTGCGATGATACAGCCTATATAAGTCGCCCAGATATGAGGGACAAAGAGAAATATCATAAGCCCAACGATTGCCACTATTGCACTTAGGGCGATGAGTTTAGCATTATCAAAGCGATTTGCGAGATAATCCCCGCCAAGTCTCCCCAGTGTGATTGCTCCAAAAAAGAGTGAGAATCCATAGCCTGAACTCTCTCTTGCTATACCTTTGACTTCAATCAAAAATATCGCACTCCAATCCAAAAACACGCCCTCGCTCATATATGCGACAAAGCACACAAAGCCACATATTAGCACGATGAGGCTTGGTTTGACAAACTTTGCTTGAGAAGATTCTCCTCCAGAAGTCGTAAGCCCTTTTATTGATATGAGTGCGAGAAGCATAAAGGCACTTAAGATAATAAAAACAACGCTTTGAATGGCTATCCCCAAATCAAGCATAAAACTTGCCAACATACCGCATACGAAGCCTCCCGCGCTATACATACTATGGAATCCACTCATAAGTTTTTTATTCAGCGCATTTTCGACAAAAACAGCTTGAATATTCACCGAGACATCAGCTATCCCAACCCCTATCCCCATAAGCACCAAAATCACGCAAAGCAGGGCAATATCATCGACATAATTGATATTCAAAAGGACAAAAATATCTATAAAAATACAAAGAGTTATAGCATATCTGCACCCGATACGCGAGGCGACTTTGCCCGCTACCGCCATAGCGAGCATTGCTCCGATACCAATGAGCATAAGCAGTGAGCCGAGTTGAGAATCATTTAACCCCAATCGCTCCTTTGTGTAAGGGATAAGTATCGCCCACAGCGACATTCCCGAGCCAAGAATAAAAAATACAAAATAAGTAACGATTCGATTATAGAATCCTACTTGTGTGAGATTCTCTTGTATCTTATCGTGCATAATATTTCCTTTGTGCTGTATCATTTTGTTTTTTTGAAAATAATTGCGTTATTTTATCATAACTTATAAAGAGAATGGGTGAAGATAATTTGTTGTATAAGGATTTAGAAGTGTTGTAATATCGCGAAATTTATACCCTATATTCAATTTGATTTTTATTATTCAAGGTAGATTCTAAGAGTTTTTATTTTGTTTGTTGGTATTTATGATGAGATTTTATATCGTTGAATCTTTAGAATCTTCACTTATTCTTGCATAGTGCATGATAATTTTTGTAAATTTGATACAAAATATTGAAGAAAATGATAGAATTAATGTAAAATATGTATTTTACAATTCAAAACAAAAGGCAATATATGAGTAAAAAAATACGGAAGATTTTTGGAATCACTAAAGAGATAATAACAAAACAAAAAGGTCTCTATATTTGCACGAGACATCTTTATAGAATCTGTGGTCTCCCTATATTTTTTCGAGATAATAGAGAATCTTATAGAATACATACATTTTCCCCTCATTTGATGGTAATACAAATAGCTGAATATATTGTCAAATCTCCAGATATTGCGGAGAAAATTTATAATCTTACACGCGGTGTGGATTCAAAGCAAGCAAACAATATTATACGAGTTATCAAGCGATTACAACAAATGTATCTTCATCCTCACCATACTATACAAATAGATTCTCTAAATAATAAAGAAGAATTAGAGCAGATACAAAAAGTGCGACAATTTGGAAATGACATCTTAGAGATTACCCCCCCCCCCCCACAATATAAGTAGTGTCTTTTGTTATCAGGGATATTACCTGCCTATTCATCATTTTGAACCAAGTGTATTTTTCTATAAACATAGTATGAATATCTTAGAGCAAGAAACTTTAGAAAAAATAAAAGATAAAGATATTATTGATGTAGGTGGATTTATTGGTGATAGTGCAATAATCTTTGAGAGAGAATTTACACATAAACACATTCATAGCTTCGAGGCAACAAAAACAAATTATACTCTTATGCTAAAAACTTTAGAACTCAATAAATCAACACGTATTATTCCTATTAATAAAGGATTGGGAAGCAAAGAAGAGATTTTAGAAATCTCACTTATGGGATCTGCTTCGACACTTGATACAAAAAAGAATCAATACTATGATATAGAACACACAGAACAAGTCAAGATTATCACACTTGATTCGTATGTGAAAGAGCATAATATTGAAGTAGGATTTATCAAAGTCGATATTGAAGGTTTCGAGCAAGAATTTCTCAAAGGAGCGATGGAGACGATACGCACGCAAAAGCCCGCCATGCTTCTTAGTATATATCACAATGCCGATGACTTTTTTCATATTAAGCCGTTGATAGAATCTTGGGATTTGGGATATACATTCAAATTCAATAAACCAATAGATGGGAGTATAAGTACAGAAACTGCACTATATTGTGAGGTGTTATAGTGGATTCAATCTATGAATTTTAGTTTGGATTGCCGGGATAGATAGGTTTTATAAAACTTTAAAAGAGCAGTTGTATTTATCCATTAAAGCAAATATTTAACCTCTTAGTATTTTTTGAAATACTCTACTTATAAGCAAAATTTATATCCAACACCCCATACAGATTGTATATATTTAGAATCTTTTGCAGAATCTCCTAGCTTATTGCGAAGGTTGCGAATGTGTGTATCAATACTTCGTAGCCCCGTGTCTTCATGTATTGCATTAATTGTATGTGCAATTCGATCACGACTGATTGGTTGCAATCGATTTTCAATAAGAAAGAGCAAAATGTCAAATTCAGTATTTGTCAATTCAAGTAATTCATTATGAAGCTTGACAATTCTCTTTTTTGCATCAATATGTAAAAATCCAAAAATCATTTCTTGAGGTTCAATTCTACGCAATAAGGCTTTGATACGAGCAACTAACTCTAAAAAGTCATATGGTTTTGTAAGATAATCATCTGCCCCCTTCTCAAATGCATTCACTTTATGAGAAACTTCGCTATTAATAGAAGTTATAATAAGTGGTATTTTTACAATTTCACGAATTTTAACACAGAGTTCAAAATCATTTTCTTGTCGTGGTGTTATATCCAAAATAATTGCATCAATTTTATTGTGTTCTAAATTTTGTATAATATTTTTGTGGTTGCAACATATAGTATTAAAATTGGCATGGTTCAAGCATCGTTGCAATGATTGTTGTATATTTAAATCATTTTCAACTATGAGAATTTCTGACATTTTCTTGCCTTTCTTTTGGTATATATTTTACACAAAAACAGAAAAATACATATCATGAGCGTATTATATTATTTTACGCTTCAAAAGTCTATATAAATCTTAACATTTATAAAATTTTCAAGAAAACTTAACATTTTTTCAATAAATTTTCTTAACAAAATAAGAATTTCCTATTTTGTTAAAGCTTTAACACAGAATGTAATAAAAAATTCTGTATTGCAACGAAGTAATATATTTTATAATTTTTAAGATATATTTTTTAGAATCATTATAAGAAATATATCATTCCTTGATATACTAATACTTTAATATCAAATAATGATAACTTTATTAATATAAATAATATAAAAATAATAAATATTTAACATAAAAATATAAATATTACATATTATTAAATATTTAGTAGTATTATTTTATATAAAGAATAAATTGCATAAAATAAAATAGCAAAAAATTATGTAATGAAAGGGTAACATGTTTGCAATACAATGGTTTTGGCGTTTGTGTTCTATATTGTTGATTATTATACTTTGTTTTTTATGGCAATACTTTGTCAGTAATTATGCTAATACAGAACTTGTGCCAACTCCCTTGCAAGTTTGGGAAGAATTTTTAGATATGCAAAGTGAAGGTATTATTGTATTAAGTATTCAAGATTCTTTGTATCGCTTCTTTTTAGGGTTTTGTATTGGTTCAGTTTGTGCGGTTATGTGTGGGTTAATTTTTGGTTATTATCGTAATCTAGAGATTCTTTTTGAGCCATTATTGCAGATATTGCGTCCAATATCACCCATAGCATGGTTTCCTTTGGTTCTTTTGTGGCTTAATATTGGTGATATGCCGGCAATCTTTGTTATTGCATATGCGGTATTTTTTCCAATTCTTGCCTTGTGTATCACAGGTGTGCGTCAAATTGATAAAGATTTTATTGCAATGGCAAGAAACTTTGGAGCAAATAGTTACAAAATTTTTTATCATATTATTTTACCCGGCACTTTTTTACATATTTCAAGTGGGTTAAAGCTCGCAGCTTCTGTGGCGTGGATTCATCTTGTTGCTGGGGAAATGCTTGGTGCACAAACAGGGCTTGGCTATATCATTATTGATGGACGTAATTTTTTGAATACTCCTAAAGTTCTTGTGGGCGTGATTCTCATTGGCTTACTTGGTTATATTATTTATGAAATTTTTGTTCTATTAGAAAAGTTAGTAGGATATTTATTGGGGAGAGCAATGTAATGCAAAATATTTCTATTCATAATCTTTCAAAAACTTACCAGAAATCCAAAATTTTGCGTGGTATATCCCTTAATATTGAGGCAGGGGAATTTGTTACTTTACTTGGATCAAGTGGTTGTGGGAAAACAACTTTATTAAATATTTTAGGTGGCTTTACTGATTTTGATGATGGTGAAATTTATATAGATTCAAAGTGTTATAAACATTCTTTAAGTTTATCGCCAAAACGTATTAAAGTATTTCAAAATTATGTGCTTTTACCTTGGAAAAATGTGTTAAATCAAGTAGTTTTTGCATTAGAATCTATAATACATACACAGAAAAGATATGCTTCAAAATATGAGAGAGAGTATATTGCATGTGGAGATTCAATGCAATCTCAAATTCCATTTAAGAAGAACGAAATCCGAGATGTTGCGTTATATTATCTTGAGCTTGTTGGATTAAAAGAGCATATATATAAATTCCCGCATGAATTAAGTGGGGGACAACAAAGTCGTGTAAATATCGCAAGAGCTTTGTCAGTAAAACCGGAAGTGTTGCTTATGGATGAGCCATTTGGAGCACTTGATAGTTTTACGCGTGAAAATTTACAAAATGAATTAAAACTCATTGTAAATCGTCTAAAAACAACTTGTGTATTCGTAACACATGATATAGAAGAATCATTAATACTTGGTACAAAGATTGTTGTGATGAGTGCAACAGAAGGCAATGTTTCCCTGCAGATTCAGCCACATCGTCCTTATGACAAGCGAGATTCTTATTTTAGTCGCTTGAGAGAAGAAATATATAATGCGTTAAAATATCCTTATGTGAAAGCTTTACAGCAGTATGTGATTTAATCCGTGCCTTACTGCCCAATAGCATAAGGCACGAATATTTAAAAAGAAGGAATAATATGTTAGAATTAATTAGCAAAGCAGGTTTAGATGACCTCAAGGCAAAAGGCAAGAGTGATCCGCAAGTAGTAAAAACAGCAAAATGTAAAACGATTGTAAAAAAGAGATTTATTCATGAGAATCTTATTCGCAATCTTGCACCTCATATCATTGATGAGCCACATAGTTTGCTTGGCGATGATACTGCACCAAATCCTACGGAAGCATTGCTTGCTGCACTTGGAAGTTGTATATGTGTAGGGATTCAAGCAAATTGTGTGAATAAAAATATCGCCATAGAATCACTTGATATGGAACTTGAGGGTGATATTAATATCACTGCGGTTTGGGGAACAGGCGATTTAGATGAAAATAAAGAGTTGGGTATTACAGATATTCGTTTAAAAATAAATCTTGTATCTGATGCCACAGAAGAACAACGCAAAGCTATCATTAAGAATGCGATAAGGTGGTCGCCAGTTGTAAATACTCTCTTACGCAATGTGCGATTTCATGAAGAGTAATGTTTGATAGACGATTTCATATCATTTGAGAACAATAAGCGAGAATTTGATTCTATAAAATATATAGAATCTGAAATGAAATTCTATGATATATAAGGATAGATTGTTCTCACAATTACATTTCTTTGTAAGGATAGTTATAGGTTTCCTATACAGATTTTAATATCAATACAAAATAGAAGTTATGAGATTACTCTTATAATAAATTTCTAATATAGAATGTTCTATAAAGTGAAGTTTTTTGTTTGTATAATAATTTATACCAATGATTTAAATAAATAAGAAAGATTCTGAAGCTATATTGTGAAGACAATAAAAGTTCTTAGATATTAGTCTTTATGAAGTAAATCAAAGAAGTGTATTCAAGTATGTTGGAGGTTAAAGTAGTTTTTCATCATGAATTACTGATAATTTCTAGAATTCTGATGACATGCTGTGTCTTTATCTTTATTATATTTCTTAACGAAGTTATAGTTTATATATTATTACATAGAATATAAATTCTATTTAAGGAGTTTTTATGAAAATAGAAAATATTAGAAATGAACTTCAAACACATGTGAAGCCAAACCTTACAATAATACAAAAAGAGGGTTTGTATCCTAAAGAATCATTAATTGCAATGGGGAAATATGGACTTTATGAAAGTTTCTTACAACAAGGAGAAAAAGGATTATTGCAAAGTATTCTGGGTATAGCTGAAGTAAGCAGAGTGTGTATGAATACAGGGTTTTGCGTATGGTGTCAGAATGTTTTAGCATGGTATCTGTTTCAAACTTCTAATACTACTTTGAAGCAGAATCTTTTTATGGAAGTTTCAAAGGGACAAATACTTGGCGGAACAGGTTTATCAAATCCTATGAAATCATATTCAAAGTTAGAAAATGTATTACTTAAGGCAACCCAGACACAAGGAGGATTTATCATTAATGGCACTCTTCCTTGGGTATCAAATATTGAGTTTAATCATATTTTTGGGGCGGTCTGTAAGATAGATTCTAAAGAGTATAATCTTGCTTGTATTATTCGCATTTATGAACATAATTCTAGCATAAAGTTAAAAGATAACATCTCGTTTATCGCACTTGAAGGAAGTGCTACAAAATCGGTTATATTGCACAATTATTTTGTTCCAGAAAGTGATATTCTTGGGCTTCCCGCAGAAGATTTTTTATTGCGTATCGCAACAGGTTTTTTGCTCTTGCAAATAGGAATGGGGCTTGGTTGTCTTGATCTATCTCTTGATTTGATTAAAAAATCAAATAGAAAAAAATCAACAATTAATGCTTATTTACCAATATCTCAAGGGTATATTCAAGAACAAAGAGACAATCTTTTGAATACTCTAGAAAAACTTACAAACGAATTTGTATTGGGTGATAAAGAATATTTGAAAGCTGTTCTTGAGTTGCGATTAAAAGCTGGTTTACTTACTTTAGAATCTAGTCAAAGTGCGATGTTGCATGCTGGATCATCTGGATATTTAGCAAACTCCATAGAGTATAAATTACTTTTAGAATCTTATTTTGTTGCACTTGTAAGTCCATCTGTAAAACATTTGAATAAAGAATTGCATGATATAGCACAAAATAGTGGCACAGCAAAACATTGGATGAGAGTTGTAGAAAAATTTTATGCTCTAAACAATTAATCCATTTGTATATTGTTCAACAACATAAATATACATCTCTATGAATTGATATTCTCTTCCCAAATATTGCAGGAGATTCTCAAATCTTCAAAAAAAATCTATACTATATTAGATTATTTTTATCTTTTTTAGAAATAGTAGAGAGATTAAAATCAAGGATTAATATGCAAAAATTATATAGTAAAAAAAAAATATATTATTTATTAATGTTTATAGCATTTTTCCTAATATGTACACTTCATGCGGCTACAATTTCACCAAGTTTTGAATTAGATTTAGACCTTAAAAAAGATGAGGTGGTGTATGCAAGTATTCAATCGTCAAAAGATTCTCAAGGTTCAAGTGATGAGAAAGATTTTACTCTGCGTTGGACACTTTATCGCAATGAGGGCTTAGTTGTGCTTGTTCGTTATGATAAATATCCCTATCAATTTATACTTTATAAGGATTATAAGCTCAATGGTTGGACACTTAATTTACTAGACACACAGGGGGTAAATCGGAGTTTAAATCAACCCCATATTAAGATTTATTTTATTGGCATAGATGATCCCTTTAATGATGAAAAAACTATAGCACATTTGCGTATTTATGGTTTTGGAGATGTCAGCTTTTCTCGGAAATAGCATAGTCAAAATAGTATTGTTTCTTGCGTTAAACATATCATCAAAAATTACTTTTTTATAATTTACTCTATTTTTTGTAAAACTTTTGAAAACTATATTTGGGAAAATGGTATGGTAATAAAATTAGCTTCATTATAAAATTTTCAGTATAATTTTAATTGTGTAATTTCTATAATTGAGGTAACTATGGTGGATACTACAAAGAATTGTGATATACATTCAAATCACATTGCTTCTTTACAAAAAACTCGAGCAGTTATGCACAAAGATTCTAGAATCTTTGTTGCAGGGCATAGAGGGCTTGTTGGGAGTGCGATTACTGATGAATTAAAAAGACAAGGATTTGCGAATATCATTACACGCACAAAAAATGAGCTTAATCTCTTAGATTCTCAACAAGTTGAAAACTTTTTTACTACATATAAACCAGAATTTGTTTTTCTTGCTGCGGCAAAAGTTGGAGGGATTTTAGCAAATAATACTTATCGTGCGGATTTTATTTATGAAAATTTAACAATACAAAATAATATCGTGATTAATTCTTATAAAATTGGAGTAAAGAAATTGCTTTTCTTAGGGAGTTCTTGCATTTACCCAAAAGATTCCCCACAACCAATTAAAGAAAACTATCTTTTAACAAAAGAATTAGAATATACTAATGAACCTTATGCAATTGCAAAAATCGCTGGTATCAAAATGTGTGAGAGTTTTAATCTGCAATATAATACGAACTTTATCTCAATTATGCCAACCAACCTTTATGGAAATAACGATAATTTTAATCTATTAAATTCCCATGTTCTTCCTGCACTCATTCGTAAAATACACCTAGCAAAATTGCTAAGTGATAAAAATGAGGATATGGTATATAAGGATTTAATGCGTGATTGTGCTACAAATGAAGATGAGGCAAAGGCAATATTGAGGAAGTTTCAAATAGATGCAAAAAGTGTGGGTGTGTGGGGTAGCGGTAAGCCAAGAAGGGAATTTTTACATAATCAAGATATGGCAAGAGCAAGTGTATTTGTCATGCAGCATGTAGATTTTTGTGATTTAATAGATTCTCATGAGGTGCGAAATACACATATCAATGTTGGCTATGGTAAAGATATAAGTATATTTGATTTAGCAAATCTTGTTCAAGAAATAGTCGGTTTTGATGGAGAAATTGTCTTTGATAGCAGTAAGCCAGATGGGACATTCCAAAAACTTATGGATTCAAGTAAGCTTCAAAGTTTTGGGTTTCAGCCACAGATTTCATTAAGAGATGGTATAAAAAGTGTCTATCAACACTATTTAAAACAATACAGCTAATCATTTATGTTTGTGAAGATAGAAAGGTTAAGTATTATTAAAATTGATTGAAGGTATTTTTTGAATACCTTGTTTTTTGTGTGGGAATGTTGAGTAGAATATCTGTTCTGTATTTTTTGTAAGGTAGCGAGTTCATTGTGAGAATTTTAAGATTTAGTAGTGTGGTTTGTGATAGAGTTAATGTAATTCTTTTTTAAGCCAATTTTTTATTACCATAAGTCCATTTTTTGTAAAAATAAATTCTAAGATTACCAACAGAGTTGGCATTCCTATCAATCAT
Source organism: Helicobacter didelphidarum (assembly GCF_003364195.1). GTDB lineage: Bacteria > Campylobacterota > Campylobacteria > Campylobacterales > Helicobacteraceae > Helicobacter_A > Helicobacter_A didelphidarum. Next base: position 211,079 of record NZ_NXLQ01000002.1, on the reverse strand, counting down.
GATATTTTACAAGTGTTATTTTTAGTATTTATCTCTATGGATAAGAATCAATTATTATATGTATTCTTGTTGAATTTGTTAAAAATTCTTGAATAAAATTATTATCACACTAAAGAAGTTTTTGTTCATAAAAGAAGTAATATAAGAATCTAATTTTTTAACATTTTGTTTTGTGCTTTTTACTATATTCTACAATTTTGCCATGTAGTCTTGCCATGATTTGTGCAAGTGAAATATCAAAATCATAAAGTTGCTTTGCTTGTTCTAAATTATTACATAAAAAGCTTTGTAACTCGGCATAATCACTGCATTCAAACCCTAAGCTAATTAATAATTTTTGTGTATATCTATCCACAACCATCTCTTCTCTTTTCAATCCATAATTTAATATGTTTGATGCACTTTCATTTCCAATACCTTTTTGTGCCAAAAGCCATTCTTTGCTTACTTTTAGGCAAAAAGTTTCAAAAGAGCAAAAATCCTGCAAGATATTTTTTGCTAGTAAAACAATTCGTTGTGCTTTTTGGTTATGAAAACCTGCTTGTTTAATAATACCTGCCAAGTAAGATAAATCCATATTGCTTATTGTTTTGAGAATCATGTTTGAGAATTGTGGTTGAGAAATAGAGGCTAATGATGGGAACGGGTAGTTTTTAAAGTCTTTTTCGTCTTGCATAATCATTTCATTTATTCCTGGATATTGTATGAGAGTATTATAAAGAAATGTGTAGAGATATTTGAGTGCATGTGCAGCGTTTTCATATTTTGTGTTTTGTCCCAAAATACTTGCAAAGCAAAATAATACATTTGGTTGTTGTTGCAATGCTCCGTGTATTTCTATACCATTTTCGATTTTTAAAGATAAAAATTGTGGCCACCACCAGCTATTTCGGTCTCCAACATAATAATGTGGTTTAAGAGCACATAATAGGTCATAACCATCTGATATTTGTTGGTTTGTAAAATAACGAGTGGGCATTTTAAGTTTTTTCCTTTTTTGTAAGTATGTCTAATCTATATTATCAATAATACATAATATTCTTATGTTATTTAGAATATTATGTGAGATAAGAGTCGCAAACATTGTACAACAAATCCACAACTCTTTATCATTGAGACACAAGATTCTGTGATATTTCTCTTTGGAAATTACTTATAAAATTATTCTTTCATGTTTGCGATTTGTTCTTTTGTGATAAGTGTAAGATTGGGTTCTTTGTTGTATTTGGATTCCTTTGTATCTATGACCAATCTTTGTAATGCAGCTTTATCTAAATTGGTTGGATCAATATAGATTCCCTCAAATTTTTCCTTATTGATTGCAACAAAAAATTGTGAATCCTTTTTTGCAATAACAACATTATTATTTTTTGACATACTCATAATATCAATTTTTACATTGACTTCAACTTTTTGTTGATTGGTTAGAATTAAATATTTTTTTACATGTTTTGTCTGATGACTTGTGTAGTATTTATACATTGCTTGTTCATTTGAGGCAGTAATTTTTCCTTTATCAAGTTTTTTTATAGTTTGACCTAGAAATGTCATCATACAATATGGTTCATTAATATTATGTTTGAAAAACACATTGCGTATCGAGATAGATTTCATTCCCAGTTCCCAAATTTGATTGTCAAGTTGTGTAGCTGTTACATTCAGTGCTTCTTCTGTTTTTTCACGCAACATATTCATTGTTTTGCGGAAAACTGCTTCAAAAATTTTGAGATTTTTATCAGCAAAATTTTTACATAAATTATCAAGATTATCTAGAGCTTTCCGCAGTGTCTGGCTCTCTTCATGTGCTTTATCTGCATTGACGCGTACTCTTGCTATTTTTTCTTTTAGTTCATTCTCGTCGCCCCTTTTTGCATCAAGCCTATTACGCAACACTTTTAGTTCATGGCTCGAGATTCTAATTTTATTTTCTAATTGCATAATACGTTCTTTTACGCCATTTGCAGCTCTTACAGCACCTTTATAGTTAAATTGATACTCTAAGAAAACTTCTTCAAAAACTCTTTCAGGATTCACTTCATTTTTAGAGAAAAAATTGTGTGAATATTCTAACATACCAAGTCGTGAATGGTATTCAGCAAACATATCTATGTTTAACTTTCTATCTGAATAAATAAGAAAATCAAGTGCCTTATTTAGGAATCTCTTACAAAGCGAGTAGTTAATTAGTGGGGAAATCGCAGGAACATCTACTTCTTTTAAAAATTCTAAACTTTTTAGTTCGAGTGAAAAATACTCTTTTATACAATCTTGCACGCTACGATTAATTTCAATAGATTGCAACTTTAAATAATTTGTTTGTGCGAAAACTTTTTGAATTTCTTTTGCCCTTAGCTCAGATTCTTTATTTTTTAATTCTTCATCAGTGTTACTTTTCCAAAAATCAATTTCACGGATAAGTGCATCGGGTGGAAACTCTTGATATTTTGAAGCTCTCGCATCTGTTACTAATATTCCGTTGTCATTTGTGCGAAATTCAACATACATACCTACTGCAGGGCGATTTCTACCATCATGCCAACTATCTTTTTTAAGTTCAAAAATCTTTTTTGATGCATTCATGATAACCCCTGAACCAGTGGTGGCAGTATAGCGTGTTATTTTCCCGTGCATTAAAACTCCTCAAGACTATATTTAATATAATTGTTGGTTATAACAATCGTAAAATTTTGTTATAATTTTAACAAAAAAATAGATTTTATATCAAGGATTTCAGATAAAAAAGGTATATCTCTTTATTTTTCTTAGTATTTGTGTATTATTTTTTTGGTTTGCAACAATTTTTGGTTACACTAATCCCAACATTGCTTTGCAAGGAATGCTTGTTGAAAATCGTTTTTTTCAAATTCTTGGATTTGGCAACAAGTTTGCAGTATTTAATGTCGGATTATTTGGTTATTTAGCATATATTTATCCACCTTTATTGTTGCTTGTAATATACAGATTCTATGATGATGTGAATTATTCTTTTCAAAAAATACGTCTTACTTTTGCATATTTATTACTCTTTATATGTTTATTAATTCTACAAGCACTTGTTTTTCATGTGGGCGAATTTGGTATTTTTATAAAAGGACTTTTAGAGCCTTATATTCATATATTTGGACTTTTTTTGCTTGTCGTATTGGGAATTATTTTTTCCTTAACAATTATATCAAGTAAAATGATGAATTTTTTTATACAATATCTAGGAGGAACATTGATGATGATGAGAAAATCTTTTACCAAAACAACAAAAAAAATTATTGAAAAATGTAAGAACTTTTATGTTGATTTACGATTAAATTATCTACAAAACTTAAACAAGAAGATATTAGATTTTGAATATAGCGAAGTCGTTACAATGCCAAAAAGTAGATATACTTTTCATGAAGATTTAATTGAACCTCCATTAGATGAAAAACAGATGGGCGAAGATAACACAACAGAGCATCATTCTTTTAACATACAAATGGATCAATATGCAATCAGGCAGGCAGAAATTTTGCCAAATAATATACAAACTCAAGAACAACATACGCAATCACATCTTGTTCAAACAAATAACTTTAATATGCCACAAAATCAAAATATCCAAAAAAATGATGTACGAGATTTTGATACAGATTCGGTAAATAACATATCTGAACTTAGTAAAATAAAACAGGAAAATACAATTTATACGCAAAGTTTGGACGATAAGGATTCCATACAGAATCAAACTTCAATAGTTTTTAAGCAAGGCAACCTAAAAGATCAGCATACTTCGCATAATTTTGATTATTTACATCAAGATTATGTTATTAATACGTCTTATACACCACGTACACAATTACCCAACACAGAAGAAGATGTTTTGCAAAAATTCCAAAAACCAAATACACACATAACGACAAACATGCCCGGAAAGCCAAATTTAATAAATATAAAAAAAACAAACAAAGAAGAATCCCCGGCAATTCGATTGAAAAATATTCAAGAAATAACACCACAAAATCAAGTTTTACAAAGATTTATTAAACCACAAAACGCGATTAAGGAACAATGGTTTATTCATCATAAGGCACAAGAAGAAATCCAATCCAAGACAACAAACACTAATAGTGTAGATAATGAAAATTTACATATTGTTCTAAAGAAAAATTATTCTCCACAATCTAATGTAATAAATGTGAAGCAAGAAAACAGTGATTTGCACCAAATTATTGCGGAAACGCTTCATAATACACATGCTAATAGTTCTACATTACGCACAAATACCGAGCAAGAAAGGGAGTCTGGGATTCGTATAAAGAATACTGCAAGGCATACAACAAAATCTCCATTATCTGTTTCAAATGACTATAATTACAATAGAGTAGGGCAGAATCTTGAATCAAAAAATCTTGCTATAACAAAAAATATTGAATCTGAAAATGGGAATATCCGTTTAAAAACTACAATAAAGAATACTTCAAATAATACTTTAACTGAATCCTTGTCATCAACAACACAAGATCATCAATATAAGAATAATGATAAAGCCTCTGAATATGTTTCTAAATCGATAGAATCAGATATACAGCAATCAAAAAATAAAGAAGTAACGCATAAGAGAGATTTTCTAAAAGATGAGAGTATCTCTGCAAATATGCCACTTCATTCGACTTATAAGCCATTTGACATGAGTTTTACACAAGATTCATCTGCAAAAAAAATTTCTTTATCACATAATAGTGAAGTTGCTCCTAATGATACATTAGAAATGAATCTAGATTGTGGGAAAAATTCCATTAAAGATTCTCAAATTATAGAAGATAATTCAAGCACTTTGCATGAATTATCTTCAACAAAAAAGCAACCAGAATCTACTTATGATAGACAAGAAACTCAGCATACGCAGCAAGTTTTGCAGGACAATCTAAAAACACAAGATGTGCCTATGGAAGAAACAACAGAAGAAATAACACTTGAAATCCCTGCATTTCCAGCACACCTACTAGGTAATTATGCTACTCTTTTTGGTATTTCAGATAATTCTACCCATAGAAACACTATAAAATCTGATAACAATCAAACAATACATGATAAAAAAGAATATATAAAGTCTCATATATATAGTGACACAGAATCTTTTTTGGCAGTTCCCACACAAGACCATATAGAAAAAAAGATAGAAATTACAGAAATTACACAGAGTAATCTTGCTACACAGGGGACAACAAGTCCTACTATTGTAGATAATACCCATGTAAATGGCATCGAAAGATCACAAGCTATTCAATCGAATTCTAATAATTCTTTCGTAGAGGCAAATAATCTTACCCCAACAAAATCTTTTATTGCAAGAGGATTGCAAGACACAATGGAAACTAACCACCATCAACCTTTTCCTCAAGATACCATGATAAATGACTTAAAAGAAAAAGATTCATATATACACCTACAAGAAACTTCGCAGCCAAGCACACAAACGAATTTGCATATTAATTTGCAGATGAATCCATCTACAAATACTATGCAAGAATATGAATCTACCCAAGATGTAAAAATATCAGAACCAAAATCATTGCAACCTAAAGCAGAAGTGTATAATCATGATTTGAAACAATATGAACAAAATAACAGATTAGAAAGTCCTTTGCAAAATAATAAGGTAGAATCTGTTCCTTACAATCTGGATTCTACACATTCAAATCAAACTAAAGCAAATTATCATGATATGATAAGGACACAAGAAAAAGGATATAATGTACAACAAATACAAATCAAAGAGCAACCAGATTTTATAGAATCGACTTATTCACAAAATGTGTTGTCGCAAGGTAAAGCATTATCCGATACAACATCAGTGCAACAAAGAAGCAAAGATTCAGAGATTATGCAGACTCAATCTAGTTCCATGCAGAATCTTCAGCAAGATTCTCATATATCTTATGATGAAATACCAACCAGTAGGTTAAAAACACAGAATGCTACAACCCATCAATACCCCAGTGAAATTCAACAAGATTCTAATTTACAAAATATCATACCCTACACACTCCCTCCAGCAAGCCTTTTAAGTGTGCCAAAATTTCATGAAAATATAGATGATCAAGAGATTGATAGTAAAATAGAGAATCTTTTAGCAAAGCTTCGTGTATTTAAGATTAAGGGGGATATTGTAAGCGTTTTCACAGGGCCTGTTGTAACGACTTTTGAATTTCGTCCAGAAGCAGATGTAAAAGTCAATAAAGTCTTGGGTTTGCAAGATGATTTGGCGATGGCATTAAAAGCTAAAAGTATCAGAATTCAAGCTCCTATACCAGGAAAAGATGTTATGGGAATTGAGATTCCAAATAATAATGTTGCTACAATTTATTTGCGTGAAATTTTAGAATCTCAAGCATTTTTACAAGCAAATGATTCCTTAAGTATTGTTTTGGGAAAAGATATTATGGGGCAACCAGTTGTCCAAAATCTTGCAAAACTCCCACATTTATTGGTAGCAGGGACAACAGGAAGTGGGAAATCTGTTGGTGTAAATGCAATCATTCTTTCTTTGCTTTATCGTAATAGTCCAGATGAATTAAAACTTATGATGATTGATCCAAAAAAGGTAGAATTTGCTCCTTATGAGGATTTACCACATTTAATTACTCCAATTATAAATGCTCCAGATAAGGCAATACAAGCATTACAAGCAGCAGCAATAGAAATGGACAAACGTTATGAAATTCTTTCTGAACACAAGGTAAAAACTATTCTTTCTTATAATGAAAAAGTAGAGCAAAAAATGCCTTTTTTTGTAATCATTATTGATGAACTCGCAGATTTAATGATGACAGGAGGTAAAGATGCTGAAGCACCAATTGCACGTATTGCACAAATGGGTCGTGCCGCAGGAGTTCATCTTATTATTGCTACACAGAGAAGTAGCACAAATGTCGTTACAGGAACAATCAAAGCAAATCTTCCTTCTCGCATTAGTTATCGTGTTGGAAATCGTGTAGATTCTAAAGTCATTCTTGATGCTTCAGGAGCAGAAAGATTGCTTGGCAATGGAGATGGTTTATTCTCTTCACCAAATGGCTTACAGAGAATACACGCACCATGGGTAAGCGAAAGAGAGATTGAAGAGATTATTGATTTCATTAAATCACAAAGAGAGCCACAATATGATGAAAATTTTTTAAGTGATAACAAGTCAGGTGTGGATCTAGGTGATAAATTTGTGGGTGATGGTGGTATCCTTGATGAAGCAAAGGCGGTTATGTTGCGTGATAATAAAACTTCTATTAGCAATCTCCAACGTAAATTAGGTATTGGTTACAATAAGGCTGCAAATATCGTTGAGCAACTTGAGTTAGAGGGGTTTCTTTCTGCACCAAATAATAAAGGTGAGCGAACTATTATGGGATAAATTTTACTTAATGTATAAACTTACAGAAGAATGTTATAACCAAATATAAAGCTTGGTTTAAACTTTAAGACATTTAATATTGAAAATCTCTTTTTAATGTGATGAATGTATATTATGATATTCATTATGCTTCATAGAATCTTGTTGTTTTGTGTGATGTGTATTGCGATTATCATTTATATGCATTTCATGTTTAGAGTGCGAATTTGCTTCAGGAGAGATAAAGTAACTGACACCTTTATAGATATTTGAAAAGGCGAAATAGCTCATAATAAGAAAGGATATTTTTAATAATATATTTCTAGCTTTTGAATGTAATAAACTTGCACTAAATATCCCAACTAAGAACAATGGAAGAAAAGTTCCAAGTGAAAAAATAGCCATGGTAAGAATTGCATACCAAATATTCATTGCATCAGCAGCTTTGATTGCAAATATATAGACTAAATGACAGGGTAATAACCCATTTAAGATTCCAATAATAAAAAAACTAAAGATACTTTTTGATTGTATGGCTTTTTGAAAAGCTCTTTTATACCATTTATAATTTCCACTAGGTGTAATGTTTATAAGAAATTTTGGAAAAAAAGTAATAAGAAGTGCGGTTATAAATAATAAAATCCCAAGTATAATAAAAATTATTGCTCTAGAAGCATTGCTAAAACCTAAATTTACACTAATAAGACTAAAACAAATACCAATTGCAATATAGCTTGTCGATCGTCCAAAGAAATATACGACATTCGATAATATTTGCAATATTGTAGAATTGTTGAATTTTCGCATATTACAACTTAAGACAATCCCTCCACACATACCAATACAATGTGCTAACGAACCACTAAATGCAGCCATAAAAAGCATAGAAATTTCAAAACCCATTACCTTTTCCTATATTATTATGGAATTTTTTTTGCTTTTTCATCATTAAAGATTTTATTTAGCATATTCTCAGCAAACTCATATTATAATAAAAACTTTTTAAGAAATGCTAAAAAACATTTATTATTTTTATAGATTTTATTTATGGAGTTGAATCATGTCTATTCTATCGCGTTGGTTTGTGTCCTTTTTCTTTTTTATAGTATTATTACCTACTATATTATTTGCTCAAGATATACAACAAGATACATCTGCAAGTATTCCAAGTAGTATAGACTCAAAGATAGAATCTGGAAATTCTAATAATCAAGCCTCTAATATAACAAAATTAGAATTAGCTGGAGAAGATTCTTTTGGTTATGATGTGAGCAATAAGATACGCAAGACAAAGAGCAACTTTCATGTTGGGATTGGTATGAATATGGTTTATGATTCCAATCTTAGTAAGGTGCAATTTAATGCCAGTATAATAGTTGGCTATAGTTACTTTTTCCATAAGACTTTTGGTCTTCGCGGATATGGTATTTTTGACAACAAGTATAATAGCTTTTATGGTGCATTTGGTATTGATGTGATATGGGATTTTTTACAAACAGAACCATTTGGTATGGGGATTATATTAGGTAGTAGCATTGGGTATTCTCAAGGATATAAGACACAAGGGGATGGATTCTTGGGGCAAGCACATGCTGGTATAAGTTTTATTTTTGATGCTGGTAGAAGTCGTATTGAGGGGATTGTGCGAATACCATATAATGATGTTCCTTCACTTCCAAATTTTACAAAGGTTGGGATAACCTATATTATAATGTATTCTTATACTTTTTAGAGTATTAAGTTTTATAAAAATACCACAAATAATGTGGGGATTCTTATCTATAAAAATTTGTATGGAATCTAACTCCAAATATTCAGATTATTTTTGTGTAGAGATATTTTATTTTTTTTAGATTTGGTTTAATTTTAAAAAAGTATTTTGAAGTGGTGTGGATAAACATTGCAAAAATTACCAATATTTTAAATTGAGGCTATTAATTTTCAATATTTCTCAAAGACATCAAAAATATTTTGCTATACTAAAGTATAGGCTTTCAAGCTTTAAACATAATTTATTTTAAAGGAAACAAAATGAAAATAACTTATACTCTCACAGATGAATCTCCAGCACTTGCAACTTACTCTTTTTTACCTATTGCAGAGGCATTTTTAAAACATGCAAATATACAAATAGAGACATCAGATATTTCATTATCCGCAAGAATTTTGGCACAATTTTCTGATATATTGAAGCCGGAACAACAAGTAGAGGATGCATTAAACATATTGGGAGATCTTGTTCAACAACCAGATGCAAATCTCATCAAGACACCAAATATTTCTGCTTCTATCCCACAATTGAAAGCAGCCATTAAAGAGCTACAAGAGAAAGGTTATGATATTCCAAATTTTCCTGATGAGCCTACGAACAGTAGTGAAGAAATTGTTAAAAATAAATACCAAAAAGTATTGGGATCTGCTGTGAATCCGGTTTTGCGTGCAGGGAATTCCGATCGTCGTTCAACTCAAGCTGTAAAAGCATATGCAAAGAAAAATCCATATAAAATTACCCCTTTTTCTAAAGACTCTAAATCATGTGTTAGCTCTATGCAACATGGAGATTTTTTTGATAATGAAAAAGCTATTTTGATAACAGAATCTACTCTTGCAAAAATTGTTTTTGTTGATTCACAAGGAAAAAGTAGTATCCTTAAAGATGATTTGAAGTTTGAGAAAAATGAAATAGTAGATGCAACTTTCATGGATGTTGGAAAACTTACTAAATTTTATGAATCCCAGATTACATATTGTAAGGAGCATAATATACTTTTCTCTCTTCATCTCAAGGCAACAATGATGAAGGTAAGTGATCCTGTGCTTTTTGGGTATGCTGTAAAAGTATATTTTAAGGAACTTTTTGAAAAATTTGGAGATGAGCTTGAAAAGCTTGGTGTAAATGTTAATAATGGAGTTTCAGAATTACTTACCAAGATAGAATCTTCAAGTAAAAAAACAGAGATTTTAAAATCTTATCATGATATATTAGCGAAAAGTGCTAAGATTTCTATGGTAAATTCAGAAAGAGGTATTACAAATTTACATGTTCCAAGTGATGTGATTGTAGATGCTTCTATGCCTGCTATGTTAAAAAATGGGGCAAGGTTATGGGATAGCAATGGAAATGAGTGTGATACAAATGCGGTGATTCCAGATAAAACTTATGCAACTATTTATGAAGCGGTGTTAGAAGATGTAAGAAAACATGGTGTGCTTGACCCAACAAAAATAGGAAGTGTGAGTAATGTTGGACTTATGGCACAAAAAGCTCAAGAATATGGTTCTCATGACAAGACTTTTATTGCTCCAAGTGATGGTGAATTCCAAATCCTTGACACAAATAATAATGTGTTGCTTGTCCATAAAGTGCATAAGGGAGATATTTATCGTGTCAATGAGGCAAAATATGCACCTGTAGTGAATTGGATTGATTTGGGAATTGAACGTGCAAAAATTACTGGTGACAAAGCTATTTTTTGGTTAGATTCGAAACGTGCAAGTAATAAGATTATGATTGATCTAGTAAAAAAGAGATTTGAGGAAAAGGGTGAAAATTTTGGGGACATTATGATTCTTCCACCAAAAGAAGCATGTTTAGAATCTTTAAGGCTAATTCGTGAAGGTAAAAATGCAATTTCTATTACTGGGAATGTATTACGCGATTATTTGACAGATTTATTTCCCATTTTAGAATTAGGCACAAGTGCCAAAATGCTTTCAGTCGTGCCAATGCTTAATGGTGGTGCAATGTTTGAGACAGGTGCTGGTGGAAGTGCTCCAAAACAAGTCGAACAACTTATAGATGAAAATCATTTGCGATGGGATAGTTTAGGCGAGTTTTTGGCTTTACAAGCAAGTCTTGAATTTTATGCATTTAAAGAGAAAAATGAGAAAGCAAAAGTATTAGCAACTGCTTTGGACATTGCTATTGGGCAATGGTTAAACAACAATAAAGCTCCATCACGCAAGGTTGGTGAAGATGATAACCGCACAAGTCATTTTTATCTTGCAATGTATTTCGCTCGTGCATTAACTAATCAAAGTATAGATTTACAAATTGCAGAATTTTTTGCTCCTATCGCAAGTGAATTAGAAACTAATGAAGTGAAAATACAAATGGAATTTAATAAGGCACAGGGACATAAAGTTAATCTTGGTGGATATTATAAACTTGATTACACAAATGCAAATACAATTATGCGTCCAAGTGCAACTTTTAATGCTATAATTGCTAAAATTGCAAGATAATTTTTTGCCACTTGAGCTAGAAATCAAAAGTTTAGGTAAAAAGATTACTAATTGCCTCACGGATAGTTTTTATCTATAATGTTATTTAGGATTATACATAGGTGTAATTCAAGTGAGGCAAAAGCCTACTAGCATTAGTAAAAAACACCCACAATCTTATTGAATCTCTATTTTCGTAGAGTAATTACCTAAAGAAATTATATTACAATTACCATATAAATATTAGAATCTAAGGAAAAATATGCAAAAGAAAGTGTTGTATGGTTATTTGTATGGAGTCTTGCTTACATGCTTTTTAGCTATTGTGAGTATTGTCTTTGTAAAGATACCGCAAATATCACATTATAATATTTCACCACTTCTTGTTAGTATTATTATTGGTGTTTTACTCTCTACGATTTATCGTAAAAATATTATAAAGTATGAAAAAGGAGTCGCTTTTAGTGCAAAAAAGATTCTAAGGCTTGGCATTATTCTGTATGGATTTAATATCTCTCTTCTTGCAATCATGAATGTTGGGATTGTTGGGATTCTTTCTTCCATATTTATTGTAATTATTGTTTTAGGTATTGGAGTTTGGATTGGTGTAAGATTTTTGGGTTTAGATAAAGATTTGGCAATCTTAGTAAGTGGTGGAAGTGCGATTTGTGGTGCCGCGGCAATCCTCGCATTAGAATCAAGTATCCGTGCAGATTCTAATAAAGGGATTATAGCAGTTGGTGTAATTGTTATTTTTGGTTTATTGGGAATGTTAGTTTATCCCCTGTTGTATGTTAGCGGTTTAATACCTTTTAATGGTACTCAAGAGGGATTTTATATAGGATTAACTCTTCATGAAGTAGCAAATGTTGTTGGAGCTGGAGGAGCAATCTCGCAAGAAAGTGCAAGTTATGCCCTCATTATTAAGATGATACGCGTCATATTGCTTGTGCCTGTTTTACTTATTATCCCATTTTTTCTTACTCACACTACAAAGGATACAAAACAACAATTACATATTCCATATTTTGCACTTTATTTTCTTGCTGTTATTTTACTACATTCTTTTTTCTCCTTACCGCAAACTTTAATAGAAATTTTACAATTTACTTCGCTTATATGTCTTAGCATAGCGATGGTGGCACTTGGTTTACAAATTGATTTTAAAAAATTTGTAAATACTGGTGGCGGGGCTTTTAAGCTCGGTTTAATACTTTTTATAATCTTAAGTATAGGGGGATTTTTCTTTGTCTATTGCCTTAGCAAAGCAGAATTTATTTAATAATATTTTATTTTTTTGTAAATAAGAAAAGTCGATATAGATTGTCATGATGCCAAGAAGAGAATTTAAAAGAGTAAGATCGCAAAAGAAGAATTTCGGAATCTTTATTGAAATATATTACAATGTTGTAAAAGAGTTCTAAAAATTTTATAGAAAATTCAATAATATTAGATAACTATTAATTTTGAAAAAATGGGTGTGAAGATAAGGGATTATCAATTGATTTTTGTTGTTCTTGTGTAGGTAAAGTTTCAGCATTAGATTTTTCTTTTTGATTTTCCTGTTGTGTTGTAGAATCAAGGGTATTTTCTAAGGATTCTATATAGTTTTGTTGTGCATTCAAATCATGGTGAATTTCTGGGAAAATACCATTCTGCAACTCTCCTTGCAGAGAATTCTTATTAGATTTTTCATCATATTGTGGATATAATTTAGAATTTTGCCAAGAATCTTGTAACTCATCAGAATGATTTTGCAATATGCTTTTATCATTCTGTATAGATTGTATGTCTGTTTGTAAAGATTGAGGTGTTCCATCCATTTTTTCGTCTTGCGATGCAGATTTTTGCTCATTGTCTTTGGAATGGTTTGAGACATCTTGAATCAAATTACCTTGAGACTCTTTCAATAAATCTTTAGAATCTTTCTTAAGATATTGCGAAGATTCTGTTTTTCTTAATAATTCATTATGTGTTTCTTGTGTTTTTACTATTTTGGGGGCAATCATATCTTGTTTGACTACTATCTTGTCCAAGAAACTTTGACTTAAAAGATCAGCACCATAACGTGCAAAATGGATTCCATCTGATGCTCTTGCCAACATACTTTTACCCTCACTATTTTTGATATATGTACTGAATTGTGAATTTACTAAAATAGCCTTTGCGGGGATAAACAACCCTCCATTCATGAGGGTAATATTATTATAAAGGTTATTTAATAGGATTATCTTATCATTCAAATTCTTATCTTTTAATGCAGGAATTTCATACCACACAACTGCAACACGATGTTCTTTGGCAATATCAAAAATTTTTTGTATACGTTCCGAATATGCAGTAATCCATGCTTCTGTGCCAAAGCGTTTATTCGGCATATTCCATGGGTCATTTGCACCTAAGCATACAACAAGCACACTGATATTTGGATTCTGACGAAGTGCATTTTTTGTTGTATGTTCCCAATTAAAAAACGATTGGTGTGTTAATCCTGTGCTTTGTTTTGCAATATTTTTTATTTTGAATCCCTTATCCCTTAATTTTTTTACAAGCGAGATTGCGATACCCTGCATAAGAGAATCTCCAATAAGTAAAAAATGGGTATTAGGAGCAACAAAAAGTGTGTCTTCTTTAATCTCCACTCCTTTTTGGAGGTAAGACTGCAATGTCGTATAAGCACCAGAATCTTGTAAATAAGTTTGATGTTCCGGTGTTGTATTGGAGATAGAAGCATTGTCTGTTTGAGAATCCTGCAATAATGTATTATCTTGTATATTCTCTAAAAAAAAATTAGGATTACTTGTAAATTTGCTTGAATCTTGCATTTGAGATTGTTCTATATCGTTTGAATTTTGTATCATATATTGTTGCATGTGCTGTTTTATATTTGTCTCAATAGAATCTTGATGAATAACATTGATATTTTTATCAGATTCTTTTTGTGATATATTCTTAGTGTCTTGATAATCAAAAAGCATGATTCTGTAACTCTCAATTGCATCTGTAATACCATTGCTGAATTTGAATAATGGATTGTCTGTAAAAGTTATATCTTCTGTATAATGATATTGTTGCACGATATAGTTCAATAAGCTTTGATGAAAAATACAAGCAACTATTATCATACTTGTAAGAGCAGTATAAGCAAAATGGACGAATCTCATTTAAAATCCTGCATAAATAAAATTTGGGATACCATTTGGAGAAAACCCAATGATTATAATTGCACATAAAGAAATAGCAATAGGTTGTAAAAGAATTGGAATTTTTTTTAGTATAAATGCACATTTTCTTTCTAAATTATAAAAAAATGGATAAATAAAAAATAAGATACAAGCAAACAAAAACCATACAATTTCAATATTTTTTATAGGATTTTGAGAAGAATAAAAAGATGTTACATAAAGCAATGCTTCATCAAATTGGGAGTAATAAAAAAATATCCATGCGAACGCAACGAAATGAAAGGTAATGATTGAGCTAATATATGGAACTTTGATGTTCATATTAAGAAGTCGAAAAAGATTAAAAATTATTGTACCGATTCCATGCAATAGCCCCCATATAAGGAAATTGATGGTATTCCCATGCCAGATTCCTGAAAGTGTAAATGAAATTAAAACAAAAATTTGTGTAAGAAAAAATCCTTTTTGATTGCCACCCAGCGGTATATAAATATAATCACGGATAAACTGAGAGAGTGTGATGTGCCAACGAGACCAAAAATCACGAATATTGTGTGCCATATAAGGCATGTTGAAATTTTTTGGCAAACTGAATCCAAGCATTAGAGCAAATGCACTGACTAAATCTACATAGCCACTAAAATCGCAATATAAACGAACAGTATAAGCATAGATTCCAAGCAAAAGTGCTAGAGGACTTTGTTCTGTTGGATTTTGCAAAATAGAATCTGAATAAACTTGTAAATAGTTCGCAAAAAATACTTTTTTTATTAATCCAAAGAGGATTAAAACAAAAATTAAGTCAGCATGTCGAAATACCCTTTTTGCGTGTAATTGTGGAAAAAAGTATGAACTACGCATAATTGGACCAGAAATAAAAGTTGGAAAAAATGAAAGAAACATGGCTAAATTACTAAAATTTTCATATTTTCTTGTTTTATATACTTCACATAGATATGTAATAGAAGTAAAAGTATAAAAACTAATGCCCAATGGAAAAAGTAAGTTAATATCCACAACATCTAATCCAAACCATGTAAAAAATGTATCAAAAGAGTCTTTAATATCAGTAAAATATTTAAAAAAGGCAAGATGAAGAATCGACAATGCTATACATAATAAAAGCATGATCTTTGTATCATACTTATATAAGAGAAGAGACATAAGATAAATTGTAATTGTGTAGATAAAAACCACTATCGCAAAATAAGGATTAATCCAGAGCAAAATAATATAGTTAAATATAAGAAGAGAAAAATTTTGAATCCTATTGCCATAGAATCTTAACACCCACCAATACAATATAAGAAAAACAAAGAGGATAATCCCAAACTCAGGTGTAAAATAAATCACAAAACAACCTTAATGATAATCACAAAATAAGATTCTAAATATCAAAAACAAAGAATAATTAATATCGAAATCCAAAAAGTTCTACCTATCTATTTAAGATTACAAGAAATGATCCCTTATATTATTTTATCTATTCTTTTTCTTTCAATGAGAATGAATAATCAAATATTTATTTTCTAGTATTATGAGATAAATATAATAGTATATCGACATCTTTTTAATATTTTATATTCTTGAAAATTTTTCTTTCCCTTAAATGTGAAATTCAAAGAGCTCATTATGTTAGATATTTTGTGCAAGATATTCCTGTAAAATTGTATGCAATTTATCACGCAAAGAATGTGGTGCAAGGATTTGAATATATGGAATCCAAGCTTTTACAAGATTGAGAATCTCATCTTCAAAAGCTATTTGTGTGCTTACGATAATCCCATGCTTACCTTCACTAATAATCGTTTTGTTTGCAAGTATTTCTTTACGCATAAAATATTCACGTGCTTCATTTGCAATATGCAATTTAACCATAAAAGTCTTATTTGAAAACCACTTTAGATTACTTTTAGCTATTTCTTCTACAATATCTTTTCTTATCTGGAATTTTTCTTCACAGATTTCATCATTACTAATTTTTGTCAGCACAAAATGTTTTAAAGTGTTGTTTTCATCTGCAAGCAAATACCATATACCTTGAATATTGATGAGTTTATAGGGTTTTACTTTTCTTGTTTTATTTTTATAGCAAAAAGAAAGAAAGTTGTGTTCTAAAATCGCAATCCTTATCGTGTCAAATTTGTCATACTGCTGTGTTGTGTCTTCAAAAGCTTGGTTTTTTATCATATATGCTACTTGTGTTTCACGATTTATAATATTTGGAATCTCATTATCGAGCTGAGGATAGAGTGATCTTAAGCCGTTAAAAACTGCAAAATCAGCTATATATTTACGGTGAATATGGTTTATATCGTAATATTCAAGGGAGATAAAGTTAGCTTCTTTTTTAATAGGAATAATTTCGCGTAATCTTTTTATGTCCCGCTGAATAGTTCTTAAACTCACACTATACTCATCTGCGAGATCTTGTGGTGTCATTATGTTTCCTAACATAAGTTTATAGAGAATTGAGAGATTGCGTAACAGTGCTTTATCGTGGGATTGATTTGTATCTGCATTATATTGTTTCATTCTATCCAAGACCTTTGAAAATTAGAGGCAAAAGCTCCAGAGAGTTTTAATAATAAAATTCTAAGCCAATCAGTATTTTGTTTTTTACTCTAAAATATAACATAATATTCCAATCCCTGAATTATTGAGTAAAGAGGAGATCTTGTTTTTTAGAATCTTCTGGCGACCAATATGGATCAGTTTTATACCCACATGCAATAAAATAGCAACCAACAATTACTAAAATGTACACTTGACAAATTTTGGCTATAATCCTCATCATGAAAACCTTTAAAGAGATTTTAACTTCACAGCATTTTTTTGATAAATCCATATCAAATGGGTATTGCACAAAAAAGACGCTTAATTTTATAATAAAATCTCATAATTTACAACCTTTATTGCATTTTATTCGTCCAAATATTAAAAAACATATTTTAGCTGTGATGGTATCAAAGAAAGATAGCGAAGAGATTCTTGTTGGGTTTAAATCTCACCCTGTATGTATTGAATTTAACAAATTCCATGCCAAAGAACTATTATATAGAATCCATGCAAAAGATTCTCTTGCAAAAGCCCTCAATTTACAAGAATATAAAAAAATAAGAGGTTATGTGTCAAAATCTTATTTGCAAACTTATACAATCAAAGAAATAAGCGAACAAGATTTTCATGAAAGAGCAAATGGGGATTTTATCAATCATGCAAAGATTCCAGAAATATCAAATGTATTTGAGGAGATTCGTGATGTTATTAAACTCAATAAACGACATATTCAAAATTTACAAACATTCCCATAAGTCCATTATATTAACAATATTAAGCTTTCTATCTTACATTCTATTCGTTTCTTCTTATCCATATTTATCATAGATTATATTACAAAAACTCGCCTACTTTTTGTTGTAGTAATTAAAATAGTTTTGCCCTTCATAGTGAGCATAAAATTTATGCTTTAGATTTTCGATGTTGTGATTGTAGTATAAGATTCTCATATAAAGTCATAAGAACAATAATTTTCGAGTATTTTCATTACTTGTTGAAGAGTGAAGTATTTATGCAATCTTTATAACATTTTGTTTGTGCCAACATTTCAAATCTCTTCTCAAAAAGAATACTATTTTCGGAAATATTTTTTAATCTTTTCTTCGTTAAAATTTTCCTTTTCAAGAATCTGAAAAGATTTTCCTTCTTTATAAAGAATGAGATTTCCTAAATTTTCTATACATTTTATTTTTTTCTCTCTACCAAAAAATCCAACCTTTTGAAAAATCAATTCTTTTGTATATTCCTCTACTTCAATAAACGGAATTCTTTCTTCAAGAAAAATATTTTGCAGAATCAGAAAATTTTGCACATCTTCACGATAACCTTGAACAGATTCCAAACTTGAATGGGGAATAAAATATGCACATTCTGTATGATTGGGACATTGTGCATTTTGTGTAAGTGTGCGTGGCAAAAACGCATTGCTAAAAATTTTAGATTCAAAATATTCATTGAAGAGTGATAAAGCATTTGTTTGTGTTATGTCTATCTTTATCGGTTTTTTACCCTTTGTGTAAAGAATCGCAATATTTATAGGTAAGGAGATATTTCCAGAATCTTTTGATATGTTTTCTTGTAGAGTTGCATGAGCAGAAGAAGTAGATTCTGCAAGATTAATGAGAGAAGAGGGAGTAATTTCTGCCTGTTTATCAAATCCAACCCATTGATATTGCCCTAAAGTATCATTAAATATTTCAAGCGTGATGTTGGAGTTCGAGTTTTCTTGTGTGTTTTGAGCAAGGATACTTTGTTTTATCTTAAAGCGATTGAGATAAAGTTGTTTTTGAGATTCGTTAAGTGGCTTTTCTATGTGCCATTGTGGCAAAAGCACACAAAGATTCTGACATTGCGGAATATAAGTTCTCTTTTGTAAGGAAACTTCACATTCTCCTTCTTTTGTGCAATCCTCGTTTAAGAAACTTTCTTTTAGTGTGAATTTAGATATATTTTTTTGCATATTTTCTTGCACTAGTTCTTCGTCTGTAATGATGAAATGTTTTGTAAGAAAGTTGTATATATTTTGTTTATAACTTTCTGTTTGGATATAAATTTCTCCGTTTTCATAGACAAAAAAATTATTTTTTATAAAATCATGTGGAACACATGGGTTATCTGGCATTTGCAATGGAGTAATATCAAGTCCATTTGCTATATCAATGCTATTATCTTCATGAAGAATATAAAGCCAAAGAGATTGAATATTATCATAACTGAATAAATTGTAATCTATCTGTGTTAAAGAAGAGCTAGAATTTTGTTGTGTGCGTATTTGAGAATTTGAATCTTTTGCAAAGGAATCTTGTTGCATTATTTGTGGATTGTCAAGATTAGGAACATCTTTGAGTGTTGCTATCATAACAAGTCGTTTGTTTGGGCTTTGAGATTCTTGATTTATTTTTATTCCATCAATAATAAAAGTATGAGGAAAGCTCTTTTCTTGTATATTTTTTTCTCTATTCTCTTCTACAAAAAGCGATGAATTACGAATCCTCAATGTAAGTGGGACAAAATCATGTGCATGATTTGGAATCTTATTTGTGCTAATAAGGTTTTTTATTGTAGAGCGAGTATATTTTGCGATTTCATATTGTCCTGTTTGCTGTGAACTACCAAGTGGATAAATAGTAGGAACGAAAGGATTGGAATGATTGTTAGTGGCGTCATTTTGCTCCACAATCTTTCTTAAATAATCTTGCATTTTTACATTATCAATAAAACATTCACCATTAATATTTGCCAACCCATTTTCTTTATCAATCCATGAAAAACGATATTCTAAGATAATATTATTTGGTATTTGTGTATTGAGTGATTGAGGATTCGTTGTAGATGTTTGTGCAGTATGTGCCAAATCTTTTATTGTATAGATTCGATAAAAATTTTTCATTTTCTGTATATCAATGATACGAGAGTTTTTTATTTCCTGCCCTTGAGAGTTATCATTTATAGTGTTATTTTGTATCATACCATTTTTTGCAATAATAAAAGATTGTTCTCTATTATTTTGTAAATTGTCCTGCGTATTATTTATAATTCCTACCCCATTTATTCTTAATAGATTCCATGTTGTTGCTATTTCATTTAAATCTTGAATATGAGATATTAAATTATCATCCGATAGTTCATCAAGTGTTTGATTTGTGGTTAATATTTTTTTGTTGGTTGTGAAAGACGGTTGTATTCTTGTATTTTGTTGCCATATTATTACAACAAGATACACAATTAAACACGAGCAAATGAGAATAGCAAGCAATAAAAATAATTTCAATTTTTTCATAACTTTCCTTTTTCTGATATAAGAATCGATATAATGTATTATTGCTGAATCTATCTATGTATAGTTTTTGATACAATAAAATATATTTATATAAATTTTCACTTATAAAAATTCTGTTTTTCTATTTATTGTTTTATTGATATGCTGTAAACATTTTTGATACAAGAGATTCTATAAGGTTATACACTTTTTCAAAGCCTTCATTATTTTGGTAATAATAAGGATCTGGAATGTCTTCGTTATTTCCAAATTCCCCAAGTTTTTTTACTTTTTGTGGTGGGAATCCTAACGCAAGAATATCTTTTTTATTGTGAGAATCCATTGCTATAATTAAATCAAAATCCATATCATCATACACATTAATGGGGCGAGATTGCAACATGGAAATATCAATATTATGTGACTTTGCTACCGCTATTGATCGACTATCAGGTGATTCCCCACGATGAAAGTTACTTGTGCCACATGAATCTATTTGCAGATTCCAATTATTCTTTTTGCACAAATCGCGAGCAATTCCTTCTGCTAAAGGTGAACGACAAATATTTCCTAAACAAACAAATAAAACACTTTGTAATTTCATAGTATTCCTCACAAAAAAATGCTAGAATTATAGCAAAAATTCTATAATTAAAGAGGATATATGCCAATTAGTATGCGAATTGCATTTTTTATCGCTGTTATTTTATTGCATGTTTTTATTTATTTTATTCTTTTTAAAAATATTTCTGCAAGTCCCATGATAAAACATCTTGGCAAATTTATTGTTTTTGTAAATTTCTTTTGCATCATAATATTTTTGAAGCTTTATCACATGCAAATGAATCCAATTTTATATACAATTTTATCAAGCACACTCGGTATATTTTGGATTAGTTTAAGTGTAGCATTTCTCGTTTTTATCATCGCCATGTGTATTCGTTTTGGATTTGGATATTTTACTCTTTATCAATTACAACCAAAGATTCTATTAATTGCGTGGTGTGTTATTGGTATACTTGTGAGTTTAAGTTTTTATTTAAATGCAAAAAAACCAAGTGTTGTTGAACAAACTATTGAAATTGAGAATCTTAAGCAATCATTGAATGTTGTTTTATTAACAGATCTTCATATTGATGTTTTAATGGATAAGAGAAAAGTTGCCAAGCTTGTGCAACAAAGTAATGAACTAAAACCAGATATTATTATTTTAGGAGGAGATATAGTTGATAATTATTATCCAATAGTTCAAGAAAGTGTCAAAGAGCTTGGAGGACTTAAGGCAAAATATGGGACATTTTATGTACTTGGAAATCATGAATATTATTATGATACTTATACAATTCTTAGGGCACTCAATAATCTTGGAATCACAACATTAATTAATCAAAATATAGTTTTACGCAATCTTGGCATAAATATTGCAGGAGTAGCCGATTTAGCTGGACAGAGAGGTACATTTAAACAAAGTGTCTTAGCTCCAAATATTATAAAAACATTAGAATCTAGCTATGAAAGATTTCCTACTATTTTTATCTCCCACCAACCAAAAATTATTAAATATTTCAATGGTGAAAATGTTTCTTTGGTATTAAGTGGTCATACACATGGTGGGCAGATTTTCCCTTTTCATTTTTTAGTAATGATTGAGCAACCTTTTTTACAGGGTTTGCATAGTTTTCATCACGGCAACAAAGATTCTCAAATTTATATAAGCAAGGGGGCTGGTTGGTGGGGTATGCCCATGAGACTTTTTGATACACGAGAAATCAGCTTTTTACATCTTATACCAAAACAATAATATGGATTTAATATGGGATTTATAAAATTATCAAATATCTTATTGTCTTTACAAGCAAAATAGTTTTTATGATAATTTCTTCTGTTTGTTAATTTTTATACAATAAAATCGTATTTTTTTGATAAAATTGTTATCATGATTTTCGAAATTTGTCAAACTAATGAATTTTCAAAGAGAATCTCTTAGGAATTACTTTTTAAATCAAAAATGTGTTAGAATCTCTAACTTAGAATTTTAAAACATGTAATTCAATTTAAAGGGTAGTAATAATGAAAAAAATGAATTTTTATTTTTTGTCTGGTATTGTGTCATCAGCATTGCTCGTAGGTGGTTTTGGTATCACGCAAGCACATAATATAGGCATGTCGTTTGAAAATAATCATAATATGATTGTAGCCCAAGCAGAACCAAATACCGATACAAAATCTAAGAAAAAGCTTTCAAGAGCCGAAAAAGATCAGGCTATACAGAAATTTATGAGTGCAGTAAGCCTTGTAGAAAATAATTATGTAAGTGATTTAGATACAAGTGAAATCATTGATAAAGCAATTTCTGGCATGTTAAGTAATCTTGATGCGCATTCAGCATATCTGCAGAAAAAAGATTATGAAGACTTGCGTGCAAAAACGAGCGGAAGCTTTAGTGGTATTGGTATCCAAATTGGTATAAAAGATGGTGCTTTAACAGTTATTGCCCCTCTTGATGATACTCCTGCAAAAAAGGTTGGTATTAAAAGTGGAGATATTATTATAAAGATTGATGATAAACAAACATTGGATATGAAAATTGATCAAGCTGTGTCATTGATGAAAGGACGAAAAGGCACAAAGGTAACGCTCACAGTTGTTCGTGCTGGTGAGGCAAAACCGCTTAAGTTTGAAATTAAACGCGATGAAATTAAGGTAAAATCTACTTCCGTGTCAAAGATTGAAGAAACAAATTATGCTTATGTACGTGTTGCAACATTTGATCAAAATGTAACTCAAGAAGTTAGACGAGGGTTGAAACAATTGGGAAAAGTTGATGGAATTGTGCTTGATTTGCGAGGGAATCCCGGAGGGTTGCTGGATCAAGCTGTATCGCTTGTTGGATTATTTGTAAAAAATGGTATTGTTGTGAGCGAAAAAGGTAAGATTGAAAATGTGGAACTTAAAGTATCCGGTAATGCCGAATTTGCAAATATACCTTTAGTTGTCATTGTAAATGGTGGAAGTGCATCTGCAAGTGAGATTGTGGCTGGTGCATTGCAAGATCATAAAAGAGCAATCATTGTTGGTGAATCGACTTTTGGAAAAGGTAGTGTCCAGAAAGTTTTACCATTTGGCAATCAAGCAAAAGAAGCGATAAAGCTCACTATTGCAAAATATTATCTTCCAACAGGTAGAAGTATTCAAGCAATTGGAATCAAACCAGATATTGTTGTTGCAGAGGGCGAAGTGCCTCTCGGGGCAGAACATCAACTCGATTTTAAAGAGGCGGATCTCAAGCGACATTTAAAAAATGAGTTATTGAATGATGAGAATAAGGTGGATGCTAAAAATGAAAAGACAGAAACTGATACAAAAAATATAACGCAAGCAATGATTCTGAGAGATATTCAACTGAAAAGTAGCATTGATGTTCTAAAAACTTGGGGAGTTATTCATTCTCAGTAAAACAAAAAACTTAGAAGTTGCATGTATGATGCACATTGATATAAAGCTATCATAAAGGTAGAATAATTTTCTAAACTTTTTGCGTATTTAAATAGAAAAAATCAGCAAGTCTTTTTGAATGATGAGTTATAAATTGAAGCGTTAGATAAATGTGTGGAATCGTGAAATATTTTCTCATTGCAATATTTTGATTATAATTTTTCTGTTATAGTATAAATTTATATTTTTATGTGAGATGTTTTTTAATATAATATTCCAAAAAAAGAGTAAATTATTACATAAAATTGCAGAATTACATTTTACTCATATTTGTTGTTATTTAGATTCTCTAGGGTATCATTTTACTTTATCTTTTATTCTAAATTAAGGGGAAGTTATGAATCTTGAAAATATTATTCAATCGCAGAATTTGCTTTATGAAGGTAAGGGGAAAAGGCTTTATAAAATAGATAATACAGACACTCTTTTGTCTGTATTCAAAGATGATCTTACTGCTTTTAATGCACAGAAAAAAAGTAGTGAAAAGGGCAAAGGATCGTTGAATTGCCAGATTTCTAGTCAAATTTTTAAGATTTTGGAAAGCAAAAATATTAAAACACATTTTATTCAAACACTTAATGATAATACGATGCTTTGCAAAAAAGTTCAGATTATTCCGATTGAGGTAGTTGTGCGTAATATTGCTACCGGGAGTCTCATAAAACGACTTGGTATCGCAGAATCTTTAATTATTAAAGATACACCATTAAGACAACCTCTTGTAGAATTTTATTATAAGGATGATGCACTTGGAGATCCAATTATAACCGATTCTCATTGTCTGATGATGAATTTGATAACTTCTGAAGAAATAAAGATTCTTAAAACTATTGCATTGCAAGTAAATGAAATTTTACAAGAATATTTTGATAGAGCAGGATTGAATCTTATTGATTTTAAATTAGAATTTGGACGCGATAAAGATAACACAATTATCCTTGCAGATGAAATTAGTCCTGATAGTTGTAGGTTGTGGGATAAAGTTACACATAAAAAAATGGATAAAGATATTTTTCGACAAAATCTTGGTAGTGTAACTTCTGCTTACAAAGAAGTTTTAGAAAGATTAAATAATTTATAGTTGTGAATTTATATACTATATTGGAAGGTTTTCACTAAAAAACTTTTAAATATTTTATATTGGTAAAATAGCATATTGATTATTTCAAGGATTTGATTATGGAACGACAACAATTAAAATCAGGAGATGTTGCACCAAATTTTAGCTTACCTAATGAGGATAATGTTGAAATTGCATTGCAAGACATTGTAAATTATACGATTGTGCTTTATTTCTATCCGAAGGACAATACAAGCGGTTGCACAACACAAGCACAAGAATTTAGTGCATTAAAGAAAGAATTTGAGGCACTTAATGTTGTTATTATTGGCATTAGTCCAGATAAATCCGAGACACATAAGAAATTCATAGACTCTCATAGTTTAAATATTATTTTATTGAGTGATGTTGAAAAAAAAGTTGCTACAAAGTATCATGCTTATGGTAAAAAGCTTATGTATGGAAAAGAAGTTCAAGGGATTATTCGTAGCACTTTTATTATCAAAGATAATAAGATTATAGAATCATTTTATAATGTAAAAGCAAAAGGTCATGCACAAAAAATCTTAGACTTTCTGACAGCATATAAGCATTAATTTTTCTTGATAGAATTTTGTGAGTGTTTTATTTAGCAGGTTTTTTATTGTTTGCATTACAATGATTTGTATTTTAAGATTTTAGACTAAAAAAGATTCTATTATTTCAATACTTTAAGGGTATTTCAGATTCTTAATCTTTTCTTCGACATTTTTTATTACCCAATTTGGTGTGCTAGCCCCCGCACTGATACCACAAATATTTTTACTTTCAAACCATGAAGGTTGAATGTCATTTTCATTTTCTACAAGATAGCTATCTGGGCAATGTGTTTGTGCAATATAGAAAAGTTGTTTTGTATTAGCAGAGCTTTTACCACCAACAATTACCATTATATCAGCCTTTTGACTAAGATTTCTTGTTGCCTCTTGATTCTCAAAAGTTGCATTACAAATTGTATTGAATACGCGCACTTCAAGAGAGTTTGTAACCAAATATTGCACAATTTCTGCAAACTTCTCAATTTGCTTTGTTGTCTGTGAAACAATAGCAATTTTTTTTGGTATTTTGCCAATTTCTTTTAAAGATTCTATATTTGCAATCACAATTGGAGTTTTTATACTATAACTCATTACACTGCGAACTTCTGGGTGGTTCTCATCTCCAAAAATGATAATGTCATATCCATTGTTGCTCATTTCTTCAACAATTTTTTGTGGTTTTGTTACAAAAGGGCAGGTCGCATCAGTGATAGAGACCCCTTTTTGTTTTAAAGTTTCTAAGTTTTGCTTTGTGATTCCATGTGTGCGAATAATCACACTTTTACTTTGTCCAAGATTGTTAATATTTTCTTGCACTTTTACACCAAAATTCTTTTCTAATCTACTAATTTCAAGAGGATTATGAATAAGTGGACCCAAGGTAAGTGTATTAGGGTTTGTTTGTGCAATTTTTTCTGTAATTTTAATTGCTCTTTTTACACCAAAACAAAACCCATATTTTTCTGCCAATATAACTTCCATAAATAGTCTCCATTTAAATTCTTTATTGAGTGGAATCTTACAGATAAAAAATGATATTTTGAATAATCTTTTCTTATTTTTAAAAATTTAATAATCTTTAGGCTTCTACATAGCTACTATAAAAATTACTTTTCACCGCGTAATTGATATGTAATATCTCCTGCACCAAGCCCCACAATGATTCCAGAATCTAATTTTTTTATTATATTATTGTGTTCATCAAATAGCGTGAGATATTTGTCATGTCTTTGCACTTTATTGGCAAGGATAGGATTGTTTGCAGAAAAGAGTTGCTTGAAATCAAAATACATTTCTTCTTCACCTGCTGCCCAAACAGGTAAAATAATAAACTCATCACAATCTTTAAAGCACTTACAGAATGCTTCTAAATTATCACGAAAACGAGAATATTTGTGTGGCTGAAAGATTGCTGTGATTTTTAGTGATTTATTATCTTTATTGTAATGATGTTGGGAGATATTGTTTTGTAACTCAATATTTTCTTGTAATAATTTTGCATAAATTTTTACCGCATTGAGCGTTGCTGTAATTTCTGTTGGGTGATGTGCATAATCATCAATAATGCAAGGTGTGTGTGATGAAAGGTGTTGCAAAATATCAAAACGTTTCTTAATACCTTGAAAATGTAGAATATGTGTTCGAATTGATTCTATATCAATAATATCAATCGCACTTAAAATTGCTATACTTGCATTCACAATATGATGTTCCCCAATACCATAAATGCTAAATTCCCCAAAATCTCGTAGTTCAAAATTAGTATATGGTTTCAAATCACGCAACGTAAAGCAAATATTTCTTACATCTTCTTTTATATCAAAGCATTCAATATTTTTTTCATGTCTTTTGTGTGTTTTATTATTTAAGGATTGATTTGTTGTCTTGTGTGGTAAAAAACCATACTCATGCACTAGGCGATTATAAATCTCTTTTGCAACGGGACACCCCACATTGATAACAGCATCTTTTGAAAGTTTGAGAAATTCTAAATATGCATTTTTAAGCTCCAAAAAATCATGATTATAACTTTCTAAATGTTCTGCTTCTATATTTACAACAATACTTTTATAGGGATTAGAATTTAAAAAGCTTTTGTCGCTTTCATCTGCTTCAAACACAAGCCATTTATCATTTGAGACACGCACATTTGAATCAAACTCTTTACTAATTGCACCTATGATCGCCCCACTATCAGATAATATTGCTGCTAAAATCGCACTCGTGCTTGATTTACCATGTGCTGCACAAATACTTAACACTTTTTTTTCGCTTAATAAGATTTTTAATGCCTCTTTACGGGATAAAATTTGTTTTTTTAGTTTTCTTGCTTCTTGAATCTCAATATTAGAATCTTTAATAATTGCTGAATGTATAATTAAGTCTTTATCTGCGATAATATCACGATTGTGTGGAATAGTAATGGATATACCATTCTCTTGCAAACCTTTTGTGATTGAAGTAGCCATAATATCAGATCCGCTCACGATTGCACCTTGCACCTTTAGAAAACGAGCTAGACCACTTACACCAATTCCACCAATTCCTATAAAATGAACTTTAAGTTTGTGAAAATTCATAAAACACCTTAATTAAGTTATTGTTATAAAAATATATTATAATGTTTTTTTATAGTTTTGTTGTCATATTTTTGTCTGTGGAACAAGTTTCTTGCAATTATTTTTTATATATTATTTTATTCTTAAATTTTTCCATAATGAAATATCTGCTATAAGAATATGAAGTAAGTAATAAAATAGTTTCTAGAATGAAGTTTTCATACCATTATAAAGTGAAAAGGACTATTGCAACACGAATGCAAATAATATAATTTCTGCACAACTATTATGAATGTAGGGTGATGAAGAAATAAAGATTTTATAAAATATTATATAGAGGTTAAATAGTAAGTATTTCACCTTTTTCAAGTTTTTGTATTGCATTGCGTAGATGAATAATATTTTGAATCTTTTCATTTCCATTTAATGTGGTATTATTGAGTGTATTTTGTAGTGTTTCTTTTGCATATTTGAGTAAAAAAATTCTGATTTGTTCTTCAAATTCTACCTGTTGAAGATTTTGAACATTACTTTTAAATTGTAATGCAATAATGAGTTCGTCATGTTGTTTGCCTTGCGTAATTAACTCAAATTCATGTGCATATTTTCGGAAATGTTTTTTATCAAGGAAATTCAATGCAAAGAAAAAATATTCGCTACTTTTTAACATATTAATTAAAATATTTTCTTCTGCATAATCGTGAGAATCTTTATAAGTGTGAGGTTGTATAAGTTCTTGTTTTCGCATTCTTTTTGTTGTAATATAGATAGGATCAACTTGTAATAAAATTGCACATTTTCTCCTATATTCATCTTGTAAAAGTGGGCTTAAAGAATGTAAATATTCAAGACATAACTTGAGTGCCTGCTCTTTTTGGATTGGATTATTTATATCAAATTCACTAATAATTTTTTCTAATACAAATTCGACAAAATTCTTTGCATTTTCTAGTTCATGTTGAAATTCATTTATTTTATTTTGCAAGATCATATCTGCAGGATCAAGTCCATTTTTTAGCAATATAACACCCCCATCTTTACTATTTTGAGAGAGGAATTTTGCAGCTTTAAAAGCTGCATTTATCCCTGCAACATCTCCATCATAACACATAAGAATACGAGGATTATCTTTGTTTAATAAATGAAGATGTCCTTCATTTAATGCTGTACCAAGTGTTGCAACAGTGTTTTTAAAACCAGCTTGATGTAGCATAATAACATCGATATAGCCTTCACACACAATTAAATATTTTTCTTTGTAGATAGCTTGTCGTGCAAGATGATAGCCGTAGAGAATCTTTGATTTATTAAAAATTTTACTTTGCGGTGAATTAAGGTATTTTGCAATATTTTTTTCCTCACTTAATGTCCTGCCACCAAATCCCACAACAACACCATTACCAGAATGAATAGGAAAAATAATGCGATTAGTAAATTTTGCATACGCCCTATCATTACCTTGAGAAATAATTCCACATTCTAGTGCTTCGTTATAATCATAATGATGTTCATCAAGGAACTTTATGGTTTCATAACTCATGCCGCTATAGCCTAATTCAAACTTTTTTATAGAATCTTCGTTGATTCCGCGAGAAGTGAGATATTGATATATGTCTTGATGCTTAAAAAGTTTATTATGATAAAAAAGTGTTAAGGTAGGTAGCAGATTGCTTTTTTTCTTAAAATTTCCTTGTTCATATTCAAGTGTAATGTTAAATAAGTTTGCAATTTTTTGCAAAGCATCTTGGAATTCTAATCGTTCATACTCCATAACAAATTTTATTGCATTACCACTTGCACCACAGGCATGACAATGATAGAGTCCTTTTTGTTGGCTAATTGACATGCTGGGTGTTTTGTCATCATGAAATGGACATAAAGCCATGAAATTTGCTCCAGATTTGCGAACATTTATATAATGGTTAATTAAATCTACTATATCAACATTATCATGAAGTCTTTGTAAGCTTGCCTGTGTAACACCCATAGAATCTCCTAATGTGAATCCTCAATATTCAATATATTATAATAAATTCTTCTTAAGATTTAAGCAAGTTACTTTCTTTAAAATGAACAAAAAATTCTTTTCTTGTTATCAATGGATCATACACTCAAAATTAATAATATTTATAGAATATTTATTTGAAAAAAGAGGACCTATTACAGATTGTTCTATTCTTAAGTCTTGAAGTTAGTGATTCTATCAACAAATAACAATACACTTAGCAAGTTATAGCATTATCCTAGATTTCTATTAAATTTGATAAAATAGGTTGTTGTCTATGGTTGTTGTTTTTTGAAATTTCCAAAAAACCATAGTATTCTTTTGCTTCATTATATTAATATTTTATTATTTTTCATTTAAATATTTATGTTATCCTAATTACATGAGTGATTTAATTAGAATACTGATAATGATAAAATTTTATACAGAATGAGAATTTGATATTCTATTGTAGAAAATGTAGCTTTTGTAATCATTGAATTCTAAAAAATTATCATAAAAATGTGTGTAATACAAGGTGTAAATGAATGAATGAAATCATTTTGTGCATTGATGATGAGGAAGACATACTTGATTTAATTGAACTCAACCTAAATAACGCATTTAATGCAAATGGATATGAGGTAATTGGTTGTCTTAATGCTGATATGGCAAGGCGTTTTTTACAAAAAGAACATATCGCACTTATTTTAGTTGATCGTAATCTTGTAGGTGAGGATGGATTAGATTTTATCAAAGAAATAAAAGAATCGGGCTATGATGTTCCAGTTATTATTGTAAGTGCACTCTCACTTTTTGCAGATCGAGTGAAAGGGTTGCATTATGCTGATGATTATGTAACCAAACCTTTCAATTTCGAAGAACTTATTGCAAGAATACAAGCTGTTCTAAGACGTTATAAAAAAGATGTAACTAGAAATATTATTAAATATAAAAATATTAGTTTAGAAATAAGTAACAAAGAATTATTTATTGAGAATGTAAATATCCAATTAAGTCCTTTGGAAACTCGCATAATGCAGTGTTTTATGGAAAATGCAGGTAAAACATTAAGTAGGGACTTTTTTCTTAAGAATGTGTGGGATAAAAAAACAAATCATCAAGAAAATAGTGTGAATGTTGCCATAAAGAGACTTCGCAAAAAAATAGAAAAAGAAAACAAGGAGATAAAAATTAAATCTGTCAGAAATGAGGGATATAAGTTATGCTGATTCCATGCATAGTTTTTATTACATCTATTTTATTAATCCTCTTTGAATATTATGAATCCGCAGTTATTATTAATATGATAGGATTTATTTTTACCCTTATCACTTTTTCTAAAACAAAACAAATCATGCAAGAACAAAAGCTGATAAAAGATAATACAATAAGTTCTACTAAAGCAGCATTAAATATATTAACACAGAAAAATTTTAATACAATTAATCTAAAATCTTTAAAAAAAGAGAATAATCCTTATACAAATGAATTAAAGGCTTTAAGCGAGGAGATGCAAAAACAGCAAAATAGAATCCGAAAACGAACGCAAAAATTACATGAGAAGAATATGCAAAGTATGCAACTTCTTTCTGCAATATCGCATGAAATTAAAAATCCTCTAAGTATTATTCAAGCAAGTATAGAGACAATATTATTACAACCCACAATTGATGATTCTATGCGTAATAAACTTTTAAATCGCATTGTTCTTTATAGCAAGAAAATTAATGCTTTGCTTAATAAACTCTCGCTTAGTCAAAGTTTAGAACATAGTATAATTACCGTGAAAATGGAAACTTTTGATATTAAAGTCCTTTGTGAAGATGCCATTGATGGTTTTAAAAATTATTTGTTAAAAAATGTTTATAAAGAAAAAAGAATTATTGTAAAGGGGGAAAATAGAGAAATTTTTGCGGATAAAATATTAATTGAACAAGTTTTGAATAATCTGATTTATAATGCATTAAAATACGCGAATACACAAGTTCTTGTGATAATCAAAGAATCTTATATAGAAGTTATTGATGATGGTGATGGCGTTAATAAGGCTGAATTACATCAACTTACAAAGAAGTTTTATCAAGGAACAAATGCAAAAAAAAATGAACATTCTTTAGGCTTGGGGTTATTCATTGTAAAAGAAATAGCAAAAATCCATAATGTGAAAATTGAATTTTTTACACGAAAAAATAAAAAAGAAGGATTATGTGTTCGTTTTTATATTTAAATATAAGTTTTATTGCAAGGTATAAAAATTGTATTTTTAAAGTATTTTTTAAATATTATTAAAGATTATTCTTCCCTAAGATTTTGTGTATGATGCAATGAAAATAGTAAATATACCCAATAAAGCTAAAGCTACAATTAGTGGTAAAATCCCAGAAGCTTCCAAAACAATAATGGGTAAGATACTCTTAACTCATTGATAACTCATTTGTCATGATTTAGAATTCTAAGATACATACCAAAGTATTTATAAGTAAAGATTTTGATAAATTTACAAATTTTCACATGTCTGATATTTCATAGTTTTCTTCTATGAAATGTTTATTAAGAATATTAAGCACAAAAAATTAATATACTTCATAATATATCAGAACTTTATTAAATGTAGCCAATATGGAGACAATATACAAAATCATTAATAATGCACGATGATTACGAGGAAGGATAATATCAACAAGCCTTGAGCCAATAAGGACACCAATCAATGAAAAAGATCCAATGATTAATCCAGCGTGTAAAATATTTTGTTCCATGATTCCATGATTAAGGAATGATGTTGTTCCAGATATGGAAGCACATGCAATAAAAAATAAAGAAAGAGGAAGGATTTTTTTTGCATCAAAGCCAAGATATTGCATAAGAAGAGGCATGAGTAATACACCACCTCCAATACCCAATGAGATTGCAAAAACTCCTGTCAATGCACCAATTATGATAAGTGTAAAAATCTTTTTTTGTGTTGAAAGTATAACTTGAGCGGGTGTGCCTTTTATACTAAAGGCAAACTTATAAAAAGTAATGAGGCTAACGACAAGAAAAAGAAGTGTTAAATGTTTCGAACTAATATTATCAACCAAAATACCACTGAAAGCAGCACCAATTAATCCCCCTAAACCTAAAAATATAGCGTCTTGAAAATCCAACTTTTTTTTATAAATATTAAAAATGGTGCCAAATACAGAGGAAAAAATCATTTGCATAACAGAAATTGCAATAGCTTCATGTGTTGAGAAGTTAAATTGTGGTAAAATATAGTGTCCATATAGCATTGCTGGAACAATAATCATACCACCACCAAGTCCAAATAACGAAGCAAGACAACCTGTAAAAATGCCTAATACTGCTAAACATAAAAATTCCATAGCTCAAGTATAACAGAAAAAGTAAAGAATCTCTTGAAGAATCTCAAAAATATTTTACTTTCTATAACTTTTGATACAAAAAAGAGTAAAATTGGAATATATAAAAGTTTGGATTATCTTTCAGAAATTTTTATACTTATAGAAATTATCTAAAATTTTGTTGTGCAATGTGAGACAATGTATAGTTATATATTATTGCGGTTATTTATTAATATTTTTTATGTGATTTATAGTAAAATTATTAAAAAAAGGATTATTATGCGTTTTGGTAAGATAGAATATTTAAATCTCTTAGTTTTTGATATATTTGTGAAACAATATCCTACCTCATCATATTTTAAAATAAATTTCAATCTTAAAAAAAGCTACCCTGCGAAATTAAATAGAGATTTTCTTTTTCATCGTATAGATGCCGGATTTATATCATCGATTGCTGGTATGAAATCATATAGGAGAAAAAAAACTTGCAATGCTGGAATTATTGCAAATAAAGAGGTTTGGAGTGTGCTTGTATTACCTCTAGATTCTAAACGAGATTATCAATCTGCAACTTCAAATGCACTTTCCCAAGTTTTAAATCTCAAAGGCGAAGTTCTTATTGGTGATAGGGCATTGCAATACTATTTTCAACAAACAAAAAAAGAAATAAAGACAGCTAATAATTCTCAAGTAGAATATAAAAATAAGAAAAATATTATGCAATACAATCAAGATTCTATGCAGTTTCTTTCGTTAGCATTAAATGAGTATGCATTACAAGATTTTACTGATATGGCACATGTATGGTATAGTAAAACGAAATTACCATTTGTTTTTGGGCAAATGTGCTTTAATCAAAATGGGATTTTTTATAATAAGATGATAGAATCTTTTTGTAAAAAACTTGGGCAAGGCAAGAATTTTAAGGGTATCAAAGTGCCTCATTATATTCTTATGCAACGTATTAAAAGTCTTAATATTACAAAACAATTTGCACAAGAATACCTTAAAAGAATCTATTATAAAATTGGGAGCAAGGAATATATTGCATTATTACGATTTTATAGAGAGTTACGATTAAAGCAGATTAAACCACCAAAAAGATTCTAAGATATTGACTTACTAAACTACCCCATCTTCATAAAAAGGACTTGTTTTTTATTGAATCTAGTTTTATAAAATATACTTTTTAGTTTGTAATAGAACATATATAACGGGATTTAAAAGGTTGATGAACCAAAAGAATAAAGAGTTTAAAATAGAAGCAAGAGATAAAGCTTTTGTTATAAAAAATGATAAGTTTGTCAGCAATAATACAGGGATTTTGGTCAAGATAAAAGTAAGTGGGGGGGCTAACCTGAAAGATAAAAAGACTTGCAAGATAAGCAACCACCACATCAAAACAAGATTGTTACCATTGAAAAGAACAAGGAAAGTCAAACTTCAAGATGAATATAAGTCTTTTTAATTATGATTGTATTGTGAACATAATAAACTTAACAATATCTTAAATTGATCATAAAACTATAAAAATATGAATAGTTTTAATTATATTTTTAAAGATTGTATTGCCTGCATTCGATTAGTTTGTTTAAAGATATAATTTCCTGCCACAACAATATCAACTCCAGCATTTTTCAGTGATTGAATATTGCTATCATTGACCCCGCCATCAACTTCAATCAAACATTGTGCATTATACATTACAATCATTTCTTTTAAATCTGTTATTTTTCTTAACATTGATTCTATAAATTTCTGTCCCCCAAAACCAGGATTCACACTCATAATAAGCACCATATCAATATCATTAAGAATATATTTTAATCCTTCAAGACTCGTGTGAGGATTGAGGGCAATCGCAGGGCTAATATTATAAGAACGTATCTTTTGTATAATGCGATGCAAATGTTTTTCTGATTCAATATGCACACTCATGTATTTTGGGTGCAATGGTGCATAAAGATTGATGAAAAAATTTGCATTCTCAACCATAAAATGAATATCAAGAGGAATTGGTGTAAGCAATGGAATTTGTTCTAAAACACAAGGTCCAAGAGTCATGTTTGGAACAAAATGCCCGTCCATGACATCAACATGCAATAGATCGCAACCACCATCGACAACACTTCTAATATCATCTTCTAAACGTAAAAAATTCGCCGATAAAAGACTTGGGGCAACTTTTATCATTTTTTCTTTTTCAATCGCATTATTTGCAAAATATTTCTCATCTTCATTTTGAGAATCTTCATTCATATTTCTTAATGATAATTTTGCTAAACCCTCTATATCATGAGCTTCTTTTAGCGAACTTAAGAGTTTTTCAAATTTTGGGTTTAATCCAAGCATAAATATTCCTTAATACTAGGGCTTCATTGAATAAATAATATTATATCATAATAGAATCTTTTTTTAATTGTTAAATCCTTGCAAAAATAAAGAATCTTGTTAATTTAAGAATATATTTTAGTTAATACAATAAATTTATTTTGTATGAGGTAATAATATGGAATCTATATTCTATAAAATATAACAACTTGTTTAGTACGCAATCAAGACATAAGTTATTTCTCAATCGCAACAACACCACTACGAATAATTTCTTTTGGCATAAAATTGCGTAAAGATTGCACTAAAGATTTGATATTATGACTCTCTCCGCTCACACTATAAATAATATTTTTCTCACTCCAACTAACTATTTTTCCCCCAGACGCATTGATTAACGCACTAATTGTCCCAATTTTTTCATTATTTTCAAATTTAATTAATACAATTTCCTGAGTGATAATTTCATAATTTTCAACCACATTTAAAACCGGAATTACCTTATGAAGTTGTTTAATAATTTGTTCCAATATTTTTTCGTCTCCACGAGTTGCGATTGTAATACGAGAAAGATTACTATCAGGCAATGGGGCAACCGTTAAACTATCAATATTATATCCACGACCTGCAAATAACCCTGAGATTCTCGCCAAAACACTATGTTCATTAATAACCGTGATACAAATAATTCTTTTTTGCATTCTCTTTCCTTATTCTAATATCATTTTATAGAGAGGATTTCCTCCAGGAACCATAGGTAAAACAATTTCATCTCTATCTACCCATACATTTATCAAACTTACTTTATCACTCTCAAGTGCAATTTGTAATACTTCTTGAAACTCTTCTTTCGTATGTGCCTCCAATCCCAATGCACCAAAGCTTTGTGCAAGAAGTGTAAAATTTGGCTGCGTTAAATCAACATGGGAAAGTCTCTTTTCATAGAAGAAATCTTGCCATTGTTTTACCATACCAAGATAACCATTATTTAAGATAATATTAATTGTTTTGATACGAGATTCTACACAAGTCATAAGCTCTTGAATATTCATTAATATTCCTCCATCACCATTAAAACTTAGTGCTACTTTTTCTATGCCATATTCTTTTTTTATCTCTTCAAG
The DNA here is from genome assembly GCF_003364195.1 of Helicobacter didelphidarum. Taxonomy (GTDB): domain Bacteria; phylum Campylobacterota; class Campylobacteria; order Campylobacterales; family Helicobacteraceae; genus Helicobacter_A; species Helicobacter_A didelphidarum. The sequence continues at coordinate 174,012 of NZ_NXLQ01000002.1, read as the reverse complement.
TGCTACATATACCCCCATATTTGCTGGCATACCAAAACCCATTGTTCCAAGCCCCCCACTTGTAATAAATTGTCTTTTTGCGGTAAAAGGATAAAATTGAGCAACCCACATTTGATGTTGTCCTACATCTGTTGTGATAATCACCTTATCTCCTAATATTCTCCCCGTTTCTTCAATAACCCATTGTGGTTTTAAAAGCGGTTTGATAGATTTCCCTTCTTTTTTTACAATACATGAAGATTCTGTATTTTCACAGTCTTCATACCTTAATGGATGGATATTATTCCATTTTTTTAGTTTAGTAATCCATATTTCCCGTTCCTTAAGAATTTCTTCTTTTGGTAATTTATCTTGCAATTCTGTAATAAGATCATGTAATATAAGTTTTAAATCCCCAACAATTGGATAATTTACATCAATAATTTTCCCAATAGAACTTGGATCTACATCAATGTGAGCAATCTTTGCAAATTTTGCAAATTCACTGACTTTACCTGTTACTCTGTCGTCAAACCTTGCACCAAGGCAAATGAGTAAATCGCATTCGCTCGTTGCCATATTTGCACTATAAGTGCCATGCATACCCAACATTCCTAAGAAATTTGGGTTACCCTGTGTAACTCCTCGTGCCATAAGTGTTTCTACACTTGGAATCTGGGTAATTTCTAACAAAGTTTTGATTTCATCATAACTATCTGAAATAACTGCACCACCGCCAATATAAAAAAGTGGATTACGGGATTCTAATATAATATTTGCGAGTTTTTTAATTTGTCGTATATTGCCTTTTGTGGTGGGTTTATAACTTGCTAAAGAAATACTATTTGGATAGTGAAAATCTGCAACTTGTGCACTAATATCTTTTGGAATATCTACAAGCACTGGTCCTGGTCTGCCACTTCTCGCAATATAAAAAGCTTCTTTTAGGATTCTGGGCAAATCATGAATATTTTGCACAAGATAGTTATGTTTTGTGCAAGGACGAGAGATTCCAACAGCGTCAATTTCTTGAAATGAGTCTGAACCAATTTGTGTAAGAGGAACTTGCCCACTAATGATAACAAGTGGAATAGAATCTGTAAAAGCAGTGGCAATTCCTGTTACAGCATTTGTAAAACCAGGTCCAGAAGTAATAATTGCCACCCCAACTTTTCCACTTGCTCTCGCATATCCATCTGCTGCATGTATTGCAGCTTGCTCATGTCGTGTAAGAATATGACGAAAATAACTCTGTTTATAAATTTCATCATAAATATTTAGAACTGCACCACCAGGATAACCAAAGATTACTTTCACACCCTCCAAATGTAGTGCTTCTACTAGCATAGCTGATCCGTTCATTTTATTATTTGAAATTACTTCCATTATTTAATCCTCATTGTCATGGTAATATTTTCTATATTTTAACACAGAATCAATACAAAAATATATTATATACAACATTCTCAAGAAATGCAATTTATTTTAAAATTTATTATTTTATTTTTAAAGTATGATACAATAACGCTTATAAAATAAAAATTAAAAGTGATTTACTATAAACTTGGAGAGAAGTCTTGTGAAACATTTACTTTTGGTAGCTGATGGTGATATTGCTTTACATTTTCTGCACAAAATTATTAATGGATATTCTAGTAACAATTTTTATATCGTCCTCTATAAAGATTCACGATTTCTTCCCAAAGAAATCCCAAGCACATTTAGATTCTATGAATGTGATTATACTTCATCATTTCGTCTTGATAATATTCTTGCTGATGATGATATAAGTGATGCTTTTATAGTGTTACAAGACGAACAAGAAAGTAATATGGTCTATGAGTATTTGCGCAAAAACTACAAAAAGGCTCGTATTATTCATTGTGTTCATACACTCAATGATTATCTCGAAAGTTTAAATCAAAAGGATTCTAACCTTGTATTGATTACCGAAACAAATGCGATGGCTTCACGACTTTTATTAAGAGTGCCAAATGTTCCAATTATTCCTCGTGGATTTGGTTTAGAAAAAGGTGAGGTAATGGAAATTGGTGTTCCAAGTGGAAGTATATTTGCCCATCGTCAAATTAACACAATTAGACAGACAAATTGGCGAATTGTTGGAATCTATCGTGATGAAAAATTTAAACTTGCTACTTCACAATCTGTAATTTGGCCAGGAGATACACTTTTGGTAGCAGGAGACCCAAAAGTATTACAGACAATTTACTACAAAATTAAGTCTGACATGGGGCAATTCCCATCTCCTTTTGGACGCGAAGTTTGTTTAATTGTAGATATGCGTTTGCAACATAAAGAGAGAATCTTTTTTGATTGTAAAGAGGCAATTTATCTCCATACATATCTTAAAAGCACAAAATTGATAATTAAAGTTTTACACCCAACAGATTTTAATATTATTAAGGAACTAGAAAAATTTAACCAAAGAGATATTGTTGTAACAATAGATTATGATAACGCAAGTTTTATGCAAGTCTTACGCAGTAAGTTTGGTAAAAAAATTGGTTTGATTGTTATTGGTAAAGAGCTTTTTGCAAAAAGAGTGCATCGTCGTATGTTGTGGGCAAGCAAGATTCCTATTTTTTGCACAGCTAAAAATCCAATATGTCCAAAAGAATATAGCAATATGCTTGATCAATATAAGATTTCACTTCAAAAGAATTTTTTACAACCAAATGTTGCTTGTAGTTTTCTTGTTGTGATTGGAGATTCTAAAGAATACTCTGATATTTCAACACTCATTTTTGATATTAGTAAGCAACTTTGCATTGATGTGTTGGTATATAATTTTGACCCAGATAATCATTTTGATAATGAAATTGAAGGAGAATTTAATGAACTTTCCAGAATTTTTGATAGAAAATTTACTATTGAACGAAGTGGGTCGCAAAATCCAATACCATATTTGCAGACGTCGCAAAATCCTGTTTTACATTTTTTACCATTTAGTTCTGCTGTTACAAAAGGAAAGATTCACTTACTTCTAGGAACAAATACTGGAACATTAGCTTTTATGACAAATACCAATCCACAATTTTTCTTACCACTTAGTAGCGATGTATAGTTAATGATAACAATAAATGTTCTCTTCAAAATCTCAAGCCATTATTGTAAAATTAAATAATTGCATGTTAAAAATCATCTTATGTGCAAAAAAAGGTATAATATGCAACGCACAAAGAGTTTATCTCAAGATTCTATGCAGAGTAATGTAGCAAATAAAAAGTCTAATAATGCATTCAAGAAAAAACTCCGTAATAAAAAAGATTTAAAATTTTTTTTAGACACACAATATACATCTTTTAATGCACAAAAGTATCTTTATGTTTATCCGGACCCTCTCATGGTGGTTTATCGGTATAAGGATTTTCAATATTTTGATGAAGTAGCTTTTATTTGTGCAATTTATTCATATGGAAATGCTACATTGATTGTGAAGAATCTTGGTGAAATGCCTTTTTCATTTCTTTTAGATTCTAAGGCATTGCAAACAAGCACCGCAGAATGTTTTCCTTACTATCGTTTCCAAACAAGGCAGGATACACGAACTTGCTTTCTTATCATTTCGCATCTCATTTCTCTTGGTGGGATAAAACAAATATTTCTGCAAGGATACAGAAAAAACCATAATATACTTGATGGTATCCAGGCATTACAAAAACAATGTTGGGATTTTATTCAGAAACATCAATTACAAACGCATGGTATTGAATTTTTATTTGGAAATCCCAATATAAACACCTCGCCACTTAAACGTTATAATATGTTTTTGCGTTGGATGGTAAGAAAGGATAGTATTGATTTTGGTTTATGGAGTGAAATTCCATGCCATGCTTTATTATTGCCACTTGATACACATACTTTCAAAATAGCAAAAATGCTTGGACTTTGCACCACAAAATCATATAGTCGTAAAGCAGTCCTTGAAATAACAAATAATCTCAAAGATTTTGATTCACAAGATCCTATTAAATATGACTTTGCACTTTATCGTATTGGTCAATTAAAACTCCATTTATCATTATAATAAACAAATTTCTATAATTATAAACATCTCTAGAGTCTTTTTGCAGACTACATAAAAAGCATTATTCTTGCACAGATAATAAAGTAATTTTTAAACATAAATACTTAAAAATAGTGTATAATAGAACCATTCGTGATGATATTCATGAATATATTTTTTTAAATAAGGGAGAAAATATGAGTTATCTCATGCCAATAAGAATTTGGGATAAGTTACAAAAACAAAAAACATTAAGCAATGTATGTGCTAATGGAACATTTAAAAAGATTTCGCTTACATGTCTTTTAGCATTGGGTGTAAATCAAGCTTATGCCGATATAAAACTCACAACTCATGGAAGGTTAAGTCTTGGGTTTTTTGGTAATAGCAATACAATACGAAATCAGGCAATGTTTGGTTTAAATGCATATGTGCGAGCAAATTTTCAACTCAATGAGCATTGGAATGTTGGTATGGGTGCAGCAGGTATTTGGAATGCATTAAGTATGATACCTGGTTATTCTGGCTACAATAATATGAGTATGGCAACAGGTGATGTGGGAGATATTTATTTTGCGTATAATAGAGGTGGTTTTAAAATTGTTGCTGGTCGTTATAATGTTGATATAGGTCCAACCATTGTTCGCACAACTGATTTTGTGAATGGTCCTTTACAGGGAATTAGTCTGCAATGGATTCCTAAAAATTCTTCACCATTTAGAATGTGGTTTAGCTACATCAACTCATTTCTTGACAATGGTTATTTACCTGGTAGAATTGGTTCTGATTTATATATGCTTAATCCATATTTTTATGGCGGTAAAATAAAACTCGGTGGCGAAGTATTTTTATTTGGTGCAGATTTTGATAAGGGTATTGGTAAGAGTGGGCATCGTATATTTTTTGCCCCATGGGTGCTTTTTAATACAAAAGCTCCAGCAACCAACCCAAGTCGGGGTTTTGTTTTTGATCCACTTGCTCAAGTGGGTGTAAAGGCTCGTTTTATTTATAATATTAATGAGGCATGGCAATCTCTTACTGGAGGGAATGCATTATTCCAATATGGAAATGGTGTTACAAGTGGAACAATAGCTGATGATTTATTGGGTGTTTTTATTATTGACGAAGAGATAAAATATGTAAGAAAACGCGTCAATAGCAACGGAAAGGAATATGTAGATTATTCTATATCTGCTGGTCTTGGGTTTAGGGGTATTTTTGGCAATCAAGCTTCAAGGTTTTTCTGTATTAATGATAGAACAAGATTCTATGGAAAATTTCTTAACAATGCTATATATGGTATAGGTGGCACTTGGACTGCATATGCTTTTGCAAAAATGGAACATAGAATCTTTGATGTGCACTTAATGCTCGGTGGTGGGAGTTATAGTGAAATTAGTCTTGCTGGATCATGGAAAGCGTATCGTCAAAATCGTAATAGTGGTGAGGGACAAACATTAGGTTTTGATATAGGTGCTGGTTATTCTTGGGCATATTCAAGCGTGGGTGCTATTGGTGGTGGAAATAACCATGGATTTATGGTCTTTGGTAAATTGTTTTACTAATTTATTTCCATAAAACTTATTTTATATTGAAATTGCATATCATCTACATAAAATTAGAGAAATATGCAATTTTATATTCTCAAATAATATTTAATCAACTACAAAGATGATTATTTACTACGCATTGTATCTTCTGCTGTTTTTAAAAGATCGGTAAGGGGAATACGATATTGTTCGTATTGCAATCGTTCTTTTTCATCTAATAAACGCCAAGTATATCCACGATGTAGCATATAATACTTATCGAGTGCCCCAACGAATTCTATTGTATTATGATCTTTTACAATAATCTTTCCATAGTAAAACTTGCAATTGTTGAAGTTATAAATAATTCCATCGACAAAATGTCCCTTACCATTTTTTTTGTAACCATATGCCCAAACATTGCCAACACTTGTGCGATTGCGTAAATCAGCATTTTTATTGCAAGTATCCTTTAGAGGATCTGCCTCCAAATTTTTTAAACCATAGATATAATAAACATTGTTATACTGAAATATTTCAACAATGCTTTGTCCGCCCTCTGTACCCTTGTGGGTAAGGTATATTCCCTCAATCCCATAAGTTATACTTGAAGCTAATACCCAAGTATATAAAAAGAATATTTTTTTATTGATAAAATTTAACATGTAATACCCCTAATTACAAAGAAATTTTAATTATCTCGACAGGAACTTTTACAACAACTTTATACACTTTCTTATATTGAAATGCTTTATCATTTAAACCACCAGCATGCACATCATTTGGAAAAAAAATACATAAACAAGATGGATAAGATAAGATTTTATTGCATTTTTGTGCTTTATAGACAATTAAATCTTTTGAAGCATCGTAGGAATTTTGTATCGTAAAATTTTTACAATCACCTATCATAAAACATTCATTGTGCTTAATTGTGAGCTGAAAATCAATATATTTCTTATGTGTCTCAAAAAAAGCTTGTTTAAAAGGTTTAAGTGAATAGGTTTGTAGAATAGCAAAGATTCCATTACTTAAATCAATATGTTTGTTTGTTTTAAAGGATTTTTTATCATATTGCCCATCCATACAAGATTGTAAGAAATTATATACCCCATGTAATGGATCTTTTTGCAACAATGCACCCTTAAAATTTTCAAGCGTTGTAACAATCGCCATATTATCCCCACAAAGAAAGAAACTTTGTTAAATACTTATTATATCATAAAATAGCTTTAGTTTGCTTAAAAGATATATAAAATTCAAACAAATACAGAAGTTATTGAGAATCTTAGTAATAGCATAATTTTATTTCAATTCCTTCATATAAGTTGTAGCATATGGATATTGTGTAACTCTCTGTAATTTTTGTTTTAATTGTAAAATCTGATAGTATTCATAACATTCTTTTGTATTGGCATTTTGTAAGATTCTAAGATTTACATTTTGTATTTCATTTTCATAATGTCTTTTTTTATCATAAAACTCATGAAGAGTCGCATGTGTTGTAAGCTTATGAAAGGGAGAAAGCACGCGTCCCATATTTATATCACGAATCATTGTGCTAGTGAGAATATAATTATAAGGTGCATGATTCTCTAATACCTTTAGATTCTTAAAATGTCTTAATGAAAGAATATTACCAAAAACATTAGAGTTATCTTGAATGGAAAGTAAATTGAGCAGATAAACTCCATACAAATTATTTGTCATAATGAAATCATTTGAAGTTAAAAACTTAAAAGTTGCAAATAAGGCATTGTCATTCGTGGTTTTGATTCCATGTAAAAGTGCGTTAATCGCACGTGTATGTAGTCCAGCAAGCATAAAATTTGCGTATGCCATAAGAAAATCTCTGGGATCATTTTGTTCCAATGCATTGCATAAGAATGCCTCACCATTTAAAACATAAGAACGATAAAAGTCTCCGCCTTCTGTTGAAAGAATTTTATTCATATCAAAATCTTTGGTATAGTAATATCCAAAATAACTTATATCTCTTACGCGTTCGCATCTTTCACATCGTTTGCTAAAATAAAGTTGCAATGCAAGTAGCATAGCAAGAGATTCTCTATTCCTAACGGCATTCATGAGTAAATCTTGTGAAATTTTTGACGATTGTATATCATTTCTATTGACTTCTAAAAGCATGTTATAGTAAGGATAAATAGCACTTGAAGTATCAAGTATCGCGTTTTCGCGTTCATTTTTTGAGAGCATACATTGGAGTTTTGAATTTTGAGATTTAATATTATATATAGTAGAATCTTGCATATAAATATTTTGAATTTTATGCAATAATATCTCTTTGGAGAGTGTTGTTTGTGCTATTGCAAGTTGAAACATGTAAAAAAAGAATATTGACATATATATGTATTGTTGCATTTCTATTTATTCCTTACGCAGTTTAGCAATTATAGCAAAGAATATCGTTTAGAATCTATTTTATATATGAATTAATAGAATGTCCTAAGTAACTAAAATAACTCAAAGACTTTGTTGAAAGTAAAATTTTATTTAGGTTATTTATCGAAGATAATTCAGAATTTTTTAAAGAAATTTCAAAATAAGAAGATAAAATTATGCAATAAACTTTTAGAGGAGATTCTCTTGTGCAAATATACTAAAAATTCTCATACTACCCAAAAGATACAAGAATCTCGCAAACAATCTCAATTACAAAAATGTGTTCTTTATGAAGAGCATAAACAGCAAAATACACTTTATAAATATATCGGCACTTGGGTGAAACTCTCTATTGCAAGGCGAACAGAACATGGTGTTTATCTTATTGAATCATTAGATTCTAGAAAAGGTATGCAAGAATATAGCGATAGACAAGATAATACTCAAAGAGATTATAAACACAATTATTCTACAAAAAAGAGAGAATCTTTTACAGATATTTGTTTTTCTAAAGATTCTGTATTATTGCCAAATATATATCTGAAGGGAGACGAGCATATAGGTGATATTCTTGAGGTTTTTCTTTTTACAGATTCTGATGATAGAATAGTTGCAACTACACAAAAGCCCCATGCAATGATAAATCAAATCGTGCGTTTATGTATAAAAGATAAAAATGAATATGGAATTTTTTTAGATATGGGGTTACCTAAAGATATTTTTATGCCTACAAATATTCCTCATAAATATCACATTGGGGATTTTATTGTTGTGAGGATTACTCGTGATAAACAACATCGACTTATTGCAAAGAAAGATATTAGTCCTCTTATAAAGCCATGTAGAAATCCCAAGTTACTTCATCAGAGATTACAAGTGTGGAGCATTTCAGAATCCCCATTAGGTGTTTTGTGTGTTGCAATACCTCATTATTATCAGGGTATTGTTTATTATAATACGCTTACTGCAAAATTGCACACAAACACAGAGTATAGAGTAAAGGTTACAAAAGTGAGAAAAGATGGAAAGCTTGATTTTATTCTCGAGCGAGATTCTGAGGGATTGTTACGAGAAATTAAGATGCAAAATGAGTGCGGAAAGTATTTTTGTGTAAATGATGATAACGCAAGAAAACTTTCTATGAGTAAAAAAGGATTAAAGAAAGAATTAAGTGTATTATTGTTGCGACATAAAATTGAATTTATTAAAGAAAAGGGTTACCAGATTGCAACAAATTGACAGGTTAAGCGTAGAATCTATCAATTCTTAAAAAATATATCTAAAAAGATTCTTAGTTTCTTGTTATTTGTAAAGATTTTTCACACAACAATAATAAATTATTTTTTGAAAGAAATATGGTCACAAATCGCATTTCTTACTATATAATATATTATTTCTTAATGGAAACAAACATGAGTAGTTGGGTTGTTATGTTGATGTTAGGTGCCTCTTTAACAATAGGTTGTATCGGATTGATAGCATTCTTATGGGGACTAAAAAACGGACAATTTGACGATAAAGAAAAAATGATGAGAGGTGTATTATTTGATAGTATTGAGGATTTAAATAATCTTTCAAAACAAGATAAACACAAAGAAAGGAAAATATAATGCAAAAATATGATGTTGTAATAGCTGGTGCAGGTCCTGGTGGAATTTCTAGTGCGATTGAATGTGTCAAAATGGGTGTTAAGAAAGTTGCTCTTTTGGAAAAAACAGATGGTATTTTGGCAATGATTCGCGAATATTATAAAGCAGGAAAACGTGTGGATAAGGATTATAAAGGGCAGGTTGTAGATTTGAAGGGACATATTCCATTTACAGATAGCAATAAAGAAGCAACAATCGAACTTTTTATGAATCTTTTGAAAGAAAATAATATCGAAGTCTTTTATAATCATGAAGTAGATAGAATCAGCAAGGAGAATAACTCATTTATTACACGTACAACAAACAACGATGTTTTTCAATCGCAATTTGCTATTGTAGGTATTGGTAAAATGGGGAAACCTAACAAACCAAGCTACCCATTACCAATGAGCTTAAGAAAGAAGATTAATTTTAATATAAATGATTGTGTTGCAGGAGAGAAAATTCTTGTTGTTGGCGGCGGGAATTCTGCTGTGGAATATGCTATTCATCTTGCAGGTATGGCAACAACTACACTCAATTATAGACGCAAAGAATTTACACGCATTAATGATGAAAATGCAAGAGAGCTTGAAAAGAGTTTGCAAAATGGATTGGAATCGAAATTTGGAATTGATATTATATCAGTCGTTGATGATAATTCACAATTAAAGGTTACTTTTAGTGATGAAAGTACTCAGGTATTTGACAGAATTGTTTATGCCATAGGTGGTGTTGCTCCTGTGGATTTTTTAAAAAAATGTGGTATTCAAGTAGATTCTAATGGTTGTGCACTCTGCAATGAACACAAAGAAAGCAATATATCTAACCTTTTTGTTGTTGGAGATATTTTATTTAAGAATGGTGGTTCAATTGGCTTATCTATGAATGATTCTTATGTGATAGCTACAACAATTGCAGAAAGGTTGTAGGCAATGTCTCTTATAGAATTTTAAATTATTTTAAGATTTTATCTTATGTATTGCAATACAATAATATTCGTGGCGGTATCATACAAATGATACAGGTGAATGCATAGGATTGTATTCCTTGATATTATTTTATAAAACTTAATAGCAGAAGTTTATTATCGAAATTTAATTTGAGAATAAAATATTACAGAAGCATAGAATAGCCAAAAACTTTATTAATATTTTCATTATCGATGTTCTCTGTCAGAGAGAATAATTATGTAGTTTTCTTTCTTTAAATTTATTAAATAAATTCTAGGAAGAAATAAAACATTTATGAATTGAACATAAGACTCTTAAAATAAAGCAATTATGACAAATAGAGATTGTATAAAATCAATAGAATCTTTTTTATTGACATGAAAGATAGATTTCAAGCATCATTATTTGTTAAATCCACTTTTCCTTAGCAAAAGAAAAATATAAAAGAACCCCACATGATACAGTTGAAAACATTATACATGCAAGGAATATGGGAGTATTTGCATGGAAAGCACCAACAAGAAATGATATGATACCAGCCATTCCAAATTGTATCGTTCCAAGCACCGCAGATGCACTACCAGAACAATCTTTAAATCGTGCCATGGCAAGAGTAGTAAGATTGGGTAAAATAAATCCAAGCATTGAAATTGTGCTTAACATAGCTATTTCAAAGATAAGGAATCTCCAATGAAACCATGACATTGATACTGTTGATTCGATAGGAGATGTGTAATTTAAGATTCCTGCAACCACAAGGATAATACTAAAAATCAGCATAGCGATAAATGCTTTTGAGATAATATGTTGTGGTGGAATCTTTTGCACAATTTTTGCATTAATATTTGCACATACTACAAAACTTAAAGCATTGAGTGCAAATACTATGCTGTAAGCATTTTTATCTAATCCAAAAATATTCATATATACAAATGAAGAACCTGTAATATAAGCATACATAGCTGCCATTGCAAATGATCCTGATATAACATATATCATGAATATTTTTTCTTGCAAGATTCGTTTGTAGGTTTGTAAAGTTTTTGTATGTGATGTAGCCAAATTATGCTTTGTAGTTATATTGTTTTTAAAATTTGGTGCTGATTCTTCAAGACTAAAAAATACTAATAGAAGTAAAATAATACCACAGAGAAAAAGTGTTGCAAAGATACTATGCCATGAAAAAAAATTTAAAAGCATAGAACCAAAAGATGGTGAAAGCATAGGTGCTAGAGATGATACCACCATCATGAGTGCAAATACTCCACTTGCGTCTTTTATATCAAATCGATCATTAACAATAGCTCGTGCAATAACTACACCAGCACACCCACCAAGTGCCTCTAAAAAACGAAGAATAATAAAAATAGAAATAGAATCTACCAATACACAACCAATGCTAGAGAGGATAAAAAGTGAGATTCCAATGTATAGAGGCTTTTTACGTCCAAAAATATCGCTTAATGGACCATAGAGTAATTGTCCAAGTGCAAATGCAAGAAAAAAGCTCGTTAAAGAGAGTTGAGTATAAAACTCACTTGCTTGAAAACTTTTACTAACATTTGGCAATGCAGGGAGATACATATCTATTGAAAGTGGTGCAATAGCAGAGAGAAATGCTAAAATAAAAATAAGTTTAAATTTTTGCAAACCTTTTAATTGTATTGAATTTTGAATATTGTTTACAACCTGTTGAGAATCTTGTTTACTTTCTTGTTGCATAAGAAATCCTTTTATAGCCTTGAACTAAGAAATGATTGTTCTAAATTATAATAACTATTTATTAAATTACACCTTTTTATTTTAAATTTTTTGCAAACAATATTTTTAAATCTTATAAACTTTTATAGTTCTTTACTTTGATATTTATTGGACAACAAATTTTATTTTAGAATATAGTGATAATATAGTCTTACTAAAAATAGAATTGAAGTATTTATTCTGAAAAAATTATATATTTTTCTGGAATCCTAAATTTATACCGCTTTTTTGTTACATTTTTTTCAAAATGTATTTAATTTAATTCAAAAATTATAAATATTGGAAATTTATTTTAAAAGGAATTTCATGAAGAGGTTTTTGAGCATTGTTGCATTAAGTGCTTTATTGGTAAGCAATGGATATGCTGAGGGCGAAAGTGTTGGCGACGAAAGCGGTGAAAAGAGTGGATTTTTCATTGGTACACAAGTTGGAGGAAGTATTCTAGGGTTATCTAGTTATGAAAATAATAAAAAAGTAGATGCTGCAAGTGAAACAAAAGGGTCTTTTAATGTGGGGGTAAAACTTGGTTGGAATCAGTTCTTTACTCCACTAATAGGCTTGAGAGGATATGTAACTTATGATTTTGATGGTCTTGTAAAATTCCAGCGATTTGGTGATATTTCTGCTACATATCAAAATATAGCTACAAATATGGACTTACTGCTTAATTTCATTAATACAGATTCATTTTCTATGGCTATATTTGCTGGGTTTGGCTTAGGTTATGGTATTACTACTTTGTCGGACAAAATAATAGCCGATGGTTTAAAATTGCTAACTGATTATAATGGATTTAATATCCCCCATTAATGTTAGGTATATCTACCACATTTGCCAACAGACATAGAGTAGAATTAGGAGCTAAAATCCAAACTTTAGCCGCTGGATATACAATAAAAATGATAAAAAGTCTGGTTTATATATTAATCCATATGTAATATCACTTGGATATTCTTTCACTTTCTAAAATAAAGTAAATTATTATAACTCTACATTGTCTATAACTTCTAAAGGGCTTAAGCCCTTTATCATGGTGCAATATTAATTAGAATCTGTTATCAGAATTCACAATACTCTTGCTCATATCTAGATTCTAATGCTATAATTTATTGACTCAAATATGACAGAAATCCTTGGGTGGTGCTAGATGTATCTTTAGATTAGAGAATCTATATATCTTTCATAATATATTGCATATCTACTTCTTATTTTTATGACTTTTAGCAAAGTTTCATGACAATCTTATGTATGATTACATCATCACTTTCTGTATCCTTTACAAAATAGTCTTGGTCATGTTTATTCTATCAAATTTTTTGAAGTTTCTTTTTGGTTACCCCCTGATTTTGCTTTGGATTGAATCTGACTTTTAAGTTTTTCATTTTATTCTTTTGCATTTTTTAGAATCAATAGCTTGAAAAATAAAATGAAAAATATCACAACTAAGGCAATATGATTCTTTAATTTTTTACAAAAGGATTTAGTAATCGCTACACTCACTTTACATACCCTAAATGATACATTGCATTTGCAAGTTTTACAAGTAATGGACCACCCCTTCCTCCACCTCCTCCATGCTCTATGAGGATTGTAATTGCATATTTTGGATTATCATAAGGTAAAAATGCTGTAATCCAGCTTTGTGAGCGATGCCAATAATCCATATCTGTTTCTTTTATCCTCTTCATTGTGTCTTGCGAGATTCCAACGACTTGTGCCGTCCCTGTTTTACAAGCAAGTTTAACTTTTGTCCCTTGCGTGACTCTATAAGCTGTGCCAGATGGCTCTGAACATACTTGATACATTCCAAGTCGTAATGCAGGTAATTTTGATTTTTCAAAACTCGTTAAAACATCCTTCGGAGGAATATTCACAGGTTTCCCCCCTAATTCTTTTGCAAAATGAGGAATTACGAGTTTCCCGCTTGCAATGAGTGCTGTATATCTTGCAACTTGCATAGGTGTTGCAAGAAAAGATCCCTGACCAATAGATGTTTGAATGGTATCTCCTACAAACCATTGTTGCGATAGTGCCTTGAGCTTCCATTGTGGTGTGGGAAAAATTCCAGAGTTTTCATAAGGTAAATCCACCCCGGTTTTTTCTCCAAATCCCATTTTATTCATTACAAATGCAATATTGTTAATACCAGCAATTTGGGAAAGTTTATAAAAATACACATCAACACTTTCACGAATTGCCTTATAAACATCAGCACTACCGTGTCCACCGGCTTTCCAATCACGAAACTTGTGCTTATTAATCTCAATATATGGTGGTGTGTTGATAATTGTAGATTCTGTAATATCAGCAAACTCTAAAAATGCTAATGCCATACCCATTTTAATAACAGATCCTGGGGGATATTGCCCACTAATAAGTTTATTAATGAGCGGTTTATAAGGATTTTCTAATAATTCTTTATATTTTGCATGTGATATTCCACCAACAAAATCATTAATATTATATTCTGGATAGCTCCCAGCAGCCAAAATTTCACCATTATGAACATCAAGAATAATTGCAGCACCCTCACGATTCTCAAAAACAGAATCTAGGGTTTCTTGCAATCGAATATCAAGAGTAGCTTTCATATCATTATTACCAGTAGCTTGATTTTCTTCAATGAGCTTAAGTTGTTGATTATAACTATTAACTTGTATTTTTTTATATCCCAATTGCCCTTGTAAAAGCGTATTGTATTGTTTTTCTAAACCTTGTTTGCCAATAATCTTAGTATGCTTAGAAATAGGCTCATTTTCCCTATCTTTTATATCACTTGCACCAATATAACCAATAACATGCGAAGCAGCAGTATTGTTTGGGTAGAATCTCTTGGTGGTTGGTGTAATCACAATATTACTATGTTGCAACATAGTTGCATAAATCACTTGCATTTGTGCATATGGAATGAATTCAAACAGAGTAATGGGTGTGCGTCGATAAATACTATTGAACTTTTTATATTTTTCACGCAATGCACTAATATCTACATCAACAATATGTGTCCCAATAAATTCTAACTCATGCTCCAAATCCTTATCTTTAAGGCGATTTTGTAATGCAAGACTAAATCCCAACTCGTTGATTGCTAAAGGCTCATTATTTCTATCAAGAATCTGCCCTCGTGTTGGGACAAGAGTTTCTATTTTAATGGTATTTTCAAGAGAAAGTTTATCATAATATTCATGTCTTGCGATTGCGAGAATATAGAGTTTTGTAATCAAAATAATGAAAATTAAACCAAAAATAGAATATAAAATTTTGAAACTCGATGGTAATTTTTTCATAATTTAATCTCGAATAAAAATAAAATAATATACCAAAGCCAATATGGAATCAATAATCATATAATACACATAAATAAATGAAAATTCCAGCACAGGAGTATTTAACAAAATATTACACAAAATCATACCAGCCAAATAAAACAAGTAAAGTGCAACAACATATACAATAATAAAAAATGAATTTACATGTAATAAAGATTCTAATTGTTGTGCAACAAAAATGTGCACAATAAAAAAAACGCATGGAATAATACCAATTATTAGAGATTTATCAAGCTCATAAAAAAATATACAAAAAACAATAAATATTGGTATATAAGTCTGCTGCAAGTTATTAAATTTGTGAAAAATAACAAATAAAATACCTATAAGAGGTGGCAAAAGTGGATAAATATCACTCATACTGACATAAACAATATAAAGTGCTACACCGAACAAAAGACGGACTATATAGGGTTTTGTAATGTGTTTATAAAACATACGGAACTCTGTTTGTAAAAATTATATAATCTTTATTATTTTTGAAAATATGAATGAATTATATTCTTTTTCTGTTGATTTCATCTAATAAACTCGGAAATAACTCCTAGACTTCAAAAAAATCTAATGATATATGCAACTTATTTGCTTATTTCGAACAAATAATTCCTAAAAGTAACACCTTTATTAATCTATAATAAAAAATTACATCATATTTGATATTTTTTATTACCTATTTTTGTTTTATTATTCACTCACAATAAGAATTCTGATTTATTTTTCTTCATTTTTAATATATGAATTGATAATAAAAAATTCCAAAGAGTATTTTTAACTTCCAAAAATCTAAGATTGCCTGAAAGCACTATCCCAATCAAATAGGGTTTTTACTTTTTTACAATCCTTTAATGCGATATGCTCTATTTGCACTAGAGAATCCTGTGCCTGAATGCTTAAATTCTTTTTAGAATCTACCACACCCGAAGATTTTATTTTCTTCCGTGGAAGATTCTCTTGTGTTATCTGAATTTCTATTATCTCATGCTGATAATTCATTAAAATACCACGAATAACTGTCTTATCCATAAGTCGCACCTCTATAATATCTCCAATACTATATAAAAAATGTGCTGGTTTTTTTAACACACGTTCAAGACCCGGCGAACTTACTTCTAAAAAATAAGATTCCATATTTTCTAATTCAACATCTAAAACCGGGGAAATAAGGCTACTAATTAACTCACAATCTTCAAGGCTTACCCCACCTTGTTTAAAAAGTGAAATGCGTAGAAGCAAAGAATCATTCTCTCTTAAAAACTCGACATCATAAAGCCCCATATCCTTTGCTTGTATAAGAGTCTCCAATTGATTGTATAGTTCATTGCTAATCATAATGTATCCTTTTTGGATATTCTCTATATCTTATCACAATATTCATTATTTATTGTTTGTTGTGTCATTAATTTGCATAAAGATTTTATCAAGTCTATTTTGCATTTCAAGTTCTCTATCAAATCTCAAACTAAGCTTTGGTGCAGTATGCCACCCACTCACATTTACAATATATTCCCCTATGATAGATTTAGCTTTTTTGAATGCACGAATAATTTGTTCTTGCTCTTGCAAACTTAAATCCCCTTTCTCTATAAATACCTTTGCATCATATTTACCCTTTGAACATTCAACTCTTGTTACTTGCAGGTTGTTCAACCTACTATCTTGTAAATTTCCCAGTGCCTCACTCAAAATCTCTCGTAAAAAAGATTCTCTTCGTTCTTGAATAATTCTATTTTGCATAAAAATCCAATCCTTTTTTTGTATAAAATAATTTATTATCCTAAATAATCTCGAACAAATAGTTTTGCAAGAATCACATATGAAAAAGTGCTAAAAGTTTATTCAGATTTGCTCGACGAGTTTTTGATGTAATGAGAAACATATCTAATCCCCACCACACCACAACTATGAGCAAACCTACAAATCCTGCAATCATACACATACTTCCAATTAAAGGATTAATATTAGGAAAAACATTCAATAAACTTCCCAATGCAATAAACACATAAGAGAGAAATAGTAAAGTAATTTTCAAAGCACCAATGAGCTTATCACCAATCATGAATCGTCCAACACCAAACATTCCAAGTATCACACTTCCAACCCAAAAAACCATACCCACATCATGAAGTTTAATAGCAGGTAGACCAACAACAACTTTTGCTAAGCCAAGCTTATCAAGCTTCTTCAATTTACTACGCACAAGCACAATACTTTCTGGTGGAATTTTATCATATACATGCAACATAATTAATGATGGAACCATATTTTTCCTTTAAAAAATGAGATTTTTTAATTTATTTTTTAGAACAAGATTCATAATATCTTGCTCTTCCAGTTGATTTTGTGAAACTTTTTTTCGATATTTTTCGCTTAAAATTTTATACAGACATGATATACAAATAGGACAAATATGTAATGGATGTTCATAAAAAAGTCGTGTATCAACACCGTGCGAACGCACACGATAATCAAAAGCATTTGCACTTGGCACACATATTTTAACATGATCTTGCTGTAATTCTTGAAAATCTAAACATTTAAGAATGTGAATCTTTGGCATTTCTCCCTTAGAAAATAATCTCTCGTCAAAAATAAAAGTATATGCCACGGCTAAATGCAGTTCCGCACCAACATAAAGTTTAAAAAACAAGGAATTGTCATCTTGCATAGAATCAAATTTCATTCCTTTTTGCAAAATATCACGATCAAAAACACTAAAAGTTGCAAGATTCTCTAATAGGGATTGTGTTTTACTAAACATATTGTAATTGAGTGGTTGTATTTGCAACTGTTGCTGCATTTGATGCACAGATATTGTATTACTTTGTGTTGTAGTGGCTTTGTCAGATAAAATGTGTTCTTCTTTGCAACTTTCTTTTAATACAGATTGCATTTGCATAGCACTATTATTTTTTATTCCTTTATTTATTTCTAAACTATCCCTTTTATCTGGCAAAATATGTTGTGTTTTCAAATCTCCCATAAAAACTCCTTTGCACCAGGAGAAATATTCTTATTTTGTAGATATATCCTATAAACAAGATTCTGTATTCCCTTTATCATGATTGTCTCATTTTTATTTGAAAGTGAAAGTTTATTATTTCGTTACACTTGTTTCATGGTATATTAATTTCTTGAATCAAAACTGCAACATTATTGAATGTCGCTACTCTGCTGGATCTAGCTATTATACCAAAATTCTATTGTTTAAAGATAATATTTGTAAGCTTTTTTATCCTTTTACGATTTCAGTAAAATCACTCCAATCCTTTACTTTAAAAGCTCTTCCATCTCTTACAGATTGTTTAAATCATTCAATTTTTGAAAGTCTCTTAACAGCATTTACACGGTTATAAGTGTATTTTCTTTACTAGAATCCATATAAACACTACCTCGTGTCCATTCAAAAATCTCAATCTTCTAGTTCTTGCCTCATTTCATCATATACTTTGTTATATGGTTCTCCATAATGTTTTTTTAATCATCTATCTTTAAGTCAAAAGCGAGTGCATACATGGTATTTTCCTCACGAATTCTTGTTGCAATAATTCTCATCTCTTTATCTCATAATCAAGCTATTTGATTATTGCATCATTTAGATAAAACAGGCACTTATGCTTTAGGAAGTTCAGTGATAACAGATGTTCCTAGACTTATTTAAGGAATACAAAAATGACGGATACACTTTTTTATCAACAATTTCTTAAAAATAAAAATCAAATAACCTTTTATGTCTAATATAGATTCTACAAATTAAGATGTGCTATGATTATTATCTTAATAATATTATAATATTTTGATTCTCACACAAGAGGAGCTCATGTCATATCAGCTTTTTGAAACTATGCTTTTTCAAGATTCTAAAATCTTTTTATTAAAAAATCATCTTACAAGAATTTTTTATAGTGCGATGTATTTTGGTTTTAAAACACATAATTTATGTGCTTTAAAATAAAAATCAAATAACCTTTTATGTCTAATATAGATTCTACAAATTAAGATGTGCTATGATTATTATCTTAATAATATTATAATATTTTGATTCTCACACAAGAGGAGCTCATGTCATATCAGCTTTTTGAAACTATGCTTTTTCAAGATTCTAAAATCTTTTTATTAAAAAATCATCTTACAAGAATTTTTTATAGTGCGATGTATTTTGGTTTTAAAACACATAATTTATGTGCTTTACTTGAATATTTTGGAATCTTGCAAAAATGCAACAATACACCACATTATTTTTCCAATATCAATTCTTTTCAAAAAACTATTGATGCAAAATCATATCATATGAGTTTCGCTAACAGAGAATCTCACAAAATTTTAGTACTTCCAATTTTGAGACATTATTCTCTTTTACAGAATGATTTTTCTTTTGAACATTTTGTCTTAGAAGATTTTCCTGATTTGTGGGAAAATTATGATACGATAATAACTCAATATATCGAAGAACAAAATAATATTACACAAAATAGTTCTCAAAAATGTAAAACCTCAATTCAAACAAATACTATTTTTTCTAAACAATCAATCAATCAAGAGTTCATAAACAAAGAATATCTTTTTAAGGATAAAAGAAATTCTTTGAAATTATCTACAAAAATACTTGATAAAGAATTTTGTAGCAAAAAGAAATATATTGCAAAACTTATATTGAAGAAAAATGGTGAATTATTGCTGCAATTTTTCCCCTATAATACTACTACAACAAATGTTATATCACTTGCAGATAGGCATATTTTTTCCACAAATAAATTTCTTTATCATAAAACAACATGGCGAAAACATTATCAGAAATCTGTAGAAAACATTACAAAAAATATTCTTTTTGATACAATTTATTTTAATGAAAAAGGGGAGATAACAGAAGGGTCAAGGAGCAATATTATTCTAAAATTAGGAGATAAATATGTTACACCAAAAGCACAATGTGGATTGCTTCGTGGCTGTCTCAACTCTTTGCTTTTACACTCAGAAGTTTGTCAAGAAACAATACTCACAAAACAAGATATTATAGATGCAGAATCAATATTTTGTATAAATTCACTAAGAGGTATAATCAAAGTAAATTTGTTGAATAACCAAAGGAAAATACTATGAAGCATAAATCTTACAAGACAAAACAGGTCCTTATGATAGATAATTATGATTCATTTACTTACAATATAATTTATCTCTTGAGGGAACTAGGTATACAACCAATTATTTTGCAGAATGATTGTAGTCTTGAGGATATTTTGAGTTATGATTTTTCACATTTATGTATTTCACCAGGTCCTAGTCATCCTATTGATGCTGGTATATCATTGGAAGCTATTAAATATTTTGCACCTTCTAAAAAGATTCTAGGAATTTGTTTGGGACATCAATGTATTGCACATGCTTTTGGAGGTGAGGTGTCCCGTATGTCTTTTCCAACTCATGGCAAAACTTCATTGCTTCATTTTGAACCAAACATACTTTTTAAAGACATACATTCACCCATACAAATAGCTCTCTATCATTCATTGCATGTAAGCAATCTTGGTGCATGTGAGGCATTAGGATATAGTACTGAAGGTATTATCATGGCTTTAAAAGTAAAAGGCTATGATACTTATGGTGTGCAATTTCATCCAGAATCTATTTTGCAACATAAAGGTAAAAAAATTCTAAAAAATTTCTTAGAGATTTAAATAAAAATTGAATTTATTTGTGTTGCTTTGCGGAATCAATAAATGTCTCTAAAACTATCAATAAAATATCTGTTATATATTACCATCAAGTGTTACCACTTTAATTGTTTTAACGCCAAATTCTCGATTTGCACTTTGAAGCATTTCACGATTATCTTGAATAAAACTTTGAATCTTTTTATTTAATTCATTTTCTTGTTGTGTTGCTAAATCATAATTATTGGTAGGTTGTATTTTCTGAGGGATTTGTTGTGATGTATATTGTGTTGATTCTAAGTGATTACTGGTTGTATTTTGAGAATTATTGTGGTGAACATTTTGTGTATGATTGGCATACATTATAGAATCATTATTATTTTGATTTTGACTCTTTGTTGTTTGTATTACATCTCTTGTTAATTTTTCAAGATCTTGCATTGTTTGTTTTGTAACTTTTAGCTGTGTTTGATTACCAAAAACCTTGCGGATAAGGGAAATAATGCCATTATAACTTTGGCGCAAAATTACTAATTCTTCTTCTGATGTATAAAATGTAAGATGTAGATTGTTCCCCTGCATACCTTGAAAGGCAACTCTGTGTTCAAAAAATTCACCAATTCTATAATCTCTATCATAAATTTGCTGGATAAGATTCTGGAATAAGGAATCATTGTTTTGTGGGAAAATCTCTTGCATATTTCGTGGCTTATTTTGCTGTGTTGGTGTTGATTGAATAGTATGTGTAAGCGAATTTGATGTAGATTGGTTTTGTGCTTTATTGAGTTGTGTCGTATCATTGCCCCCAGTGTTAGAAAATTCTTTTATTGGTTGAGTATTGTGTATATTTATATTTTGAGAATCTTGTTGCATAGGAGTTTGATTGTGCTCTGTTTTTTGCTCTTGTTGTTGTGATGAATGAGTGATTTGGCTATTATCAGAATCTATGATAGTAAAATGAGTAACATGATTTTTTACTTGAGTAGATTCTTCATTCTTGGTCGTTGATTTAAACGAGTTTAAAGAATCCATAGTTTGCATTGTAGATTCTATATGTGAAGATGGTATCAATGTATTGTTATCTTCACAAGAAGTTTGCATACCAATATTATTAGGAGTTGATTCAAAAGAGGTGTGAGAATTTAAAGGCTTATTTGATAATGATATAGCATTTGATTTTGATGGTGTATTATCATTATGATTGCTTGAGAAAGAATGGGCATAATCTTTATGTTGCGACAGAGATTCTATGGCATTTATATTTGTTGTTCGTATCGTATCTGATTGAGAAAAATTAGTATTTCCAATAGGATTGTTTTCATTTTTTGTTGCAAAAGACTGACTAGAATCATGCTCTATTATTGCATCTAATTGTTGATTGGGTATAGAATTTTCTTGTTTTTGAAAATCTTTTTGAATATCCGTTGTATCTTGTTCAATAAAATGCTGGTTATTTTGTAAAATTTGTTGTGCTTGTGGAGCAATATTTTTTTGAATAGATTCTAATTGGTTAATTGCTGTTTCAATTTCTTTTATTTTTTGTGCTTCAAACATTTTTAAAATTGTAAGTAAGAGACAAAATTCACCATCGCAATCAAGCTGTAACATAGCCTTAGAATCACAAATAATATTTGCATATCGCATACCTAGAACAGGTGGTATTTGTGGAACTTCCTGAAGCATTTTATTTTTAATATAAAAGCTTAATTCATCAAGTATCATTTCTACTTCATATCCATCAAGATTTTTAATAAATCCTATACATGCTTGCATGTCTTTACGCAAAAGGGATTGAAATAAAGTATCAAATATTTTTGAATCAAGTGATCCCAACATATCAGCAAGTTTTTTATTGGTAATATGATTTTGGCAAAAAACAATAGCCTGATCAAGAAGGGTAAGTGTATCACGTACACTTCCATGCCCATTGCGTATTAAAATATCAAGGCTTTCGGTATCTATACTCACTTGTTCTTTTTGTAAAATCATATTCAAGTGTTGTTTAAGGGCATTTGTAGGAATTTTTTTAAAGCGAAAATGCTGTGTTCTGCTAAGAATTGTCGGGGGAACTTTTAGTGGGTCTGTTGTTGCAAGAATAAATTTTACATAGCTTGGTGGTTCTTCGAGTGTTTTAAGAAGAGAGTTGAACGCCTCTTTTGTAAGCATATGCACTTCATCGATAATGAAAACTTTATATCTTCCAAGAGTTGGTTTGTATTTTGTTTGTTCGATTAGATCGCGAATATCATCAATTTTGCGGTTGCTTGCACCATCTAACTCAATTATGTCAATATGTGAACCTTTAAGTGCTTCTATGCAATTTACACATTTGCCGCATGGCATAGAGCTAATACCTCTTTCACATTGCAAACATCGTGCAAAAATTCTTGCAGAAGAAGTTTTACCGCCTCCACGCAGTCCACTAAATAAATAGCCATTTGCAATTTTTTGGGTATCAAGAGCTAAACAAAGTGTGCGTGCAACACTTTCTTGCCCAATAAGTTCACGAAAAGTTTTTGGTCTATATTTGAGTGCGAGGGAAAGCATATTATCTATATTTTTAAGAGTATTTATATTGTTATTCGTAACATTTGTTGGAAATGTATGATGAGGTTGTGAATTTGTAGTAATTCCACCTAAGAGAGGTAATTGGAGATTATTTGTTTGCATAGATGTGGAATCATTGTGAAATAATGTGCTATTGCTATCTATTTGACTTGTAATATCGCCTACCGATTCTGTTGCAATATCTGTTTGTGGTTGTGCTAATATTCTTTGCTTATTTGGATTCATATCATAATATTGAGTAGAATCTAAACTAATGTTATATCCTTTACTCGATTGTGAATCTTTATGAATTGTATTTAAATGATAGTCAAAAATAGTTTGCCCCACTATAAAAGGCATACTTGTATCTAGCGGATTATTGGATTGATGATTGATGTCCCAAGGCGGATTATTGTTTGTATTCATCACTTTTCCCCTGTTCTCCAAAATATTACTATAAAATTATAAGATAGAATAACTTAATTTTTATATAAAAAGTTACAACTTTGTATTATAATAATTAATATTTTTCCAATATAATATAAATATTTGGTAACTAGACTTCTATAAGATTCTAGGAGGTAAGCAGTGATAGTGAGTAAATATTGTGCCAGTGGCAATGATTTTCTTATTTTTCATACCCTTGAATCAAAAGATCGTTCAACAATGGCAGTCAACCTTTGTAATCGTTTCTATGGTATAGGTGCTGATGGTTTGGTTATTCTATTGCCATATACCCAAACCTTATCGAATTCTCAAGATAAAATTGCATATAAATGGGAGTTTTATAATTCCGATGGAAGTATGGCAAATATGTGTGGTAATGCGAGTCGTGCAGTGAGTCTGTATGCATATCATAATAATCTTGCACCCTTAAGACATAGTTTTTTGAGTAAAGTTGGTGTTATTCAAACACAGATTCAAGAAATCATAAATCCAAAAGAAGCTTTTGTGCAAAGTAATCTTGGTTCATATAAGTTTGAACGAAGTGTAGTTGAACATCACAAAGAAAATATCTATAATTTTGAGCTTATCATAATGGGTATTCCTCATTTGGTATGTCACACAGATTCTATGTATGATTTTAACCTTTTAAGTGTAGATTTAGAGTTTCTTGCAAAATTACGCAATAAATATAATGCGAATGTGAATATTGCTTTTCGCAATAATCAAACAATTCATTATGCAACATTTGAACGTGGTGTTGAAGGAATCACGCAGGCATGTGGCACAGGAGCATGTGCTGTGTATGTATCTTATAAAGATTTTCAACGCGAATATACACTCATTCCGCCAAGCAAAGAAAGACTTGTTGTGTCTTGCAAAGAGAAACAAATTCATTTTGCTGGAATTGTGCATAAAGTGTGTGACTGCATGTTATAATATTAATAATTACTTAAACTCTCTCTATATATGTAAATTCCTTATAACTATTGTTTCCTTAAAAAACACTTATAGGTGTTTGAAATATTATAATAAAAATAATAGCCTCTTAATAAAAAGTGATTGGGTGTGTATTTTGCAAACAGAGGATTTTTTAGATGCGGTAGTATTGAAAATAAAACGATTACGCAAACAGAGAAAATATCACAACTTGAGATAGCTTATTATACTTGGACATAAATTACCAAATTATGTTGCAAAAATTGAGACAAGAAAGCACGGTGCAAATTATAACTTACAACATATTTATCTTATTGCACAAGCCTTTGGTTTAGAACCAAACGATCTTTTGCCAATATATGAAGAAATACTAAATTTAGAAAAATTTATCTCATCATAAACTACATTGTAAATATTCTATAAAATTCTTGCTTTTTAAATTTCTATAATTCTTTAGAATCTTTATATATTTATCCACAAAATGTATTGAATTTTATAAAACAAACACCTTAATAATATACTAAATATTTTATTGTAACAAACTATTATCCCCAAATATCAAGTGAATTGAAAAATAAGATTAACCGTATCTTTGGAGGTATTTTTGCCTTTCGATAAAGCTCTCTGTGTGGCTTTGGGATTATTACTGAGCATTTTAAAAGGGAGTCAAGTTGTATAAAATAAGAAGATTTCAAGTTGGGAGATTCCAAGACAACACTGCTTGCATGAGAGCATAATGGTGGAATATTATTATCATTTCTAAAATATATGGAGACTTTTCTTTGTTTAGAAATGTCAGATTGTTCTTGATTGTGAAAATATTGCTGATTATTTTGAAGAAAAATCTTTTGTATTTTTTTTGGTAATGTGATAAAAGTGTTTTGATTCTCTAAATTTTCTAATAAGCACATTTTCATAAGCCATTTTGGTTGCAATCCCACAAAAAGATAGGTAGTGTTTTTAGCAATTATAATCCTATCGCCCATTACACATTCTGCATACTCTGCCATATTGTTTGAGAAAAGAGCATGTAATTCTTTTTTTTGATTTTTGCTCATTACATAATCCATTTTTTTAGAGAGTGTATCAATTATATGGATTATGTGTTTATTTCCTTTGCAATCAGATATTTTACAATATAATAAATTATAATCATGACAAATTATTACCTTAGGATATAATAATTCTCGCTCATTTGATAAAAATTCAAGACTTTGTTGCATACCTTGAGAGAAATTCTGTAATTTTGCAAGAATCTCATGACGAAAAAAATTGCGTAAATATTTACAATCTGCATTACTTTTATCATAAAAAAAATGTATGGCATGTGTTTGGTTATAGTGTAGCAAGTCTTGTTTTTTATAACTAATAAGCGGACGCACAAGATAATAATGATGTTGTTGTACACTACGAGATTCTACGGCTTGGAATCCTAATAGTGTATTAAGTCCTGCACCGCGACAAAATTGCATAAAAAACCATTCTAATTTATCATCAAAATGATGTGCCATGATTAAGGCATTATAATCATATTGCAAAAGTAATTTATGAAAAAAATTATATCGCACATTTCTTGCTTCCATTTCAAAGTCAGAATCTATTGTTTTAGATTCTAAAACATAACATTTTTTATGATATTTCTTTGCAAGACTTTGTGCATACGATATTTCTTCTTTGCTTTGTTCTCGCTTTTTATAATCTACAATCGCAATATCAAAAAAAACTCCATAATCTTGTAAAATAAAAAAAAGTGCACTTGAATCAATACCGCCGGAAAATGCAAGAAGATTATGAGATGTATAGAATATTTTAAGTATTTCTTCAGAAATGTTTATGTTCATTGTTTTATAACTTTCTTGACATACAAACTATACTTAAACAATATCAAGGGCAATAGAGATTCCAATAACAATTAAAAATATACCACTTATGATTTCGATAATACGCATTTGTTTTTTTAGCTTACGCACGATGTTCAATCCCCTTTCAAGAAAAAGTGCAAGAAGCAAAAAAGGCAGAGATAACCCTACAATAAAGGCAAGACTTGAGAAAATAGCAAGATTCTGATTACTTGAGGCGAGCAATCCAATTGAACTTACAATAGGTCCTGTGCAAGGAGACCAACCAGCAGCAAATCCAACACCAACAATGAAAGGAGCGATGGATTTTAAAAGTCTATGTTCTTCAAATTTTTTTAGATTAACTTGTTTTGAATAGTTGAGAATATTAATTCTGAAAATACCTAAAAAATGCAATCCAAAGGCAACAATGATTCCCCCTGCGACATAATGCACAATTTTATAACTAAAAAAATTCTCAATAATGTTAATCATTGCAAGGAAAAGTAAAAAGAAAATAAAACTAAATCCAAGTATAAATAGCAATGCACTACGCAAAGTTTGCACTCTAGAATAATGTTGAGATTCAAGACTTGAACCAGAAATATAACTCATATATGATGGAATAAGTGGTAAAATACATGGTGTAAGAAAATTGAGAATCCCTCCAATAAAACTTGCAAGAATAGGTAACTCAAAAAATATTTGTTGTAAAGATTCCATAATTATCCTTCAAAGATTGCAATTTTTAATTGTTATACAATTTTTTAATCTCAAACAGAACAAAATCATAGCATAAGAAAATTATTAAATAGTATTTACTTTATGTAAATACTATTGCTATTTATTGTAAGAACTTATGGGCTTATGTGATTTTATTATGTAGAATAAATTAAATATTTCCAGATAAAATGGCAAATATTACGGAATCGTTCAACATGAAATCCCAAATTTTGGATTTTATTTTCATCAATTTCATACCAAGAGAACAAGAGCAGTATTCCAGAAGGTTTCTTATAAATTTAATCTCAAGAAAATATTTTATTGATACTAAAAACTCTTATGCTTATAAGTTTTCTATAAACATAATATTGGTCTACAAACGGGAATAAAAACTTGTTGTTTTTAAATATGTGTAGGTATTGCAAAAATCTTTCTGTGTGATTCTGGAGAATTTTAGTTATAATCTATACTGCTTTTAAGAAATACCTTACTAGATATTGACATTTGTTTCTATTATTCTTCAAAGAAACATGTTGGCATATTAGAGTATTGCATTTTATAGATTCTGCTCAATAAAATCAATGATATTCTTCGCAACTTCCTCTTTATTGAGTTCTAGAAGAATCTCATGCCTTGCACCACCATAAAGTGTGCATTTGACATTTTGATAACCTTGAGATTGTATATGTTTAAATGCACTTAATACACCCTTACCAAATTGTCCGCAAGCATCATCTTCGCCACTCATGAATATAATTGGTAGATTTGGTTTTCTCACAGGATTAGGATATTTACCAAAGACTGTTCTCACGCCACCAAGTAGGTTGATAAAACTATTTATTGTAAAGAGGAATCGACATTTTTCATCACTGATATGTCGTCTTAACTCATTCTCATCACGATTTATCCAACGCACACTAGAGATTTCATCATAAGGTGGCTTATGATATTTAGCATTAAACGATGCAAATGAGAATCTATTGGCAATCTTTCTCCCAATACGATTTATCCCTAGAATTCGTAGGGTTTTTAAGAATCTTATCCCTACATTCACACATACATGGGGCGATGGCGTCCCACAGAGAATGAGGCAATCAATATTGCTCTCATATTTTTGCAAATATCGCCTTGAAATAAGTGAACCCATACTATGCCCGATGAGAACAAATTTTTTGGGTTTAAATCGCTCACATAGAATTGTATGAAGGGTGTGTAAATCTTCTACTGCCATTTCAAACCCATTTTCTCCCATCTCACCCCAAAATATCTCTCCGCCGATACTATTGCCATGCCCTCTGTGGTCATTTATTGCTACAATATAGCCCATTTGTGCAAGTTTTGTTGCTATAAATTTGTATTTATCCTTATGCTCAACCATCCCATGAGCAATTTGCACGAGGATAGCATTTTGTGGGTGGTTTGAGGTGTGGGATAGACTACAATCCCGTAAAGATTCTGTATTATGTGATTTATACTCTAAATTTTGTTTAGAATCTTTTGAAGTATCTTTATAAGATTCTAAATATGAATAAGAATTTTTGTTGGAATCCTCGTTACATCGCACATAATACACATCATATTCTATCTCACAATCTGTGCTTGTAAATTTATTTGTTTCTTTTTGAATCTTTTTCATTATGTTTGCTTACTATTATTTGATTGGTTGAATTTGTGAATTATCCACCCTGTCACCGACTTTATCTAAAAATTCACTAAGCTTACTTGCTGCTTTGAGATATTCTTTCGCACTTGCACTTATTGGCTCAAAGAACACAATAGGCTTACCATTATCGCCCCCTTCACGTACTGCCATTTCGATAGGGATTTCTGCTAGGACTTCGCATTTGTGGATATTTGCTAGTTCTACTGAAGTCCCTTTACCGAAAATATCGTATCGTTCATCACATTTAGGACAAATGAAACCACTCATATTTTCAATAATCCCTGCGATTGGGATATGAAGTTTATTAAACATATCAAGGCTTCGTGCACTATCATCAAGTGCGACAGCCTGAGGAGTGGTTACCGCGATACCTGCACTCACTGGCACGCTTTGTGCAAGAGTGAGTTGTGCATCCCCTGTGCCTGGAGGCATATCAATAACCAAAATATCAAGCTCACCCCATAAGACATCTTGCAAAAGTTGTGTGATTGCACGCATAACAACTGGACCACGCCAAATAAGACTTTGTCCTTTTTCATAAAGCACACCCATGCTTATCATTTTTAGTCCATATTTTTCAATTGGAATAAGTTTTTTTCCATCTGGCGTAACTTTTGGTTGCACTTCATCAACACCAAGCATTCTAGGAATATTTGGACCATAAATATCGCAATCAAGTAAACCAACATTTTTTCCACTTTTTCCTAGTGCAATCGCAAGATTTACGCTTGTCGTTGACTTGCCGACCCCACCTTTACCGCTACTTATCATAACTACATGTTTTACAGATGGTAGCATATTGTTTATCTGTCGCTCATTTTGTGTTTTTGCGATATTGGGTGTAATGATTTCAAGTTCAATTTTGAGTCCAAGATGTTTTGTTTTCTCAATAATATCCTTTTGCACTTGTGTTACTATTTCATCATTACTTGATGGAATAGTGACTTTGATAGATGCATGATTCCCATGAATGTTAGTGCTTGTAACAAAGCCAAAAGTTACAATGTCTTTATCAAAATTCGGATATATTACTTCTTTTAATGCTTTTAAAAGTTTTTCTTGTGTCATTTTCTTCCTTAAATAAAATATGTTTTGATATTGTATCGTAAAGTTGCAATTTATAAAATCGTTTTGATATAATTTAGATATTTAAAAATCTCTTTTTGGAAAGTTTAGTTATGATTTATATCCTTAGAACCGATAATAATTCTATCAATGATAGCATTCAAACAATGGAAAATGTTTGTGTATTAAATTTATTGCAGATTCAAACTATTGATTTTTATATTGATAAAGAGTTTTTAGAATCTATTGATTATATATTGCTGACTTCTAAAAATGCTATTAAGTCAATAATGCAACACAAATATGCTCAAATTTTTTTACAAAAGAAAGCTATTGTGATTGGTGAGATTACAAAGAAAAAATGGGAAAGGGAAGGCGGTCAAGTGCTTTTTTGTCCAGATGATTCATGCAATGGTGAGCAGTTGGCAATGCTGATGATAGAGACTTTGAGTGATATAATTCATAATAAAAATATTTTGTATGTTTGCGGACGCGATAAGGCGACTGATTTGGTTAGGTTATTGCGGAATGAATGTAATATTACAGATCTTATTGTTTATGAAAGTAACGAAAATATTAAACTCTTAGAGAATATACAATCAAGTTTTGCATTCAAAAAACATAACATGGCATTGCAACAAACAAGTGAAGATTCCTTAATGTCCTATCAGCATCATAATAATAAATTACATACGATGACAACAGATTCCAATCCTGATGCACAAGCACTAGAAAATATTGCATTCCCAAATGAAAGTATATTTATTTTTGGTTCTCCAAAACATTACCAAATTTTTAAAAAGTATTTCCATTGGAATCAAACTTGGCTTGCAATCTCTCTCGGTAATACAACTTTTCAAGCTTTTGACGAAAACATTCGCAAATTGAATGCAAAGGGCAATTTTGAAAAAGCATTACAAGTTGCACATGCAATTAATAATGATACACCAATGCAGAATAATAATCCTTTGTTGCATGATTTTTAAGATACATAACACAGGATAGCTATCGTGAGACAAAAGAAACATGTTAATAAATTTTTAGATGGTCGTCTTGTCCGCACAGACACAAAAGATTGTCTTGAAGATACTAATAACAATAATGTCAATGCTATTTTATTGGGATCACGAGGTTTTGATTTAAGTTCTAATCCAAAGCAGAATCTCAAAATGCAAAAAATTATCCAATCAAATTTTCTTATGGCACGGCTAAAGGCATTTATTACTGATATGTTTTTGTTGAATATGCCTTTACTCTATTTTACTACCTATATAGTTCTAGATGGCAAAGATGAATTTTTACATAATAATATAGCAATTGGTTTGTGTGAAATGAGTTATTGCGGTATTCTTATATTCTTTTTTTATTTCACTGGACAAAGTCCTGGATTTCGGTATGCTGAAATTATGCTTTGTCAAACAAGAATACAAAAATCTGCTCAAGATATAATAAAAATGCAACCTAAGAAGTTTCTTAAACCAAGCTTACTGCAAACATGTATATATGTTATTGTATGGCTTATTGAGTTAAGTTTTTTTTTATGGATTTTTTCATTTATGAGAAAGGATAAAAGAACACTTCATGAAATTCTTTCTCATACGCAAATCATTTATAAAGAAAATCGGGGTGTAAAATCATAGAATCTTTAATGATTATGATTTGCATGACTCCAAGATTTTAATTTTTATATATTTTTAATCATCATAATTAATTGGTTTATATTCAATTTTTAAAATCTCAAAATCAGTTTCACCAGACGGAAGTTTAATCGTGGTTTCATCTCCTTCTTCTTTTCCAATCAAACCACTTGCCAATGGAGAATTAAAAGAAATCAATCCTTTTGATGGATTACTTTCTGTTATGCCTACAATGGTATATACCATTTCTTTTTCAGTATCAAGATTGAGGATTGTAACCGTACTACCAAAACTTACTTTATCATGCTTCAGTGTTGCAGGGTCAATGACTTCAGCATTTGCCAACATCGCACTTAATTCATTAATTTTAAATTCAATAAAATTTTGTTTTTCTTTTGCTGCATGATATTCCGCATTTTCTTTCAGATCTCCATGAGATCGTGCTATATCAATTTCTTTTGCAACTTGCGGTCTTTCTATTTCTTTGAGATTTTTTAATGCTTGAGAAAGTTTGCTAAATCCATATTTACTCATTGGTTCTGCCATAATTTTTCCTTTCATTATAATTGTAAGGATATTATACAAAAAAATATATACAATTTTGTATTACAATTATCTTTTTATTCTTAGGGCAAAGGAAATATAATGGCATTACGAGAGATTTTCTACAAACAAGAAAATATAAATATTTCATATAAAACAATTAATAATAAAGCACAAAAAAATATGATATTTCTACATGGTTGGGGAAGCAATAAGGAACTAATGGAAATGTCATTTATGAATAATTTTAAAGATTTTAATCATATCTATATTGATTTACCCGGATTTGGTGGGAGTTCTACTGAATTTTTTTTAGATACCTATGATTATGCAAAAATTATTGAAATTTTCTTAAAAGAAATTTCAATAAATAATGAAACTCATCAGGATATTGTTGTGGGGCATAGTTTTGGTGGGAAAATCGCATTATTATTACATTATGATATTATACTTTTAAGTAGTGCAGGAATCTTGTTACCAAAGCCTTTTAGTGTTCGATGTAAGATTCTTTTTTCTAAGATTCTCAAATATAGTAAAATCAATCAAAACTTTTTACGTGCTAAAGATGCACACAATCTAACTCCTATAATGTATGAGATTTTTAAATGCGTTGTAAATGAAGATTTTTCGCAAGTTTATGCCAATTTTAAATATAAAGCAACTATTTTTTGGGGCAGACAAGATAGTGCTACTCCTTTGGTTGCATATGAAAAAATTTGCACTTTTTTACCAACAGCTCATAAACATATTCTAGATGGTGATCATTATTTTTTCTTAAAGCAAGCAGATAAAATTGAACAATTATATTATGAAGACATTAAGAAATAAAATCAAGGTCAACTCAAGATAACAATAAATTAATTAAGGTAATACATAGCAAAAATAAAATAAAAATTTACATGGTATAGAGTTTTGAATTTGAACCTGTAGTGTGGAAATATTATGTGTGGATAGCTTCTTATTGCAAATTAGAATCTATTCAAGATAGAAAGGTAGCAATGAATAAAATTGTTTATTATGCCTCAAGGAATCAAGACTGAAGAAGTCGTAGAAAATCTCCTATGATTAAGATATTTAAAGTTATATTATTCATCTTCCTCTACCATTGGACAAGCTTCTTTCTTACCAAGTTTACAGGCTCTTTGCCAATAATCTTGTGCATCAAATCCATTGCCAATTGCTGCGTAAGATTGAGCCATCATGAGACATGCATCAGCATCTTTTTTAAAGCAAAGATTACGCAAAGTTTCTCGATGTTTATTGAGAAAATTCTGGATAGATATTTCTGGGGTGTAACAATCCCAACACACTTGATTGTAGCTGGATTCAATGTGTGGTGGCACAGCAATAACAAAGTTAATGCTAACAATTAGGCCAACCATTGCTCTATATATTTTTCTAATCTGCATCATGAATATCCTTAGAATGTAATGTTAGAATCTTAAGCAATTTTGTATTATCATTTATTATTATAATATTTAACAAGTCTATGTTTAATTTATGTGTCATGTATTGCTATACAATAATTCTTTCTTACATTGAATCTTAATAAACAAAATAATGACCAAAGCAATACCATAAATATTATTTAAGTGTTCCTTCTATTGTTGTGCAAACTTGATTACATTCTGTATTACTACATACCATATCACATTTTGTGCTTACAAAAGTTTTATTTGACTTTACTTTTTTATTTGCACAAGCACTAAACAGCAATCCTAATATACAAATAACAACGAGCAATATATTTTTTTGCATAATTTTCTCCTTTAGAATTATTCTATTGTATCAAGCAAAAACGAGTCCATTTGGAGTATTCCAAATGTAATAAAACAATAAATAATTGTTTTATTAAGTAATCATTTTAGAAATTTCAATAGTATTGATTTATTTTTTAACACCAATGATTCTTAAAATTGATTATATTTGTTTATAGTCTTTATTGTAAAAAAGTAACATTTTTACCTAAAATACCAGACATTTTTCATTTTGTATTATTTTTTAATCAGTAATTCACTATTTTTAAGCTTTAACTAATAATAGGAATACTACAATAATAAAATGTTCTTTGTGACTTAATTTTTCAGAAGGAGATTGTATGCAAGAAGGCATGAAACAATATGATTACTCGCTTGCAAAATGGTTTTTGCTTATTTGCGTGGTAACTGGTTTTCTTGGTATGTTAATCGGTGTGATATTGGCATTTCAGTTGGCTGTGCCAGATTTGAATTATATTGCAGGGGAATATTCTATTTTTGGTAGATTACGTCCCTTACATACCAATGTAATTATTTATGGTTTTACTGTAAGTGGTATTTGGGCTGGTTGGTATTACTTTGGGCAGAGAGTATTGAAGATCACTTATTATGATCATCCTTTCTTAAAACTTGTTGGTGTATTGCATCTGTTGATATATGTAGTTGTTCTTGCACTTGCACTTTTTACTCTTTTTGCAGGTATTACGCAATCCAAAGAATATGCGGAATTGCCTTGGATTGTTGATATTTTGATTGTTGTTATGTGGGTGCTTTGGGGAACCAGTATGTTTGGTTCTATGGCTGTGAGAAGAGAAAAAGTTATCTATATTTCTCTTTGGTATTTTATTGCTACATTTACCGCAATTTCAGTATTGTTTATTTTCAATAATCTTGCTGTGCCAACTTATCTAGTAAGTGGTGGTATTGGTAGTATATGGCATAGTATTTCTATGTATGCTGGAACTAACGATGCATTGATTCAATGGTGGTGGGGACATAATGCTGTTGCTTTTGTTTTCACATCTGGCATCATTGGTTTGATTTATTATTTTTTACCAAAAGAATCTGGACAACCTATATTTTCCTATAAACTTACTTTGTTCTCATTTTGGAGTTTAATGTTTGTTTATATTTGGGCTGGTGGACACCATGTAATTTATTCAACAGTTCCTGATTGGGTGCAAAGTTTGGGTTCTGTGTTTTCTGTTGTTCTTATCTTACCATCATGGGGAACTGCTATTAATATGCTTTTAACCATGAGAGGGCAATGGCATCAGCTAAAAGAATCTCCATTGATTAAATTTTTGATTCTTGCTTCCACATGGTATATGTTAGCAACTCTTGAGGGACCAATTCAATCTATTAAGTCAGTTAATGCTTTAGCACATTTTACAGATTGGATTGTTGGGCATGTTCATGATGCTGCACTGGGTTGGGTTGCTTTCACAATTATCGCAGCTATTTACCATATGTTACCAAGACTATTTGGTAGAGAAATCTATTCTAAGAAAATTATTGAAGCACAATTTTGGATTATGACGATTGGTATTGTGTTTTATTTTTCTAGTATGTGGATTGCTGGTATCGTTCAAGGTATGATGTGGAGAGATATTACAGAGCTTGGTCAACTTAAATACTCTTTCATTGATACAGTTGTAACTTTGAAGCCCTATTTTATACTAAGAGGTATTGGTGGATTGCTGTATTTGTGTGGTTTTATTATGTTTATCTATAATGTTGTTATGACTATTGTTGTTGCTAGGGAACTTCAAAAAGAACCTGAATATGCTTCACCAATGGCATCTTAAAGGAGGATTTAATGTTTAGTTGGTTAGAGAAAAACCCTTTCTTTTTTACAATCGCATTTGTGGTTACATTTTCGATTGCTGGTTTAGTGCAAATTATTCCAGACTTTAGGAAATCTTCACAGCCCATTGAGGGTTTGCGTCCATTGACTGTACTTGAAACAGCGGGCAGAGATGTTTATATGAAAGAAGGTTGTTATAATTGTCATTCCCAGCTTATTCGTGAGTTTAAAAGTGAAGTTATGCGTTATGGTATGTATAGCTTAAGTGGTGAATATGCGTATGATAGACCTTTCCTTTGGGGTTCCAAGAGAACAGGCCCAGATTTACATAGAATTGGCGATAGAAGTAGTAGCGATTGGCATGCTAATCACATGTATGATCCTAATTCTGTTGTGCCACGATCTATTATGCCTGCATATAAGCATCTTTATACAAAAGAGGCTGATTTTGATACAGCGTATGCAGAAGCTTTAACACAAAAGAAAGTTTTTAATGTTCCTTATGATGTTGATGGCTTAAAAACAAGCATAAAACTTGGTTCTTTTAATGAAGCAAAAGCACAATTTACAGAAGATGCTAGGATTGTAGTAGAAGAAATGAAAAATGAACAAACCGCACAAGAGTTTAATGATGGACAAGGTAAAGTTACTGAAATTGTTGCTTTAATTGCTTATTTAAATAGCTTAGGTTCAAATCGAATCGTTAAGTAATTTTCAAAAGGTATCATGATGAGTTTAGAAATTTATGGATTTGATTTCTTGAGTCTAAAGGGAGCATATTTTCTTTCAATTGTATTTTTAGTAGTTTGGTTGTATTCTTATATTTTTTATCTTTATAGAGCACAAGCTACGGGAAAAGTAGATTACGAAAAATATAGTAAATTAGCTCTTAATGATTCTTTAGATGATGAAATAATAGAATCCTATAACGACACCAAAGAAGGAGATAATAATGGGTTGGCTAAGTGATCATATTAATATGATTGGTTTCATTGGTGCAGTTGTAATTTTATTTTTGACAATTATAATTGCTGTGTTTTATATTAATAAAATGAAAAGTGAGCGTGCAGATGGTGAGCTTACTACTCATGAATGGGATGGTATTCGTGAGTTTAGCAATAATATCCCAACTGGCTGGTTGCTTACAATGCTTGGTGTTATGATTTGGGCTGTATGGTATATTTTATTTGGTTATCCTTTAAATGCGTATTCACAAATTGGCGAATATAACGAAGAGTCAAGGATCTATAATCAACGATTTGAAACAATCCATGCAAATATGGATGCAGATAAATTGCGTGAAATGGGAGAACAAATTTTTCTTGTTCAATGTGCCCAGTGTCATGGATTGACTGCTGAAGGTAATGACGGCACGGCACAGAATCTTACTCGTTGGGGTAAAGTTGAAGGCATCATAGATACTATTAAGCATGGTAGTGCAGGTTTGCATGTCGCAGGAATGGACGATCCGGGTATAATGCCAGAAGGATTACTTGAAGAAGAAAAAGATATACAGGCGGTAGCCCAATATGTTATGAGTGAAATTGTAGGCGACAAAACCAAAACTTATGATAAAGAACTAGTGGAATATGGTAAAGAAGTTTATAATGATGTAGGAACATGCTTTACTTGTCATGGTGATAATGGTGAAGGCATTGAGGGTGTTGGACCATCCTTACAAGTTTATGGTAAAACAGCATTTCTTAATGATGTTTTAGAATATGGCAAAAAAGGAAATATTGGTGTTATGCCTTCATTTAAGTATCTCAATCTTAGTGAGAGAGAAATAGAGGCATTGCAGTCTTTTATTGCCACAAAACAAGAAATTCAATAATGGGAGTATATTATGCAAGCACTTATTAATATTTTAAATAGTTTGGTTGGCTTTTTACTTGCAGTTTTGATTGTTGTTGGAGCAGCTGTTGTTACAGGATATAATGCTATTCGTGTGCAAAAAGATACTGCGACAACTTTTTATCAAATTGATGCAAGCAGTTTGAATAAAAATGATTCTGCAAATCATGATGCGTTTAAATCACTTTCAAAATAAAAAGGAGATAATATGAAATTTACAGGACTTGAAAAATTTGTTGCTATCGTTCTTGTTGGAATTGCATTATTGACAATTGTTCTAACGCTTTCTCCCTATCAATATCTACATGCAGTTTAAGAGGATAATAACCGAATCTGAGCTTTAAAATTTCTAGTCTTTGAATATTTTGTTTAAAGACTACATTTTATGATATAATTGAAGTTTTAGTTATTGTATTGACTTGAAGAGGTTATATTTTTGTGCAATATTTGTATATCGTGCTGATATTTTATTTTGCAAGATCATGAATGCATTAATATAAAAAATATAAGGTCAATATAATCATGAAGTATTCGAGAATATCGATTAGGATAAGGTTTTGATGTTACAGTTTATTGTATTTTTATTCTTTAGTTTATTTGATTGTATATTTGGATATAATTTTTACCAAGAAGATACTTTTACTGTACCATATACAGCAGAATCTTCTAATATCACTATTCATACTTCGGAATCTTTTATACCCAATAAAGAGTATTTTTTAAAAGAATCTCCACCTATTCAGCAAATTGTCCTACAAACAGATTCTAATGTTGTGGATAACACGATGGAATTACAGTATAATGAAAAAAATCTACAAGATAGTGTTATACAGACTAGATATCTTACTGGTGATATTGATCTTTTATCTCACGATGCTTTATTATCTGTGAAAATGATTTCAGATCAAATCTACAATAAGACAAAACTACAACTTTATATCCATATTGTTAAGCAACCAATTCTAGATTCAGATAACAGCTTAGATAAAGATTTTCCTAAAATAACGGAATCTTCGCTAATACATGATTCACCACAGAAAAAATATCAAAAAAGGCGAGAATATGAGCAACAATTTATATCTCATTTAGATGGAGACTATGCAGTGATTTTCTTGTTTTATAATGATCATGCAATTACGATTCAAAGCAATAAAGATTTTATTAAGAATGAAAAACTCCTTGAGGAATATGCATATCCATATCTTCCCGCAGAAGCTTTAGATAGCGTTAAGTATCGTGATGGTGTGAATGAAGGTTTGTCTAATCTTTATTTAGCCTTAGCACATACGATAGCAGAGTATTATAATGTAGAGTTAGATGCTCCAAAACCTATGGAAAGACCAAGTGAGGCGACAAAGGTTATTATTTATATCATGCTTTTTATTATGATCGGATTATTTGTGCTAGTAAGTAATGGATTTTTTACTAAGCTTAAAAAAGGGGGATAAATATGTCTCAAACAGAGAAAAATAATTTATGGTCTATTAGCATTTTGCTTATAATTTTATTAGGTATTGTGCTTATTAGTATTAGTATAAAAATTTCAACCATGCAAAGTATTGATACAGATCAACCATATAATTTAAGTAAAACAAATATGAATATTCAAGTAAATGCAATCCTCTCGCAGCAAAATGAGTTTGAACAATTTTATACTCCATATATTGGGATAAATAAGATTCCATTAGTAGAAAAAGAAAATATATTAAAAAGTCCATATTACGATAGTTCTGTGCCGAGAGATATTCCATTAGAGCAAGAGAGATTACATGGAAATGATAGACTATATTTATTGTTTCATGAAAATGAAATAAGCCGTGACAACACAAAACCCCAGATAGAATCTATTTTGTTGGAAATTGTTCGTCTTGTTCCGGGTAACAAAAAGATGGATATTATAACGATTCCTATGTCCTTAGATTCTGAGAATATTTATAAGTCAGATGAGTTTTCATTTCCATTACGTGGGTATTATCAGGCTTATTTTAAGATTACATTAAAAAATACTTTTAACAACTCAGAATCTGCGAATTCAATGAATAAAACAGCCAAATCAACGCAAAATATCTTGCAAGAATCTTCGCATAAGTTACATATCAATATTTATCAAAATGAGCAAGAAGAGCTATTAGAATCACAGAAGCCATTAGTAGTATTTTCACGTTGGATTTTTAATGATAATGTAAGTATTATAGAAAATGGTCAATGAGAGTTACACTAAATGAGATTCTCTTGAAGTATTCGAGTTGAATCTAATTATAAATAAGAAGATAGTTTGTCGCTAAGTCATGTATATTTATATTATTTCTTTCTATTTTTTATATTCTAAAAATAAGTGTATTATAGTATCTCAGTTTCAGTTCATATAAAAGGTAATATATTTTGGATTCTAAAAGTTCTAACCATTCTATTCAAAATAAAAGTCATGTAACTTTGTTATGTAGTGTAAAAACTATTCGTGTTTCAGAATCTCATAATAATAAGCAATTGAGGTATAAAAATGTGCAGAAAGATAATGTAAAAAAAAGAAATATTACAAACTATTATACCCGAAAAAAAAATAAAGATTTATCAGTAAATGGGATATTAAAAGATAAAATACATTCTTTTGATAATCTTTCACGATGTAATATTGAGCATTTAAAAAATTCCTATGAATTTAATCTTGTTTTTACACATGGTATGCGTTTTCACAAAGATTTTATGACAATTCATGCTATATCTTTATATGATTTCCTTACTCATCTTAAGAATAAAAAGAGATATAATCGTCAAATATGTGCTGATATGCTATTAGGTTTTAGTATTAATAAAAAGGTAGCAAAGGCATGCAAACGTAACCTCTTGCGTCGTCGGATTAAAGCCATTATGCGAGATTTCGTAAAAGAATGTGAGACTAATAATTTTGCATTCGTTTTTGTGTGTCGCAAGGAAATCCTTGAACTTAGTTTTGATAATCTAAAACAGCATATAAATTATGTAGTTAATAAACTTATAAACACATGGAATAAAAAATATAGAATCCAACCATGAATAAAAATAATAGGGGATTATATAGAATGAATCAAGTTTATGATTTATTCACTTAAACTATGTTTCTCATACATAGTTTAATACATACTTCCCCATTCATTGAGGCTGTATCGACTTTGGGTGGGATTTGAGCATAGATTTTGTGTTTAATGGGTTTTGCTTCCTCGATGTCGTCATTGACGTATTGTAGGATGGCAGAATCTTGAGCTTCATTTGAAGCATATCGTGCATTTGAGTGAGATTTTTCAATCCCTTCTGCACATAAAACTCCTTTTCGTAGGCAGTGCAGGGAGCTTGTATATGGACAAAGAACATACGATACAGCTTTATGGATATACCCAATACCCTGCCCCTAATATCTAGGCGTAGCAAAAGCGACTGCGGAGGTATTAGTATATCTTAGAAGTCAAGATTTTGATTGGACTTGTCTTTGTCTGCCAGCTGATTGTGTCTCTGAGTGTGTGCGAAGTAGGCTATATGCCTTGGGTGGCGAAGAGTTTTTCACCAATTCTAAAGGTAAAAGCAAAGGAAAACGTAGATTATGCCCTTGTGATAGTTAAACTGGCTCAGAGAGGTGGCGAGAGTTAGAAGCGATTAAGTATGGTAGGGGTAGGGTATGCAAGAGAAGAAACTTTGAGTATAAAATATAACAATGTAGAGGATTGAACAACATAAAAATTATATCAAAATCACTACAATAGA
Organism: Helicobacter didelphidarum; assembly: GCF_003364195.1. Lineage (GTDB taxonomy): Bacteria > Campylobacterota > Campylobacteria > Campylobacterales > Helicobacteraceae > Helicobacter_A > Helicobacter_A didelphidarum. The sequence goes on along the minus strand of NZ_NXLQ01000002.1, from coordinate 132,203 downwards.
GCAGAATAAAAGATTATCTATTTTATAAGAAATTTTTGTTACTTTTTATAACTTATGCTTGAAAGTTAGTTTCTCTGAAAAGTAAAAATATTTTTTATATTAGATTATTCTCTGTAAAAGATTTCATTTTCTAAATAAAACATGAAATACTAAAGGAAAAATGTTTCTAGAATCTTATTTGGATTATTGAGACATTTTATCTTTTACCCAGTTTTTTACTTTTTCAAAACAACTATCGATAAAACTTTTATATGGTTTACTTGTTTCACCAAAACTTTCTTGAAGTTTTACAATGAGATTTCGCTGCTCTTCTGTTAAACTTTTTGGATAAGTAATGCTAATTTGAGCAATGAGGCGACCTTTTCTCGTGCTATTTAAATCAGGAACACCTTCATTCGCAAAGATGAATTGATGTCCATGTTGCGTATTTGGTGGGATATTTAGCTCAACTTGTCCATTTAATGTTGGAATCTCAAGTCTACCACCTAATACAATCGTAGTAAAAAATACAGGAACTTCTAAATATAAATCATTGCCATGTCGCACAAAATGTTCATCTGGAGCAACAACAACTTTAAAATATAAATCTCCACGTAATCCCTCTTTTACTTCATTTCCTTTGCCACGATAGACAAGTTGGTTACCATTGTCAATACCTGCCTTAATGGTAAGTTCAATTGTTTCTTCGTGATTTTCATAACAATTTCCGTGACATTTTGTGCATTTTTCAGCAACAATCTTTCCGCTTCCAGCACAATCAGGACACGCTACTTGCATTTGCATAATAGATTGTTGGATTACTATCCTACCACGTCCATTACATTTTTTGCAATCCTGCATTTTACCATCTTTTGCTCCAGTTCCATTGCAGGTTCTACAATAACTTTTATATTTTGTTTTGATATTTTTTTTACAGCCAAAAACTGCTTCTTTAAAACTAATATTGAGACGTAAAATATAATCTGGGTCGAAAGCATAGTGTTCTTCTTGAGTGTTTCCTCCACCAAAAAAATCTTCAAAAATGCTACTAAATATATCCCCAAAACCACCACTTGGTTGTGAAAACCCTTGTGATTGTAACCCATCTTTGCCATATTTATCATAAATTGCTCGTTTTTGTGAGTTACTTAGAACTTCGTAAGCTTCATTAATGCGTTTAAAATTTTCTTCTGCTTCTTGATCATTTGGATTTCTATCAGGATGATATTTTAATGCAAGCTTTCTAAAAGATTTTTTAATTGTTTCGTTATCTGCGTCTCTCTGCACTTCTAAGATTTCATAATAATCTATATCAAATGAAGCCAAAACTTTTCTCCTCAAATAAATTCTCAAAATTATATAAAAAAAAAGACAATTTTACCAAAACTTTGTGTATTTTTGCTAGAATCATCGCCATGAAAAACTATCAGAAACAATTATTTTCTTTTGATACTCTTGTGCAAGCATTAGAAAAAATCCCAACCATTGGCAAAAAGAGTGCTAAGAGAATGGCATATATTCTTGCTGTTGAAAATGCCCCTCTTGGCTTACAAATTTCACAGGCTATACATGACTGTATTGTAGAGATACAAAAGTGTAGAATTTGTGGTGCACTTAGTCATGGTGAGATTTGTCATATTTGTCTTGATTTAGATAGGAAAAATGGCACACTCTGCATTGTAGCACACCCAAAGGATGTATTTTTGATTGAGGATATTGGGGAATTTCAGGGCGTTTATTGTGTTGTGGAGGATTATCATAGTTGTGATTTTACACATTTGATTGAGAGGATTCAGCACGAAGATATTAAGGAGGTTATTTTTGCATTTATGCCTTCTCTTGAAAGTGATGTACTCATTATGTTTATCCAAGAAAAATTAGAGCATTTGGGGTTACAATTTAGTAAGATAGCACAGGGTGTGCCTTCAAATGTAAGTCTTGATAATATTGATCATTTTTCTCTTGCAAGAGCTTTTAACTCAAGAGTTGGCACATAATATAAAATTTGGAGATTCTATGCAACATTCTCAAGATTTACAAGAAATCTCTTCAGCTACACAGAAATTTAGTATAGCACCAAGACTTTTTGGAGTAATAGGTAATCCGATTACTCATTCACTTTCACCAAAAATTCATAATTATGCCATAAAGAATCTCACAAAATATCTCAAACAATATGATTTTTATGTAAGTTACGAAAAACAATATAATCAAATTGCAAACAAACATACGCATACGCAATACAATGAACTATATGATAATACATATAGTGAATTTCCCTTGAATCCAATCGCATTTTATACACATTTCGCACTTCCCCTTTCTTTAGATTCTCAAGGATTACGAGATTTTTTATTGCAGAGTGATTTAGATGGGATTAATATTACACTCCCATTTAAAGAGATTGCATATGAAGCAGCCACAGAAGTTCGCGGGATTGCAAAAGAAATACAAGCAGTTAATACTCTTGTAAGAGAAGGAGAAAATCTCATAGGATATAACACCGATGCAGAAGGATTCTATCTTTGTATAGAATCTTATAAGCCAAAAAAGGTGCTTTTGCTTGGGGCTGGGGGTAGTGCAAAAAGCATTGCTATAATCTTATCACATTATAAGATTCCATTTTGTGTTGCAAATCGCAGTGTGGAAAAGCTTGATTTTTTTCAACGGTATGCAGAAACAAAGAGCTTCGCAACACTGATTGATGAAGTAAGAAATTCGCAAAATAATAATAAAAACAATGTGCCTCAATATGATGTTATTGTGAATGCAACAAGTGCTGGAATAACTCATAATCTCCCATTACCCAAAGACATATTGCGTGTTTTATTGGGGCAATCAACTTTAGCGTTTGATCTTATGTATCAACAAGATGGTTTAACCACATTTTGTACATTTGCGAAAGATTGTAACAAAAAATTTCTTGATGGAAAAAATATGCTTGTATATCAAGCAGCTATTGCGTTCCAATATTTTCATAGATTGGATTTCCATACAGATTCTTTGCAAGTTTGCAATGATTTTCATGATAAAATTTCTACCAAAAGTTCATCGGAAGATTCTCATTTGTTAGATTCTAAGCAAACACTCATTTCATTGCAAGATATTATTTCCCTTATGAATGAAGCACTTGGAATTTGTTAAAGTATTATTTCATTTCATATAATCAAACTATTTAATGTTGGATATTTTTATTCTTAGAAGAATAAATAAAAAATATAAAATGATGAAACTTATTGGAAATTCTACTATTTGAGTGATGAATAAAATGATAAGTTTATTGGAGTCTCAAATTTCAATATATTTTGTATAGGATTCTAAGTAAAATATATTATTTTTGTAAATTTTCAAACTGCTTACGATTGCGGCTTTGTGTAACGCTTACAACACAATCTTGATAAATATCCGGCTTTGTGATTCTGAGTGTCATTTTATAAATTTTATCAAATTGCACAAAAGATTTATGGAGAATCTCGTGTAATGCGACTTCGATCAAGCCATATTTATTTTGTATTAACATGTTTTTAATGTGGTTGATAACAATCGTGTAATCTAGAAAATCTTGTTGAGAAACATTGTGGTATTGGGGCATTTCTGTTCCACTTATTGTATTGTCTTGTATTGATCTGTTGTTTGTATATCTATCTTTTTCTCTTGTTAAAGTGCAATTATACCAAATTTTAGAATCTACTATAATATTTTGTTCTTGCTTTCGTTCATGAGGTAAAATACCAATAATAGCTTGCAATGATAAGTTTTTTATCTCTATTATCATTTTATTCCTTTGCATCATTTATATCCTCTTCATTCACACTATTTGATGCTGGTAATTGAAATTTATTGTTTTATCCAATCAACTCTTTTTGATAATGATAAAACAAGTCCAATTGCTATGCAAGAGGAAATGAGATTGCTGCCTCCATAACTTAAAAATGGCACAGCCATACCTTTAATTGGAATAATACCTGTTTCGCCAAATGCATTGATGATAAAACTAAAGCCCAACAGACTTGCGATACCAATACAGAAAAGATGATAAAAATTTGTTTGTAAGCGATAAGCAATTTTAAAGATTCTAAATAAAATTAAAAAAAATAAACATACACATGCACCAAGTCCAAAAATACCAAGTTCTTCACTAATTCCAGCAAGGACCATATCAGTATGCACTTCTCCTAAATATCCAAGTTTTACTAGACTTTCACCAATGCCAACACCAAAATATCCTCCATGATGAAATGCGTAGGTTGCATTTTGCACCTGGCCACCAATATCTAAACTATCACCTAGTAATGAAAAATTTGGTGAATATGAATGAATAATGCTTTCAATATTTATCCACCATTCGCGAACTCTTTTAATCCTATGTGGGCTGATAACAATGAGGATTGTTCCCATGATAGATACAACACCTAATGCCATTGTGAAAAGTGAAAAACGACCACCAGCACACATGAGTAAGATAATAAATACAATGGCAAGTAAAATAATCTGCCCTAAATCATTTTGCAGAGTTGAAATAATGATCGAAATAAGTAAAAATACAAATAAATGTGGTATTACAATAAAAAGCTGTTCAACAAAAGAAAGCTTGTCTCCTTTCTCAAATTTCCGACTAAAGCTCCATGCAATGAATGTAATGTATCCAATCTTAAAAAATTCTAATGGAGCCAAAGATATATGTGGTAATCGTAACCATCGCTTTGCTCCACCGGCACTTGTAGCATAGCTATCGGGTAAAAATGGTAGAATTACTATAATTGATAAAGAAACTAAAAGCAATGCCAAACCAAAGCTAAAAAGATATTTATCAATATGAAAATATGATAAGCCCCACATAAGTAAAATACCACAGCAACTAGCAAATAACTCACGATAAAGAAAATGAAAATGTCCATATCCATAGTAAGTAACCGCATAAGATGAAAGTGAATAGCTCATACATACTGTAATACCAAGTAAAATTGTTACTAGAAAAAACAATCTGGTGTCCGCCAAAGTCCTACCTTAGAAACAAAAATAAAGCATTATTATATCAAAATTCTCATTGAGAATATACTATTGCTTTTGAAATAAAATCAATAGTATATCCCAAAAGAACCAAAAAGATTCTTATTTCTTTGTAATTTTATAATTTTTCTTATGGACATAATTGCTTTTAATATAATAAAATATCTTAATAAGAATATAAAAGTCATAAGTAGAAATAAGAATACAATGAAAAAATTACAAATTTTAAAATGCAAATATGCGTAAATCCATCAATATAGATCTTTAGTGTCAAAAAGATTCCAAAAATTGATGAAAATATTAAAATATTGAGATATTAATTATTTACTCGGCAATTCCTATAAAGAACTCAAAAAATTAGAATCTTTTAAAGGTAAAGTATAATAATTTGTTGTATTTTTATTCTTTTGTTAATAAGATCAATGAGTTAAAAAGAATCATGCAATAATCATTCTTTATTCTTGTTTTTGAATGTTTAAGATTGCCATATCAAGTAGTTTTGTAGCAGTTTTCATTGTTTGACGCAAATCCATAATTTCACGAACTCGATAACGAATGATTTTTTCGTTTTCTTTTGCTTCATTTGTAAGGTGCATAGGAATATCTTGGAATTGAATTTGGGATTGCGGTAATCTACAAAAAAGTTCATGACACTCTGGTGGCAGTATTTCCAAGATGCAGTCAACAATGAAATCTCTATCTAATGGTCTTATCTCTTTTGCTCTCATCATTTTCGCAAGCACTTTATCATCTTGGAATTTCTTATCAAGTTTTTGGATTACATACTCAAGCAGAATCTTTTTTGTTGCTTGCACCCATACGGTTATGGTCAGTAATTTTAATTGCACCTCATCAACAAATGCATACATCATTTCATGATGCTTCTTTGTAAAGTTTGTATATACACTTAGATTGAACTCTTCGAGGCTAAAATAGCGATCCATACTAATAATTGGTGGTTTCTTTTGCAATACTAAATGATGACCCTGCTTTATCCATTGTTCAATCACAGAACTAAAATTTTGCAATCCTTCTTCTACACTTTGTGCAATATATGTATTAAAGCGATTAATTCGTGTTATAAGATTTTTATGTTTCCGTACTAAAAGGCTTTGTGTATCTTCTAATTCACGCAATATTCCATCTCGATTAACCTGAAAACTTTGATATACAATTAAACGATTTGTTAATATATCAAAGAAATTTGGTTTACTTGGTCGTGTACGCACCTTAATTGTTTCAACATTATCAAGTATGCTATCTACGATACTATCAAGATATTTTTTTATACTTTTCACTATTGTTTTTAACACATCATGATTGTATTCATTATCAATTTGTGCAACTTTTGCAATCAGCTTCAAATTTGCTTTATGATATGCGTTATCAAGAGATTTATAGTGATTAAAGAGAATTTTATAATGGGAATCAATAATTTTATTCTTATCAGAAGCATCTTTTAAAAGTATTTTCGCTCGTTTTAGCTTTGCTACCTGCGATGCTTTGTCCATATTTTCAACGAGGTTTTGAATTTTATCACCTTGTGTTTTATCATTACGAATTGGTATTTGTTTAGAATCTTCTTTTTGTATATAAAAAGATTCTATTGAAGCCTCCGCATTCTTTAGCCAAGATATTGCATTATCAAATGATTTTGTTTTCATTGAAGTAATTTGTTTATTTAATAGCCCAAAAGTTTTTAAAAACATAAATTTTTCATTCAGTCGATATTCATAAAAAAGATTCCATAAATCAATATCATATATTTCATTTAATCCATAAGTTATATCAAGATTTTTTGCTGTTAAGGAAATTAATTCAAGTAGTTCATTATCTTCAAATGTTTTATTAATATGTGTAAGGATTGCAAAAGTTGGCTTTTTTTTGATAATTTTTTTAAGAATTTCATGATAATTCATCTTATTTTTTAATTCCAAAACCCAGAATACCAAATCTACATCTTTAACCAATGATAAAGAATTTTTATCAAGCTTGTCGTAGTCTTTGATAATTTCAATATGACGCAAAATATCAGATGCAACAAATATCTCAAAGTACTCAATTTCATCAAGATTGGATTGTGTGCAATCAAATGTATGAATATTGATTGGTATCATAGTATGTTTATAATATGCCCTTGCAAATGAATTTGTGGTGGAAAACTTAAGAATAAACTTTTTTTGTGCTAAAGCATTGTTGAGAGGGATTATAGAATCTTTTAGTAATACATTAATAAAAATGATTTTATTTAATGGTGTGTTGCCAATTAAGGCAACTCGAATTGGTGCTTCATATTGTTCGTGTAAAGATTTATAGAATCCTTTTAGTTCTTGAGTTGGGTGTAATTTAGGGCTATTCATAATTTTTTCTACTTGTCTAATTTCCCCAAAAACATCTTCGGAAATATCCTTGTTGAGATTTTTATAGTAGATTTCATTATATTCACTTAAGAATTGTTCCAAAATACTCATGCTTCACCTCGATTTTCCAAGATTTTTAAAATACTCTTACACTCATCGACTTCATACATTGTTGAGTCCTTGTAATAATGTAAAAAAATAGATTCTAGAATTATTTCAACCATTTCGATATACGAACTAAAATGTTGCACTTTTTTGTTGAAAAGCATATTTATATTTCGTTCTAATAATAAAAAATAATATTCAAAACTTTCACGAATTGGTTTTACCACAGAATCTTCCTGTATTTCATTCTTTTTGATTGAACTTGGTAGAATAGTGTCAAATATATTTGATAAATGCTCAGTTACAATAGCATTACTATCATCAAAGAGATTTTCATGTATAATCTTTTGAAAATGTGTAAAAAGAATCTCAAGGATATTTTTATGTTCTGGTGTATAACTAAATTTAACAAATGAACGAGAATCTTTAGGATTAAGTATTTTCAATATTGCTTGAAATTCATTCAGACTTAAGAAATGTTCTTGTAGGATTTCGGATAGTCCTTGTAATCCCACAATAATACTTTCTATTGTAGAAGTTTTTAATCGTTTAATATTAAAGTTTGCTCTCGTTTTTGTTTCATAATTCAAAGATTGAATAAATTGCGAATAGAGATTATCACGTAAGTTTGTAAAGGAACTATAAAACGATGAATATTGTGTGGGTAATTTTTGTAACATAGTTTGTAGGTGTTGTTTCAATATATTAATTTCATGTGTAACTTCCATGTAATAAGATTCTGAAATATTGCTAATTTGTTTTTTAATATCTGTATCTTCTGATCGCTTAGAAAAAAAATAGTTTTTCTTATAAAGACTTAAAACATTTTTAAGAATCTCAATATTATAATGTTTAAGTGGTAATTGAAAGATATGTTCAAAAAGCTCATTTTCAAGCTCTAAAATCCCACTTGATGTAATATCAAAACTACTTTCTGAGGTAATATTTTTACCACTGCGAATATTGTAGGCGGCATTTGTTGCAATGCAATGAAAAACAAGTTTTTTTAGCAATCTTTGTTTTTCATGTAGGGGGTAATTAAGCAGAGATTCAATACTTGCTTTGAGTTTAGTATAAATATTTTGTCGGCGTTTGAGTGTTAAGTTAATTTTATCCATTTGAGTGCATACGACATAAATAAACTCAATATTTTCTTTAATAAGTAATCGAACAATCAGTTCTGCTTCTTTATTAATATCGCTTGAATTTTGCAAGAAAGTATCTGTTCGTGTCATATAAAATACAATATTGCTTTTTAAAATATAATGATAAATTTGTAAATGTCTAAAAGTTGGAGGAATCAATGATGGAGTATTGATAAAATTTACGTATTTAAAAAGATTATTTTTGGAACTAATGCTGACATGATTAACGAGTTTAATTTTATCATTGCTATAAAAATCCTCATAGAAAGTATTGTGGTGTGCCTTTTCGCTTCCATGTTTTAAAGAATTATGGAACTCTTGTTGCAATCTTTCGATTAAGGTGGAAACCTCTGTATTTGGAGATTCCCCTAATGACTTAAGATCATTAAAGTGCATATATGAGACATGAAGAGAATCTTTTCCATAAATATATTCAATAGGTGCAATAGCTTCAAGAGGGATTTTTTGTTGCGAATCTTTTTTATTATCATACAATAAGGTTGCTAAAAAAGTTGATTTGCCTGTTTTCTTTCCACCAACAATACAGATGTGTTTAGTAAAATCCTCCTCACACAAAAATACCAAAGATTTTGCCCATTGTGTTGTTTTTAGAATTTTTTTTGCTTGCAAAATACTGACTAGCTGATTCTTAAAAAGTGTTTTATTTAGATCTACATGCAAAAATGAAGAATAGGTTTTTGTATTTTCCTTTTTGTTTGTTTGTGTAGTCATTTTGTCTGGAATCATAGCAACTTCGAGACATTTTTCATCATGAAAAGAGATGATGCCACTCTCACGTAAAATTTTAATGTGGCGTAGGATTATTTTAATAGCTTTAGAATCAAGATAAAATAAAATACTTGCTTGTAAGCATTGAATGTAATTAAGGTGGTATTTTGATGGAAGTTGTGAAAAATTTGGTGAAAATAATGCACAAATCTTTGTAAAACTCGGAATCTTCATAAATGTTTCAAGATTTTGCATATTGCAAGTTAGCAAGATGGCACATATTTCATGTATGTTAAGATTCTTATCATCCTCATAGAGTTTTTTTAAAATTGTAATTGGATTTGCTGTCATAATAAAATTCTCAGGAGATTTAAGATATAAGAGATGAAAAAAAGTTTGTATTTTGGTAGTGAGTTCTTTATTTTCTAATTCTAAAAAATCTTTAAGTATTTCTATATCTTGTTGATTGTTCTGTTTTTTTTTATTTTTCATGTGTGATTCCTGATACAAAATTTTATTATTTGATATTATACAATGTTGGGGGGAATAATCATAATAAAAAATTATTAAACTCAATGTTTTTTGAAGAGATTTTATTGTGTGACATAAAGGTTTTATTATTCTTTGATGGTTGTAGATTATAAGTTTTTAGGATGAAATAAGAAAGTTAATGTGGTAATGTTTATTGCGGTCATTTTAGATTATACCCGTGATTTTGTAAATTCACTCGATTTTATTATCATAATTATCAAAAAATAAGAATATATAGGCAAATCAAAAGTAGGATTAAAAAGTATAAAATGATATATTTAGAGATGAACATAACACAATACAAATAAAATTAGAGCGTGATATTCTCTATAAATACTATTTGATTGTTGTGGATGCTGATCGCATCAAGACAAAAATGTGCAGTAGAATTTTGCTGTTCTAAAAAAACATGAATTGTCTTTGTAAGTTTTTCAAGTTTTTTATGTGTAATATTATAAAGTGGATGAAAACTCGAAGATGATTTGACTTCAATAAAATGTAGGATATTATCTTTTTGCATAATTAAATCAATTTCACCATAACGACTATAAAAATTTTTTTTAATTAATACAAAACCTAAATCAATCATATATTGTAATGCGATATTTTCATAATAATTGCCTTTATATCGTGCATTTTTTTTCTTGTTGATATGTGAATCATTTTTCATGTTAAGCCTAAAAATAAGTGCTAGATATTACTAAGGAGTTTTGAAATGTGTAGCGAGTGGTGGATCTTGTAGGACTTGAACCTACGACCACTCGGTTATGAGCCGAGCGCTCTAACCAGCTGAGCTAAAGATCCTAATTTGTGTTTTATGTAAAGTTCGTAATTGTAACAAAAAAAATTAATAATGTAAAGACTTATAGAAAAAAATTAATAATTATCTTAAAAATCTAAAATCAGTATGTTAATAGAAAAGTAAAAATAGATTAGCTATATAATCATATGATGTGGAATATTATTTGCTTTTTTCATAAAATATAAAATTCTTTCGTAGAGTAGGGGGTTGCAATAATAAATCCCTAAAGAAAAGGTTGAAATATGCGAGTAACATTTGGGACAAAATATAATCAAATGCTTAGCAATAATGGGCAAATGACTTCAAACTTGAATGATCTCAATACAAAAATTGCAAGTGGGAAAAAGATTCAGTATGGTTGGCAAGATGCAAGTATTTCTAACCAGAATCTGAAATTAGAGTATGATGAGGTAACCCTGCAACAAGGTATAGATGTATCAAGGACTGCTGAGACACAGACACTTAATACTGATAAAGCTTTGCAGGAAATGTCGCAAGCAATGGTGCAATTTAAAACAAAGCTTTTACATGCAGCAAATGATTTGCATACACCAACTTCACGGGAGGCATTAGCAAGAGACTTAGAGGCAACAAAAGCACATATTATTAATATTGCTAATACTTCTATTGGGGGGAATTTTATATTTTCAGGCAGTAAAGTAGGAACACAGCCTTTTGATATGGAAGGAAATTATTATGGTAATGATGAAGAATTAAATGCTCTTGTGAGTTCTCAAAATCTCGTTCCATTTAACATTACAGGCGACGAACTTTTTTATGGTTATGACAATGATAAAAATCGTGTTATCACAACAAATAGTCGTATGTTAAATCAAACAAGATTACATCCAGCTATTATGGATAATTCTGAAAAACATAGTGAGCCAGTGGAGGTCTATATTACAGAAGAGGATTCATTGCGTGATATGATAGGCGATGATGATAGTGACGCACGCAATAATGGAAAGGAATATTTTTATGTTCAGGGTGTAAATAGCCGGGGACAAAGCTTTAAGGAAAAATTTGCACTTGATGTTGGTTATACAAACCCTAAAAATGCAACAACAATGCGCGATTTACTTGAAAGAATAGGCAAGGCTTTTGGCAATACAAATACAACACAGGTTGTTGATGTTCGTTTAAATAAATGGGGTCAAATTGAAATAAAAGATTTGAAGACTGGTAGTTCTAGTATTGATTTTCATATGATTTCAAGTAATGCTGATGTTGATGATGTCTCAGAACTTGAAAAAATTGGTGCAAGGGTTAAGACATACAATCAACAAAATTTTACTTCAGAATTTAGTGCAAGTAATCTTAAGGGTGTTGATGATTTATATGATCATCGTGTAACACATATTCCTACAACACTTATTCGTAAAGATAATGTAATGACTGAAATTGATACAAAATTAGAAGATATTATGTCGGTTGAAACTCGTTATATTAAAATATCAGGTACACCTCCAAATGAAAATGATGGAACAGTTAGCACAAGGGAGTTGCCCGAACCTTTCATTTTCGATATTAAGGGAAAAGAGGTCCGAGATCTTTTTGTTGCAATTAAAGAATATTTTGGTGGCAAAATTGATGTAGAATTGGATCATGGAGAGATTAATATTTATGATAGGAACGTGCGTAATAAAAGCACAGACACATTGCACCCTCCTTTTGATGGCGAACGTGGTTTTTCAATTCGTTTGCAAAGTATAGGAGAAGATGGGCAAAATGAAGTGAATGGCTTTACTTCAAGTCTTGGAAAAAGTTATACTAAAACAGCATTTCAACAATTAGGATCAAAAATTCGTGGAAATGTTGTGCAATCAATATCAGGAACTTCTGTTTTGGCTTCACATAATACAAAGCTTATTGAGGTAACAGATGGCACATTGAATGGAAAAACTTATGGATTTAAGATTCATGATCATAATGGGATTGAATTGCAAGCAAGCCTCACATTTACCAAACAAGGTAGTTTTCTGGAGTTACCCACACAAAGTAACAATGGGCAAACAATTAAAATTCCATTATTTAATCCAGACGATGATCCACCAGCAGTAACGATTAGTGATGGTGATTCTGTAACCTATCGTCAGCTCATGGATGCTATGTCGATTGCATTAAATTATAGCAATGAAGATGATAAAAGTTTGGGTGCAGCACAGATTAGACATGGAAAACCTACACAAGATAAAAAAGATGCTTATGAAGAGTTACTTAAACGTGCTAAAACTAATATCTCGATTGATTTTGATAGTGAGGGAAAAATTACGATTCAAGATAATGTCCGCTCAATTACACGTATGACAATGATGTTTTATGATAAAGATCAAGATAAATTTGATAAAGATACAATTTATAATTCACGAGCAAATATTCGTTTGAATGCAAACACATCTCTAGTTGTTGATGATCCAAAGATACATTTCTTTAAAGGATTAAACGACGCAATTCAGTCTGTGCGTGATGGAATTTATCGTGCAGGAGCATTGCATGGGCTACGATACGATGATACTATGCAAAATAACGGTATTCAAAACTCTATTGCATTAATTGATCATTTAAGCGATCATATTGAAAAAATTATTGCAAAAAATGGCGCACATACAAGAACATTCCAAAACTCTATTGCAAGAAATGAAATTATAAAAACACAAGTAAGTGGCATTAAAGGTGATACAATCGGGACAGACTTGGCTGAAACATACAATAAATTTACAAATCTTAGCAATAACTATCAGGCTGTTTTAAACTCAACAAATCGTATTAATAATCTCTCACTTGTAAATTATTTAAATTAAAAGTTTTTTGCATTTTTAGGGGATTATTGCAAGAGATAGTAAGTTTGTTGTATTTCTTTATATTATTATACTTTACTCATGCGATATAATTATCTTTCTTGCTTATCTCCTTAAATTACATGAGTTATGTTCTAAAATTTTCTATCAAGAATATGTTACTCTAAAATATCTCCAACTTTTAATTTACAAGATTGCAAGAAACTTATAGCATTCATTTTTGATTTATTTGGTGGAGTAAAAGATTCTGCCCATAATTCACCTTTTTTGCATGCAATTAAAATTTTATCTTTTTGTATTTCTAAAATCTCACCTTTTTGTTTATGTTCTGAACGATTATCATAGCCCACAAGCGTATTAATCTTTAAGGTTTCTTCATTATATCTTATCCATGTTCCAATGTTATTCAGTGCAAGATAACGTAAATAACAAGCCTTTGAATCCTCTAAATCAAGATATGCATCTTTTTTTTCAAGTTTAGAACAATAAGTAGCTAATTCGTGATTTTGTGGTGTGGGACACAAACGATTTAGGGTAAAATCCTCTAAAACTTTGCAAAGTATATCTTTACCATAAGGGACAAGAGTTGTAAATACTTGATTAATTGTTTGTTTATAAACAATATCTTTATGTAGTGCATACGACTCAAGTATTTCACCGCTATCTAGCCCATTATCCATTCTAATAACACTTAAACCAAAGTGTTGATAATCATCTATAATGCTATTTTGAACTGGGCTAGCACCGCGATAATATGGAAGAAGGGAACCATGCAAATTGATACAAAAATAATTTTCCACAACTTCTTTATTAAGAATCTTGCCATAAGCAACAACAACAACTGCATCAATTTTTGTCTTATGTTTTGTTTCTATATTGTGAAGAATATCCTTGATTTCATAGCTCTTAATTGGTTGAAAACACTCTATATTTACACTAATTGCATATTCTTTTACTGCGGACATTTTTAGAATCTTTTTTCTACCAAAAGGTTTATCTGGTTGAGTGATTGTGGCTAATATATCGTATTGTTTATGTAGTTCCATGAGAATATCTCGTGCAAAAGGAGGTGTGCCAAAAAAGACTAGATTCATATTTTTCCTTTATTTCATAATATATATCAACAAAAATCTATCGAGACTTGACTATTTTGTTGGGATAAAACAAAAAAAGAACTCGATATTAAATTATGGAAAATGCAAGGAGATAATTTTGTTATCCACCACTTGTAAATTGTAAAAGTTCAAGACAATCATGTTCTTTAATGGTAATTTTCTCCCACGATTCTTTTTTAACAACATTAGAATTCAGGGCAATTGCAACAACACGTTCTTGTATATTTAATGTTGTAAGAATTTGAGATATTGTGATGTTATCAGGAAATACTTGGTTTTTGCCATTGAGAATAATTTGCATTGCATACCTTTTAAAGAAAATACCGATATTATAACATAAAATTACAAAAACCTTAAAAATCGTTTATAACCTTATAGAATCTTGAAAAAGATAGAATGAAGTAAAATATTTGTTATTTAATTATTCTGAATCTTTGTATAAATATTTTATAATGTTTGAATTCAATAATTAAAGGATACGTATGCAACAAGATTCTTCCAATAGTCCAAAAATTACGCAACTTATAGAAGATACACAAGAACAACAAGATGAAAAATATTTTGATAATAAACATCAAGAATTAAAGACAGATGATGGCAAAATGAAACCCATTATAAAGGGCGCAAACGACCTTTCACTTGGTATTTCTATGGTTGTTGCTGTACTGTTGGGATTGGGGTTAGGCTATGGACTTTATAAGCTTACAGGTTACTACTGGCTTTTGTGGGTTGGCTTGGGTTATGGTGTTGCTGCCGCGATATTAAATGTAGTAAGAGCATGTAAGCGACTCACTAAAGATTTAAATGAGTTAAAAAATGATGAAAAATATAAGTATATGCTCGATAAGATTATAGAAAAACAAGAAGAAAAAACTAAAAAGTAATATCTTATTATTTTAATGTTTAAAAATTATAGAATCACTCTATACATAAAATAACAAAATATATTTTTAAAATATTTTATAAACATTGAGTTATTAAACCTATTCTCACTTATTAATACTTGTCTCTAATCATGAGAGATAAAAAGTATGCATTAAATGAAGCGATAATTATATATAAATAGACACTAGAGTGCAAAGAAGTTTTTGTAGATATGTGTAGAGATAAAGCTACTTTTATGTTTCTAAAAAATGTAACAAATTTTAACAATATTAAAGATTTTTAGAATCTTAAGAGTTCATACAATGTAATTTAATTTTTAAAATATTTTTTTTAACATTTTATTTAATGGATTTTTATACAATAAGCGATAAAAATGTTAAGGATATTTATGTATGCCACTTCGTCTCTTAGCCTTATTGTGCCTGTTTGTGTAATAGTTTTTGTAATGCTGACAAAACGTGTAGTATTATCTCTTTTTATAGGGCTTGTGTTGGCTGGGATTATGATGGGATTTGCAGAGAGTATCTTGCATAATAACCCAATTATCTGGGGAGAAAATTTGCTTCAGACGATTTTATATATTTATGGTAGCATAGCCCATATATTTTATGAGATGACACAAGATGGTATTATAATAGAACAATCTAACCTTTATGTATTTGGATTTTTATTGATTCTGGGAATTCTTACTCAACTCATTGCACATTCTGGTGGCATATCTGCTTTTGTCAAATGGGCTAGAAACAAGATTAAGAGTGCAAAGGGTTCAGAGTTTTTAGCTTTTGTTGCTGGCATTGTGATTTTTATTGATGATTATTTTAATGCACTCACGGTTGGACAAATCAGTAAATCCCTTAATGATGCAAATAACTCAACAAGAGAGCGATTAGCCTATATTATAGATTCCACTTCCGCACCTGTATGTATTCTCATGCCTATTTCCAGTTGGGGAGCATATATTTTAGGTATTATGGCAGGTCTTAAAGAACAAGAAGATGGATTCTTTTTACTTTTATCAAGTATCTGGGGGAATTATTACGCATGGTTTGCACTTTTAGCTGTGTTTTTAACCATTTTTTGGCAAGTAAATCTCCCCTCAATGAAACGCAACCAAAATGTTGGTGTGAAAGATTTTTTACAATCTAAACAAAAAGCTCCGAGTAAAGTATCTTTACTTCTTATTCCGATTATAAGCTTGATTTTCTTTGTTGGTATTCTTATTTTTTATACAGGATATAGAGAATCTCAAAGTTTAAATTTTATCGATATGCTTGCTAATACACAAACGGGATTTTCACTTTTTTGGGGTGGATTAAGCGCTCTTTTTCTAAGTATTATTATTTCTTTTAAACATCTTGATACCGATGCTTTTTTACCAATTTGCAAGGTGGGGATAGCCTCAATGACACCCGCTTGTATTATTCTTATACTTGCATGGAGTATAGGTCCGGTGATTAAAGATGATATGCAAAGTGGGTATTATCTTGCTAATCTCTCAAAAATTTGGCTTGATAATAGTTTTATTAGTCCCCATATCGTAATTCCTTTGGTTACTTTTGCAATTTCGTCATTTATTGCTTTTTGCACTGGAACAAGCTGGGGTACATTTGCAATTATGTTGCCTATTGGGGCAAACTTAGCAGGATTGCATGGACTAGAATTTAGTTTTATTATGTCCGCAGTATTATCTGGTGCAGTTTATGGCGATCATGCATCTCCAATTTCTGATACAACAATTTTATCTGCGGCAGGAGCTGGTTGTTCTGTGCAGAGTCATTTTATTACACAGTTGCCTTATGTTAGTAGTGTTGCATTAATTAGTCTTATTGGATTTTTAAGTGCGAGTATGTTTGGTTCTCTTCTTGTGGGATATGTAGTTGGAATAAGTCTTTGTTTTCTAACATTTTGGCTCTACAAAAAAAGATTTGGCTAGAATCTTGTTTTCATAGATACAAAAAAATAACACAAAAAATGAATGTTGTATATTTATATCAAGATTCTTTTGAAGGAAATAAGAGCATATTTATAGAGTATAGTAATAATCCAAATATTAGATTCTATGCCAGAGAGAATGGATGATTTAAATTTTTTGTAGAAGGGTTCGAATGTTTTTTAATTTGTGTGCATTCTATAATTATAAAGTTTTATTTCTTATTGAATGCGATTTTGTAAAATATGTTTTTTGTAGCATGAAACCATAGATAAGGATTCTCTAAGAAAAATATATATTTTTTAAAGATTCGAACATTAATAAAAAAATTATAAAAGAATATAATGATAATTAAAGTTTTTGCATTACAGAATCTAAAAAAGAGTAATGTAAGCAAAGTGTATATTTTGTTCCTATCTGATACAAAAAACTTATAGGCACTTGAGATCTAAGGATAAAATGTAGACGTGATAGCAAATTCAGTCGTCCAAGATACAATCTACAAATTGTATCGAAATTCCAAGAAATAGCTTCTCCCCATTGCGGGCTGATAATATGGATACTTTTGATATGTCGCATAGTGAGAGTTAAAAAGATTTCTTATACCAAGATTTATTGTGAAATCCCTTATGCCATACATTAGCCCTAAATCACTGAGAAAATATCCTCCTTTATTCATAATATGTGTGCTTCCATCTGTGATAGTCTCTCCATTTTGCGAACCTGCTGTCGTATCGCGACTTTGACTTACATATGCATTGTTCCAGAATATCGTGAGATTCCGTGTTTCACTCTTATAAGCACTTATTTCAATGTTAAGTGTTGCTTTGAGAAATGGCACATAAGGCACGGAATTGCCCCTCAAATGTGCGTTTGCAATATTTGTCTTTAAGACATTTGTATAGAGATAGCTTATCCCCTCGCTAAGTCGCAGCCAATCGCTACTCCCGATACTTTGAGATGCCATTATCTCTATCCCAGCCCTCTGTGTCTGCCCGAGATTGCTATAAGCATAGCTCGTGCCGTGTTCTATGCTATTGACAAAGATTTCATCAAAAGTATGGGTATAAAATATAGTCGCAGAGAGATAGCTCCAGCGAAATGCGTCCCTCCAGCCAATTTCACCGGTAAGGTATCGCTCGGGCTTGATACCATTAGATTCGTTTTGATTGAGCGTGCCACTATTGCCAACATTGAGCGTAGAATTTGGGTCGGCATTAATCATTTGAAATGCCGATGGTGAGATAAATCCTAGCTCTGCTTTCGCATAGACATTGCCACTATCGCTATATTTGAAATTTGGCGTAATCTCTGCGGCATAGCCTAATCGCGAAGTGTGGAGGTTGAAATTATACGCTTCATTGGTTACTCTTATGGTAGGATTGTGGGGTATTGGGATTGTCATAGATTGTTGATATGTTTGATTATTGCTTGTCCAATAATTTGAATACTCTACCCTTGCTCCAGCACTCAGCTCAAAGGCTTTGGTAAATTTGATATTATCAAAAATATAGAGCGAATTTGAAAGCTTCGTAGCGATATTGTTTGTATCACTTATATAATAATTCATAGGATTTTGAGACCCAGAAGGTTTTGGTAAAAATGTATGATAAATATAATTTTGTCGTTTTGAATTTTCCACAATATTATCTAGCCCGATAATAAGCGTATTTTTCTCTATCTCGTGTTTGAACTTGAGATTCAGCCCACCGCCTTGATTTTGGAATCCAGAGTTATTTCCCATATCCATAGTCCCACCACTCCAAGCAGTGCCATCAAAAGTTCCTGACCCAAACTCATAATCCGTATATCGCAATTTGCTAAACTGATAAAATGCAAGCGCATCAAAGCTTAGAGATTCACTGAATTTCCCTGTGTAGTTCAGTGAAGCCTGTGTAGAATCTGATTGTGTCTTTATCGTATCTTTATCTGGAGTGTTCCATTGGCTTAGGATTTCGCTTTGAGGTTTGTCCTCATAGATTGGATTATTTGTAGTCCCGACATCGTTTGCCATAGTAAGATACGCTCGCGGATAGCTCGTCCATAAATGCGAATAATTGATATTAAAATCAAGCTTATGATTGGCATTTATCTCATAGAGGGCTTGAAACGCCCCATAGACATTGGTATTATTGTCATTTTTAAATGCCTTGATTATTCCTCCAGCCGTATCCACACCTTGCGTATTTCGCACCCCGCCTTGATAACCTCCACTTATATCAGCCCTAAGGAAGAGATTATCATTGACCCGCTTCCCACCTGCCACGCTTAGAGAGGTACCTTGCAAGCCTACCTTCTTACCGCTATTTGCTTTAAGCACTATGCGTACGAAGTCTTTGCTTGGAGCTTTGGTAACGATATTTACCACGCCACCTCTCGTGCCATTCCCATAGACAACTGCGCCACCGCCCGGGATTACCTCGATAGATTCTATATCTTCAATATCGATATTATTATATGTAGGGACGCCATGGCTTGTATCAAGGAGGCTGATTGGGACGCGATTGACGAGGATTTTCACGCTACGATTAGCATCCATGCCTTGTCCTCGTAAGTCAATATTGTTTCCAAAGCCATTATTACTGAATGTGAGGAGTGGTTGATATTGCAAGGCTTGTTCAAGGCTTTGATAGCCTTTATTGGATAGTTGTTCTTTGTTGATGAGTAAGATATTTTTTGCTTCTTCTTTGAGTGGCAAATCAAAGCCAGTGGTAGAAGTAATAATAACATTGAGTCTTTGAGTAGAGATTTTTGTAATTTCACTACCTGGATTACTTGTTGCTAGCAGGGTAGCAGGAGTTTCGTTTGCATAGATGATCTCATCTAACATTATACTTATCGCAAACAATGAACATATATATTGAAAACATTTTTTAAATTTCATATTGGTCCTTTTTTAAATTCTTCACAATTGAGGGAGTAGCTACACTTTGAGATTTTCAAAATTTATTTTTGTTATCATGAACTATTTTTAGTTTTTCTAAATGTTAATAGAGGAATTGTTCAGAATAAAATTTTATTTAGAAATAATATTAACAATTAAAATGATATATAAAATAATAATCTAATCATAACTACTTTTAAATATTACAATAAATTAACTTAAACAAAAATAAAAATGAATATTATTTTATATATTTGATAGTATTTTTATCTTGTGATTGTTTGGGTGTAATAAACCCATGAGTATATTGCTCTAGATATTGTTTTGTAGAGTATTTGAAAAGCAAGAAAGTTGAATGACTTGAATCAATGTGTGCATGTTGATATTTGCAGTGATTAGACTTTGTCCAATGCGGTAAAAAGTTAAATAATAAACTTATACATTATGAGAAATTTTTATCTCTACATATATTATCATAAATACTTTTTTATAAAAAAATATTTATGATAAGTGAGTGAGATTTCTGAGAATTTTATTATTTTCCTTTAATATGTTGAATTTTATGGATATATTGGTAATTTATTTTGATTGCATGTTTTTTTGGAAGAGAATTTGCGAGTCCTATTAAGACTTCTTCAAAGTCTGAAAAGAGATAATTTGCCATGCTACCGGGTACAGGATTTATTTCATTGAGATAAATTTTTTCATCAATAACGAAGAAATCACAACGGATTAACGCACCATTAAAGCTGTCTGCATAAATTTTTTTAAAAGCATTCTGTAAATTTACTTTAAGAGTGTCTGGTATTTCTGCACTTAAAATTTCTTGTGTACGAGAAAAATCAAGATATTTATCTTCAAAATTTAGAAGATCTTTTTTGTCCGGCTCTTCAATAATTGAGAAAACAAACTCATTATTAATTTTTGCTCCTGCTAGATTATATTCTTTTACACCTTTAATAAAAGGTTCAATAATTACTTCGTTAGAAAATTCATATGCACAATCAAGCGCATATTCAAGTTCTTTTTCATCATTTACTACACTGACACCAATTGAGCTACCCAAACAAGTTGGTTTAATGATAATAGGATATTCAAATGGTGTTTGGATGGTGTCTTTTTTGTGATAAATAGTGAAAGGTAGTGTATTTACTCCACATTCTTTTGCATAAATCTTTGTTAAATATTTATTATAACTTAATACACTTGCTTCTAGTCTAGGACCAATAAAATTAATGTTAAAAAAATCAAATAAACTTGCTAAAACCCCATCTTCACCATCTGCACCATGAATAAGATTTAAGATGAGGTTAGAAGTAACGGGCTTTTTTTTACCAAGCAAACCCGTTTCGTAGAATCCGCCATTGCCAAGCTCAAGCTTTTTTGCTTTTTTATATTCTTGTGTGCTAAAATATTTTGATTTCATATTTTCGAGATGAATGGAATAGAAATTATGTTGAGAATCTAAGAAAATACATGCTTCTATTTGCACTTTTTTTCCTAGTTTTTGGATAAGTGTAATAGCACTTACGATACTAATTTCATGTTCATAACTTATTCCACCAAATAACAAACTAATTTTCACAATATTGCCTTTTATAGTAAAATCATTTAAAATTTTACTATAATCTTTTTTATGTTTTACTTAATTTATTTTATATTTTAATAATGTAGTAAAAAAATTTTATATGAAAAATTATTATCAACTTCATGAATAGTGTATGTAATATTAGCTTTAAATAAGTTAGAATTTAAAAATATAATTATTACTTTAAAAATTTATAAATATTATTATCATTGCATATCAATAGATATTGCCCTTAAAGTTTTTAAAATATCAACACATTTTAGAATCTTTGCGATTTATTGTATTGAATTAACAAGAGATTTTTTTGTTGGGTCTCTCCATTTTTATTTTTATATAAAAATGGAATCTTAAATGGTCATTTGTGTGCTATTTATGTTTTCTAAATTTTCAGTAAAGTTCTAATTAATAATCATATATTTAGGATAATTAGTAAAATTACCAACTATAAGTAGCATTCACTCCATAGAAAGTACCACCAAGATTATCATGACTTACTTCAGGGGTAATAAGAAAGCGAGATTTTGGTTTGTATTTTGTTGTGAAAACATACGCCCACCCCCATGCAATTGCCCCTCCAACAATGGTTTGCAAGATTGTATGCTTTCTCGCTGTTACTCTTGAAGCTGCAGTGATGACACCAATGGCAATCATGGGTAATGCGGGTTTCCAGCCATATCGATAATATACATATCCAGCGGCACTAAAAGCACCTCCTGAATGTCCGCTTGGCATACCTTTATAGTCCGCACAACATGGTCGTTTGGCAAACAATAGAGAATCCCCCCCACCATTGTTATATGTATATTCCATACCTTTTTTGATAACTTCGATTGTGCCTTGTGTTGCTAAAGAAGCTATAGTAAGCTGCCATGCCCCCTCATAATCTTTCATACCCAAACTTACAATTAACATGCCAAATGGTGCAAGTGTAAGAATATTGCCTACTTGCTCAAATGCTGCATTTGCACGTACTGTGCTATTTATAGCACAAAGTAATGTAAGGAATATTATTATTCTTTGGAGTTTTTTCATTATCAATCCCTTCTAATTTTTATGTCTTATTGCTATATTTGGTTAATACAAAATTATCATAATGTTGCTATTAAAATTGTTCATCAAATATTTTGTTGTATTTCAAGTTATTTAAAACATAAAAAACTATTCTTTCAAAGAATATACAAAAATATTGCTGAAACCATAAAAATATAAAATTAAGAAGTAGTGTTTGTGAGAGATTCTATTAAATTTAAAATCTAAACAATCCATTTTTATAGAAATTAAAATATTAAAATTAACTCATGAAAACATAGATACATTTTGAAGAGACTTGGTTAAATTATTGAGAGAGTCGATTCGGCAACTTTGTGTCTCAATGATAACAATTCTTTATAGATTATAGTTATTTTCATGGTTTTTATTTTCTAAATATTATATAGAATCCCAATTACAATTGATTAGCAATGCTCATAGTTCTTTTTGCATTTTAAGATCTATTTAACAGGGCTAATATAATATCAATGACTGTCTTGGAAATCTTGTAGATTCTCAAGGTTTAAACGCATTTCCTCAATCATATTGTGAATAGCTTCAGAGTTTTTAACGCTCTTTGATTCTAATTTTTCAAAATGACTTTCAAGTTCATCTAAATAATCTTGAATTTGTCCAATGATTGTTGATATATCTTCTTTTACAATATCATCCATAAGTAACCTCCTGCAATAAATAACAAAATTAAATTAAGCCCACTAAAGATTTTGCTTTTTCATAGGTTGTTCGTGCAATATCTTTAATATATTCTTCATTTTGTGTCATTAATCCATGAATGTATCCTCCTTCTGAAGTAAGTCTGGTATATTCTTGTTGAATTGGCTCTAGCTCTGCAAAGATTGCTTCGGCAAGTGCATTTTTCAAATCACCATAACCTTGAAAGCTTTTCTCAATCTCACTTCTTGATTTGTTGCTTAAGCATTCATAAATACATAATAAATTGTAAAGTCCTCCCCGTTCTCTGTCAAATGCAATTTCATTTAGACTATCTGTTGTGGCTCGTTTTATTTTTTTTATAATCATATCCTTAGAATCTAACATATAAATGATGCCGTTTTCTGAAGAATTTGATTTACTCATTTTTGAGTAAGGATCATCAAGCGACATAATTCTTGCACCAACTTCAGGAATTAGTGGTTCAGGAATTTTAAAACATTCACCATACTTTTCATTAAATCGTATGGCAACATCGCGTGTAAGTTCTAAATGCTGTTTTTGGTCTTCACCAACAGGCACAAAATCACTTTGATACAGTAAAATATCTGCTGCCATAAGTGCAGGATAATTAAAAAGTCCAACATTGATATTTTTTGGATTTTTCTTAGATTTATCTTTAAATTGCGTCATGCGATTCATATCGCCCATGGGAATATTACAATCCAGTATCCAAGCAAGTGCGGGATGATAATCAATGCGACTTTGGATAAAGAGTTTTGAATGATTGGAATCTAAGCCTGATGCAAGCAACATCGCAAAAAGCTCGAAAGTTTTTTGCTTCAGTTCTTCTGGATTATTCTGAATAGTGATTGCATGCGAATTTACGACACAATAGATATTTTCATATCTCTCTTGATTTTTCACCCAATTTTTAATTGCTCCAAGATAATTACCTAAATGCAATTTTCCTGTCGGTTGGATTCCTGAGAATGCTCTCTTTTTCATTGATTGAGAAACCTCTAGTCTTATATATTTTAAATGTTATTTTTATGGTATTGGCATGAGAAAATGGTTGTATTTTTTTAACATGATACATACACCAAATTGCGATAAATATTCAGCTACCAATTTTGAGTTTATTATTCTATCATTTTCTGTTAAAAAAGCTACAAAAAAAACTGATTTTTTTGTGATTTTATCAAGATTTAGACATCGATATTCTAAAAAATCCCTTAAAGTAGAAAGATTTTCGCTCTGTGTAGAAATTCCACATTGGTGTTTGTTATCTAAAAATAATATTTTCTGTTTTTTGCATAGGGATTGTTGAGATTGTAATAATGGTATATGATTGTGGATTGTAGAATCTTGTATGATTTGTGTTTGTTGGTTGTCATAATCTTTTAATCCATAATATTCATAAAAATTTTTCATATATAAATTATTATTATTTTGATAATTTTTTAAACAAATAGTAATAAATTTATTTTTTATTTTTAAGTAAGAAAGATTATTTTTATAATATAAAAAGAATTCATTGAAATGTGCATGTGTAAGCATAGGTTGTAGAATCTTATAAGGTTTTTTTTGCAAATTATTATTTATATAGCTTTCTTGTTCAAAGTTTTGTTGATTTAAGTCTTGTGTTGAATGTAATGGCTTTATATAATTGTTATTTTGGGTGTCAATATTTCTTGTTATGGGGGAAGAAATTGTAATATTTTGTAGGAATGCAGAGGCTTTATCTTGTTGATAAGATTCAATGTGAAATGGTAAAAGATTTGGTGAAAGTAAAATGACTTTTCCTACTCGTTGCCCTTGTTCGATTTGCTGGAGTGCATATTTTAAGGCAAATATCGCTCCGCTATCAAATCCAATAATGTCATATTGGTTAATATGTAGATTAAAACTCTGTAAAAAATATTTTAATAAAACATATTCATTTTGCATTCCAAAGCCATTAAAATATTTCAAAATATTTTCACCTTTTAATTCTTTGTATAGAATATATTTTTATAAAAAACATCTTGTAATAATATCTAAAAATTTTTATCTTATGTTATAAAAGTTCTACATTTAGTTAGTAATATAAAGCATATATTTTATTTATGATTATATGTTACAATTTTGTTCTACTTTATTAGATAGGAGTTCGTATGAATATTTCAAAAATTGGTATAGGTAAGATTCCAAATGAAATTAATGCTGTAATTGAAATTCCATTTGGTTCGGATATTAAATATGAAATTGATAAAGATTCTGGTGCTGTTGTTGTAGATAGAATTATGCGTTCGGCAGTATATTATCCTGCAAATTATGGTTTTGTCCCCGATACTTTAGCTGATGATGATGATCCAATGGATATTTTAGTGCTTAATGAATACCCTTTGCAAGCTGGTTGTGTGATTAAATGCCGTTTAATTGGTGTATTAATTATGGAAGATGAAGGTGGAATGGATGAGAAATTATTAGCTGTTGCTTTAGACAAAATTGACCCAACTTATAAAGATGTTAAATCCTATAAGGATCTTCCACAATTAACACTTGATAGAATTAAAAATTTCTTTGAAACCTATAAAATGCTTGAGCCAGAAAAATGGGTAAAAGTTACAGATTTTAAAGATGCACATGAGGCTCAAAAGATTCTTGAAAATGCTGTTGCAAATTATAAAAAGTAAAGATTTTAAAGTAATTGGACAAGTAGTTATAGTTTTCTAAAATAAGTGTTTGTTGATCAAGAATGTAATGAATATATTTTTGTTTTGCAGTAAAACTTTAAATTTTTTATTTTATGAATTTCTTATAATTAAGCTTGTTGGTAAGTTGAGAGATTGGAGAATGAAATTTTCACTTTTTCTATGCTCTCCGTTGTCTTGTTCATGATCAAATCCTAGAAGATGTAAAAAAGCATGTGTAAATAAGATTGAGATTTCTGCATAGAGATTATGATTGAATCTTTCTGATTTTCTTTGGACATCATCAAAATTCATAACAATACTACCAAAACACTGCTTTTCTGGAATCTCAAAAATCTCAAGAGGAAAACTTAAAACATCAGTAGGATAATCTTTTTGCATATATTCTTTGTTAATTTGTTGCATATTGCAATCATTTACAAGAATCAACTCAACAAAGAAAATATCATCTTTTCTTGCTTTTTTTTCAAAACCTTTGAAAATATATGCACTTAAAAACCCAAGATATGCACAAAATTCTTCTTTTATGTTTTTTTGTGTTTGTTGCCTTATGGGAATATTTAGTGTTTCTTTGGTATGTAATTGTATTATTTGTTTTTGAGAATCTTGTCTTTTATCTGATATTATCGTGGTTTTTTCTTGCAATGTGACACTGTGAGATTCTTGATTAAAAACATTGTAATGTTTGTAATTTTGTAATAGTTTTGGATAGATAAATGGCAGAAAGATTTGTGTTTTAAAAAGATCCCAATCTTGCAAGGCTTTTGTATCGAACAAAAAAGACATTTCATCACTTAAATCTATTTGCATATTTGCACCTCACATTCAAGCGTGATACCACTTATATTATGGACTGCTTCTTTTGCTTTCTTGATTAAATGACATGCGTCTTCAAAGCTTGGTTTTGTACCATTTTTGATACCAATATTGACAAGAAAATTTGCATGTTTCTGACTGAAAGCAACACCATTGATACTATAACCTTTCATCTGTGCTTTTTCTAGCAATCTCCCAGCAAAGTCATTTGGGGGATTTTTAAAGCAACTCCCACAACTAGGATCTTTTGGATGCGTTTTTCTCATTTGAGAGAAAGTTTCTAACAACTCATGGCGAAAGCCAGTTTGTTTTTCAAATCTTGCTGCAAGAATTATGCCTTGAGAATCTCTACCGCGATAATGTAATTTTGCTTTTTGTATATCAATCCATTCCCCATTAATATTGAGACTTTTGAGAATGTTGCTCATTTCATACTGTTTCATTCCAGCATTCATATTGCAGAGTGCACCAATATTGCCAGGAAGATTCTTGATGAATTCAAGTCCCAATAAATTATGTTGCTTGAAAAATAAAAATGCTTGCAAACTTCCTACACTAGCCCCCATTTCGATGCAATCAGGGAGTATTGAAATATAATTAAAACTTTTACCAAGTAATGCAAGATTTTGTGCTTGTGGTGATACAAGAAGATTATTTGCTTTCCCGATAATATGAAATTCTTGAGAATTAAAATTAATATATGATGTTTTATTTGATTGTAAGGTTGTGTCAAATGTAATGGTTTTATTAGATAAAAATATTGTATTTGTTTGTTTTATATTTGATGAGATGGTATTGTGTGGGACTGGATTCTCTAATGTATCTAATGGTGTGTATTTTGTGGTTTGATGTGTGTTATGATTAAGCTGAGTGAATAATGGTAACATAAGATGATTGTTAAATTCATTTTTGTGAGTATATTCTTTAAAATATCCACCAAAATCTCCAATATCAAATATTTTTACATGAGTTAGCCCACCGATTTTAATGCTTGAATATTTTGAAAAATCAATTATTGCTTCATACATAAATATGCTTTTTAATTACATTATTAAAAAGTTTCAATAAGAAACTTATGAAATGATTGTTGGGATCATGTTTATAACCATTTTTGTAAAATCCATGAGCATATTGAGCATCCATGGCATTGTAAAAATAATCATTGCAACAACTGCGAGAATCTTTGGAACAAAAGCCAAAGTCATTTCATTGATTTGTGTTGTCGCTTGAAAAATACTAATTAAAAGCCCTATGATTAGTGCCACAAGCAAAACAGGCAGAGACAAAAAGAGGGTAATTTTGTAGGTTTGAATTGCTAGGGACATAAGTTGCTGTTCCATTTTATTCCTTGTTTTATTGATTAAAATGACTAAGATTCTATAAATTATTGTATGTATGTGTAATTTTTGGTTGAAGTTTATTGATAGTATCTTAATCTTGCCTTGATTCTAAAATTGTAATTATGTTTTACTTAAAAGGAGCTTAAAACCAACTATTGTATAATATTATTGGCTTATAATGGATATAAATCTGATTTTAACCACAATATCGAAATATAATATTTATCACAATATGAGTAAAGTAATTCCAAAATATTTATAAAAAAATAAAAATATTAGATTAAGTTAGTAAATTGTAAAGATTTAAGATATAAGTCCAATGAGCATTATTTGCAACCCATTAAGTTTATGAGATTCTAACTTTCAAGTTTTATACTTAACTCTTCATAACGTTGCCATTTTTTTTCAAGATTTGTTTTTGTCTCTTCGAGTTCTTGGCTTAATGTTTGGATTCCATATTTTTCATATTCACTTGGTATTGAGAGACGTCGTTCTAATTCACAAATTTGCATTTCAAGATTTTGTATTTGTTCTTCTAAGTCATCATATTCTATTTTATCTTTATAACTTAATTTTTTTTTCTGTGGATTTTTGCTTGGTGTATTAGAATCTTTTTTATCAGTATGAGATAGTATATTTTGTGTGGTAAGACTATTATTAGAATCTTGTCGAATATTTTGGAAAGATTGTAGCTCTTTTATCTCATTTTGTATCTCAAGAAATTCACTATATTTTGCATAAGTGATAAGATAATTTTGTAGTTTTTCTTGTTGTATTTTTTTATTTACAGAATCTGAAATTTCTAGAGATTGTCCTAGTATTAAAAGTCTTTGGGCAATTTTATCAACAAAATATCTATCATGACTCACGAAAATAATCGCACATTCAGAATGTTGCAAATAGTCTTCTAAAATATTCATTGTCGCAATATCAAGGTCGTTTGTTGGTTCATCTAAGATTAAACAATCGTATTGTTTTGAAAAAAGTAAAGCAAGTGCCACGCGTGATTTTTCACCACCACTCAATAAACCGATTTTTTTCTCTAAATCTTCTTGTGGAAACAAAAAACTTTTTAAATACCCATATACATGGATATTTTTTCCACGTACACTTACCCTATCTCCACCATTTGGGCAAAAAGTTTCAATAAGTGTTTTTGAATCATCAAGCATTTTTTTATGCTGGTCGAAGTAACCAATTGTTATGTCACCTTTTTTGAAGATACCACTATAAGAGGTATTTTTAGATTCTAGGTCTGCTTTATTTGTATGAAGAAGATATGAAAGAAAAGTGGTTTTTCCACTTCCATTTTTACCAACAATCGCTAATTTTTCTTGTTGCATAATACGAATATTAAGGTTAGTGATTAATTTTTTATTCTGTATAGAAAGATGAAAATCATTCATTTCAAAGAGCATTTTACGGGTATTTTTTATAGAATCTTTTGGTAAATCATGCAATGTTTTTTCAAGTGTTTGGTGGATATTGCGGACAAGAGATGGTATGGATTTCACTTTTGCTTTAAGCTCCAATACTCTTGCTTTTCTGCCTTCATTTCTCTTTCTGCGTGCCTGGACACCTCGTTGCAACCATTTTTCCTCTGTTTTTAGAATCTTTTTTAATAATTCATTTTCTTTTTCTAAATTTTCTAACATCTGTCGTTTTGTTTGCAAATAAGAGAGGTATCCACCTTCAAAACTATGTAATTTGGCGTTATCAAGCTCAATAATTCTCGTTGCGATATTCTCAATAAAATATCTATCATGACTAATGAAGATAATGCTAGCTTTCATTTGTTTGAGATAGTTTTCTAAAAATTCTACCATTTCAACATCAAGGTGATTTGTTGGTTCATCAAGTAATAAAATATCTGCACTTTTAAGAAGTAGGCTAGTAAGTGCTATGCGTTTTTGCTCCCCACCACTTAGTGAAATTGCAAGGCGATTGGCAAAAGATTCTAATTCAAAGTGCTGCATAATGAGATTTATTTTAGATTCTAAATCCCAACCATCATGTCTATCAATATAATCATTAAGTGTATTGTATTCTTGACTTAGTACTTTACTATCTGTAAAATTTGGAATATGGGCTATTTCCTGCAATCGTTTGTGTGCTGTTTGTAAATTATAGAGTTGGGATTCTAGGACTTCTTTAACACTAAGTTTTGGAGAAAAAGTAATGTTTTGTGGAAGAGAAAGAATCTCAAGATTATTTTTTACAATTCTTTGTCCAAAATCCTGTGTAATACTACCCTCAATGATTTTTAAGAGTGTGCTTTTACCACACCCATTTTTTCCAATGATTGCAATTTTTTCATGTTCGTTGATGTTAAATGAAATTTCTTGTAGAAGGATTTTTGTATTATAGTGTTTGCTAATCTCAAGAAGTGAGAGTAGAGCCATTATGAGTTTCCTTTAAACAGGGATTCCAATGCTTCCAAACCAAGCTTTTTCTCGTCTCTAGAATCCCCATCATTCATATTTTCTTTCTGTTCTTTTGCTTCTTTTTCTATTACCTCTTTTAATTCAAAGTCATATCCTGTTAGCATACTTGCCAAACGGATATTAACACCATGCCTGCCAATGGCTTTTGGCTTTTGTGATTGCATGATTTGCACGATTGCCAAAGGCTTTTTTTCTTGACTTTCAGATTCTATATCTTGATTCTCATATTCTTTTTGAATCTTTACAGAGAGAATTTGTGCTGGAGATAAAGCTTTTGCAATAAAAATTTCTGGAACATTTGAATATTCAATGCAGTCAATGCTTTCTCCATGCAACTCTTTACTTACTGCACTAATTCTTACTCCTTTTGATCCTACTGCAGAGCCAATGGGATCAATTTTTGGGTTATTTGTAAAAAGTGCAACTTTTGCTTTTTCTCCGGGGATTCTGGCAATTTTTTGTATGATAACTTCACCATCTTTAATTTCTGGAACTTCCAACATAAGCAATTCCTCAAGCATTTTTGGTGTTGTGCGTGAGAGTTCTATTTTTAAACCATTTCTTGTAATGCGTGCAGATTTTAAAATGCATCGAACTGATTGTCCAATTTTGAATTTTTCTCCTTTAATCCGATTTTTAAGTGGTAATATACCTCGAGTATCGTCAAACTCTAGTGTAGTATTCTCATCATTATCAATATTGACAACAATACCAATAATAATATGATTAATGTTTTTTTCAATTCTACGAAGTATTTCTTGCTCATTGAGTCGTTGGATTTGAAAATTAATTTCATAAAAAATACTATTGACTGCATTTCTATTCATGCTTTCTAAATCAATTTGATATTCAAGCTCATCACCAATATTTACACTTTCAACAAGTTTGCTTGCTTCAGTGAGTGAAATATGTGTAGATTCCATAGTATTGTCAAAATCTTTATCGTCACATACAATCATTTTTTGTGCAAGTCGTAGGTCTTTTGTATCAGAATCCTCTAGAACAACGAAATTTGCATCCTCATTAATCTCTTTTTGAGCCATTTTTATCATAGATTCTTTAATTGCCTCTAAAACTAAATTTTCTGGTAACCCATTTTCTGATGCAATCGCACTCACTATATCTATTACTTTTTCCATAATTTTACCTTAGCTTTGATTATTTGCTTAATAGTGTTTTTATTTTAAATTTAAAATTTTATATTATACCAGATTTTTATTAATTCTGTAGAATAATGAAATAGAGGGATATTATTCATTTTACAAGATAAGTTGTTGTAATACTTTGATTATAAGAATTTATCAAGTAAAATAAATAGAATGTGAATAGGAAAATTAAAAGAGTTTTTTTGATTATACAAGTATTGTTACGAAGTGTAAAATAAGTTTTACATTAGGTTTTTATTGATAGAGAATCTTAAAGATTTGATTCTATATTCCCTATTTTCTCATAGTGTGAAAGTGATAAAATGAAAAGTTTGCATCACAGTGCTTATTACAGATAATGGACAACAATATAATTTATGCAACAATTCAAAATGTAAAGACTAGAGAAACAAATTGGTGGGCATTCTATATAAAGAAAAAATTTTGCAGAAATAAAATAAATAATATTGTGTTTTTTATATTTCGGAATTGTGATATAATTTGGAAAATATTTTTATGATTTTTTATTTCAAGATTTTTCTATAAATATAAACAAAATAATATTACTATGTTCATTTTTTTTCAAAAAAAGTAATTTTTTTTCAGCATAATTATAGGATATGTTAAGTATAATATGCAATTTCATACAAAATTAAAGGATTAAGTTATGAATAAAAAAGTTACAGGAATTATAGGAGGAATTATTGTTGCAATTGCATTGGGTTTGATTGTATATCGTTGTTCGCAAGATAATACACAAGATGTGCGTTTGCCTATGCCCGAAGCTACACAAGAAACTTCTTCAGTGTCTGATAATCAATTCGATAATGTTACAACACAAGTTGCATTAAATGAAAGTGAAGTTAATTCGCAACAACTTGTTCTTGATGAATCTAAAAATCAAAAATCTCAGCAGAATAATATTGAGAATCAATTAAAAAAAGATTCTGTTATGCAAGAACAAAAAGATAGAGAAAATGTTCAACAAAATATTAAGAAACAAGAAACAAAATCACAACAAACTACCAACAATGAGAGACAGTATTCTCAAAAGAATATCAACCAAAACATTGTAGATTCGCAAGGAGTAATACAGACTAATGCTACAAAACAAGAAAAGAGAGATGTGCCACGCCAAGATGAGATAAAAAAAGATTCCAATAAGAAAGAAAATAATCCAAAACAAGGTAATAGACATTCAGGCATGAAAGCTACAAATGGAGAACACAAAAAAGAGGAAAAACAACAAGTTACACAAGTTGTTAAGACAGAAAAACAACAAGAGCTAATACAAGATTCTAATCAGCAAAAGAATAAAAAAAAAGAAGCTAATAGAGCAACAGAATCTAGTGGTAGTAAAGATTCTCAACAAGACAATCGCGTAGCTACTAAAGATAGGGCAACATATCAGAATACTTATGACGACAAACAAAAAAACAAAGAAACAACAAAACATCGACTTGATAATTCAGATAAACAACAAGATTCTTATGTGCGTAATGTTATTGCTCAAAAAGAGGAACAAGAGAATGGGCTGTGTGAAGTTGCACCTGTGTGCAACAATTTAAATATTTCAAAGAGTCTTGCGGCAGCAAGTCTGCAATCTCATGCTCTTGTGCGTGCAGAAGAGGAAAGAGTAGCAAGAGGAGAGCGTGCGAAACAAGATTTCTTAAGATTATGGGGACAAACACGTAGCACCATATTACCCAAACTTACTTCGCATGTGAGTAATATTAAGGAATATGGTTTGAGCACAGATAAAAAACAAAGAACTTGCAATGCAAGTTATTATACAGAGGTATTAGAAGACTTTGGACATGGTTGGAAAGATAAAAAAGGCGATAAGTCTCCTATATATAGTGTCGTATATCGTGTTTCGTGTAAAAATGATAAACCAACAATTGGAATTATTGCCGAGAGTATTCAACAGTCAAATAGTGATTATGCAACATTTCATGCTCAAATGAAAAAACAGCAGTCAATGAAAGAAAGTGTGAAAGAGCCTCCTTTATGTGATGCCTT
The DNA here is from genome assembly GCF_003364195.1 of Helicobacter didelphidarum. Taxonomy (GTDB): domain Bacteria; phylum Campylobacterota; class Campylobacteria; order Campylobacterales; family Helicobacteraceae; genus Helicobacter_A; species Helicobacter_A didelphidarum. Next base: position 98,178 of record NZ_NXLQ01000002.1, on the reverse strand, counting down.
AGTGGTTCATGAGCAAATTGCAAAAGCTAGTTTTGAATATCATGCACTTATACGTTCGCAAGAAGAAGGGAGAGTGCGAGGACGAGAAGCTCAAACACGATTCATGAATCTATGGCAGGAAACACAAGATTTTGTTATATCAAAACTTACTGCACATATCAGCCAGATACGTGCTCAAGGAAGAGATTCCAAAACAGGATCAAGAAGATGTGTGGCAAATTATTATACAGAGGTATTAGAAGACTTTGGACATGGTTGGAAAGATAAAAAAGGTGATAAGTCTCCGCAATATATTATTTATTATAATGTGGGGTATATGGGAAATGATGAGGATTCTCTAGAAGTAAAAATCACTTCACAGAATCGCACAGGAAAGTAACATTGAGATTTATAACACATATAAATTTTTGTGTGAAAGTTTATTATATAGATACCTAAATTTTATACTTATGCAATAAACTTGTAGCAATAAGATTTTATTTGTAAAAATCCTAGATTTTCAAAAGAATGCAATAAATGTCTTTTCGATGTAAACAAAGATAACATCTACACGAGTAAAATGAGCATATAAACAATCAAAGTTATTCTAACATTATATATTCATACCACCATAGATTTGTGCTTTATCAGCTTCCCTATCATCTGCAATAAGTTTGTCTTCGATGATTCTGCGAATTTCATCATACTTTTTTGCTTTAGCATAATTAGTTAGCCAACTATCTACCCACTCCGGGGTAGACCCTCGAGTATTCCAACCTACAACACCAGTATAACCAGCATTCACCATTGCAGCAAACTCTTTTTTCTTAAGTTTCAATATTCTAAGTTGATTTTCGAAATTTTCAATTGTCATACTAACCTCATTGAATTAAAAATTAATATTTCGTATTTGTAAGGTAAAATTTAATTTTATCAAAATACGAAGTAAGATTATAGTAAGTTAGAATTAATTTTGTATTAATCTAATCAAGAAAATTAAAAAGATTTAAAATATTTTTGTTTACAGTAAAAGTATATTTTCTATTCTATAAATTTTATTAAGATTGAAGAGAAATAAGTTGCGATATCTATAATAAAAAATTATGTTTTTATTGTTTTTTCATAAAATTTTTTGATAAAAATAAATATGGCGACCCTTGAAAGATTTGAACTTTCGTTTCCACCGTGAAAGGGTGGTATCCTTGGCCACTAGATGAAAGGGTCAAAACTTTATAGTTAAAGCTGGTATTGTATCGTAAAAATATATATATTTTATGACTTTATATAAATATTGTTGATAGAATTTAGATAAATTATGTATTCATATTGCATTCTTCAAACTTTTTATGGTATTTTATCAACCATGTTTTTAATTATTATAGAAAATAAATTTGAAATAAGGTAAGAAGCAATGACAAGGGCATTATCTATTTTATATAATCTTATTTGGTATCCAACAATTACTCCAAACGAGTGTGATGTGTATGAATATATTAAAATGTTACTGCCCCATTTTAAAGTCATCAGTGCAGAGCAAAATGGAGTGAAAAATCTTTTCTTATATAGTATTCCAGATGGTTGCGAAGAATCTTTTGCATTTCAAACATTCCAGCATTTTTGTTTTGCTGGACATATAGATGTTGTGCCACCAGGAGGAAATGCGATTGCACCATTTGATCGAGAAGAAAAATGGAAACAAATGGTATTAGAACAAGCAAAGAAGTTAGATTATTCAAATATACAATTTCCTATAAATACAGCAGAGCAAAATGAAAAAAAAGGACAATGGATATTCCCCCCATTTATGCCTACTTTATTTGATGGTCATCTTTATGGAAGAGGGGCGCAAGACATGAAAGGTGGAGTAGCGTGTTTCCTTTCCGCATTACAAATATTTTTTGAACACAATCCTTCATCATCCCCTATATACAATAAGAATCACAATCCACAACAATCTATAACTCCTAAATTATTTACGCAGAATGCAATTTATTCAATACTGCTCACAAGTGATGAGGAAGGTCCTGGTATTTATGGCACAAAACATATGCTTGAATTTCTTAAGAAAAAGAATATGTTGCCAACACATGTAATTGTGGCAGAACCAACAAGCGATATGTATGCAGGAGATGTAATTAAAGTTGGTCGTCGTGGCTCAATTAATGGTGTAATCTATATTGATGGGAAGCAAGGGCATGTTGCATACCCAGAGAAATGCGACAATCCTGTTGAAATGTTGGGTGAGAGATTGGGAAAACTTGCTGGGCATGATTTGGATTGTGGAGACAATTTCTTTAGCCCCTCAAAACTTGTAATTACAGATATTCGTGGGGGAATTGAAACAACAAATGTAACACCAAGCCATCTTAAAATCATGTTTAATGTAAGAAATTCTACATGCACTACTTTGGAGAATGTGCGTGATTATATTGATGTCGTTTTGCATGGTTTGCCTTATCATTTAGAGTTACAACAAAGCTCCAAAAGTTTCTTAACAACAGATTCTAATTTGATAGAAATATTACAAGGGAGTGTATATAAAGAAATTAATATTATGCCTAAACTTAGCACAAGTGGTGGAACAAGTGATGCAAGATTTTTTAGTGAATATGGGATAGAAGTTGTAGAGATTGGCGTCTGCAATGATAGAATCCATGCAGTTAATGAATGTGTGTCTTTGAGTGATATAGAATCCTTAGAAAAGATTTTTGTAAGATGTTTAAAGGATTTTAATGAAGTCTGTTTTCAAATTAAAAGATGAGCAAGGGAGAATATAGGGTTATTTTGCAAATTTATTATTGTATTATGAAAAGATAGAGTGTAAATGGGAAATTATGGTAATAAGAGTAAAGGATAAGTATGAAACAGATAGTATATTTGGCAGGTGGTTGTTTTTGGGGTATGCAAGGTTATTTTGATTTATTGCAAGGTATTATTTCTACTCGTGTGGGATATGCAAATTCACATATTAGCAATCCAAGTTATCAGCAAGTGTGTTCTGGAATAACAAATGCAGCAGAAGTAATTGAAATTGTGTATGAGGATACATTGATTGGGCTTTGTTCCGAAATAGGTGCAAAAAGTAAGAATATTCAAGAAAATTATGAGAATCAAAAAAAGAGAGATGCAGTAAAAAGTGGAACACAAATTGAAGTAGATTCGCAAGAATATCTCTATAACTTCTATGGAATAACACAACTTCCTGATTGTATCTTATCACGCTTCTTCTCAATTATTAACCCAACAACACTTAATAAGCAAGGGAATGATATTGGCACGCAATATAGAAGTGGAATTTACTTGCAAGATTCTGCTGGATTGCAAGAAATAAATGATTTTATTACAAATTTTATACAACCATACTATGATTGTAGAATTGTTGTTGAGGTTTTAGAATTAGAGAATTTTTATCTAGCAGAATCATATCATCAAAAATATCTTGAAAAAAATCCAAATGGATATTGTCATATAGATATTTCTAAAGCTTTTCAACCTTTATCATTGCTTTTATAAAGATTGTGAATAGAAAGTGATATTTATGTTATCAGAGATTATGGTATAATAGATATGTCGAATTACATAAGGAGAAAATATGTTAATTAAATTTAAAAATCATACCCCAGAGATTGGTAAAAATGTGTTGCTGTGTGAAGGTGCAAAAGTAATTGGTGAGGTTTTTCTTGATGATGATGTATCGATTTGGTATAATTGTGTTTTGCGTGGTGATGTTAATTATATTAGGATTGGGAAAAATACTAATATCCAAGATCTAAGCATGGTGCATGTATGGCATAGAGAGGCAGGAAATCCAGATAGTGGTTATCCAACAATTATTGGCGAGAATGTAACAATTGGTCATAGTTGCATTATTCATGCATGTCATATTCATGATAATTGCTTAATTGGTATGGGAAGTATTATTATGGATGGAGCAGAGATTGGAAGAGATTCTATTGTTGGTGCTGGTGCTGTTGTAACAAAAGGTAAAAAATTCCCTCCAAAGTCATTGATACTTGGGAATCCTGCAAAGTTTATTCGTGAGTTAAAACCTGAAGAGATAGAAGAGATAGCAAATTCTGCAACTCGCTATGTTGCTTTTAAGAATGAATTTTTAGCTAACTAATTTCTGGTTATTTTTTTATTTCCTATTGAATAGGATTAATTATTTATAAATCAAGGATTTTATTTTTCCTTAATAACCATTTTACTATGTAATTTTTATACATCATTAAAAATTACATAGGGTTATATAAATATTATATCAGGACAAAATTACATTAAATCGTTTTCATCTACTTCTACAATGTTCCTTCCATTATAATAAAATTTTTCAGTATTACCACCAAGCCATTTCTTATCACTTGGAGTTTCAGATTTTAAATAAACAACTTGAGGTAAAATACCATGCAATCGCACATGGTTTGTGCATTTTTGTAGCATATCTTCTCCATGTTCTGGAAAACAACATACACCAATGCCACCAATGATTTGAAAATTCTTATCCAAAACTTGCATATTCATCCTTATAACTATTTTGATTAATGTTAGCAGTATAGCAGATTCAAATAAACTAAATTGTAGTTTTTATCTATGATTTTAGATATTTAATGATTCTTTTTTACCAATTCAATGTGGTTATAATCATTGAACTATTCATATAAAATTTTTATAAATAATGTAGTAATATTTAGTAAAAATAGAATTATTACATAGCATTATTAAATCTCAAGTTTATATTTTTATATTGTTTTTTCTTTGACTACTTCTAAGGTAATAGAATCTTTTTTTATTATAATATTTGCCATTCCTCCTTTGCGTAAATCACCAAATAAAATTTCATTGCTTAATGGCAGTTTGATTGATGTGTCGATAAGCCTCTTTGTTTCTCTTGCACCAAGTTCGGTATTGATGGATTGTTGTGCAATAAATTTTGCTGCCTTTTGTGTAAGTTTTAGTATAATATTTTTTTCTTGTAGGTTGGCATTCAAATCTGCAATATATTTTTGGGCAATTTTTTGTAAATCATTTATTGTAAGAGGCATAAAAGTAATTACTGCATCAAGTCTGCTTCTAAACTCTGGACTGAAAGTATCCTTAAGTGCTCTATCAGAACGATTAATTGTTGTGTCAAAAAATCCCACGGAATTGCCTTCTTTACTTCCTGCATTGCTTGTCATAATTAAAATGACATTTTTAAAATCAGCCTTATTGTTTTGATTATCTGTTAAAATGGCAGAGTCCATAATTTGCAATAAAATATTATATACATCATTATGTGCTTTTTCAATTTCATCAAGTAATAAAACACAATGTGAGTGAGATCGAATTTTATTGATTAACAACCCACCTTCTTCATATCCCACATAACCAGCAGGAGATCCAATTAATTTACTAATACTATGAGATTCTGCGTATTCACTCATATCAATGCGTTCAAATTTGATACCCAGAATCTTTGCCAATTCTTTGCTTAACTCTGTTTTGCCTACACCAGAAGGACCAGTAAAAAGAAAACTTGCAATTGGACGATTAAGCTCACTTAATCCCGCTTTGTTTATTTTTATTTTTTCAACAATCTTTTCAATAGCTTTATCTTGTGAGAATATACGCTTTTTAAGAGAATATTCTAAATTTTTTAATAACATACTTTCGTTTGCATTAATTGTAGATTTTGGGATATTTGTAATATCTGACATTAAGAGTTCAATATGATGTTGTGTAATGATTTTGTGGGAAGCAAGTTGGATATTTTCTATGTTTTGATTTTCACTTTTTTCTTCCAAAGAATGAGGAGAAGATGAAGTATTTTGAGAATTTGATTCTGATGGGCTATGTGGTATTATAGCATTTTGATCTATTTCTTGTTGTGATTCTTTTGTAGTTTTATTTCCATACTCATTAAGTTGTGCTTTTGCTCCTGCCTCATCAAGTAAGTCAATAGCTTTATCAGGAAGATGTTTCTCTGTAATATATTTACTTGAGAGTGTTACGCAAGCTTTGATTGCATTCAGATCGTAGGTTACATTATGGAATTTTTCATAAAGGGGAGCAATTTTTTGTAGAATCTGTAAGCACTCCTCTTCGTTTGGTTCATCAATTTGAATCTGTGTAAATCTTCTTGCTAATGCTTTATCTTTATCGAAAGAAGTTTTATATTCACTTGTTGTTGTTGCTCCTATACAACGAAGTTTTCCTGTGCCAAGCATCGGTTTTAAGAGATTTGAGAAGTCCATTCCTCCACCATGAGATTGTCCTGCTCCGACAATCATGTGAATCTCATCAAAAAAGATAATTGTATTCTTATCTTTTTCAATTTCCGCAAGAATTTTTTTGATACGCGTTTCAAATTCACCACGATATTTTGTTCCAGCAATAACAGAGCTAATATCGACTGAATAAATGACATTATCAAGTAACTTTTTTGGAACATTGCCTTGCACAATACGCAATGCTAAACCTTCTACAATAGCACTTTTACCAACACCAGCTTCACCAAGTAGGATTGGATTATTCTTTTTACGACGGCAGAGGACCTGCGAAATTTGATTAATTTCATGATCTCTACCAATGAGGGGATCAATTTTACCTTCTATTGCAAGCTTGTTAAGGTTTTTTGCATATTTTTCAAGCTGATTTGCAGAATCTTTTATCTTTGTTGTTTTATTATTCTCATGATAATCAAAATCCACAACCACTCGTAATACTTCACTCACGCTAATACCTTGTCCATTGAGCAACCTTGCTGAATAGCATGATTCCTCATGCATGAGAGCTACAAAAAAATCTCCAATCCCTATACTTGTTTTATGTGCTAATCTTGCATGTGTAATCATTTGATCAAATACACGCGTAAAAGCGGGTGTTTGGTTTGGAGTTCTTAATGCATCCGTATTTCCGATTTGTTTCGGTATTTTTGTTTTGGGAATATATCGTTCTAAATAATCCATAATAGATTCCGTAAGATGTATTACATTTGCACCTGTTGCACTCACTAATTCATTCCCTGCGGGATTGCGTAATAGTGTGTAAAAAACATGCTCAATCGTCATGATATTATGATGCATGTCTTCAACAAGATTAAAGGCTTTTTCAAAAATTCCACCTAAATTTTCATCAATTTTACTCATGGTAGTTCTGCTTTCTTTATTAATATAGTGTAAATTAGTCTTGTATCTGGTTACACAATTTCATTTTATGTATAATATATTTGTTATTTTATACTACGCCTCTTATAAAACATCTCGTTTATCAATTCTCAGTGGCATTTTATTATCTTGTATAAAATTAATTGCCATTATATATTTTAGTTCAGCAATATCGTATGGGTAGATTCCGCAACTTCCTTCACCTGTGTTATGAACAAATTGGGTAATGGTTTGTGCATCGATTTCATTTTTGTCAAAAATCTCCATAAGCAATGCAATAACAAATTGCATCGAAGTATAGTCATCATTAAAAATTATTATTTCTTGCATTTTTGGTAATGCCACTTCTATTTCATTTATTGTTTCATAATCATATTCGTTAGAATATTGTGATTTATTGTTAGGCATAGTTTCCTCTTTTATGTAGTAAAGATTCTGTTATTGTATCAAATTTTTACAGATTTTTATCTTTCGTATGGCAAAATACTAAGTTTTATTGTATCATAAAATCGCAAATGTATATATAATGTATATATAAAGAATTATAGTAACCATATATTTGAATATTTGAGAACCCAGTTTTATCTCTTTTTCATTGAATTTATTTAGAATCTTTGAAGTTTATGGGTTATAATATCCAATTTTAGTCAGAAAGGATTACTATGCAGCATAAAGCTTTGAGTGTAATTTCCCCCTTTTATCGTTGGAAATTATGTTATAAAGAACAATGTTTTTTATTAAGAAGTATGCGGATTCTGCTGTTGGGTATTATTTATCTTTGCTTTTTTGCATATCAAAGCTATGCTGTGGGTTATAATAATATGGTGCATTCTAAACTTGCAGATTCTAAAGGGAATTTTGTCTTATGGCATCAACAATGTAGTCAAAAGGATTATGAAGCATGTTATTTGCTTGGAAGAGCTTATTATGAAGGATACGGTATCCTATCAAATCAAATAAAAGCCGAGTATTTTTTAAATCTTGCATGTAAAAAAAATATCATAGAAGCCTGCCTTACACTTAGTGAAAATCCCAATAATAACCAGGACACAAGGGACTTGATTGCAATTTATCAACAAACTTGCAATCTTGATCATATAGAATCTTGTAAGAAATTAGTAGGCATTCTTATGCAGAATATTTCAATTGATTCTAACAAGAATGACAAGGAGCATGTTTATACACTTTTAGGTAAGATTTGCTCTTTAGATTTTGATACGAAATGTAAAAAAGCACAAGATTTTCGCAAAAAGTTCATGAGTGCAGAATCGGATATAGAATTATATTTTGAGGAATCTCTAAAGGTGTGTCAAAAAGCTATTGATGAACATGAGGATAATCTTGCTGTATGTGGTATTGTAGGAAGTGCTTATGCAAATGCAAAAGGTGTCAAAAAAGATAAAGTTAAAGCCATTAAATATTTTGCCATAGCTTGTAAAGATAATAACGAATACTGCTATAAAGAAATTTTAGACCCTTTATTGAATCCATAATACAACGAGGAATAGAAATGAAAAAAAAATTAATTTGTTTGTTTGTCTTTTCGATAATTAGTTTGTATGGATATAGCCAAAATCTTATTAATGAATGCAATCAGGGTTATTCAAAATCTTGTCTTGCTCTTATGTGGCAAGCAAAGGACTTGAAAGATACAAAGAATTTTGCACTCTATCAAGAAAAAGTGATTAATATGCTTGATAAAGCTTGTGCAAAAGATTTTCAAGCATGTCTTATGCTTGCGAACATGTATGGGGATGAGAAAACCGCCTTACATATTTCGCAAATGACAAATGCTATGAAAGACAATACAGATTCCTCAAAAAATAAAACAATACAATCAAAGCAAGTTTTTTCACAAAAGTTAGTAAATTCTCAAGGGTTGAATGTTGCCAATAAAGAAAGAAGTAATTCTGAATCAATTTTTTCAAATTCAACCTTACAGATTTTTTCTGTTGTGCAAAATGCACAGAAAGTTTTACACTATCAAGAGCAATCTATACCACTTTTAGAAACCGCATGTTACTATAATGATAATGTTCAAGCGTGTGTGCTTTTGAGTTATTTTAGTGAATATGGGATTGCAACAGCACAGAATCGACCCAAAGCAAAGAGATTATTTGATCTCGCATTGGATATTTCTACAAGAAAATGTATGCTTGAAAATGAAAGTGCTTGCGATTTGCTTGATGTTTATCCTAATTATCAACAAGAAATTGCAGAAAATATTGCTGATTTAGAGCGTAAATGTGAAGAAAACGATTCTTTATCATGTTGGCGTGCCATGCTTTATTATACGCAAGGATACTACACGGGATCACATAAGCAAGGGCATGAGGATAAAAGTGATTTTGTAAAATCAGCACACTTGTTGCAAAAAGTTTGCAAACTTGATAAGAAACATTGTGAAAATACGATATTTCAACATAAAAATGCAAAGGAATGTTTACTTAAAAACAATATGACAGCATGTCGTAATGTTGAGGGAAGCAATAAAGTTGAATTTCTTTCTCTTGCATGTGATAGTGGTGATTTACAGAGTTGCTATGCTTTGCGTTCCTTGCCCTTATTTCAAGAAACGAAGCGGTATATAAAGCTTTTACAAAGAATGTGTAGAGGAGGTGTAATAGAAGCTTGCACAGAGCTTGCAGATATATATCGTGATGGTAAGAGGGTTGCAAAAGATCTTAAAAAATCTCTTAGTTTTTCACAACGAGCATGTAATTGGAGTATAAAAAATCAAAGTGATGGGGGTGTATGTGAATATGCAGGAATTGGTTATGAAGAAGGTAAATATGTGAAGCAAGATATACAAAAAGCCATAGAATCTTATCGCTATGCTTGTTTGAGTGCTAAATATGGTGGTAGTGCTTGCGGACGTTTGGGGAATTTATATGAGAAATATAAAGGAAATCCTAAAGATACGATACAATGGCATATAAAAGCATGTGAGGGAGAAAATATTTCTGTAAAAAGTTGCAATAAGGTTGCTCAAGCATATTTTCGCGGAGATTTGCTTCCACAAGATATAAACAAGGCAATAGAGATATATGATAAGATTCTGATGAATAATCAACCACATAAAGAGGATGCATATTTTGCTCTTGCTAATATCTATTCTCAAGATACAATTTATTCACATAAAACTCAAACGATGGAAGAAAATGAATTTCTTGATTATGCTAAATCATTGATTTATTATCGTAAAGCATGTGAGATGGGTTTGGAATCAGCATGCGATATTCAAGTAGTTTTTAAAGATATTGCACAAGAATGTTTCATGGGTAATTATAACTCATGCTATCAAGTTGCTAGTACGCTTGAGTTATTGCAAGATTCTTATTATAAGGGGAAGATTAAGTTGGATATAGAAAATATTCGTTTCGACAGTGCAATGTTACCCAATTCTTCTCTTTCGAATTTCCCAAACAAAGAATTAGATTCTCATGCAATTTCTTTGTTGAGCAATCAGCTTTATATTCGAGCTTGTCGGTATGATGTTGCACAAGCATGTAAGCGTGCATATTCATTGGGGTTAGCACAAATACAGAATATGAAAAATTTACAATCACAAGATTCAAAAAATATGGAATTTTATAAAGGAATTTGTAAGTATATAGAAAAAGAGAAAGTGAAATCCATTTGTATAGAAGTTGCGAAATATGCTCTTAATAATCAGGAGTATGCTGAAGCAATTTGGGCTTTGGAGAGCTTTAATGCAAAAAATGATATAGAACCTCTCAACCTTATTACTATGGCATATTTTTATACGAAAGAGTATGTGAAGTTATTAGATACTTATAAGTTAATTTATAAGTATGGGGTTCCTAGTGATTATTATTATTTGGGTGTTATGTATGAAGATGGATTGGGTGTTAGACAGAATTATCTCAATGCGTCTAGGATTTATTCTGTTTCGCATTCTGCTCGTGGGTATTATGGATTAGCAAGAATGTTTGAGTATGGACTTGGCGTATATAGAGATTTTGGTAGGGCAAAAGATTTATATCAAGTTGCATGTCCGCTAGATATACATTCAGCACAGAATCCAACAATTTCATTTTCATATACTGGTGTTTCATCTGAAAGCGATGAGCCATTGGGGAGCGATGTAGCAAATGTTGAAACATATGAGGATAAAAGTTTTGGGCTTGGATTTGAAAAATATGTATCCCCTCTTGCATGTGTAAAACTTGGGAATCTGCAAAAACAGGATAATAATTTAAAACAAGCACAACAATATTTTATTCAAGCATGTGAATTTGGTTATAATGGTAATGAAATTCTATGTGAGAATATTCTCAAATAGTTTTGTAGGTAGTTTTTATAGAATCTTATTTAAAATTCTTATCAAAAATTTTTAGATTCTTATGTTTTTCTAAATATAGAATGTGATTTGTGGTAAAGGTAATATTTTATATCTTAATTGTGATTATTCGAAATTTATTTTACCAATGAAAATTTACCTTTTTGATGTACTATAACATCTATTAGATTCCCGGTCTTAAACATATTACACACAAGAATTGGCAAACAATTATCTTTTGCAAGTGCAATTGCTGTATCATCCATAACTTTAATATGATCGTGCAATGCTTGATCATAGCTAATTAATGATAAGAGCTTGGCGTCAGGAAATTTGTTGGGGTCTTTATTATATACACCATTTACTTTTGTTGCTTTCACAATTAATTCTGCTTCAATCTCGATTGCACGCAATGTTGCTGCCGTGTCGGTAGTAAAATATGGATTACCCGTTCCAGCCCCAAAGATTACTATCCTTCCTTTTTCTAAATGTCGAATTGCTCGTCTATGAATATAACTTTCACAAACTTCAGTAATATCAATACCGCTTTGCACACGCACATCAAGCCCTAATGTTTCTAATGCTTCTTGCAATGCAACAGCATTGATCACGGTTGCTAACATTCCCATATAATCTCCACTTGTGCGTTTGATTAATCCTCCCTGTGCTGCAGTTACACCGCGAATAATATTTCCTCCGCCAACAACGATACCTATTTCTAAGTTTTGTTCATAAAGATTTTTGATTTCTTGTGCGATAAATTTTAATATTTCTAAATCAATTCCAAATCCACCTTTACCTGCTAGAGCTTCACCTGAAAATTTTATTAAAACTCTTCTTTTATGCTGTTCTTGAATTTGCATTTGCATATTATAGCCTTTATAAAAATGTAATAATAAAATTATATATGATTTTAATATACGACTTAATAATATAAAAATAATTTCATAGTTTTTTGGTAAAATATAAAATACTATTTTTGAAAAGGTATTATTTTGCAACAGGCACAACATATAAAGTTTTTAGAAGAGGACTTGAACTATATATTTAAAGATAGAGAATTATTGACAGAAGCACTGACGCACAAGTCATTTAAAAAACCTTATAATAATGAACGATTGGAATTCTTGGGTGATGCTGTGTTGGATATTGTCGTAGCAGAGTTTCTCTTTATGAAATTTAAAAATAAAAAAGAAGGTTCACTTTCAAAAATGCGTGCTTCTCTTGTTAATGAAGTTTCTTTTTGTAAACTTGCAAATGCAATTAAACTTGGTAATTATTTAAATCTTTCTGTGTCAGAAGAAAATAATGGAGGAAGGTTAAAACCCAGTATCTTGAGTAATGCACTTGAGGCGGTTATGGCAGTAATATATCTAGAATCTGGACTTCTTGAAGTCAAAAAAGTTTTTTATCCGTTAATGGAAAATGAATTTCATATTAATGAAGATTCTTTATTGCAAGATTATAAATCTGCTTTGCAAGAATATACTCAAGAGGTTTTTGCTTGTATTCCAACCTATGAGTTGATAAGTCAAGAAGGACCAGATCATAATAAATATTTTGTTATGCAAGTAAAAATACAAGACAAGTTTTATGCAACGGCAAAAGGTAATAGTAAAAAGAATGCACAACAAGAAGCGGCAAAATTAACACTCAAAATATTAAAAAATGAGATATAAAAGAGAGGAGGAAAATTAATAGAAATTTTTTGTAATTATGGAATCAAAGACACAAAAAGAGAACAGTTAATAGTCTTAAAATTTCAACCTTTTGTTTAAGTGGCACTATTACTTACTCTCCCCCACATAAGTTTATATTTTCGTTTTACAAATTCAACTTCTTCTTGTGTTTTTTGTAATTGTTGGCGCAAAAGTTCAATAGTTTTTTTGTCATCATCATAAATTTCTTGCATAGAGACTAATGCTTCTTTTAAAAAACTGTTTTCACTTTTAAATGCAGAAATTGTTTCATCTTTGGAGCTAATTACTTTGTCATGTAATCCCAAGATTGTAGCTATTGTTTTTTCAACAAAAACCGGATCAAGAGCATTTCCGCTCATATCAAGTGATACGAGTCTATTCTCTACTTTTTTAATCAATGCAGATGTTCCTGTGCTGGCTTCAATATAAATTCTTCCACCTTCTTGTTTGCTTTTGATTGTTTTATCTTTAATTAATTCTTCAACCTTTTCTTTCTCTAGTCCAGATAACTTTAAAAATTCATCAAGTAAAAGCCAAGTTTCTTGTCTCCCAACAGGATTTGCTTTTACAATCTGTTGATATTTTTCTTGTTTGAGTTCTGCAATATCGCTTTCTACTTTTTTATTTGCAATTGCATGAAGCCCAGATTCAATATCTTTTGGTAATTCGCCCTGTAGTTTAGAGTCCTTTTGTCTTAATGTATTCGGTTGTTTTGGAATGTTTGCTTCAGTTGTATTTATTGTTTGTGGAGTATTATTAACTATACTTTGCGATGTAATATTAGAAGTTTGTGTGGGGATTACTTCATTTTTTTGTTCCGCATCATCAATCCAATCCGCCATACTTTCCTTAATGGTTTTTGCCTTTCTAAGATTCGGAAAATCTTGATTTTCATTTGTTTCATTAAGGGATTTTTCTATTTGTTTTGTTTCCAAATCAGCTTTTCCATCAAGAATCTTTTGTGTTTCTTCAATTTGTGATTGCAATGTATCTTTATCAATATTTGCACTTCGAGATTCTAAACTTTCTTGCATTTCTCGGATTGTTTTTAATCTCTCCAACTGAATGTCTTGTTCTGCCATTGTTTTTCCTTAAGAGTATTATGATTTCCTCGCTATTTTAAAGATATTATATCATTATTTACCTATTAATTCTATTAATAGACTGATTTATCTCTTCTTGGATAAGTTCTGTGTCATTTAAAAGTTTTTTTGCTTCATTTTCCCGTTCTTCTTGCAATTTTTGTGCAAGGTGTGAATATTGTGGTAAAAATGAAAATAATTGTGCTACAAAATATCCTGCATTGATTGCCCCTGCCTTTCCTACACTCATTGTAGCAACTGGGATACCCTTTGGCATTTGCACACTAGAAAGAAGAGAATCAAGTCCATCAAGCATCCCTCCAGTAAGTGGAACAGCAATCACAGGTTTGACTGTGTGTGCAGCAATCACACCAGCAAGGTGTGCAGCCATACCAGCAGCACCTATAAACACTTTTGCACCACGAGATTCTGAATCTTTTATAATTTCAATCGTGCGATGTGCTGAACGATGTGCTGATGATATATGAATTTCATAGGGAATTCTAAATTTTTCCAAAGTGAGAACACATTCTCTCATAATGCTCCAATCACTTTTACTACCCATCAGAATTACAGCAAATGACATATAAACCCTTAAGAAATAATTTTTATTTATTTTACAATAAAATTGTTTTAAAATAGAATTTTTCAAAATTTTTAATTATATTTTTTATATTCTTTAAGAATTATTCTTTGATTTTAAAAATATAATTTATTGAGTTTTTCATATTCTATCTGTATTTATGAGGAGAATTTCTATTTGTATTCTATGTAATAAAGTTATTAGAGATTTTTAGAATCTTTTGATTCCAAAGTATAGTATTTAATCTTTTAAATACTATTTACTTTAATTGTATTCATAAACATGGTAGAATTATAAAAGAGATTAAAATAATCAAAGCAAAATAAATTCAGGATATATCAATGATTTGGAATGCTGTATTGCTTGCATTTAGGCAAATTTCACGAAATTATCTACGTGCATTTTTAACTATGCTAGGAATTATAATCGGTGTTGGATCTGTTATTGTTATGCTTGCATTGGGGAATGGCACAACACAAATGGTGCGAATGCAAATTGCTAGTCTCGGCAGTAATTTATTGATAGTTTTTCCTGCTCGTGGATTTAATACGGGTGGTGGTTCTATGAGTAAAAAATTTACAAAACAAGAAGTTGAGATGTTGCACACAAGATTACAATATGCCAATAAAATAGCTCCAATATCAAGCACGAGTCTTACGGTGCAATATGCTGGATTAAATACACAAACAACTGCCAATGGCATAACAGAAGAGTATTTTGAAGTGTCTAGCTGGGAAATGTCTTTAGGAAGAGTATTTAAAGATGATGAAATGAGCGCGAATGTTTGTATCTTGGGTGAAAGTGTGCGGAGTGTACTTTTTAAAAAAGAGAATCCTTTAGGGGAAAAAGTGCGTATTGGTAAAAGTATGTGTGAAGTTATTGGTGTATTAAAATCTAAAGGGCAGGGTGGTATGGGGAACGATCAAGATGATGTTATTTTATTGCCTTTTAAAACTTTTTTGCGGGATATTGTTGGAATAAGTAGTCTTTTTAACATTAATCGCATTATGATTAGTCTAAAAGATGGGGTAGATTCTAGTGTTGCGGTTACAAAAGTAAAAGAGATTTTACGGGATTATCGCCATATTAAGCCCGGTCAAATAGATACTTTTGAGGTTATGGATACAAAAGAGATAGAACAAAGACTTACACAAACAACCAAGATTCTCACTATTTTTTTAAGTGCTGTTGCTGGTGTGAGTTTGATTGTTGGAGGGATTGGAATCATGAATATCATGCTTGTCTCTGTCACAGAACGGACAAAAGAAATTGGCACACGTCTTGCAATTGGTGCACTTGAGAGTGATGTTTTGTTACAATTTTTGATAGAATCTGTTGTGGTAAGTGCATTGGGAGGAATTATTGGAATCATATTGGCATTTTTTATTTCATGGTGGGCAACTATGTATATGGAGATTCCATTTATATTTGATTTATGGGTAGCATTAGGGGCGTTTAGTTTTTCTGCCATTGTTGGTATTGTATTTGGCTATTTACCTGCAATGAGGGCATCAAGACTAGATCCCATTGAAGCATTGCGTTATGAATAAATAAAAGTTTATATTTTAGTAATAATGAGACTTGTCAAAAGTATTAACATTTACTTTATATTCTTACCCATTTTTATTGTTTGATGAGATTTATGAAATGATATATTTAGAGTATTCTTAAATTGTCTTCTTAGGATTATTTTTATAATCCAAGCTCTCTTTCTAATCCAAAAGCAATATCTAATATGTTTTGTTCCTCAAAACTCTTTGTGATAAATTGCATACCAATAGGAAGTGGATCTTTTTGCACTGGTATGCTAATAGCAGGCAATCCTGCAAGATTTACTCCAATTGTATAAATATCACTCAAATACATTTCAAGTGAACTTTTTGTAGAATCAAATGTTGGTGCAACATCTGGTGCAACAGGTAGAAATATCATATCGCAGTCTTGAAAAATCTCATTATATTGTTGTTTAATGAGTGTTCGAACTTTTTGTGCTTGAAGGTAATAAGCATCATAGTAACCGCTACTTAGAACGAAAGAACCAAGCAAGATTCTCTTTTTCACTTCATCACCAAATTGAGAACGCGAATTAAAATATAAATCAGCAAGATTTTTTCCTTCAAGACGACTACCATAACGCACTCCATCAAATCGTGCAAGATTGGCACTTGCTTCAGCCATGGCGATAATATAGTAGGTAGTAATATGATAATCAAGATTAAGCATTTTTTTAGGGATAAGCGTATGTCCCATAGATTCTAAAATTTTTATAGTTTGAGAATAGGCATTTTGCACAGATTCTGAAGCTTCTTGGATAAAATCCTCTAAAATGGCTATTTTAAAACTCTTATCAGGATTTAATTGCGAAAAAGTGCAAGTAGATTCTAATGACATGCAAGTAGAATCTTTATTGCATTTACCACTGATTATATCAAGCAACAAACTTGCATCTTCAACATTTTGCGTGATTGGACCAATTTGTTCAAGACTTGAACTATATGCAACAAGACCATAACGACTTACTCTTCCATAGGTTGGTTTAAGCCCAACAACACCACAATAGCTCGCAGGTTGGCGAATACTTCCTCCTGTATCACTACCAAGACTTGCAATGGCTATTCCAGCGGCTATTGCAGCAGCACTACCACCACTCGAACCACCGGGTACACGACTTGTATCACATGGATTCTTCGTTCTACCATAACAACTTTTTTCCGTTGTGCTACCCATACCAAATTCATCCATATTTGCTCTACCAAATGCACACATATTGGAATCTAAAAGCTTTTCTACTACCGTAGCATTATATGGGGAAGTGAAACCATGTAAAATTTTGCTTGCACATGTTACTTCAGAATCTTTTACGCAAATATTATCTTTAATAAGAATAGGAATCTTACCTTTGTCTTTTTCTTGCATTATTGGTGTTTGAATATATGCGTTGAGTTCTTTTGTAGATTCTATTTTTTTAAGCAAATCAAGTTTTATTTCTTCCATTTCTCCTTGTTTGAGACTCATAGCTTGTTTTAATGTAATTTGTGATTTTTGTTTCATGATTTTCCTTTAAGATTCTTGAATGTAAAGTCATTCAATTATAGCAAAATTTTATTAAACCTCTTCATTTTGAGGAGTTTTTATCCACCATTGCTTTCAATGATTTGTTTCAAAGTTCCTTTTGCATACGGCTTAAGTATCTCATAATCAAAATATATTATTGTATTCTGTGAGCGAATCACATGGGGAAAATTAAATTCCATTGCTAAACTATTTTTTTCAAAATTCACTTGTTTTTTCAATAATCCACATACCTCATTAAAATCATCATGACCAAAATAGCATTCCTGTGCCTCATCGCCCATCTTACAGATAGGATACTCATCATCATTATAATCTTCTTTATTTTCAGGGCAAAATTCTCTCTCCATCGCCTTTGTCAGCATAGCTCTTAGTGCTGGCGTATCTGTGATAAGATTCTCAAACTCTTCGCTTGTAAGTAATTTTCCCTTATGCGTATCAAACCACAAATCAACGCTCTTAAGATAAATGGGCTTACTGCCAAAAGCATTGCGAAATTGTGATGAGAAAAAGTATTGTTCCGCCTCTTTGATACTCTTGTAGCACTGCTTCGGGTTGTCATTTGCACTATAATTATCTTTTTTATCGAATCCTTTGGAGCAAAAATCATCATTGATGAATTTCGCAAGGAGTTTTTTAGAATCTAGGTTTGCCACTTGCAATGTCTCAATCTCAAAATACTTTTCGCTTGAAAATTGTGTGCAATACGCACCACAACCCTCTCCTTCGATACCAAACAAAATAAAATCATCATCAAATTTTAGCACTTTAATTGCGCTACTTGCTCCATGAAAATCGCCACTCTCAAATTCTTCTATCGAATCTACAAAGGGTATTTCTCTCATCGCTTGAGACTTTGAGATTTTTTTGACATTAAGCCCTTCAAATCCACCATATAAGGCTATTCCAAACTTATCAATATAGCCAAATGAGCCTTGCACACCGATATTGCACCCTTGAGAAGCTCCATTCCCAAAGCCAATGATACTTATTTCACAGATTGTCCCACCCAAGCATTTGCCCTCGCCATTCTTAAGTGAAATAATTTCTTCCGTCATAAAATAGGGATTTGGATTGTTTTTATCACTACTTTTGAGCCCTCGTATTGCAAAAGTTCGCTTATTGAGGATCTCTTTGATACATTCTTTATTATCACCACATTTATTAAGATTCTTTAAAAATGCTCTTTGTGTGCAAAAGCTCTTTTTTGCCCTCATCATTAATAAGCCCCATTTTGCCACGATACACACTTGTCATATACTTATCTTCACTCGCAAGTTCTTCATCAGCACAAATTGTTTTTTCTACGATACTTGCAGCTTTGTCACAATCAAAACTAGGCTTTATCTCTTCGTTTGACTTTGTGGATTCTGCGGATTCCATACAAATAATAGTGATAAATAGTGTAATGATAAACTTTTTTATGAGATTCCTTTCGCTTTAAATATTTATTTTACTCTGAGAATCTTTTAAGGATATTATTTCGGAAGTTGTTAAGCTTTTTACATCCCAAATGCATACTACTTCAATCACAGAAAACTACTATTGTATCCAGAGGTTATCAAGCAATCGTATTGCCCCCATTCGGATAGCGAGGAGAAAAATACATTCTCTTGCTTCTTTTGCAAATTGTAAATCATATGTGTAAAAGTCCATATAATCAATTTCCAAATCTTTAAGAATCTCTTTTGCTTCTTGTTTTAGTATCTTTCTATTTCTCATACCATCATTTACAATTCGTGTTTGCAGATGAAAGATTGTTGTAGGGATTGCAAGAGCTTTTTTTCGTTCTTGTGTGTTAAGATATACATTACGCGAACTAAGGGCTAGATTATCACTATCTCGGACAATGGGCATACCAATAATTTTTATAGGAAGACATAAATGTTGCACCATTTTTTGTATGATTAAAAGCTGTTGTGCATCTTTTTGTCCAAAATATGCGTGTGTAGGCATGATGAGATTAAAAAGTTTTAAAACGACTTGCAATACTCCAGCAAAATGTGTTGGTCGATAATATCCCTCTAGGATATATCCCATTTTTTTTGGTGGATTGAGAGTAATTTCATCATTTTCTTGATATATTGTTTCATTTGTTGGGATAAAAAGAATATCTACATCATTATTTCCACATAATTCAATGTCTTTTTCTATTGTGCGAGGATATTTATCTAAATCTTCTGTTGGTGCAAATTGGGTTGGATTCACAAAGATTGAGACAATAGAAATGTGATTTTGTGCAACATTTGCAGTAATTAAGCTTTTATGTCCATTATGTAACGCTCCCATAGTTGGTGTGAAGCCAATGGTTGGGGATGGTTGTTGTGCTTTATTTAGTAAAGATAAGGCTTCATTGTTTGATTCTATTATGTGGCAAGATTTTGATATTTCAGAATCTCTTTTCTTATGCAAAAACATATAGTATTGATTTTTTTTATATGCGATTGCATTGTGCAATTCCTCCCGTGTGGTCGCGATGAGAATATCATATTGTTTGGAAAGGTTGTAAAATGGGGTAGAAGATTCTATGATTTGATAATGTGGCAAGATATTAAAATCTTGACATGTTTTCGTATATGTTCGAAATGCTTTAATATCAGAATCTGAATTGTGAGTGTTTGTAAATTGATTCAATAATTGCTTGTTGATAGTATATTGCATCTAGTTTCCTTGTGAATGACATCATAATGAATTTGAGAATTGTATCAAAAGATTTCTTTTTCTTTTGGTAATCTTTCTAAGAATTAGATAGGAATTTTACATTTTTTAACTATTATGTTGAAAAATTTATTGCTTTAAAGTTGATGCCACTTTCGCAAGATTCTATAAAATATTCCAAAATGAAGAATATTCAACAAACTTTCTGTTTGATTAAATCATTTTGAAAATCATAGATTCTTTATTTATATTTTTTACATATAATTTAGTAGCATTAAGGCATTTCTTTAAATAAATTATTTAATGCAACTCCTACATTTTGCTCTACAAATGGAACAACTTCTTTTTCAGAGAGTTCAGACTTACTTCCAAAATCTGCGATTGGGGAAGATTTTAAATTTAAGGTTGCATTTTGTTTGCTTGTTAATGTTGTCAAACCACCTTCATTTGTAGGAATAAGCATAATTGCTGTGATAGTAAGCGTAAGTGTATTATCATGTTTATCTTTAATAAAACCACTTTCAGTATGAAGAGTTTGTTTGGATTGTATTTTTACGCGTATATTTGTTGTGCTATTTTCTGCTTTTTTGAAACAAGTTTTTGTTAATGCCTTTTTAGCAATTTTTTCAATTTGTTCTGCAAGATCACCCTCAACTTCAAAAGTTGCACTTGCATAATCTTTGTATGTATTGCATTGCATAGAGTTACTTTGCTCAACTTCTGATTTATCAGCACATCCAACAAAAATGTAACTTAATATCGCAACACCCATAATGCTTTTTTTTATACTTAACATTTCATGCTCCTTAAAAAATAAAAATGTTCCAGTATTTTACAATAAATTTGCTATAATTTGCAAAATTTTTATTTTAGGGAGATTATTATGCCATTACTTGATAGCTTTAAAGTCGATCATACAATTATGCCTGCACCAGCAGTGCGATTGGCAAAGAGTATGGAAACACCACATGGAGATAAAATTAGTGTATTTGATTTACGATTTTGTAAGCCAAATGCAGAGATTCTCGATGAAAAAGGAATCCACACTTTAGAACATTTATTTGCTGGTTTTATGCGAGATCATTTAAATGATTCAAAAACTGAAATTATCGATATTTCACCAATGGGGTGTCGGACGGGTTTTTATATGAGCGTAATCGGAAATCCTTGTGAATATCAAGTGAAGGAAGCATGGGAGGCAAGTATGCGTGATATTTTGCGTCTCAAGAATGAAAATCAGATTCCAGAGTTAAATATCTATCAATGTGGAACTGCTAAAATGCATTCACTTTCAAATGCACAAAAAATTGCTACTGATACATTAGACAAAGGAATTGGTGTTATGGATACTCAAAAGCTTTTACTAAAAGATTTTAAATAGCTTAAGATTGATATTTTTTTGTAATATGTATATGCAACGATGTTCAAAATAAATCATAGTGCGAAACAAACCACAGGTTTTAAGATTATTAAAATGAAAAGTTTAAACTCTTGAAATAAATAGAAATTATTGGAATCTTTCGTTTCTTTTGGAATAAACATTTTATCAAGTGAAATATTTTGTATTATTAATTATTATGAGCATTGCTGGATAAGGTTGTAGTGTTCTTGCACTTCTTGAAGATTCTGTATTTTCTCCACAGGAATGAGTCTTATTGTTTCTTGTGCTTTTTTACAATTTTTGCTTTTATAGAATCCCCAAGCAAGACTATCTAAATACTCGACAGAATTTGGAGTAATGGCAAGTGCGGTGCTTACGTATTCCAATCCAGCATTAATATCAATATCATAATCAATTAGAAGATAACCTAAGAAATTATAATAAAATGCTTCATCTTGACCAAGTTTTTTATTTTGTGTTTTTAATTGTTTATTGCGTTCATCAATCACAAATTTTAATGTTGTAATTGTTGGTTGTAGTGTTGCATTATCTTTAACTGGAAGTAGTTCGAATTCATAAACAGCACTTAGCCCTAAATACTGGATTTGATTTGTTTCTTTATAAAGATATTTTGCAATATTATTTGCATTTTTAAATTCACTAATTTCTGCATATACATACATAAGTATTTCTTGTCCATCGGTCCCCAACAAAGACTGATTGTCAAGTAAAATACCAATTGCTTCCCCATATTGTTTGAGTTCCACAAGAATACCAACCAACATTCTCGCATTTTCAATATTTTGAGATTCTAGAAATCTTTTTTGTAAATTATCTTTTAAAATTTCAAGTTTATTCATTTTTGCATAGAGTATAACAAAATTTTGTATATTAATTTCATATTCATTGCTCGCAATAAAACTATTCAAATATTCAAGTGCTTTGTCTATCTGGTTTTGTTCAAGATAAATTGTTACAATCTGATTGAATGCTTCAAGTCGAAATTTTGTTCCTACACTCATTTCATCATTATAGACAACAATAAAATGTTCAAGTGCTTTTTCTGGCATTTTTTCTCGCATGTAGAGATTACTTAAAATATAATGTGTTTGTAATGTTGGATTGATACTAAGATTCTTTTCAAGTAAAATAATAGCAAGGTTATATTCTCTGTTGCGAACATGATTTTCAGCAATAATAAGATTTGTTTCAGAGTCTTCATTATCTTTGCTTAGTTCTTGATATTGCATTGCATATTGCACGGCAGTATCAAAGTTTCCACCTTGACTTTGTGCGAGTGCAATCTGTTTTAAAAAATATGGATCTTTTGTTGTATTATAGAGATATTGATAGGTTTCACTTGCTTTCGCAAAATCTCCTTGTGTCATGAAACTGGCTGCTTCAATCATTTTCATATCTTCATTTGATACTTTATTATTTTGGATATTTGCATTTATGTCATCAACACGTAAATCATCATTTAAAGATTCTGCACAGACAAGATTCATTATGTTGAGGGTTACACTCACAAATAATGTTCGTAAAAATTTCTTATGCATTATGTCTCCTTGCGATCGCTTTGTAATAATATTACACCAATACATCTTTGTAATAGATCTCGATTATTTTTTTGATATATATTCCAAAAGGGGAATGTTCTACATTGTTTTGGGCGGACAGAATAAATATTACATTCTTTTGTTGTCTCATTAAAAAAAATACAACTTACTCCATTGAATTGTTCCTGACAATCCTTTTCGATAAAAGAAAATCTATAACCTACTTTTTTTACATATTTTAGAGCTAATTCTTCTAAACTTATATTTAAAAATTTTGCTATAGTTTTCATTTCATGTATTGTTACAAAAATATAACCGCTTTCTCCATAGCAACATTTCCCACCACACTCACTGCATTTTGAGGGATTGAAAGTATAATAATATCCTTCTTTGTGTATAAGGTATTTTTGATTATTGTCTTTATGTGATTGTATTTCTTTTTGCATTATTTTAACTTTAAATTTGTTTATTTATGAGATTATTTCAGAATCTTTATATGAAATTGTAACAATGAATTTTTAATATTTTATAGTATAAAAGATTTATTGGGTAGTAATAAACTGATAAATAGCTTGAATTTCTATATCTGTTAAATAATATGTTGGCATAACCCCTTTTGGATATTTCACTGCTTTACTAAAATCTTGAATGGTATGATTAGTGATATTTGGAGCATATAACTGCTTTTCTTGATTTCTATCTATATAAGTTGCTAAAAGCGAACCTTCCCCATATTCTCCATGACATGATTTGCAACTAATGCCACGCGGATTTTGATATAAATATTTACCATATTCCTTCTCTGTAATAAAATCTCCACTTGTAATGAAGCTTTGTGTATTATTAATTTTATTTTGTTTTAGTAAAATATTATTTGTAGAATCTGCTAAAATTGGTAAAAATCCATACAAAAATAGAAAAATTACAAAAAAAATCTTTTTTACCATAGCAATCCTACCAAAAGTATATGAATTGAGAAATTTTGCATTTACATTATTTACAGTAAAATAAAATCAAAATAACTCTAATTAAAATATTTTTTACTATTATATCTTTAAAATTGTATTTCTACAATAGTAATTAAGTTCTAACAAATAATTTTTGCTAAATTAAAAATGAAACAATAATCCACAATCTTTTTAAAAGTATCAAGTATAACATTATAGATGTTTTCGAAGTTTCATCTCAACCTTTTTATTGATAAATTATATAGTTAATTTTTAATTGGTACACGAACTTAAATAATCTAGTTATAAAAAATAACCAACAGAATCAAGATTGCTGCATTCAAAAAATTTTTAACTCATCCATGTTTTTTAACTTTAAAATAATATCAAAGTTGTAAAATATTAATTTGTATGTGTTAGAATCCACGCTTGAAAGTCAAAAAGTTTACCTAAATATTGTAAGGAAAGAAATGCAAAAAATACGAAATATCGCTGTTATCGCCCATGTCGATCATGGTAAAACGACTTTAGTCGATGGATTATTAACGCAGTCTGGCACTTTTAGTGAGCGCGACCAAATCGATGAACGCGTTATGGATAGCAATGATTTGGAGCGCGAACGCGGAATCACAATTTTATCCAAAAATACAGCCATAAACTATAAAGGCACAAAGATTAATATCATCGATACGCCCGGACACGCAGACTTTGGCGGTGAAGTCGAGCGAGTGCTAAAAATGGTTGATGGCGTGCTTTTGCTTGTTGATGCGCAAGAAGGCGTTATGCCCCAAACAAAATTTGTCGTCAAAAAAGCATTAGGCTTTGGAATCCGCCCTATTGTTGTGGTGAATAAAATTGACAAACCAGCTGCCGAACCAGATAGAGTGGTCGATGAAGTCTTTGATTTGTTTGTCGCAATGGGTGCTTCAGATTCTCAACTTGATTTTCCTGTGATTTATGCGGCGGCACGAGATGGCTACGCGATAAAAGAATTAGAAGATGAGAAAAAGAGTTTAGAGCCACTTTTTGAGGCAATTATTGAGCATGTCCCAGAACCAAGTGGAAGCAGTGAGAATCCCTTGCAAATGCAGGTTTTTACGCTCGATTATGATAATTATGTGGGCAAAATCGGTATCGCACGCGTGTTTAATGGCAAGGTCAAAAAAGGTGAAAATGTGCTTTTGGCAAAGTCTGATGGCGAAAAAGAAAGCGGAAGGATTACTAAGCTTATTGGATTCTTAGGCTTAGCTCGCACAGAGATAGAATCTGCAGAAGCAGGGGATATTGTTGCTATCGCAGGATTCAATGCTGTTGATGTTGGAGATTCTATTGTTGATCCTAATAATCCTATGCCGCTTGACCCTATGCACCTAGAAGAGCCTACAATGAGCGTGTATTTCGCGGTGAATGATAGTCCGCTTGCAGGGCTAGAGGGTAAGCATGTAACAGCGAATAAACTTAAAGACAGATTGCTTAAAGAAATGCAAACTAATATTGCTATGAGATGTGAGGAAATGGGTGAGGGCAAGTTCAAAGTGAGCGGACGCGGAGAGCTGCAAATCACTATCTTAGCAGAGAATCTAAGGCGAGAGGATTTTGAGTTTAGCATTTCTCGCCCTGAAGTGATTGTCAAAGAAGAAAATGGCGTGAAAACAGAGCCTTTTGAGCATTTAGTGATTGATACACCACAGGATTTTAGCGGGGCGATTATTGAAAAACTTGGCAAACGCAAGGCGGAGATGAAAGCGATGAATCCGATGAATGATGGCTATACGCGTTTGGAGTTTGAGATTCCAGCGCGTGGGCTTATCGGCTATCGCAGTGAGTTTTTGACTGATACCAAAGGTGAGGGTGTGATGAATCATAGTTTTTTAGAGTTTCGTGCATTTAGCGGGAGTGTAGAATCTCGTAAAAATGGGGCTTTGATAAGTATGGAAAACGGCGAAGCAACAGGGTTTTCACTTTTTAATATTCAAGAGCGAGGAGTGCTTTTTATCACCCCACAAACCAAAGTATATGTGGGAATGATTATCGGTGAGCATAGTCGCGATAATGATTTAGATGTCAATCCTATAAAAGCTAAGCATCTTACCAATATGCGTGCTAGTGGGAGTGATGATGCAATTAAGCTTGTTCCACCGCGTGATTTGACGCTAGAGCGCGCACTAGAGTGGCTTGAAGATGATGAGATATTAGAAGTTACACCCAAAAATATTAGAATCCGCAAGAAAATCCTAGAGCCAAATCAGCGCAAAAGGGCTAAGGGAAAATAGGATAGAAACAATTTCTATAATATTAATTTTTTGTGTATCATAACAATTTCATATTTTTCATAGTAACTTACTAGAATTTAAGATTTTATATTTTAGATTTCCTATTTCTTTTTTGTGGAAAACTTAAGTTTGAGATAAACAAATTTTATTTTTATCCTCACACACCTTGTTTGTAGTTAGAGAAAAAGAAATCCATGGGCTTAATGCACTAAGGTATGAAAACGGGGATTGATGAGATTGAGATTTATAGAGATAACTTTTTGCAATAATAAGAAGTTGAGTAACATATAAAGCTTCATCTGATAATTAAAATATAAAAATTATAAAATATTGATTCATATATTTCGCGACATAATTATTTTTTATAATAAACTTTTATGGATGAATAATTTTATGTTTGAATGCTCATTTATCGTTAAAGAATCGTTCAAAGATGATCGAATTTCTAGCTTATCCTAAAACCAAAAAATTATTTTAATGTTTGCAAATATATGTACTCATATCTATTAAACGATGAGTATATCCCATTTCATTATCGTACCATGCTAATATTTTCGCATTCTTCTCTCCAACAACAATAGTTTTATCTGGCACAAGAATTGCACTATAACTTGACCCAATAAAATCACTTGAAACCCTCTGATTATCATCAACTAAAATAAGTCCTTTCATATTAGAATCTTGTGCTTTATAAAATGCTTCATTTATGCGTTCGGTAGTAGCATAGCTTTTTAAATTTATATTAAAATCTACCAAACTCACATCTGGCGTTGGCACACGAACAGATATTCCACTAAGTTTGCCACTTAAGTGTGGTAGCACAAGTCCTATTGCTTTTGCTGCCCCTGTGCTTGTTGGAATCATATTAAGTGTTGCAGCTCTTGCTCGTCTTAAATCTTTATGTTTTACATCAAGGAGATTTTGGTCATTAGTATAACTATGAATGGTGGTCATAAGACCATTTTCAACGCCAAATGCCTCATCAATAACTTTTACAAGAGGAGCAAGGCAATTTGTTGTGCAAGATGCATTTGAAATAATGCTTTCACCATCATAATTCTTATGATTTACCCCATAAACAAAAGTTGGTGCATTCTCTGCTGGTGCTGAAATAATAACTTTTTTTACATTATTTTTTATATGGATACTCGACTTTTCAAGAGAATTAAATTTCCCTGTGCATTCAACAACACAGATGGCTTCACCAAAATCCAACTTTGTAGGATCTCTATCGCTCAAGATTCTGATTTGATGACTTTTACCAATACAAAGTGTTTGAGAATCTACTTTTTTAACATCACTTACTCCGTGAACAGAATCATATCTAAGTAAGTGAATAAGGGTATCTATATCGGTTGTTGTATTAATTGCAACCAATTCAATATCATCTCTTTGAGCTGCAATTCTTGTTGCACAAAGTCCAATCCTACCCGTCCCATTAATAGCTAGCTTTATGCTCATATTTTTTCCTTTTTTATCGATTCTTGTTCTAAATAATAAAATTGTATCAAAAACTTTTAGTTTTTTTGTTTTTAGTCTTGATTTTCATAGAAAAATCAAATAAAATGCGTTTTAACTTTATCGTCTTGTGATAAAGATATTCTTTTTGATTTTAGGAGTTCAGTTATGAATAAGAATGATTTTGTTAAAACCATCAAAGAAGTTGGTGGATATTCAGAAAAAAAAGAAGCCGAAAAAGCACTTGATTCTGTAGTTGCAGCAATATATAAAGTATTAAAAACTAATGGCACAGTTGAGCTTGTTGGTTTTGGTAAGTTTGAAAATGCTTTACAAAAGGGGAAAGAAGGGAAAGTTCCAGGAAGCGATAAAAAATATAAGACATCAGATAAAATGGTCCCTAAATTTAAACCAGGTAAAGCACTCAAAGATGAGATTGCGAAAATTAAAGTTAAGAAATAGTTTTTTCCTTGAGCAAAATTTATTAATTACCTAATTCAGAGTGTTTCATTTATTATAATTCTTACTTCTTTATGTATTAATTTGTAGTTAAATTATTTATGTTACAATATTTTAACTTTAATTCAAATTTAAGGGGTAATTTATGGTAAAAGCCACAAGCATTATTCTTATGCAAGAAGCAAAGAGCATAAGAGATGTTGATATACGAAATAAGCGAATTCTTATACGAGTTGATTTTAATGTTCCTATGGATAGAGATTTTAATATTAGTGATGATACTCGTATGCGTGAAGCACTCCCTACAATTAACTACTGTATTGATTCTGAAGCAAAAAGTGTTGTTTTGGTAAGTCATTTGGGGCGACCAAAAAGTAGAAGTACAGATTTTTCTCTCAAACATGTCATAAAACGATTAGAACGGTTATTAAATAAAAGCATATATTTTGCAGATTCTATAGAATCTGCAAAAGCACAACAAGATTCCAATCAAAATCAAATTATTCTTTTAGAAAACATTCGATTCTATGAGGGGGAAACAAATAACGATGAATTACTAAGTAAAAAACTTGCAGATTTATGTGATGTATATGTAAATGATGCATTTGGGACAAGTCATAGAGCACATGCAAGTACTTACGGAGTAGCAAAGTTTGCTTCTCAAAAAGTTGCTGGAATTTTATTAAAAAAAGAAATTGACTCTTTTGCAAAAGTTATGCATAATCCATTACGTCCATTACTTCTAATTGTTGGTGGAAGTAAAGTGAGTTCTAAGTTAAGTCTATTGCAAAATGTTCTTGATGTTGTAGATAAAATTATTATAGGCGGTGCAATGAGCAATACTTTTTTAAAGGCATTGGGCTATGATATGCAAAAAAGTCTTGTAGAAGACAATTTGATTCATGATGCAATTAGAATTTTGGAATTGGCAAAGGAGAAAAAAGTAAAAATTTACCTTCCTGTTGATATTGTAAGCACCGATAGTATTGATATGCCAAAAGATATTAAGATTACACCATCACAAGATATACCAGATAATCTCATTGCGGTTGATATTGGTCCTGCAAGTGTAAAACTTTTTAGTGAGGTTGTAACTGCTTCACAAACGATTATTTGGAATGGTCCATTAGGTGTTTATGAGATTCATCAATTCTCAAGAGGGACATTTAATATTGCAAATGCGATTGCAAATACTTATGCGTTCAGCTTTATTGGTGGTGGTGATACTGCTGATGCGATTGATAAAGCCGGACAAAGAGATAATATGAGTTTTATTTCAACAGGTGGTGGGGCAAGTCTCGAGCTTTTAGAAGGGAATATCCTTCCTGCATTTGAAGTTTTAGATAAGAGATAGTTTTTTCTAAAGTTATCCACAATTTACAATACGCAAAAACTTTTATAATATCAATTTTTTACAATCGTGATGTTTTAAAGTAAAAAATTAAAATATTTTCATAATTTTTTGCCAAAAATTAAGTTTCTTTTTGTTATATGAGAGTAAAAGTTTGAGAATCTCTTTGCGTCGAAACATAAGAGCTGTATTTATCGGGCTTAATAAGCCATTACCTCCATTGGGATTTGCTCCGGCTTCAAGCAAGAGCTTTGCGACCTCAAAATAACCCTTGAAACACACTCCTGCAAGCGGTGTATGTCCTCTATCATTGGGCTTGTCAATATCAGCATTTTTTTCCAAAAGAAGTTTGACAACATCACGAGAGTCATGATAACTTGCGAGCATAAGGAGAGTGTCTCCCTTATGATTTGCAATATTGGGATTTAATCCATTATCAAGCATAATTTGCAGTGAATCTACATCATTATTGCGTGCAAAGTCAAAAGACATTTTGACAAATTCTTCCAGCTTTTGATACTCTTGTTCGCTTAGTTTCATAACTTATCCTTATCTTATCATGCAAATATTTTTTGGGAGAAATGATTGGCATTGTAACTACTGAGTTTGATACCATTCACCTCACCATAAGCAATGTTAAATGTGCTTAAATATGTAGAATCTACCTCTACGCTTCGAGCAAAATTGAGTAATACCCAATTATTCCCCCATTCTTTAAATGCATTTTCTATTACTTTTGGTTTATGAGATTTCTTTGCTTCGATAGCTAAAATTATATCATTTGGAATCCATTTATTGCCAATTTTAATAACACTTCGCGTATAATTTTGTCGCTCATTTGCAATGAAATTATACCCATCATTATCGACAATAATCCCAAATGCTTCTATGGCGGGAATCCCTACAAGTTTGCAAAGCTCAACAAATACCGATGAGGCACTGAGATTTTGCCCACGTAAAAGCATATCACCATCTTTGGAAAATAGACTTCTAATGCCATCGACATATTGTGCTTCTTTCGTATGAAGATTATGTGCTACCCATATAAAAAGACTTTTTGCTAGGGATTCTTGATTATGAAATTTACCACTTAAATTATTAGCGACTTTATAGAGAGATTCACCGATAAGAATATTACTTTCACTTTCAAGAGATATTTCACTCTCTTTGATATTTATTACATCTTTAATGGGAGATATATCAACATCAAATGATACTTCTATATTGTTATTTGAGTGTGATTTATTTTCCCATAAAGCTTGTAAAAAATGTATATTTCTCCTATCATTTAAGGTATAAGTTTTGTAATTCCCGTTTACTTTAATATTATAAGGTTTTTGAAATTCATTCTTTAGTGCTATTGGGATATAGAGATTAAGCTCTGTTTGTGTTGCAAAGTTCACATTATGAGCAAGATAAAGTGATGCTTTTTTCACATTCAAATTTTTGCTTGTTATGCTTGCAAACACAGGTTGACTTAGAAGTAAGCCAGCACCTATGCAACCTTGTTTTAAAAAGGTTCTTCTTTTTGCATTAATATTTTCCATATACTTAATCCTTTATTATTACTTCAAAAGTTCTGCTACTCTTTTGCCATAATTTGGGTCTGCTTTAGTAAAGTGTTCAAGTTGAATCTTGATAATTCTAGAATCTATTCCTTTCATTGTGTCTGCGATAGTTTGGCATAGTCTTTCTTTCTCATCAGTTTTCATAAGACGATAGAGGTCGCCAGGCTGTGTGTAATAATCTTTGTCATCTTCACGATAATCCCATTGCCCTAATCTTGTTTCAGATTCAAAGTGCATTGGATCAAGGATAGGTTCTTTGAGATTCCAAGTATCAGTGTAACCATCTAACACGCTTGGTTGATAATTTCTTGTGCTACCATATGCACCATTTGTCATATAACCATCTCGCACAGAGCTATTCATGGGAATTTTTGGTGCATTAATAGGGAGTTGGTGGTGATTTGCACCTAAACGATACCTTTGTGTATCACCATAGGAGAAAAGTCTGCCTTGTAATAATCTATCAGGGCTAAATCCAATGCCTGGCACGATACTTGCAGGATTGAATGCAGCTTGCTCAACTTCGGCAAAATAATTTTCTGGATTCTTATTTAAGGTCATTATTCCCACTTCGATAAGTGGATAATCTTTATGACTCCATACTTTTGTAACATCAAATGGGTGGAACTTGTATTTTTTAGCATCAGATTCTGGCATAACTTGGATAGATAGCCTCCATCGCGGATAATCTCCTCTTGCAATAGAATCATATAAGTCTCGTTGATGAGAATCCATATTTACACTTTTAATTTTCGCTGCTTCTTCGTTGGTAAGATTCTTAATCCCCTGTAATGTATGAAAGTGAAATTTCACCCAAAATCTCTGATTTTTTGCATTAATGAGGCTAAAAGTATGGCTTCCATATCCATTCATATTACGATAGCTTGCTGGAATACCTCTATCACCCATAAGGTAGGTTACTTGGTGAAGAGATTCTGGGGTTTGACACCAAAAGTCCCACCATGATTGTGGTTCTTGGACATGTGTCTTTGGGTCCCTCTTTTGGCTATGGATAAAGTCTGGGAATTTGTATGGGTCACGGATAAAAAATATCGGTGTATTGTTACCTACTAAATCCCAGTTCCCCTCTGTTGTATAGAATTTTACTGCAAATCCTCTAGGGTCCCTTACTGCATCAGCACTTCCCTGCTCTGGTGCAACCGTAGAGAAGCGAATAAATAATGGAGTTTTTGTGCCTTTTTTAAATATTGCTGCTTTTGTGAAGTGACTAATATCTGCTGTTGCTTCAAATACCCCATGTGCACCACTACCTCTAGCATGCACGACACGTTCTGGGATTCGCTCTCTATCAAATGCTGCGAGTTTTTCTAAAAACCAAGTATCTTGCAAGAGTAATGGTCCTCGTGGTCCTACACTCATTACATTTTGATTATCTGCAACTAATTTACCAGTTGTCGTTGTTAATGACTTAAATGCCATATTGTATCCTTTAAAATTAAAATATAATGACAATATAAACAATTTTTATTAATAAAAAATTAATACTATATAAAATTTATTATCTATAATATTTTTTACAGGAATAATAGTTGCTGTCTTGCTGAGACTTGAATGCAGAAAGAAAATATCTACTTTTATTTGAAGTAATAAAGTCTTGATAGGGGTCTAATATTTTTATCTTCAAGTAGTCAATATTGTTTCATTTGG
The DNA here is from genome assembly GCF_003364195.1 of Helicobacter didelphidarum. Lineage (GTDB taxonomy): Bacteria > Campylobacterota > Campylobacteria > Campylobacterales > Helicobacteraceae > Helicobacter_A > Helicobacter_A didelphidarum. The sequence goes on along the minus strand of NZ_NXLQ01000002.1, from coordinate 64,992 downwards.
TATTATTCAAGTAGTTTAGTATATTCAGATTCTCTTTTTAAAATAATGTAGTTGAGAGATGATACAATTTTTTATATACTATCTATTGATAGAGATGAGGTTTTTATGTTTGCTTCAAGTTGTTTATTATTGAATCTTTTTGTCTAAATTTAGCACTTTTTTAACATCCTATTTTGCTTAAAATCTTTCTCACTTGTTTCACTATTCTTAGCGATTGATACTACTTTTGTCTTACCTTGTCATTTTTCACACATCAATAATTGCCATCTAAGAGGGTTTCAATCTCTTATTTATTGATAATAACCATTAGTATTTTGTGATGTATTATCATGTATTGTTATGTTCAAAGATTCTGCCAATAAATTTCTCATCAATAAGTTTTTTGCTTAGTGCGATAAAATGACTATTGCGGAAATTTGCTTTATTGTAAGACAAAGACTTTTTTGTCTCAATGTTAATAATATCTCCTCCTGTTTCGTGCAAAATTATATGTCCGGCGGCAGTGTCCCATTCACTTGTGCCATTAAAACGCGGATACAAGTCTGCTAAACCACTGGCAAGAGCACAAAGCTTCAGTGATGAACCTCTTTTTAATGTAGTAGCTTGCAAAGATTCTATAAAATCTCTTGTTTCTTTGGTGCTATGAAACATAGAATCGCAGGCAATGAGAATACTTTTTTGTTTTTCACTTGCGAACATGTTATTGTAATTCTTTAGGATAATTTCATGTATTTTGGAATCCATATTTTGGAAAAGGTGGAGATTTTCTCCATAAATATGGATTAGATTCTTTCGCCGTAATGGTATCTTATGTGAATCAAGCCATATTGTATCTAGTTTTTCACACCTAATTGCTTCTTTCAAATCTGTAATATTATAACCATAACTCCCAAATCCTTTCAAAGCCATATATGCTTCATGTAATGCTGGTGCATAGATAACACCAAGTATCGGGATATTGCGGTGGATTAAAGCGATATTAATCGTAAAGTTACCATTTTGTGCAAGAAAATCTTTCGTCCCATCAAGTGGGTCAATAAGCCAGTAATACTCTAAATCTTTACGTTCATTATGTGTTAGTGTTGCTTCTTCGGAACATATTTTGTACGGATAGTGCTTGCTTAATTCGCGTATGATGAATGTGTGAGATTCTAAATCCGCTTGTGTGAGTGGGCTATTATCATCTTTAGTGCTAAAATCACTTTGTCCATAAAGACGCATAATAATTCTTCCTGCATTAATAGCAATAGAGAGCACCTCATAGAGCATATTTTTAAATTGATTATATATCATTGTGTTGCCTTTATAATTCCTTTCTATTTAAATTTCTTAATTTTTGCAAGAATTATCTTAAGTACATTCTCCCTATCAAATTTATCTTTTAGCACAATATCACTTGAAGTAGGTAACTCTATATTTTGATTTATTCCTGCAATATTTGCTTCATTATTTTTGTATAAACCCTTGCTATCGCGAGAAGCGAGAATCTCTTTTGAAACTTCCAAGTATATTTCAAGATAATTAGGGATATTGTGCCTTCCAAATTGACGAGTATTTTCGAACATAGATATACTTGCAAGCACAACGATAAATCCTTGATTTACAAGCATTTGTGCTGTTTTCATATAATACATTGACATTCTTTCTCTGCCTTCTTTACTATAATCCGTGTTCCCCACGCATTCACGCAAAGAATCACCATCAAGCAAAATTGCTTTGATACCAAGATTCTTATATAATCTCTCTATAAGTGCATACGAAAGTGTGCTTTTCCCACTCCCACTAAGTCCTGTGATAAAGATTAATCCTTGCATTTTATCCCTTTATATATTCTACATCTAAATCACTTTTGAAATCTATCTCACACCAATTCCCGAAAATTTCTACCATAGTCGCATTATTGAATCTTTCAATTAAAAGTTGCAAAAAACTGGTCATATACATATTTTGAAAATCCTTGCCATCATAGAGTATATCACAACTAAGATTTTCATAAAAATCAATTACTTTAGAGAGAAATTCAGATGATATTTTAAAAAGCCCGATATATTGTCCCTCTATCTCATTATAACTCTTTGGTTTTTTCCCAAGTTCAATAATGGTATTTCCATGTAGTTTAAGTGTTTCCGCATCACTTAATGGGTTACTAAATCGTCTTTCCCACAGTTCTTTCCATCTCCTATCAACAATAATACCCAAATCATAGCCACAATTTTTTAATTTTTCTACACTTTCTTTAAAATATACAATATCTGCATATGATATAAGTAAATCCTTTTTATCTCTTACGCATTCACGCAAAAATTCTTTTGCACAAAAAAGTGTGTAAAGCATATTACTTTTCTCATAAATCTTGTTTTCATAAAATGTGAGATTTGTTTTACCTTTTAGATACTCTTTTAGCACATCAATCTTATATCCACCAACAATGCTGATTTCCTTTATATCATTTTCTTCCAATGCTATTAGAATATAATCAATAATCTTTCTACCTTGATATACTACCATACATTTTGGCATATCTTTTGTGAGTGGCATAAGTCGTGAACCAAAACCTGCTGCAAGGATAAGTGCTCTCATTTTTTCTCCTTTATATTTGTGAGGAAATTATCAAAAATTTCTGTATTTTCTAAACCTCCCTTTCGCTCGATATGCCACATAATCCCAAATAGAGGATACTTTTTGTGTTTAAATGCCTCTATGAACCCATCATGACTTGTTGCAAGTCCAATAAGTGCATCTCCTAATTTCTTTATACCATAGTTATGGAAGGAATTTACCATAAAGCTTGTCTTTTTTGGTATGGTAGAGTGTGTAGAATCTCGTTTATTAGAATCTTTAGTCATACTATTTTGGAATACAACATGTGGCTTTGTGTGATTCATGCAATGTGTAAGTTGTGAGCCAAAATAACTTCCTATCATTTGTGCTCCTCTGCAAATCCCTAGTATAGGGATAGAATCTCTCATACAAGATTCTATAAGTTCTTGTTCAAATTTATCTCTTTTTTGTGAGAGTGGATTATCGCTAAAGAGAGATAAATCATTCCCACCACTAAAAATTACCCCGCTAATGTTAGGAAGATACTCTGTAATATCACAAGCATAACTCAATGGAAGCATAAGAAAATCACTTAAATATTCTCTAAAAAATATACCCCAATCTGTGCTCAATACTTCCCGTTCCTCATTATAGGTGTTTGTATTATCAAGTCTTTGAGTGATGGCAATAAATTTTTTTTCAGATTCTAAAAACATATTATTTGTTCGCTTTCACAATCTATGTGGAGGTATTTTGCCTTGCAATATTTTTTAAAATTCTCTTCACCTACACCGATTACAGCAGGAAGTTCTAGTTCAGAAGCACGGATTGCCATATGTGAATTTGCTCCTCCATAGCAAGTAATAAATCCCGCAATACCTTTACTAAAAAGATAGTCATATCCTGGGTCAGCAGCATAGATTAATACAATTTTATTTTTTAAAATTTCATCATCTTTTTGTGCAATCTGTGCCTTAACACTCTTTTGTGTGATAAAATTTGGCATAATTTGTTCGCTTTTAAAAGCAAAAATTTGACTTCTATCGCTAATAAGAGCAGGGAGTTTTATAGCAAGAGTAAGTGCATATTCTTCTTTATGTCGTGCTATCTCATCAAGTAACTTTTGCTTTGGGCTTTTTGAATATAGTGTAGAATAAAGTGAGAGAATGTCGCTAATATCTAAATGTGCCATATCTTCTTTGGAGATTCCATAATGCACACCCAACTCACCGATTAACACAAGCGTATAAGAAAGTAGTTTGCTAAATTCAAATTTAGCATATTCCCTGCCCTCAATAGCAATTTTCAAAAACTCTAAAAATTGCTTAGAATTGATATGCAATCCATGTTCTTCAAGGAGTAAATCTAGCTGTGCCATTTTGTCATCGCTTAAGGCAAAATTACATGCCTGTGATGGACTATGTGTGGAATTAAGACTAAAATATGCTTCAAAGTCCTCATCATATCTGGGCGATAATATATCATAACTTCCCGCACGTAGATGTCCGTATTGCTTTAAAAATTTATTTTTATTTTCCGCGGTAAGATTTGTTGTCGCATAACTTAAATGTTTGCTAATAGTATTTAATGAATTGAGAAAGTTTTGCCTTTCTCCTTTGCTGAAGAATCCAATTTTAACCAAAGAGTTCAGCATAAGCATTGCAATAAATCCAGCTCTTGCGATTCCTGCAAATGGCAAAGTCCCAAGCCTTTTACACTCTTGCAAACTCCAATATATTTTATCAATGAGCGAGTAATTAGAGTGCAAAATCTTTTCATAAGATTCTTTTAGCTTTTCTACCTTTTTTAAATCTCTTGTATAATAGCCATTTTCTGCATTGATAATTGAATTTGTAAGCTCAAGCAAAGAATATTCAATACGTTTTATTTCATTAGCATTAAAACCAGAATCTAGTAGGCGATTAAGCTTACTTGGCATGGTAAAATCATAGCATGAAAACACAATTTCAAACTCAACTTTATCGTGAAATTCAGGGTGTTTTATTAGCCTATTGAGATAGTAATTCACGAGCTTTTCAGCAATCATATTGTTAAGATTTTTTGGAATAAATGAGTTAAATGACACGCGTACATCGATATAAGGTATCCCAAGAAATGAATGCATAAGCGGGTGGGAGTGCATACTTTTGTATCCATAATTATCTCTTTGATATGCCCAGATATTATCAGTGATAATTTCTTTATATAAACTCAAAGCCAATCGTTTAGGGCGAAGTCCAATGATTTCAGCAGGATTCCAATCAGGCATTACGCCAAAAATAGTCCTATTACCTAAGATATTTGGAGTCTTTTTACAAAAGCTATCAAAACGTTTATTAAATCTATAAAGTGCCTCATATGGAAGAGAATGGAATAAATTAATGTTGCCTCTTACTAAAGGTCGCACTTGCAGACAATATAATTCTAAAGTATTATCAACTTTAGTAAAAGCAAATTCAACATCCAGGAAAGTATAGTCAAAAAGAATCTCTAGCTCTTTTACTAATGCAATAATTTTTGCAAAATGTTCATCGCTATGATCTGCCTCATAATTTCTATGTGAAAAATAGCTAATTTTATTCTTAGCACTTCCATCAGTTATTGCATTATTTGAACCACTCGCATCGCACTCGATGCAGTAATATGGTGAAAAATTATCCTTATCCACACTAAAGGCAACACCACAAAGCGTGATATTCTCCAAATATGGCTGGATTAGAATCTCATCATTATCGTTTGGCAAAGATTGTGCAACTTCTAATAATGCTGAAGTAATTGCTTCAGGTTCTCTTTTTATATTAAAGAGACTAAGGAATGCCCCTGCATTTGATTGCGTGATAGAATCTTCGTTAAGAGAGGAACTACGCACGATGAAAGAAGTCGCATTCAAGTTTAAAATTTGCGTAATGATAGTATCTATGTTGAAATCAAGCTCATTTTTTTTCACAATGCAAAGCTCAAGCACTTTTGCACTTTTTAGTCTTCCTCTCAGTTGAGCAAGATTCTGTGCTTTACTTTGAAAACTTAATTGTTCCATATTCTCTCTCTATCTTTTGATTTAAATCTTTTTTGCACTCCAACAACGCGTCGTATATTTTATGCCAAACTCGTTTGGTAAGACTTTCCGCATTGCATTGCTAATATTTTCAAACAATTCATTACCCTCTTGAGTTTCCAGGTCCCAATAGGGGTTTTTCACACTTTTCCATGCGTTAAGATAATTTTCAAGTGTTTGATGAAAATAAAAATCCTCCTCAAGATAGATAATATTATCAAACAAATCTTTGCGAGATTCTATTACCCCTCTTTGGTCCTCTCGCCTCACACCTCTATCATAGTGTGGAATGAAGCGGATTATTGCTTCTTCGGCACACTTCTGGATTGGGTCGTCCAAATCCCTATGATTCCACATACATGAAAAATAGCAATCTTTTTTCAAAAGTCTATGTGCTTCTTGCATAGCAAAATTTCTATCCATTACATTAAAGCTACTCCCAAAAGTTACATAATTAAAATCCTCACTTTTCAGTGTAGAATCTATCCCTGTGGCACGAACCCATTCTATTTTTTCTCCTTTGGTGCACTCGATACCTATCTCACGCATAGCGTCGTTTGGCTCGACAGCCACGACTTCGCAACCACGATCTAGGAGCATAATGCTTAGATTGCCACTTCCTGCACCAATATCTGCAACACGAACTCTGTCCTGATGACTACTATTTTTTGCTAAAAAAGTTAGCATATCGATACTCTTTGGTGCATAATTTGGTCGATAACTATAAAATTTTGCATGTTTTGTATAATCCCATACTTGTTCTACTATTTTTTCCATATTTTTAAGCCTTTCATAAAATGCAACAAGCATACACAAAAGGCTTAAAAACTTACGCTTTTCGCACACTCCATGCACGAATCTTGTAGGGAATTTCTATACTTTGTAAATGCCCAATTTTAGATTCTATCATCGCAAGGATTTTTTGCCATCTGCTTCCTGCTTGTGCTTGTATATCATTTACAGAATGCCACGCACCAAGGTATCGTTCCTTACTCATCACCTCGATATAATCGCATTCCATAAATACACAATCTCTAAAATGTCCTGTTGAAATGAGAATTTCCTCCCATTTCTTTGTATTTTGCACACCACTACTCACACGATTAAGCTCTGGAACAATATTCTTAATCTCTTCTTCAATCTCATAAAATATCGAACCATCAACTATATGACGCGGATTCCATATTGCAGTGAAGTAGGAGGCTTTCCCCCCCCCCCCCCGTATATGTTGTTGTGGGAGATGTGTGAGAAGCTTCATTACTTAAGATTCTAGAAAATTCGGGCAATGATTTGGTTGGATCTGTCCAATGAAATGAACTTGCCATAATTACCCAATCTGCATAGTTAGATTCTACTCCCGTGTTTTCTCCACTACCATTTTTCCATACTATGTTAGAATCTTTTGTGTATTTCCTGCCCTCTGCCCTCATTGCATCATTTGGCTCAACTGCTATGACATTTAATCCAAAATCATCACTTAGCATTTTGGTTAGCTTTCCTGTCCCTGCACCAACTTCAACCACTTTCAAATCCTTTAATGACTTATGATTGTCATTGATACATGCAATAAGCTTTTGCAATAACATTGGGCTATATGCAGGACGATTGTGATAATGTTTTGCGATTTCTGTAAAATTACCTTGTTTCATTGTTTTTCCTTTTCGATTAAAGTTTTTGCTTTTACTCTCTGTGAAGCAATAAAGCAAAGTGTCATACTAAGGACTTTAACCTGAAGTATCTATATCTTGAAATTTCCTAGATCTATCTTGATAGATACTTCAGCTTCGCTTCAGTATGACGAATATTGTAAAGTGGATTGCCACACCTCTCAATGAAGCTCACAATAATGAATTACTAGATTCACAAAGTGTTTGCCATCACGATACAACGCATAGAATCCACCCACAATACCTTGAGAAATAATCCTATCCTATCCCCTCCTCTGTGCAGATTTTCTCAAACTCTTGATAATATTTCCACGAAGCGACGATGTCTGGACGATGTGTCTTAATATGCACGAGTTCTTTATCATACATTTCTTTGACTTTTTTCCTAGTATCTGGATTTTGTTGTAAATATTGAAGTATATCTCGCTCATTTATATCTCTATCCTTCTCGATTTCAACTTTCTTTTTAAAATGTTGCATAAATACTTTAAAATATTCTTTTAGTTGTATTAACAATTCTTTGTTGTTTATTATTGTTTCATATATACTTTCATTCTCTACAAAGCATCCTAAATTTTCATATTCACAATTTTCAAGTAAAAGATTTGTTATATTGATTTGATCATCTTGATAGTAAGTTGTATAAATAAGAATTTTTATTTTTTCATTAACTACAAGTTCTATAGGTAAAATTTTTTTAAGCTGTGTATCATGTTTAACACTATTTGGAAAAGTTTCATGACATGGGGGATCAAAATGAAATTTTTTGGATAATTTTTCAAAAGTAGAGAAAGCATTTTTTGGTAATATTTCTTCAAAATCTAAATAATGTATATTGGCATTGTAATCCATCATTTGCACTAAAGAATCCATTGCATAATGAGGAAAACCAAGATTATCAATTTTTGACATAAAGTTAAATTCTCTACCCCAACCACCATATTTTATACCATCCTTTAAAGCTTCTATGATACTACATTCTAGGGAAATCTTAAGGAGTCCCTTACTCCAGCTATCATTAATTAGTGATCTCATTCTTGCAATAGGGTCTCTTACTAGATAAATTACTTTTTTATGTTTATGATATGTTAGAGAAAAAAACTTTTGTACATTCTGTATTTTATCAACCGATAATAAATTATGATATAAGATATAAAAGACCAATTTATTTTGTGAAGCTATATCTTTATTTTGTATAAGCTTAAAATTTTGCACAAAAAAATCTTTTATACTAAAGTTATGGTGCATTGCACTTTCAATACCACATGATCGAAACATATCAAGAACAGCATCATGAGCGGAAACGGCTTGTGAGCGAAAATAAAAAAGATATTCATCTTTGAGTGGAAGATTGATCTCCCATGCTATTTCAGGATTAATCCTCTCATAATCAATCTCTTTTGGATTTAAGAGCGGTGGATAGGGAGCAATATTTTGATTTAGTAAGTAGGAATCTAGGCTATCTTGTGTTTTAGAATCTACATTTTTATTTTGAGATATAATGGGGGGGGGGGGGGTAAAGTGGATAGTATTTACAGGAGAATTGATATTTTCTTGACTGCACAATGATAAAAAATCCCCATATTCTTGTTGAAATTTATCCGAAGTAACCCATGCAATATGGGCATTGAGATTCTTCATAAAAAAGAAAAGATCTGTGTAAATTATATTTTCATAATTTTCTTTAAATTTCATTCGCAAGAGTAAAAAAGTTTCATAATCTTTTCGGTTAAGGATCAAGAAAGGAAAAAGATGATTTATAATATTTCTATATATTTTAATGTGATACATCCTTTTATTCACTGATTTGATACCTCTATTGATATGGTATTTTATACCCTTGCAAAATCCTTGTTCCCAAAAGATTCTCATTCCTTTTGATTTTTTTATTTTTGTAAGCATCGATAACCTTGCCAATATGGATATATGTTTTAGTCTCTGATTGTAGTATCAAGAATCTAAATTTATAAGTAAAAATCTTATTTTTTATTTTTGGAATATTACCATAAAAAATATTTTTAGTCAATTATCTATGAATGCTTTATGGTGTTGAAAGGAGGAGATTCTTAGAGAATAAATAACTAATCCAAGCAATAAAAAAAGCCAAAATGGCAACATTTGCACAATAATTCCTAAGCTATATGATACATCTAAACCATAATTTGCCTGCTGTAAATACAATTTCATAAAATATGAAATGGGAAGAATTTGACTCCAGAATGATGCAAAAACTTCCATACTATTTTGTGGATAAGTAATCCCAGCAAATGCAAGAGATGGTGCACTATAAGCAGCTATTATGCTAATTGATTTACTTGAATGTTGAAAGATTGATTGGAAACATATTACAAGCCCGGACATTGCTCCAGCAAAAACAAACATTCCTAGTAAAACAATCCCCATACTTCCTTCATGTGGATAGCCAAGAGTACCAAAAACAGCCAACATAATACTACCCCATACAACAGCAATCCCAACATTGAAAAAGAATTTTAAAAGTAATTCTTTAAGACTTTTGGGGGTCGTATTGATGAGATTGAGCATACCAAGTGCAACAAGAATTTGCCACATACAAGGTAAAATGATAGTCAAAAGAAATTGTGCGTAATCATTTTGTGGGTTGAAAAGTGCTTGAATCTTAGGTAGAATAGGCATTGCTTTTGCCTTTGCAATATTTATATTTGCATCTTTTGCAAGATTTTTACCAACATCACTTATAGCATTAAATACTGCTAAAACTTGTAAAAAAGCACTATTTATTGCCTTACCAATTAGCACAAATTGTGCATTATAATATACTCCAATATCTGCCCCAATACCTTTTCGTATATTCGCTTGAAAATTATGCGGAATTACAGCAACACCATAAATTTTTCCATCATTTAAATCAAGTTTTGCTTCATGAAGTGAAGTATAATATTGAGAAATAGAGAGTGCTGGAGAAGATTCTATGTTAAATACAAGGTTATTGCTCAGTGTAGTTTTATCATTATCGACGATACCAATTGGTAGATTTGTAGGAATACTATGAAAAAAAATACTATAAGCTAAGAAACCCATGCAAAAAGGTAAAATCCCCCAAATAATACAAAAAAATATATGTTGTTTTATTATTTTCTTGCAAGATTGCAAAAGACAATCTAGTGAAGTGATATTCATTTTTCCTCTTTCTCTTCCAAATAGAATACTTTATATAATAGCAAAACTTATCAAAAATCTAGGAAACTATCAATATGTTTTACTCTCTTTTTCTCTTTATTTTATCTCTTAGTGAAATCTCAAAGTTAATTTTGGTTTTTTCATTTTCATTTCAAATAATATCATATTCCCTATATTAAATAGTTTGGTATGTAACTTAATTTTATATATTCATTATCTTAGAGAATTTTCTTCTTGGAATCTCTTTTGTTATTCTATTCTCATGAGAAACATTGTTATAATATGAATAGAAATTTATATCAAATCAGGTTTAATATGATAGAGCTATTAAATTTTACAACAATTTCTCGTATTTTTGATGGTGTGTTTGTTCTTCTTTTTGTTGCATTTTTAAGTATTTTTATTGCAACTTTTTGCGGATTGATTATGGGGCGAGTAATGATTGTCAAAAATATACTATTATATGTAATTTGTAAATTGTTCCTTGAAATTGTGCGTGTGATTCCTCTGATTGCGTGGCTTTTTATTATATTTTATGGTATTCCAAGCACATTTAATATTCATATAAACGCTTTTATGAGTGCAATTATTGTCTTTAGTATGTGGGGGACCGCTGAAATGGGTGATCTTGTTCGTGCAAGCATTTTAAGTATCCCAAAACATCAAAGAGAATCTGCTTTAGCACTTGGTTTTAACGCATTCCAAATTGAGATATTTGTAATCTTACCACAAGCTCTTAAAGCTCTCATTCCTTCGGCAGTTAATCTTTTTGGTAGAATTATTAAAACAACCTCATTGTTATCACTTATTGGTGTTGTGGAGTTGCTTAAAGTTGGACATCAGCTTATAGAAGTCTTTGGCAAAAATGATCACAATATAAGTTTTATTGTATATGGTGGGATTTTAGTTATTTATTTTTGCTTATGTTATCCATTTGCATATTTAGGAAATTACTTAGAAAAACGATTAAAAACATAAAATCATAGATAATAATTTATGGAACAATTATTTTTTGTGTGATATTGCCTCAAAAAATATTAAGTAATTTATGAGGTATTTTTTAATAAAACAGAACTTTTAGTTATTTCAGTTTTTCACATGAAGGTAAATCACCCAACGCACATGCGAGTGCCGAAAAAGTTTCAGCATATTTGACATTAGTCGGAATCCCTTTTAATCCATTTTCATAAATATCGGCTAACTTTGCACATGCAGTTCCCAATCCAAGATCGCATGACATTTTATAACGTTGCACAGCTGCTTCTGGTTGATTATATTCCCATTGTGTTGTTGCATTTGCATAGTATTCGCGTGCTAGTTCAGGATTTGCATGTCGATAAACATAACCTATAAGATCCTCATAGATTTCTTGTTTTGCATAAAGAATTTGAAAGATGCAACATAATAATATTATGACAAAACTCTTTTTCATAACTTCTCCCTTGCTAAGAAATAAGATTTGTAAATTCCTAATATTATAGCTAAATAATTTTATTTTGCAACTCATCTTTATTTTGCATCCATTCACTACACCATGATAAAAGAGCAAGCATATAAAGTGTGATTTGTGCATTAAAAAAAATACCTCGTAATATACTCTCACTACACAATATGTAACAGAGAATAATGAATGATAAAAATATCATATTTGCGTATTCATAGAATCCTAATTTATTCTCTCGTTTCAGTAAAAGATAAATTAATAATCCACATGATGTATAGAAAAGTAAAAAGTTAAAAGGACGGCTTGGTAAATCAGAAAAATATGGATGAAATGCGGTTGCACTCATTGTTATAATGATTGTAGTAAGGCTAGGTTCAAGGATAAAGAGAGATTTTGCTAGGCGATTGTCAATATTAAAATTTAATGATAATATTCTGTAAAGTAATGGAATAAAAACAAAGAATATCCAACATAGTAATGTAATAAAAAATTCAATAGAAAGATAGTAGTTTTCATGTGTGAGCATTATTATGCTTTGATCTGTTTTTGAAAAAAGAGGAAGATCTTGATTGAATTTATTGAATATCCAATAAAATAAGATAATTAAAATACTTAGAGTTATGATACCAAAAAGTGAAACTACAAAAGGTGCGGTTTTCCCAAATATATTTTTGCTCCTATAGATTTTAATTGGATTGATTAATACCATAAAGATAGCAAGTCCTAGTAGAATCAGCGAAAATACATTATATATTCGCCCATCTTGTGTAAGCAACATAAAAACTTGCGAGAAAAGAGGGAAGAACTCTGAACTTAAAAGTGCAAAAGCATTGAATGTTAAAAGTGCAAAAAAAAGATATGAACAAATAATCGTAGTGAATCTCAAGATAATTCCTGCTTGTGTAATTTTTTATATTGATAACAACATATCATAAGGATTTAAAAATTTGGAATTCTAATCTCTTAATGCTTCATCTATTGCCAAGTCTATGAAATTTCCCTAAAGCTTTTTTCTCAATACAAATGTTCATTGCGAAATCCGAATAAAACAAGAGACTCCATATTAAATGAAGATTCTCTTAATTATTTCAAGCAGTGTATTTTATTTCTCATAGTGTTGATGAAAGATTAAAAGATAAGAATAATTTTAGCAAAACTTCAATGACACTCTGTAAATCAGAACGGAATCTTTTAGAAACTTTGATTGTTAATTGTCTTAATATGCCGGATTATTCTTTTAAGCTAAGAATTTACAAACATTGAGAAAAATTAGAAAAGTTTTTTAAAATTATATATTTGTATATTAATAAAGAGGATTTTCATATATCCAAAAGAGACTCCTTGGCATCGTTTTATTGTAATTACTTTTTATTGAATCTAATAAGATACATAGAGATACATAAAAAATATTGCTTCATTAATAACTATTACTGATAGATAATTTAGTCTAAAAAAGATAAAATACCTTGACTTGTTTTTTTTTTTTTTTGGTAAAATTTCCGTGCAATTATTTGCATAATTATTAATTAAGGAGCAAGAATGAATATTCTTAAGAAAGTATTGTTGGTTGGTGTCAGCGTTGCTTCATTGGCATTTATGGCTGGGTGTTCTTATGGTCCTGGTCTTATTAGTAGCGTTGATGTAAAGCCAGAGGAAGCAAAAATTGGAAAAGCAGCTTGTCGTTCAATATTTTTTATCCCATTTGGGAAATGCACAATTGGAAAAGCAGCAGAAAATGGGAAGCTTTCACAGATTCAATCAGTTGATTATAAATACTTTAATATCTTGATTTATTCAAGCAAAACGGTGGAAGTGCGTGGGAAATAGTTAGTTTTTTGATGATATATTAAATAGAATTTATCATTCAAGAAAACGAAATTTTCATTGCTAGGTTACAGGATTGTAGCCTAACTAAGATATGCGAATGCTTTGAGAGTTGTTTGCATATTCTACTCTTTATTCTCAATTTTATTGAAATTACTTTTTAATAAAATATTACATTTATACTTACTATTTCATTATGATAAAGTATCTTTGTTTTATAGAAATTCTTTCAAGACAAATACTTATAAAAATCATTTTTTAACCAATATAATATCAGCATTGAGATTCCTATTAACGTTCAAAGTTCGCATTTTTGCAATTCAATATGTCTTTTATGTATGTTGCTCTCTTGTAATCAAAAATAAACTCAATTATGGTTATGCTATAAAAATAAAAAGTATTTGCATAAGATTATATTGAGTGAAAAAGAGACTGATTTGTGAGGGTGGTTTGAAGTCATATAACAAGATATATCATTTCTTTTCACAGATGGTAATGATTTTATCAAGTATCATTTTTGCACCATTTTTTTGTGTATATTGGATTAATTCTTGAGAAATTTGTGTGAGATTGAGTGTAAAGATTCTCTCCAAAATATCATCACTTTCTCTTTTTTGGTTGTCATTTGACATATATATATTGTTGTATTCTAAATCTTGCTGTGTTGTGTCTTTGGGAATATTATATCTAGAATAGCGATGTGAAGGAAGTGGCTGGTATTCCTCGATTTCTTTTTGTGTGTAAAGCAGTGCATAATCTTTATCGCTTAGAATCTTAGCATTAAAATACTGGTGATTTTTGGTAGCAAAAGGGTATGGGATAAAAAGTGTTGGTAAACCATTGCTCGCCCCTTCCCATAGACTTGAAGCGCCAGATCGGCTAATGCAAAAATCTGCTGTTTGCATAATATTTGGCATATCTTTACTAAAGGCAAATACTAAGATTTTATAAGAATCTTTATCGAGGCATGATTCGCTGTGTAAATTTTGCTGTATGGTTATATCTTCTAATTTTTCGGTGATTTCAAATCCCATGTTCTTATATTGCATAGTAGTATTTTCATAATCAAGCCTCCCTGTTTGGTGTAAAATTATAATATTATTTTCTCGTAAGATTGGGGCAATTTTTAATGCAAATTCATTGATTGCCTTTGCACCTTGTGATCCACCTAGAAAAAGAATGTATCGTAGTTTTTTTCGTATGCGTTGTTTTTCAAAAAATATTTCATTGGTAGGGTAGGGCATGATGTGTGCATTGCGAAACTCAAAACCTGAAAAGAATGCTTTTGCAAGAGGTTTTAAGAGCATATTAAGTGAGCCCATACATGCGTTTTGTTCATGAATAAAAAGTGGTATGCCACCAAAAATCGCACCAAATCCACCTGTTGCTGCACTAAAACCACCAACACTAATACATGCTTGCACTCCTAGTGCTTTCATTTTCTTTCGTGCTTTAAAAGATTCTTTAATATTCTGAAAAAATGCACTAAATTTTTTTATAAATTTTTTATTAACAACGGGAGTAGATTCTAAAAAAATAATGTCATCAAATGTTTGTGTGTCGTTTTCAAACCATTGTTTGTCTTGTCCTGTTGTGCCACCGATGTAAAGTGTGTGGATTCCCATTTTTTTACATTCTTGTCCAAATGCTTTTGCTATTGATAAATGTCCTCCTGTGCCTCCGCCAGTGATTGCAATAACCATATTGTTCCTTTATTGTAAGATTCTGTATTTATAAGGATTGTAATGAGAGAAATAACCCTAAAAATGGTTACTAGAATCTTATAATTTTTATTGATATTAGATAGTATTTTGGTTGTATGGAAGCTAGAATTATAGCAAAAATATTCAGTATAACTTATATTCTTTATTGCAAGATTCTATAAAAAATACATTTCTATAATTCATATGATAGTTTTGGAAAGATATTTTACAATGTAGTAAAAAAGAGATATGAATTCTTTCGAGTGAAAGGAATAAAATTTTCATAATCAAAAAAGTAGAATCTTATTTTGATACTTTCTCCAAAAATTTGCAAAAATTCTTGCTACAATTAAGAAATTTTTATTCTTACTTAAATAATGAGATATACCATTTATTGTTAATACTATAAATATTATCAAGGCAAAATTATGAAGAGAGTTTTTTTATTATGTTGGATAATTTGTGGATATATTTATGCCATAAATTCCCATGAGGCACAATCGCTACAACAAGTAGATTCTATACAAGAAATCACAAAGATACAACAAACAAAGGATGAACAAATCAAGTTTATTTATGGTTTTGATTTTGATTTTTTTGCTGATAACCTTGAAGATTCGGCGTTATATTGGGCTACAAGAACTCTTCTTACTGCCGGAGTATTTCCAGAAATTGGTGCGAGTTTTTATGGGCATAAAGTGCGTGTAGGGGGATATTTCTTAGCAAATATGGGAGAGAAATTTCCTAATCCAAAAGATAATCGTATGGGAATTACTCTTTATTATGATACAAGTTATAAAAATTTTAAGGGATATTTTGGAATCTTGCCACGAAAATATTGGCTCGGTAAATATCCCGCATTGTATTATCGCCAAGACTTTAAATTTTTTAATCCTGTTATGAACGGTATGCTTTTCCAGTATGATTCAAAGGAACAGGGCTTTAAGGCAGAATTTTTGCTTGATTGGTATGGTGGGAATCTACAAAAACGTATTGATGAGTTTCTAGTCCAAACATTTTTACGAAAAGATTTTTTTGGTGAAAAATTTTTTCTTGGTGGTTCCGCCTTACTTTTTCATACAAAAAATCCAGAAATTTTAAATCCTAATGCTACTAATCTCGATGTATTTTTACTTGATAGATTCTATTATAATGTCTTTATAGGCGGAGATTTTCAAACCCTGATGCCCTATATGGATGCAATGAATCTAAGACTTGGTATTCTTGCTAGTGTGGAGAGAAAACGAAGAGAATCCACAGGGGTAGATCCATTCTCGCATAGTCTTGGTGGGCAATTTGATATACAAGCACAATTTAAAGGATTTGGCATTTTTAATAGCTTATATTATGGTCAGAGACAAATGAAATATTTTAATGAATATGGCGAGAATCTGTATTGGGGTTTGCCATTTTATCAATCAAATCTTTATAATCGCACAGAGTTGTATTGGGAATATAAGAATGTGTATTTGAAAGCACGATTTAGCATTATTTTTCATGCAACACAGAATCTCTTTTCTAATCAACAGATGCTAACTATCACACTTGATACAGAAAAGCTGATTCAGTTTTTAAAACATTAAAATTTTATTCACAATCTTTTTTATCAAATAAAGAGAAATCCTATAAAAAGAATTTATATTACTATTTATTTCTGATAGCATAAAATTTTAATTTTTAATCAAGAATCTATAAAAATTCTATAAAATATGTCGTAGAATTAGAAATATTTTATAGATTGTAGAAAGGATTGGATATGCAATATGATTTTTCCACTTATATTAATCGCAGAGATTCATATTCGCTAAAATGGCATGTTAGTGAGAATGAATTGCCTATGTGGGTTGCGGATATGGATTTCAAAATAGCACCAGAAATTCATAGTGGATTACAAGAAGTTCTTCAACATGGAATCTTTGGATATAGTGTGATTCCAGAGGAATATTATACAAGCATTATTGATTGGTGGAAAAAACGTTATAATTTTTGTATGCAGAAAGAATGGATACTTTATGCCACAGGCGTTGTGCCAGCTATTGGTGCAATTCTTCGCACAAAAAGTGATATTGGAGATAAGATTCTTATCCAATCACCAGTATATCATGTTTTTTATCGTTGTATAGAAGAGAATAATAGACAAGTTATTGTGAATGAATTATGCTTTGAAAATGGTGTATATAGCATTAATTTTGATGATTTGGAACAAAAGCTAAGTGATCCGAAAACAAAAATTATGATTCTTTGCAATCCTCATAATCCAATTGGGAAAATTTGGGAAAAAGAAGTATTGCAAAAGATTGGGCATTTATGTGCAAAATATAATGTTTTGGTAATAGCAGATGAGATTCATTGTGATGTTACCTATAATGAGCGTTACACACCATTTGCAAGTATTGATACAATCTGTGCACAAAATAGCATTAGCACATTTTCTCCTAGCAAAACTTTTAATATTGCTGATTTACATACAGCTTTTGTTGTGATTGCAAATAAAGAATTGCACGATGAAATAGAACGAGTTTATAAAATTGAATATGTAAATAATCCCAATGTCTTTGGGATTAAAGCAAGCATTCTAGCATATAGTATGGGTGAAATGTGGCTAGAATCTCTTTTAAAATATCTTGCAAATAATCGAGCAATCGCTCAAGATTTCTTTACAACACATTTACAGGAACTTTTCTTAATCCCTTCTAATGCAACTTATCTTTTATGGGTGGATTGCTCAAAGATTATAGATAATGCAGATATTTTTTGTTCTACATTACGTAAAGATACAGGACTTTATCTTTCAAGTGGATTAGCATTTGGTAAAAATGCAAAAACATTTTTTAGAATGAATATTGCTTGTCCAGAATCCTCTCTGCATGATGGATTGGCAAGATTGCATAAAGGTATTTCAATAAAATATCGTGAATGAGTTCAATGAAAAAGGAATTGATGATATAAATCTTAATGGAATTTAATATATTTAGAATCTTTTGAAACACAAATCAAAAACATTCTTTTTTAGGTTGCAATGATGGTTTTTACCAACATTTCTTGATATTTTTACTCAAGCTTATTCTTAAAAATGATTGAATATAAAAAATAAATTAATTTTTTAAAGATTTTATATTGTAATAATTCCAAGTGTATTATAATTAGATTTTAAGATAAAGGTAAAATATGCATGATGCAGATTTAATTTCTTTTAGTATTGTTGCAGTCTTAATTGTCATTGCACCAAGTTGTAGTCGTATTACACGCATTCCTGTTGCTGTAATTGAAATTATATTGGGTGCAATTGCATGTTATTCAGGGTTATTTCAGAGGACAACAAGTTTAGAAGTTGTTGCCCATGTAAGTTTCTTATATCTTATGCTATTAGCGGGAATGGAAGTAGATTTAAGAGGATTTAGTAAATTAGGTAAGGTATTTTATAGAAAAGCGGTATTGTATTTTATTAGTCTCTATGGACTCGCCGTGTTGCTTGTTTTAGTATTCGATCTTGAATGGATATATATTGCTGTATTTCCCGTTATGAGTCTTGGAATGATTGTTACCCTTTTGCGTGATTATGGGAAGAATCAGGAGTGGTTAAATATTGCTTTGAAAATTGGCATTGTAGGAGAGCTGGTAAGTATTACCGCACTTGTTGTTGTCCAGAATGGGTATGCACAAGGAAGTCAATATACATGGAGCTTTTATAAAGCTTTGGTTTTACTTGGTATTTTTGTCTTAGCATTTGTCCTACTTTTCCGAATAGGTAAAGTAATTTTTTGGTGGAAGCCAACGATTAAGTTATGGTTTATGCCCAATGATGATAGCAATAATCAAGATATTCGTTTTAGTTTTATGCTATTTTTTGTATTAATTGGGGTAGCTACACTTATGGGCATAGAGGATGTTTTAGGAGCATTTTTAGCGGGTATGGTTGTAGCAACCTTTTTTGCGTATAAATACGGTATGGTGCATAAACTTAACGATATTGGCTTTGGATTTTTTGTGCCTTTATTTTTTATTTATGTTGGCTCTACACTCAATTTACAAGAAATTTTGCATGATATTAATATTGTTTTACATGGAATCTATATTTCTTGTGCTATGCTTTTGGTGCGTTTAATTTCCGCAAGTATAGCTTTTGGATCATATTTCAAAAGCCTAAAAAATACAAGCTTATTTGCTCTTAGTGATTGTATGCCTCTGACTTTTTTGGTTGCTATTGCGACACTTGGTTTAAAAATTGAAGCCATCAATCAGTCGCAATATTATTCATTAATCATTGCCGCAATATTTGAAGGAATCTTTTTTACTATTTTTATAAAAATTATTTATCATGCCTGGAAAGAAAAAAAGCAAAAATAAGTTTTGTAATACAAAACTTATTTAGAATATATTTACTTCTGTCTTTATTGTAATTCTACATTAAAGCTATCTCGCTAAAACTGAAAGTTTATGTGCTTCTAGACTTTCTGTATCTGCAAGTGTTGCACATGCTTCACTAAGATTTTGTAAGCCCTCTTGTGAAAATGCTATAATAGAGCTTTTTGTGCAAAAATTCTCTACGCCTAATGGTGAAAAGAATTTTGCACTTCCTCCTGTTGGGAGAGTGTGATTAGGTCCTGCAAGATAGTCACCAATTGCTTCAGGAGTGTAATGTCCTAGAAAAATAGCACCAGCAGCTTTAATTTGAGGAAGGAGATTCAAAGGCTCTTTTGTTACAATTTCTAAATGTTCTGGAGCAATTTCATTCATAAGCATACTTGCTTGGATTAGATTCTCTACTATGATAATTGCACCACGATTATTAATGCTTTTTTCTGCGATAGTTTTCCGTGAAAGAGTTGCTAGTTTCTCATCAATTTTAATGGCTACTTCTCGTGCTAAATCTATATTGTCGGTAATAAGGATAGAACTTGCCATTTCATCATGTTCTGCTTGTGCAAGCATATCAATAGCCAGTAAGTTGCTTTTTGCACTTGTATCAGCAATAATTCCGATTTCACTTGGTCCTGCAATCATATCAATATTTACTTCACCAAAAACAAGTTTTTTTGCAGTTGCTACAAAAATGTTTCCCGGTCCTGTAATAACATCTACTTTTTTAAAAAGCACATCAGAATCTTCGTTGGCTATTTCTTGATTCTTTTTATGCCATAAATTACTACCGATACCATAGGCTAACATACCAATTGCACCTACGCCACCAATTTTATATCCTTCTGTAATACCACAAAGATGCATTGCCGCAAGTAAAAGTTCATTGATATGGTTATCTGGAGTAGGGGTTGTCATGATAATTTCTTTTACCCCAGCAACCTTTGCTGGTATTGCATTCATGAGTAATGAACTAGGATAAAAAGCCTTCCCGCCAGGTACATATATCCCTGCACGTTGCACAGGTAAAACATGTTGCCCTAAAATATTATTTAAACTATCTGTGTGAAGAAAGCCTTTTGGTTTTGTCAGGTCATGAAAAGCATAGATTCTATCATAAGCTATTTGTAAGGAATCTCGTAGCTTAGGAGTAAGTTTGCGATATGCCTCTTCAGCTTGGTTATTATCAATTTTTAAACAACCAAAACACTTTGGATTCCATCTATCATATTGCCTTACAAGTTCCAAAAGACTATCAATACCTCTTGTTTTAATATCTTCTAAAGTTGTTAAAACTTGTGGGATAATTGTGTGCATATCAGTGTTTGCACGACTTAATAAAACATTAAATTTTTTTGTAAAATCACTATCTTGTATAGAAAAAATCTGAATCATTTTCTATCCTTAGTTATAAAATATCAATTTTTCTTTATTGGTATTTCAAGGGTTAACATAGCTTCAGACCATGTTTTACCATTATGAACACTCTCACATACTTCACTTAGCTTTTTTAAAGCAGAGTTTAATTTGAAATCATAAAAATCAATAACACCATTTGCAACGAAATTTCCCCCTTTGATTGCGTAGGGCATCCATACTGGGATAGGCTTTACACCATTCATTTCAATGGTCAGTTCAAGTCTTCCTTTATTTTTATCCACAGAATCTGGCACAATTTTATTTATTGTAGCAACGATGGTTTGTTTTTTAAATAAAGCAAAAAACCCATCGCGTACATTTGCATTTTTTACTTCATCTTGCAAATCAACGCTTTTTACATTAACAACAGCTTTTGCTCCAAGAAGCACATCTGTCAGATTTTCACCACTTTTGTTCCAAGTGTATTGAATATCTCCAAATGTTCCACTGACCGGAGTTTTATCATAGAATTTATATGCGGTCCAAGTTGTCTTTGTTTTAGAAGTATCAAGTTCTGCACTTAGTGCGATATTGCTAAACATAAAAATGCTTAATATTCCCGATACAGCTATTCCCGATACAGCTATATTTACAATATTTTTATTTACCATAGTTTCTCCTCAAAATTTATAGAATATTGTGCATTGTAACAAAATTTCATTAAAATACATGTTTTAATTGTTCATTTTTAAAATTTTGTAATGAATCTGCTTTGTTTCTATACTCAAATAAAAATAATTATCTTCAAATACATTATATTCTACTAAGACTTCCAAGAATAAGCCACTTTTTGGATTCTAAAATGAATTTTAGTATGAAAAGTCTTGTTATACAATTTTTATGCTATCATGTTTTCTATAAACAACTTCCCTCATTATTTTTCTAAGGAGCATTAATTTGGGTAAATGGAACGCAAATCTCTATCTTACTTTTGAAGCACAAAGAAGTCAACCCGCACTTGATTTGGCAAATCGCCTCAAAGATTCTCATCCACAAAATATCATTGATATTGGTTGTGGACCGGGTAATAGCACAGCAATTTTATATTCTTTATTCCCAAATACGAAGATTATGGGAATTGATAGTTCGCAAGAAATGATAGATTCAGCAAAGACACATTACCCGCATATTTTCTTTTACCTTTGTGATGTGTATGAGATAGATGGTAAATATGATTTGATATTCGCAAATGCTTCATTGCAATGGATTCCTAATTACCACATATTGCTCCCTTTTTTACTTGAGAGACTTAATAGCAATGGCACACTTGCGGTGCAAATGCCAAATAATAGCAATGAGCCACTTTATCGTGTGATTGAGATGATGATAGCAAATCCTAAATGGGGCTTTAATCACTTAGAAATCGAGACAAATGAGACACTCCCATTTCAACGATACTTTGAGATTCTTTCACAATTTACAAGTAAGTTTGAGGTTTGGGAAAGTATTTATTATCACCCTATGCCCTCACATTATTCTTTGGTTGAATGGGTCAAATCCACCAAACTCCGCCCTTATTTCAATGCCTTAAATGATGAAGCAAAAGCAGAGTTTGAAAGTGAGCTTTTAGCGGCTATTGCACCTTTTTATATCCCTATCAATATGTCTTTTGTGGGTAGTCGGGAAGGAGACTCCACATTACAGAATCCATTACTAACTAATAGTGTTTTACTGCAATTTAAGCGATTATTTTTTATTGCAAAAGCAATGTAGCACACCAAAGAAACGAAAATTTATATCAAGGAGGGGCAATGAATCTCAAATGGATCATAAGAGCGTTTGTTATAGCGAGTGTGATGATAGGTATGAATGCGTGTAACAAAAGTGGGGGCAACAAAGGTGGCAAACAAACAAATGTGAATTCTAAAAATAGAGCAGATTCTAAAGAAGTAAATCAAGGAGTTTCTCATACAGATTTTGCTTCTCTCCCCGAGTGTAAGGAAGATGTAGAGGAGATAAAAGATTGTGTGCATAAAGAATATTATGGCGATGACACACTAAAAGAAGAAACATACTACAAAAATGAGAAATTACGAGGGGGGGAGGGGTTATTATAAAAATGGTAACTTAAAAGATGAGCTATTGATTGATGCGTATGATAATGCCGTAATGAAAGCATACTATCCAAATGGGAAGCTCATGCTAGAAACTAATGGTAAAAATGGCAAGATAGAGGGTGTAGAGAAGCACTATCACGAAAATGGCAAACTCAAAATGGAAGTGCCATACACAAATGATGAGCGAGAAGGTGTGCTGAAGTATTATAATGAAGAGGGCGAATACCGCTATGAGATTCTCTATGGTGTAGGCACGGCAGCAAATGGTCGATGTGCGAATGGGAAGTTACTATTACCCTCTATGCTAAAGACACTTGGAATGGGAGAGGATACTGCAGTATGCGATGAGAGATGAGAATCTAGGCTAAAGAATCTTTTCTTTGCAAAGCCATGAGAAATGCTACAAACATATTGCTCATATCAAAGAATAGAGAATTAGACACAGAGCATAGAATCAAGGAATGCCTTAAATATATACTTTCTTACCACTGCAACTTGCCTGTGCGATTTGGCTTTTGCAATAGAGTTTTGACATTATCTATTGTTTTTATCTCAAGTTCTTTTCCATAAAGCAAACTGATACTATTTAACGCATGATAGATTCTGTTATTATCGTTGTTTGCTATGGCTTTTTTATAATCTGCAAACGAGGATTCTAGACTCATAAGCCTTTAGAATACTAAAATTTCACAATATATTTCATGTGTTTATTTTCTTGTTTTTGATATTGTGTTGTTTGCTCCAACATCCCTTCTAGTTCTGCCTTAAACAATCCTCCCGCTACACTTAAATTACCTTTTAAATGTGATAGCGTAGATTGGTATTCCTCTATACTTTTGGAAATACTTACTTCAAATTCAAATGCTTGTAGTGTCCCACCTTCTCTGTATGTCGTCAAAGCACTCCGTATTTGATTGGGTAGCATACCCGTATTGATATGTTCTGCTTCTATCCATTTTTGTAAATCTTGTGGAGATTTTTTTGCACTATTAGGCTCAACAGAAAAACTTCCTGTTTGTTGCATACTATTGGCTTCTTTGTTGCTCACCTGAGACTCCCTGTTTGCACTGATGCCTCCACCATGTAGACGATAACTAACATCCAATTTTCCTCCTATATTACTTTTACTCTTAGAACTAGATGAAGAACTCATTGCATGAACTTCCTTAATGTCTGTAGCCCCCATAAAAAACAGCAACTCTCTTATAATTTGAAGCTTATAATCATATATATCTATATTACCAAAGTCATACATATTATCATGTGGCTCAAGTGGTAATGCCACTTGATTACCATTTTTTTGTATTTCCTGTATAGTTAGCACTTTATTGCCATTCTTAAACTTATATCCTGAATTTTCTAATTCATCGTTTGCAATTATTTCATACTTATTTTTGGGGAACAATTTATCTCTCTGACTTGGATTTTGTTCTAAATTATATGCAGTTTGCGGATCGAGTATTGCTAATATTTTATTACCCATTATTTTTCTCCTTTTAATGCAAAATATATGCCTAATGCGATAATAACAACTATGCCTATCCCAATATATATCGCATTATTGCACATCTTACCATTATTTGATTGAGCTTTAAACTCTTCTTTAAACTCTTCTTTAAACTCTTCTTTAAACTCTAAGAATCTCTTATATGACAATCCCATAACATCACATGTTGCTTTGATATTTTCTTCACTTTCATTATTATCTAAAAGTATGAGTGCGATTCGTTTGCGTCCATATATATCTAGCTCTGGATGTTTTATAGCACAAAAAAGTTGCCCATTATCAAGCGTTGTATATAGCTCATCTTGCACATTGATGGTTTCGATGGCTTTGAGTATTTGTGTGATGATACTATTTTCTTCGTTTTCTTCTTGCACGATTCTACCATTTAGGGCAGTTACATGCTTACCACCCTTTTCTTGACCCTGTATTGTTATTACTATCATTGCTTAACGACCTTTTGTATAAAATCTTTAATTTCATTTTTTGGACTTTTTGTCATATCAAATATGCTACACTCTAATCCTCTTTGTCTTATTTCATTTTCAATTTTTGTTTTTTCTCCTGCTAATATTTTATCACCTCTTGTCCCAATAGCAAGACATCTCTTAAACCCCCTACCTTTTGTTTCATTTATACAATTTCCTATCCCATAATGAATCTTTTTATTTGTTTTGTATTCATCGGCATTAAATACATACGCAAGGAATACTTTGTCTTTGTACCTTTGTAACTCATCTTTGAGTTCCTCTTTACTTCTTAATACTGCTTCCATAGTCGAACCACTAGTGTTATGCACAAGTAAATTATTTATATGGACACCTGTTCTATCATGTGTAGCTGTTGCGGTATAGTCATTAGCAAACACTTTTCCAGCTAAGATATGTATCAATGTATCTTTCCCCGCTGCTGTTTCACCCAATAAAAGTAGTGTATCTTTTGTTGGTTTTCGAGTTGTGTTTTGGTCTGTGTTTTTGTCATCGTCATCTGATAACCACGAGTATAATGCAGCTAGTCCTCCAGCTACTGCTATTCCCCCTACAATCCATGGTAATGGCATAATGCCTCCTTTAAGTTAAAATATATGCCTAAGGCAAATGAAAGACTCTTTTGCTTTATGATTCTCAAAGTCCTTCATTTTGCCTTATTGTATATGCACCCTATATTGAGAATGTATATTTGCTTTTTCTTGCATGAGATTGCAAGCATTTGCATTGAGTGTATAGAATCTTTTTTTAGTATATGTTGCACGAAAATAATTTTCATACATTGTATCTATCTTACATATTTCAGGTCTAGTCTCATAAATGAGACATTGATTTGTGTGCATATCTAAGAATTTACAGATTCCATTACCCATATCAAAATCACTTAATGCTTCAATATGCGTGATATGTTTGCAGCATTCCCCACAGCTCGTGCAAGGAAATGTCAAATGTTGAGAATCTCTATGTGCTTTGTGAGATTCCATATTTTTATCCTTCTTTTTTCTTCGCACTCTCTTAAAGAGTGTATAATTGCCATAGCAATATGGCATTCTCTATCTCTACATTCTCTCAAACAAAGATGTAATGCGAAGTGCTTAAGTGCTATTGGAACTCAAAAGTATCTTAACCGCACAAGTGATTTTACAAAAAAAAAACAAGTCAAGGTATTTTATGACTCTTTGAGATGGGGGATTTGTGGAGCTTTGAGGGCTGATGAGGATAACACAATAGCACAAAAAGACAAAAAAGGAGAAAAGATGAAAAGATTGTTTTTAGGCGTTTGTATGGCTTTATTATTCAATGCGTGTGGCGATAGAGACAATCAATCAGATTCTTCAATAAATCAAGCAACTCAAAATACCAAAGATGAAGCACAAATCAAAGAAAATACAGAATCTGCAAAGCCCCGCACACAAACAAACTCACAAGATACAAAAGAAGCAAGTGAGCAATCAAAGATGATAGAATCTCAAGCAAATTCTCAACACAATAGAGAATCTCACTTATCAGATTCTAATCCTGCCACGCGAGATTCACAAGCCCAAAATCTCCAAGATTCTAAGGATATAGAATCTCAAGCTTTGCAAAGCTCATCTCAAGCCCCCATTCTCAAGGATTCTCAAGCAACCTCAAAGGCTGATTCTCACGCTATTGCACATATTGATTCTAAAGTCGCTTCAATGTCTGCTTTGGTAGGTGAGCATACAAAAGCCACTCGATACGAGCAAGTCGAGGGTATGGATATGCATGAGAAGCGATACGATGATAAGATAACTTATGGCGATATAGAGCGCACAAGGCTTGATGGGAGCTACAATGAGAGTGAAGAAAATGAGGAGGAATATTACAGCAAAGAAAATATCGCCGCAAGAAATAAAGTCATCGCAAAGACACAAGTCAAAGAAAAGGGCTATGTGAGTAGCTTTTTTCAGCTTGATGGCTTCATAGAGGGCGAAAGCAAAACAGGCGAAAAGACAATCAACGAAGTGCGAGTATGGGCGTATTATGAGCTGATCAATGGCACGAAAGTCGTGCGTTTGGAGCTTCCTTTTGGACTTACTCCGCTAAGCCAGATAGACAAAGAAAGCAAATCGCGTAGCACACTCACAAAAGAAGAGCAAAAACACAAGCTTGATTCTATCAGCGAACTTGAAGTGCATTTCTTTGGTTTGGATACTTGCAGGGGCTTTGAAGCACAAGGGATATGGCAGAGCAATGAGCTTATCAATACTCAAGATTCACGATATGTAGAAGAAGGTGTAGAACAGGACATACAAGAAAGTCCAACATTTCAGAATCTCACCTCCTCTCTCAATGGCAAGCGATTTTATTTTTGTGAGAGCAATACGCCCTTTAGTCATATTTACTTTGCTCATTTGGACCTGCAAGAAAAACGTTTGCCAAATAATTTGCCCCAAAATGCAACAGATGCTACGCATTCAAATGAAAGTGATGTAAAAGATAATAGAGAATCCTATCCCACAGAGTTTATTCATCGATTCAGTGTGCCTTTTGTAGATTATCGAAAGATATTTGATGACCTTGCCCTCTCTCATGACAAAATGAGAGCAGAAATGGAATATGATAGTATGCTAAGCCTCGAGGAGGCGGAGAAGTTCAACGCTTTCTTGCTCCCTCTCTCCTATAATGGCGATATGAGTATAGATTCTATATTTTACACACAAACAGATTTTATCAAAGGGATTTGTCATGAGAGTGTATGCGGAGGCAAAAGCATAGATGTGTTACCAAATGCAGAGATATATGCCGCTCGCAATGAGATAGACTTTAGCTCGCAGTTTATCGATGAGATGAATATCGGCTATATCGATTCTCAAATCATCGCCTTTGATAGATTTCTTTACACCTTTATGGGTGGGGCGCATGGCGTGCCTTTTTATACAAGCAGATTCTATGATATAGCAGGGCAAAGAGATGTAGAGCTTAGCTTAAGCGATGTATTTATCGAGCCAAAGGAGCTTTTAGGATTGCTTGAAGCAAGGCTCAAGGATAAGGAGGTAGATACAAGTATGCTTTTCAAACCTAATGAGCCTCTCAATGTCTTGCCCTCAAGCTTTCGCATAAGTCCAAAAGGCATTACATTTATCTATAATGTCTATGAAATAGCCCCGTATGTAATGGGGGCGATAGAGCTTGAGTTTGGCTTTGTAGAGTTGCGTGAATTTGCAAAGAAAGATAGTGTGCTTTCGCATTTGTTTGAGTGATTGGGGATAGAAACTCTATAATTGCTTGTATTGCAAACGAGACACAATCATAATGAGTAGTTTATACATTAAGATTTATACTTGCTCGATTCCTAGTGGCTAAAGCCTCTTGAATCTAAGAATTGTAGCTCACCATAAGACTTAAAAATTATAAAAACTTTTAATTACCAATAATTGTCATCACTGATAGGTAGAAATGTTTTAATTTTAATAAAATTATCAGGATTCATTAATGGAAGAATTATTAGCTATAATTGTTGGGATTGTGTGCATTCTGATTATTATATTGCCAAAGTTGAGAAGAGCAAAGCCAACAATCGAGTATGATTTATCAAAGATAGAGTGTTTTGATTTTGGATTCTATATATCCAGTAGATAGTATAAATATTCCAGCTACAATATCAATAATTTATGATGATAAGGAGCAAAAATCTTGCGAAGTGAAGAAGAAGTTTTTTATATGATTTTAGAATTTGCAAATGCGACAAAAGCAGTTCGGCTCGTTACCCTAGAGGGTTCGCGTGTTAATAGCCATATCAAAAAAGATAGATTCCAAGATTATGATATTTCGTTTTTTGCCACTCCTAGTGATATAGAAATGCTCAAAACTGATGAGGGGTGGCTTAAGCATTTTGGCGAATGTGTTATGATGCAAAAGCCCGAATCTATGGAGCTTTTCCCGCCTGATTTGCGTGAGGGTTGGTTGAGTTATCTCATGCTTTTTAGCGATGGGGTGCGAATTGATTTGACGCTTATTCCGCTTGATGATGTGGGATTTTATTTTACTCACGATAAGCTTGTGTGCGTCTTGCTTGATAAGGATAATCTCGCTCCTAATGGGCTTGTGGCGAGTGATAGCGACTTTTGGATACCGCCACTTACGCAGAGGAGTTTTGAGGATTGTTGTAATGAATTTTATTGGCTCTATCACAATGCCTTTAAGGAGATAATAAGAGATGAGATTCTAAGTGCGAATTTCTATCTCAACGCGATGAGGGAAACTCTGCTAATCCTGCTCTCATGGCGCGTAGGACTAAAAACGATGAAAAATAAGAAATGTTTAAAACATAGAAATATTGCTCATCAGACGCTAGATTCTATAAAAACCTTGCAAGATACGCTAGATTCTAAGAATCCTCATTCTCATAATCCCAAAAACTCACTCGCCTATCATTTTCATTTTTCACTCGGGAAACATTCTAAGTTTCTCCCGCAACATCTCTCTAAAAAGTCGCGCAAAAATCTCTACAAAAGTTTTCATTTAGGAGCAAAAAAAGAAGCAAAAAAATCTCTCAAATGCCTTGATAGAATCTTCCATAAAAATGCAAAAAAACTATGCAAGTATGACTTCACTTATCCCCATTATCGCAGGAATGTGAAGCGGTGGTGCGAGATTTTGGAGCAATAAGTGCTATAATTTTGCATTATGTTGCAAATGCTTAAAAAGGAAGATTGATGAAAAAAATTCAAATTGAAGTTATTAAGACACATTTTGATGAGGATTTGGCTAAAGAATATGGTGTCAAAAGTCCTTGCCCCGCACACAAGGTAGGTGAAGTTTTTATCAGTAATGGTTTTGATAAGCCTGAAAATTTTTGCGATGAGGCTTGGAAAGCGATTTATCAATATGTTTTTGCCCTAGCACACATGGGGGAAAATGAGATTTTTTATTTCAAAGATTGGATTACAAAGCCAAAGGTTGCAATAAATTCGTGTAATGATGGGGTGCGTCCTGTGATTTTTAAACTCACGCAACTTGATGAAGAGTCCAAAACTCCGGAATTTTATAAGACGAATGATGGGCAATAAAGAAAGAGTATTGCTTTATTGGCAACGATAAATTCAAAGTCCTTGCAGTAATAAAAAGTGAATAATATCAAAGTCACTTATATTGATAATGCTCGTTATAGAAATAAAATGAGTTATAACAGAAACTAAGCTTTGTGTTGGCAAATCTCTTGTAAAACTTTAATGCAGTTGTACTCTAAAGCAATACAAACAAGAATATATCAGAGTATATGTTATAAATATAAAATCCAAGGGGAAGTTAAAGACATAGAAATTCGTTTTCTAGGAATGTTTTTACTCTGTATCTATATTTTTTTGTTTATTTTTTATCTACTAAATTACGATGATTAAAATGAGTTTTAAAAATTTAAGATGGTTGGGATACCAATAATTTTATATAATAATATTGACAGAAGTTTTTATATTTACAGATAAAATAACACAGAACAAAATGAAATAAATAAAAAACTACAAGAACATTACTCATTTAATCCAAGCACTACCTCAAGTTTTTCTTTTAGAACCTGGGGAGTAAAAGGTTTTACAATATAGTTATTAACACCAGCTTTGAGAGCCGTAATAACCTCTGTTTTTCCTCCTTCAGTTGTTACCATAATAATTGGTATGTCTTTGTATTTTTCCTCAGCACGAACTTTTTTGACTAATTCTAAGCCATTCATTTCTGGCATATTCCAATCTGTTATTAAAACATTTATACCTTCTATTGTACTCATCTGATTCCATG
Organism: Helicobacter didelphidarum; assembly: GCF_003364195.1. Taxonomy (GTDB): domain Bacteria; phylum Campylobacterota; class Campylobacteria; order Campylobacterales; family Helicobacteraceae; genus Helicobacter_A; species Helicobacter_A didelphidarum. Next base: position 34,015 of record NZ_NXLQ01000002.1, on the reverse strand, counting down.
CATCTAAACCGTGTTCTGCCTCTAAAATATCTTCATAACCTAATCTTTGAAGTGTATTTTTTATAATTCTTCTCATTGTAGAACTATCATCAACTACCATCAATTTCAATTGCTACTCCTTATAATTAACTTAATTTTATCGTATTTGGTATTATAGCATATTTTTAATAACTAAAATTAAAATTTTATGTTTTTAAAATCAACTATTCCTTCGTAAAAAGCTTTCCCTATAATGACACCACCAATTTGTGAGTATTTTTTTATTTCATCTAACTCTTTGATATTTGAGAAACCGCCACTTGCGATTGTAAAAATGTTACTCGCACATGCAATTTCTTGGGTTAATCTGAGATTCATTCCAGAGAGTAGTCCATCTTGATTAATATCTGTGCAAATGATAGCTTCAATTTGTGAGTTTGCAAACCGTTTTACAAAACTCAGTGCATCAATTTGGCTTACTTCTACCCAACCATGTGTTGCAACCTTTCCATGTTTAGAATCTATACTAATTGCAATAGGGTATTGTAATGCCATATTCTTACACCATTCACTATCTTGAACGGCAATAGAACCAAGTATGGTTCGAGTTGCACCCGTCCGCATATAGTTAATAATGGTTTCTTCTGTTCGAATACCACCGCCCACTTGGACTCTTAATGAAGTATTATTTACAATAGATTCTATAGTATTGAGATTTCTAGGACTACCTTCAAATGCCCCATCTAAATCAATAACATGCAACCATTTTGCACCACAATCTTCAAAATATTTTGCAAAATCAAGTGCATTTCCGTAAATTTTTGCACTTGATTTGTCCCCTTTTGTTAATCTTACAGCTTTAGAATCTAACAAGTCAATGGCGGGAAAAATTTCCATAATTATCCCCTATTTCAGTCTTGTAAATTATCTAAAACTGATTGTTTTAGCATCTTATAGCGCGACATGACATTGCCATCAAGATTACCAAGGTTTGAAGTAATCACAACACCGCCACGAGAAACTGCATTGTCTGCTTCAATTTGAATTTTTTCTCTGTTTTTAAGATTCTCTTTTAAATATACATAATCAATTGGATTTACTTTGATTGAAACTTGTGTCGCGTCCATAATATTAGAGAGTAATGCCTTTGTAAGCTCAAGTGCAACTTTTTGTGAATTTTCTTCGATTTCTTTCACAATGACTTCTTTTGCCATGTCAATTGCTATGGAGCTTAACTCTTTTTCTAATGCTTCTAAATGAGTTTGTGATTGTTTGAGTGTATTTTCGAGTGTGATGAGGGATTGAATGATTTTATCGCGTTCCTGATTGATTTCGGTTTCTAAAGTCTCACGAAGTTCATTTTTTCCTTCTTCAACCCCAAGTTTATAAGATTCTTCTCTAGCTTTTTCAACTGCTTCTTGCATGGCTGTTTGAGACTTTTCAACTTGCATTTCAAGTTTTGCAAGATTTCCAGATAATTCATCACTTTTATGTAGTAATTTTTCTATTAATTCTTTTTCTAGAGAATTGACAAGAGTGGTAGTTTGACCATTTTGAGTGATTTCAGTTGTAGCTTCTTCAGATGCTGAAATTTCCATTTTTTGACGTAAGGGCTGGGTATTCATTTGCTCAATTGATTTAAATTCATATTTATTTACAATATGATCCCCAATCTGTTCTTCTTGAATTAAATTATGGTTACGAGACAACATCGTCTTGTTCTCCTAGTTGGATTAAACCTTGTTCGGATAGATTCTGAACAATTTCAATAATTTTGCGTTGTGCTGCTTCTATATCACGCACTTTTACAGCACCGAGAAATTGAATCTCTTCAGCAAACTGCTCACTTGCTCTTGAACTCATATTGCTCATAAATTTCTGTTTGAGCTCATCAGCACTTGATTTTAATGCGAGTGCCAAATCTTTTTTGTCTGCTACTTTTAAAATTTCAATAATAGCAGATTTATCAAGCTTGATCATATCTTCAAATGTAAACATCATTTCTTTAATTTCATTTGCAAGTTGCTCATCTCTTTGTTCGATTTGAGCAAGTGTTGCTTTTGCTGTTTTTTGTCCCATGCGGTTAAACATTTCAGCAACCGCACGAGGACCACCAACTTCAACTTTATAGCTTGTAAGAGATTCTACTTGTTGTTCTAGCACAGCAGAAACACGTTTTACAACCGAAGGTGAAATGTCGCCCAAGTTTGCCATACGAATAGAGATTTCCGCACGCAATTCATCAGTAAAAAAGCCTAAAGTCTCTGCTGCACCACCAGAATCCATATGTGCTAAAATCAATGCAATAGTTTGAGGATGTTCATTTACAATAAAATCTGCAAGCTGTTGTGGTTTAACTTTATCCAAGTAACCAAAGTTTTTGGTTGATTGCATTGTTTTTGCAAGCTTATCAAGCACTCTTTTCGCGACATCAGGACCAAGAGTTTTAATGAGCAATTCTCTTGCAAAATCTACACCACCAGAATTGATATATTGATTAGATTGTAAAATAGTATAGAATTCTTCTAATACTGCTGCTCCAACCGCCTTATCAGTTCCACCAAGTTGCATAATATGCTTACTAATTTCAGTGATAGATTCTATATCAAGATGATGAAATACTTCACTTGTAATTTCTTCACCTACTTGTATAAGTAAAATCGCGACTTTCTCGGACATAGAGAGTTCATCGTATTGTGCTCTTTGTTTTTGCGTTAATACTGCTGCCATACAATACTCCTTACAATAACTATTTCATTTCTATTTCATCACGAATAAGGGCTTGAAACAAGCCTGCTACTTCATCGGGTTTTGTTTTAATTGCTTCTTTAATTTTTTCAAGCAATACATCATATTTTACAGCATCTTCGTTAAATCCGCTACCAATTCCGAGCTGTTCCTCGACTTTTTTACGCATTTCATTTGCACGGTTCAGTGTATCATCATCATCATCGAAGTCAAAGAGTGGTTGTTGATCCGTCTCTTCGTCATCATGTACCTCAAGCATTCTTTCTGCAAATGGAGCAATAACTTTTTTGTAGAAGAAAAAGAGAACAATCACAACTAAAACATAACGCAAGAGTGGCATAAATGGACCAAGGTATTTTTCAACAGCTTTCGCCACTTTTTCAAAATTTGACAATGGAGGTACACCAGCACCAATCGCATTTAGCTGTCCAGCCATTATATTAACAACATCTTGTCTATCTGGCTGATAGCCTGATGCTGCTTCTACAATTTTTCTAATTCCTTCAAGTTCCTCTGGACTTCTTGGAGAATATTTCATTGTGATTAGTCCAGTTTTCTCATCAAGCTCTTCCGCATAGTTTCCATCAACAATCACAGCAACACTCATTCTTTTTAATTGTGGGGTTTGCAATTTTGTAGTAGTTTCCTTTTTATCTGGCAAATAATTCTTTACAAATGCACTTTTTTGATATTTTTCTTTATTCTTGGAATCAAGGTCAGGGGTTTCTGAAATATTATTAATAACGCCCGGAACACCACCCGGGTCCTTTTCAGCTCTTCCTTCTCGTAGGATTTCTTCACCTGTTTCACTTGCAACTGCAGACTCTTTGCTATGAATCGTTTCAACACTTTCTTGTTTACCAAAGTCATATTCCATGGTAACACTGACAGTCATTCTATCTGAACCACCAACAAGCTTTCCTAGTGAATGTCGTATCTTGTCTGCCATGTCTTGCTCAGCTCTATTTTTATATTGTTGGTTTTTAAATGCTTGTTCATTTTCAATATCTTCTTGGCTTTGTGTCCCAAGAGGACTACCATTTTGATCTACAATAAATACATTATCAGGTGTTAATCCATTAAAAGAGTTTGCAACAAGATTTTTGATACCAAAAATCTGTTTTGGTGTAAGTCCCATGTTTTCATGTAGAGTTAAAGCGACACTTGCACGCGAAACTTCTTGTTTTGAAACAAAAACATCATCTTTTGGTTCAGCAATCTCAACACGAGCGTCTTTTATTGGTGCGAGTGCCATAAGAGTTTTTTCTAATTGTCCTCGCCTCGCACGAAGCTGTTTAATTTTTAGCTCTTCTGAAGTTTGTCCAAATGAGTTATCATCAAAGATGCTATAATCTACTCTACCTTTAATAATTCCTTGGGAGGCTAGTTCATTGCGTAGGGCAAAAACTTGATTTTGAGGCACTGCAATTGTATTTTCATTGACCATTTTATAAGGGATATTTTGCTGTTTTAAATATGTAACAGCACTTCCAGCGTCATTTGGGCTTTCTGCTGAAAATAATATACCATAGCCATCGTTGGTTTCATTGGTTTTTGAACCCAGAGACGACACAAGTAGATAAGACAAAAAAGCAACAATAATAATCACGGTTACAAGTATGACTATTTGCTGTTTTCTATTTAATTTGGTTATTAGATTTTGCAGTTGAGAAAATATTGCCTTAAAATCCAAAATTCACCTTCCTTAATGTTTTCTTTATTATATTTTTTTATTTTTCTATAATTGTTGATAATTTTTCTAACACAATTTGATTTTGTTCAGGAGTCCCAATTGTAATACGTAGTGCATTTAAGCCGTAACTCTCCAAATTTCTTACAACAATACCCTCTTGTAAGAGTAAAATCCCTATTTTAGTAGAATTTAGCTTATTATGCAATAAAAAAGTGATAAAATTTGCATAAGATTCTAGAATTTGTAAAGATTTTTGCTTTGCAAATGAAATATATCTTTGCATTTCAGTAAAATTATTAGCAAGTGTTTGTTCTAAGAAATCTTTATCTTTTAAACTCGCAGTAGCAGCTTTAAGGCTAAGTGTTGTAATATTAAATGGTGGTCGTAATTTATGCAACATGGAAATTGTTTTTTCATGAGCGATGCCATATCCTATACGCATACCTCCTAATCCATAAATCTTTGAAAAAGTTCCTAGGTAGATAACATTCGGGAAATTTATAATATCTTTTGGATAGATTGCGTATTCTTCATTTTTATATCGGCAATACTCCATGTATGCACAATCTAATACAATACAACATTCTTTATCGATTTGTGTTATAAAATCCATTACCTCCTTTTTTGGTAGGGCTTCGCCCAAAGGATTATTTGGAGTGCATAAAAAAATCATAGATGGTTTATGCTTTTTATAGAGGCTTAGCATAGAATCCAAATTATGTAAAAAATCTTTTGTTCGGATAACTTTAGCACCAAAATGTTTTGCGTAGATTTCATACATTGCAAAAGTTGTTTTTGCCATTAAAATTTTTGTTGTATTATCACATATTGCATGCACACAAAACTCTATAATTTGATCGCTTCCGCTTCCTATAATGATATTTGAAGGTTGAATTCCATAAAGGTCAGAAAGGGAATTTTTTAACTCATGGTAAGAATCATCAGGGTAAATACTAGCGAGACTTGCGGATTCCATAAGGACTTGCTTTGCACTAGGAGATACACCTAGCGGATTCTCATTACTTCCTAATTTAATAATTCTATCTGGCTGGATACCATATTCACGCATAACAAGCTCAAGAGGCTTACCAACCTCATAAGTAGGTAAATCGTGTATATATTGATGAAATTTCATTTGTAATCCTATTAAGATTTTCTTAAGTATTGAGAATAAATTAGGTATTGTAGCATATAAGATTGAGAATTTATATTTTTCTGTTACTATTTTGTAATTTTTTATCAAATTTATAATGGAGTTAAGAAAATGACTTTAATCGATTCTGCAAAAGGAAATCAATATTATATTAAAGGAATTTGTTGTCAAGATGAGGATTTATTACAAAGATTCTATTCCATGGGAATCTATGAGGGTAATATGATTACGCTTGAGCATATTTCCGCAATGCATAATACATATAGTATTAGTGTATATGGCACACAAATAGCTTTAAGAAGAGGTGAGGCACAGTGTATTGAGATAGAGCTAAGATAATAAATTTTTCTGAATTTATATTTTTTAAATTAAGTGTAAAAATATTTTCTAACGGCTAATTTCTTGAATATTTTTTGCAAAAATCTCATTATCTATCCTAAAATCCTAATTCTAAATTATGGATTTATTATTACCAGAATATAGTTTATTGCATAGAAAGATTCTGTGTGTTAATTTGGTTACTAAAGAAACTTTGTTGTTGCTATGATTATTATTTTTCTATGTCGTGGTATAACATTCTATAATTGTTAGTTTTTAACAATATAAATCAATAAATCATCAATTTATGCTTTGCCCATTACTTTATTAATATTTTTTATAGCAAATTATATAAATCTATTCTTACCCATGGTTAGTGTTGTAGTTATTGTAAGCTATCAGAATCTCAATCTAATAAAGACTTAGATTCTATATTTCTAAACAACTACTTTAAAATCAGTCATCAAGGTATGCTGTTTTTGGAATCTTACTATTTCATTCCTTTATTTTGGGTATAATATTATTTTTAGAGTATTTTTACATAAAAATTTTATTTCCCAAGGGAACAAACACTCAACAATATAAAATTATTCTTTAAAAGGATTTTTATGAAAAAGAGAAGTCTTACTTCCTTTATTTTGCGGCATTATTTGAAATTTGATAAAACACAACCTTTTATCTCTATTACAGCCATTTTAGCATTTTTAGGTGTCGGTGTCGGTGTTATGGTGCTTTTGGTGGCTATGAGCATTATGAATGGTATGATAAAAGAATTTGAGCATAAGCTTTTCATTATGAACTATCCTATTACGATTTTTTCAACTTCTAGTCGTGGTTTAAATCCAAATCTTTATGAATTTCTAGAGAAAAAATTTCCAAACCTGAAAATAAGTCCATACATGCAAACTCAAGCTGTCGTGCGTATGAACTCAGAAATGTTTCCGCTTGTCATTTATGGTGTTGATCTTGAAAGGGAAAAGTTAGTAAATTCTGTATTAGAAAAGAGTAAAGCAATTCAAGATATCAATAATCCATTTGGTGCAGTTTTAGGCGAGGCACTTTACTATACGCTTCACCTTGCAAAAGATGAAAAAATCACATTGATTTTTACTGATCTTGCACCTACCGGCTTAGCACTCACACCAAAGATGAAAAAATTTAGTATTGATGGCACTTTCTCAAGTGGTTTGAGAAATTATGATAATTCCATCATTTATACTTCTTTTGAGGCAATACGTGCAATACGAGGGTTGCAAAAGATCGTATATGATGGATTCCATATTTTTTCACAAAGTCCAATGAAAGATATTGTATCTATTCGAGAAGCTTTACAAGAATATACAGATATAACCAAAGAAGAAATATACGCAAGTGCAGAAGGTTGGTGGGAACAAAATGGGAATTTCTTTTCTGCAATGGAATTAGAGAAAAAAGCTTTATTTCTTGTGCTTATGCTCATTATCCTAATGGCAAGTTTAAATATTATTAGTTCTTTACTAATGGTTGTAATGAATAGAAGAAAGGAAATTGCATTACTCATTTCTCTTGGTGCGAGCAAGAAGCATGTCCAAACAATATTTTTTCGTCTTGGGAGTGTGATTGGTGGAGGTGGTATTGTTTTTGGTGTTGTTGGTGCATTTATTGTTATTTGGATTCTCAAAACTTTTGATATTATCTCAATTCCAGCTGATGTGTATGGCACATCAAAGCTTCCTGTGGAGTTATTATGGAGTGATTTGTTATGGACAATTATTGGAGCATGTGTAATCGTGTGTATTTCATCATATTATCCAGCAAAAAAAGCAAGTAAAATTGATGTTTTACAAGTTTTACGTAATGAATAAAGAAAAGGAAAATCGTCAATGATTCTCTATGCCTTACTTGGAATCTTTGGTATCCTTGCAGGATTTTTTTTCCTGCGGGTTATAATGCAAAAAAGATATATTAACGCACTTCAACAGCAATTCCATGATATTCAGTTTCAATGCACAAAGCAAGAGAATGAATATAATCTTAAGATTCAAGAGCTTCGATTGAAAAATGAATATTTTGAAACAACATTGCAAGACAAGATAAAAGAGTTAGAATCTTTATCTCTTGCAAAAGATTCTCAAATAACAATACTAAAAAATGAGTATGAAAAAAAAATACAAGAATCACTAAATGAACAAGAGCAAAAATTTCAATTCCAAATAATTCAAAAACAACAAGAGATTCAAGAAATATTACGCACAGAGAGAGAGAAGCAAGAAGTTTTAATGAAAGAGGCTTTTCGTAATTTAAGTAACGAGCTTTTAGAGGAAAAAAGTAAGCAATTCCAAGAACAGCAACACACAAGCCTTAAGCCACTGCATGAGGAGATTATTCGTTTTAAACATGAAATAGCACAAAATACAAAAGAGCATAGTGAAAAACAGATTGCATTAAAAGAAGAGATTAAACATTTGCGTGATATGAGTTTGCAGGTTTCGCAAGATGCAAGTAATCTTGCAAATGCTATGCGTGGAGATTCTAAAATGCAGGGGCAATGGGGCGAAGTGATTTTGGAGAGATTGCTTGAAAAGAGTGGATTACAAAAGAATCGTGAATATTTTACTCAATTCAATATTAAGAATGAATTACAACAGAATCTGCGTCCAGACATAGTCATACAACTTCCTAATGATCGCTTTGTTGTTGTGGATTCCAAAGTAAGTTTGAGTGCATACGAAAAACTTGTGAATGAAACAGATTCTGATATATTTCTTAATGAACATATTGAAAGTGTGAAAAATCATATTAAGTCTCTTGCAAGCAAGCAGTATCAAAATTATATCGTTGGTGGTAAGCTTGATTTCGTGATTATGTTTATGCCAATCGAGGGTGCATATAATTTGCTGTTAAAAGAAAATATGAATCTTTTTTTAGAAGCGTATCAAAAAGGTATTATTCTTTCTTCACCTGCTACACTTATGGTAATTTTACGTCTCATTCATCATATTTGGAGCAATGAAGCGAAAGATAAAAATATTTATAGAATTCTTGATGAATGCATGAAACTCATAAGGAAATTTGATAATTTTACAAAAAATATGGACAAAATAGAGAGAGCATTGGAGAGTGCAAAAAGTGCCTATAGTGATGCGAATACTCAACTGCGTGGTAAGGGATCAATGGCGAGCTATGTGCGTAATCTTGATAATTTAATGTCAAAATTATACACACAAGGAGATGAAGAGATAATGCAACCTTTAATGCAGAATCTTTGCTTGCCAGATTCTATCAAAAAGGAAAATCAAAAAAATCCTCATACAATATCCCACGATTCCTCTTCATAAGAAAAGCAAAAGCAGTTACTATAAGGTATATTATTTTGTTTGTAGAGGTGTCAAAGGTTATTTCAACAACCTGAAATAAAACATTTTTAATCTCCCATAAGGTTTTGTATTAAGTAGAATTATAGGAGAAATTTTGAAATAAAAGCATAAAACTATGATTTTTACTAAAAAGTATTGACTTTTAAAAAAAATAACGATATAGTTCTATTTTTATTGTAGCCATAAGTTACAATATACAACATATTAGTAATTGTATTCCGGATTAGCTCAGCGGTAGAGTAGGTGGCTGTTAACCACTTGGTCGCAGGTTCGAATCCTGCATCCGGAGCCACTTTTTATTTTTCTTTCCTTTATAGTATTAAATTTTAAATTGATGTTTTAACCTCCTTTCTTGTCGCTACAATGTTTTATGCTGTTCTGTATTGTGCGACAATTTTTTATCATAAAAAATTACCAATCGCTAAGTCTATTTCTTTGCTAGAATTTTTGTAACATAATAGGAATTGCACAAAAATAATACATAATAACTAGACAAAATCAAAATAACAAGATAAAATGAGTATATTCTAGTGAATTTCTTGTAATATTATAACACTAGATTGACTACTTTTAAAGGATATAATGTGGCAAAAGAATCTGTTACGCTAATAAACAATAGCACAAATGAGAGTTTTGAGTTTGATTTGATACCTTGCACAAGAGGACCAAAGGCGGTTAATTTTAGTAAACTTTTTGACACCGCAAAGATTTTTTCTTATGATCCCGGTTATGGTAGCACTGCTGGTTGTGAATCTACAATTAGTTTTGTTAATGGAAAAGATGGAGAACTGTTGTATAAAGGGTATCCAATCCAAGATTTGGTAGCGAAATATAAATTTACAGATGTATGTCGATTACTTATTGCAGAAGAAGGACTACCAAAGAACGACAAAGAATCTAATGAATTTGATCTCGAACTGCGACATAGGGGTTTTTTGCATGAAAGATTAAAAAGTGTTTTTAATGCTTTTCCAGATAAATCGCATCCAATGGCAACTTTATCGGCACTTGTGAGCATATTAGCAACTTTATATTATGACCACAAAGAAATGGGCGATGAAGATGATTATCAAACAATGGCAAGAAGGATTATTGCTAAAACTTCTACAATGGTAGCTTTTTGCTATCGACATAGTGTTGGTGCACCTTTTATTGAACCCGATATTTCAAAGAGTTATGTTGAGAATTTTTTATATATGTTGCGTGGTTATCCTCATGGCAAATTTAAACAAACTCTACATGGAGAACAGGGAATCCAAGCAGTAGAAATTGAAGCACTTGATAAGATTCTAACTCTTCATGCAGAGCATGGGCAGAATGCTTCAACAACAACTGTTCGTAATGTTGCTTCGACTGGTGTGCATCCGTATGCTGCTATTTCCGCTGGCATCGCTGCACTCTGGGGACCCGCACATGGAGGTGCAAATGAAGCTGTGTTAAAGCAACTAAATGAAATAGGCGATGTTAAAAATGTTGATAAGTATATTGCAAAGGTAAAAGATAAAAATGATCCTTTTAGATTGATGGGATTTGGGCATCGTGTGTATAAGAATTATGATCCACGTGCAAAAACACTTAAGGCACTCAAAGATGATTTGAACAAACGAGGTATCAAAATGGACATGCGTTTGAGTGAAATAGCGGAAAAAGTAGAAGAAGTTGCATTAAACGATAGTTATTTCATTGAACGCAAACTTTATCCAAATGTTGATTTTTATAGTGGCATTATTCTTACTGCATTAAAGATTCCAACAGAGCTTTTTACCCCAATATTTGTTTTGGGTAGAATGCCTGGTTGGTGTGCTAACTTAATAGAGCATGTAAAAAATCCATCAGTAAGAATTACTCGTCCAAGACAAGTATATGTTGGCAAGTAAAAATTTTGTGAACATTTATATTCTTTGAGAACTATTTTAAAAGTTTTAAGGTAGTTCTGATATTGTCATAGTATGATTTTATATTATCGAGAATATGTTTTTGTCTTTATATACCGCATAAATACATAATTTATTACTGATTTGATAGTTTTTAAAATTCAGTGTTGAAGTTATGTTGTTTCCATGCTATCTTTAAGAGTTTTTTAGACTCTTCAAAGTTAGTAGGATTAGCATATAAGAGAGAGGAGAGAAGCAGAAAAAGGCTAAGAGTTTTCATTTATTTTTTTCTCAATATCTTGTATTTTTTTATTGTATTTACTAAGTCTTTGTGATTCTAAATCTCCAAAGTTACTATTATTTTTATAGATACTTTTTGCTAACTCACATATATGTATAGCTTCTTGTGTATTGCCTAAAAATTTTAAATATATATCTATTGCTTCAAAGTCTTGTAATGAGAATTTAGACATATCACAATATGTTTCAAACTCTTTAAATTTAGATAAATCCCAATTCTCTAAATCGTTAAAATGTGAAAATCTTGCTATTGCTGTATTATCTAATTCTTTGTTTTGAAGTTTAAGAATCATTTGTTTATAAATTTCAACATTTTTAAAAGATTCTACATAACTATCTAAATCATTTCTATATTCATTGAAATAATGTTGCAAAAGTGTTGTATCTTTTTTTGTATAACAATCTTTTATGACTAATTCATAAAGATAAAATTTATCTATATTATCAAGATATGTTTTTGTTTTTATACACTGCATAGCTAGCTTTATTTTATCACGCTTACTTTTTATTGTATGAGAGATATAATGTGCTGATACGATATTATAATCATTGTTCTTTTGTCTTGACTTCCAAACACCCCTTACTTTATACAACAAACAAGGTAGTAATGATAAAAAAGAGATACCTAGAAAGAAGTTTTCTGAATTTGGTATATATATATATATATATATATCATAAAGGATTCCAAAGAAAAAGAATATTCCTAAAGAGAATAAAACTATTCTTACTTTTTTACTTTGTCTTTTGATTGAAAATTCTAAGAAAGTAGATACAAGTATAAAGAATGCAGCAACACCCCAAAAGTTAGCTTGTTGTCCTAAATCACTAGCAATAAAGCTTAAAAAGAATATGAATAAACCAAGATAGAACAACGATTTATAAAGCTTTATCATCTGCACCTCTTTTCATTAAAAAATACAAGATTATAACAATATAAAAACTAATTGTAGTTTAATTCTATATATATCAACTATAATGTTACAAAATATACTTTATTATTGTGTATAACTCTTAAAACATGTATCTTTATATTTTCAGATTTCAAATGATTATTTTATGAATAAGGAACTAAATTGTTGTGGTTATTTTGAATCAAGATATGGGTTATTTTTACCTTTTGCCCAATTTGGAAGATTGTGCATACCAGAATTTTTAAAGATATTTCGCATGCTTTTTACGCTCCCAACAGCCCAGTAATCAAGAGATTGATTAAAATTCTTTGCATTCTCGAACATATTATCCATGTATTGCACATCACTTACACGCCAAAAACGCAAAGGTTGATTAAAATTTTGTGCATTAGCAAACATTTCACTCATATTCCATACATTTTCAGTATCCCATTTATCAAGAGGTTGATTGAATGCAGTTGCATTTTTAAACATCGCATTCATACTGCTTACACGTCTCACATCCCATGAATTGATAGGTTGATTAAAATTCTTTGCATTTTCAAACATAGCTTTCATTTCTTTCACTTTCCCAACATTCCAATCACTTAATGGTTGATTAAAATTTTGTGCATTTTTAAACATATTTTTCATATTTTCAACTTTCCCAACATTCCAATCACTTAATGGTTGATTAAAATTTTGTGCATTTTCAAACATACTCTGCATATTTTTTACTCTCTGCACATCCCAGCTATTAATATTTTGATTAAAGCTAATCGCATCATGAAACATATAGCTCATATTTTCAACATTAGAAGTATCCCATTTATCAAGAGGTTGATTGAATGATTTTGCCTCCCAGAACATTTCTCGCATACTTACAATACTTTGTGTGTTCCATTCATTTAATGATTGATTAAAGTACTCTGCTCCCCAAAACATTGCATTGACATATTTGACATTTTTCATATCCCAATTATTTAATGGTTGATTAAATTCAAATGCATGAGAAAACATACCGTTCATTGATTCGACATTTCGCACATCCCAGCTATTAATATTTTGATTAAAGCTAATCGCATCAGCAAACATAAAATCCATATTTTTCACTTTCCCAACATTCCAAGTATGAATTGGGTGATTAAAGTGTTTTGCTTTATCAAACATACTATACATATTCTCAACCTTGCTGACATCCCAAGATTCTATACCACTAAAGTCTTCCCTTGTTGTATTTTTAAAAAGCCCACTCATATCAGTAATTAGGCTTGTGTCAATGTGTCCCAAGGTAATTTTTGCGTCATCAACAAGTTTTTTAAGTTCATTTTTGCTTTTTGGAAAATAAATTTTTATGTCTTTTTTAGTAGAAGTAGTTGATTTTTTTTGAATCTGTGTAGCTTGTTGATTGTCTGATTTTGTGGTCCCAGAATCTTGTTGCGTTGTTGTATTATTTGATTCATTTAAATTTTTGGGGGATTTCATGTTGATTTCATTCTGTGTTGCATTATGCACATTAGATTCTGTATTTTCTTTTTGACCTATAAGTATTTGATGTGTATTTTTAGCCATTTGAAGATTTTGTGTCGGAGTAGATTCTAAAGGTTGTTTAGAAATTGTGTTTTCTTGTTTATCTTTTTTCTTGGAGTTTTGTGTAGGTTTGGTTTCTTTGGCTTGATTTTTATCAAGATTTGTATTTTTTTGCGTAAGGATTTCTGTAAGGGTATTATTTTGTATAAATTGTGTTATGTATTTTATATATTCTTGATTTTTAAAAAATTCATTAATTATGGGATTCATATTTGTTTGTTTTTGCGAATCTACTTTTGTTGTAATATTATTTCTTTGTTGTGCTTGAGAATTTTGTGGTTTATTTTGTGTCGTAAGTAGCGATGATTCTTGTGGAGTATGTTGTTTCTTTGTTGATTCATTCTTATTTTGTTTTAAAATTTTTGAAGACTGATTTTTTTCATTTTTTTTGTCATTTTGCTTCTGTTTTTTTATCTGTTGCTGTGCTATCTTTTGCTCTTTTTGATTTTTTGATTGAGATATATATGAGAACATGATTTCTTGCTGGCTATTTTGTATTTGATTTTTTGTATTTTTTGAATGTATTTTAGAATCTTGTTTTGTATTTACGAGTTGTGTTGCTTGGGAAAATTGTTTTGAATCTTTATTTACGCTAATAGTATTTTGATTTTTATTTGTTGTATCATGAGGTGTTTCTGGCGTTGTATTTGTGTCAAAAGATTCTCTGACTGGTTCCATTTGTGAAATTTGAAAATTTTGGGATTGGTTATTATAATTTACTTTTTCACTATTTATTGGTGTATGATTTTGTGTTTTTATGTGAGTTATTCCTTGATTGCAACCAACCATTACAAATATACCTAAGATAAAAATCGGATAAATTATAAAATATTGTGCAAAATACATTTTATTCCTCTTCATGATGGTATTTTGTAAAATTTGTTTAAAGCAATCATAAAAATTTATCATTATAATAAATTTTTATGATTTTTAGTAAAATGACATAATTTGATTTTAATAAAAAGATTTAAATGTTTTTATAATACTTTTGAGTTTTTTATGTTTAAAAACTATTAAGAGTTTAGTAGTCTTGAGGTTTTTGGGATTCAATAATTTAAAATTTTTGTAACTACTCAAATTATTCGCGTTTCCACACTTGCCCTTCACTATAAAAATGCAAAATTACAATTTGATCTCCCACAATATAGCCTTCTAATGAATCGCTAAATCTCTGTGTGTGAGCTCTTTTTTGTGTCATTGATACAGAATCGAGCATGGCTCGTGGCAGTGAAGAATTATTTTTTAATCGTTTTGCATAAGAGAGTGAATAAAAAGCTTTAAAGTTTATCTCATCAGTGCCATTTTTTTCATTAAAATCTACTTTATTTGTTTGTATTGATTCTATTAAAAGTGTTTTAAGTTGCCTATTCATACGTTCCGCAAAGATATTAGAATTGAGGAGTGTTAAGAATGCGTTATCAAGATTGGTATTTTCGAAACGATATACTTTAACACCAGATTCTGTGCGAGTAACGCCTGTATGTCCCTCGTGTACTTTTTCTGAACGTTTTGAAATCCCCTCTTGTATGTAAAAATTACAATCATCGCATGCAAGAAATGTGTTGCTTAATTCCCAATTTTGTAGTTTATCTTCAATAGCAAGTATCTGATTATCTCTATCTTGAATGCTTTGGGTAGAAGAAGCACAACTAACCAAGAGGAATATATATATGAATGTCAAGAATATAAAGAATATTTGGATTCTATAAAATTGAAAATAGAACATTAGTGATATCCTTAAGATAGTTTGTATTTTATAATTATTTAAGAAAAAATTTAAGTTAAAGTAAATTGCACAACAATATATTGTTTGAATTATATCTCATAAATGTCATGATTGTGTGTAAAACTGATTTTTTTGGGTAATTATTAGGAAAATATAATACAATGAGGTAAGTTTATTATTTTTTATAGTTTTTCCGTATTGTTAGGTAAAATCTGTGTAAAGGGTTTATGAAAATAGTATATAATACATACATTATCTTTTTGGAGTGAGAAATGGCACTAGATAATTCAAATGCTGCAACACAAAACAAGGAAAGTCGATATGATATACTAGATAAAAAACAAGTGCATACTCCTCGTGAGATTGAACTTGCATCATATCTTGAAGATATGATGAGTAATTATGAAGATTTACTTGATATGAAGATTCTTTTTAGTGCAGACTTGGGGACAACACAGATACCACTATCAGATATTTTGCGTTATGAAAAAGGTTCTATTATTGATTTGCAAAAACCTGCTGGTGCAAGTGTGGAGATTTTCGTAAATGATCGTGTTGTAGGCAAGGGAGAAGTTATGGTATATGAACGAAATCTTGCGATTCGTATTAATGAGATTTTAGATTCTAATGCGATTGTATATTATATTGCACGAGAGGTTTCTGATCAAGATTAGATTATTTAAGCATTATTTCTTGTCATAATTTTTAAAAGAAAAAATAAAATGTAATTATGAGGTAATCATGACATTATGTAATCAAAAACATGTAGTATTTGTGTTCCTTGTTACATTAATTTTTATTTTTAATAGTTTTATATGCTCTGCTTATTCTATCCTGGTGGGAGATGGAAGAGAGAATTGCAATGCAAATATAGACTTTATTCTTAACACTGCATGTGTAATGGAATATAATGATCAAATTATTCAAAAAGATTCTTTAGAAAAAAGTTTTTATATTGCAAATATAAACGATAAAATCTCTAGTCACAATATTTCTAGCGAAAATACTGCAACAAAAGGTGTGTTACAGGAATCGAATCATGAATCTGATAATGTTCTTGGAGATTCCCTATCTCAATATGATACAAACTTGAATATACCATACGAAATAAGCTCTTGGCGGTATTTTGTTGTTATCATTGTTATGTTCGCAGTGTTAGCCATTTTATATATTGTCCGTATTCGGCAGAATAAAGGTCAGCAAATTTCAAATATCATACTTGAGCAGGCAAAGATTCTTGATTCTAAAAATAAAGTCGCGGTAATTCGTTATGGTAATACGCGTTATGTGATTGGTTTAAATCCTAATGGTATAGCACTTCTTGATAGGATACAATTAGAATCTGTTGAGAGTAAAAATTCTTCTTCGCAATATGATTCTCAAGATGATATTTTTACAAAACAAGATTCTCACACAAATTTTTTCCAACTTCTTTTACAATCAAAACATAAGCAAAAAGATTTAAATGTTAAAACATCGCATTTCAAGTCGCAAAATAAAGATACTGTTAAACAGCATCAAACAGATATAAAATTATGTAATATTGCAGAATCTAAGAAAGAGTCCTGACAATATAATGGCTACAATGACTATGGCTTATCGAATCTATAAAGATAGATTTTTTCTTTCATTAAGTGTTTCTATCTTTGTTCACATTCTTGTTTTATTTTTTTTTTATTTACTTCCAAATCCAGAAAAACATGTTGCATTGCGTCCAATTTCTGTGGGTGTATTGCAATCACAAAATAAAAGTATAGAATCTTTTATGAAACAAGAACAACAATCTCAATCAAGCTCACAAGCTAGACCAACTAAATCACATAATATACCAACACAAACTCCACAAATTAAACATAACCCACAACAGGCTATCCCAAAACCACAATCAACATTACAGACTGCTCCAAGTACAGATATTGATTTGCAATCTTTAAACATACCGCAGGAAGATATTCGTTTTGATCCTTTGGCAACTATGCGACAACCAAGCCTTACACAAAGCCTTCAACAAGAGGCTGATAATAAAAAATTAAATAATTTACCACATCGTATTCAAAGTGAGCTACAAAAACTTTATGGCACAGAATTAAACAACATGAGTAAAGAGCAAAAAGACTATCTTGCTGAAAGTTATTTTATTAATGGTGAAGTGTTCCAGCAAACTGCTGATAGAATGGGGTATCCAAAACTAGCAATGTATCTCAAACAGCAAGGCAAGGGCATCATTGAGTTTCGTTTACATCCAGATGGACATATTGATGCAATACGAATTATTACCTCAACTGGTTTTGAAGCATTAGATGATTCTATGCGAGAGGTTGTTGAATTATCAGCAAAGAATCTCAAACGTCCACCACAGCCTGTAATAGTGCGTCTTGGAGGGAATTATAGAATTACCAATGATGGATTCTAAAATATTTGTTATGCCATAAATGGATAGATAGCAAATAAAATTTTGATAAGTATGCAAGTTAAGGTTTGCAAGGATTTTTGATTTATTTCACGGAGTGATTGTATCAGTGCAATGAATTAAAATTAAAAAAATATGAAACTCTACGGAATTGATTATGGTATTTGCTAAAGATATTGGAATATTTTGTATAATTTTAACTTAAAATTTAGTTGCAAATTTACTATTGAAATTTCTATTACAAGAGAGATTCCTATTTTTTATTAAACACAAGATTTTTATATTGATATGAAGTTGATATTTGAAGTTTTAGGATAGCATTATGAATTTTTGGAATGAAATCTATTCCCATTTTAGCCCAATAGCGTTTCAAATTGGTAGTTTTAGTATACATTGGTATGCTCTAGCTTATGTTTCTGCACTTTTAATTGCATTTTTTCTTGCAAAATATTTTGCAAGGAGAATACCTCGTTTTAAAAATTTAGAATCAAGTATGATTGACAGTTATTTTTTGTGGGTTGAATTGGGTATTATACTTGGTGCACGTTTTGGTTATCTTTTTATTTATACAGATTCTGCATTGTATTATTTAACACATCCATGGGAAGCATTTAATCCTTATATTGATGGAGAATTTATAGGTATTGCGGGCATGAGTTATCATGGCGGTGTTTTTGGTTTTTTACTTGCTTCATTTATTTTTAGTTATGTTAAAAAAGTGAATATTTTTATTTTACTTGATTTAGTTGCATTAAGTGTGCCTTTAGCATATATTTTTGGTAGAATTGGTAATTTTTTAAATAAAGAACTTGTTGGTCGTGCGATTGAAGAAGAATCTTTGCATTTTATGGGAATCTTTGTTGATGGAGCATTGCGTTACCCAAGCCAACTTATTGAGGCATTTTTAGAGGGTTTTGTTGTGTTTTTTATAGTGCTTTACGCATCAAAAAAACTGCATAAAGATGGTTTATTAATCGTTGTATATGCTTTTGGTTATGGAGTTGCGAGGTTTGTTGCGGAGTATTTTAGAGAAGCAGATTCGCAAATGGGATATTATTTTCTACATTTAAGTATGGGGCAGATTCTTAGTTTTGTTATGATGCTTGTTGGTTTGGTTTTATTTTTTATCATTCAAAAAAAATCAACATCTTTGCCAAAAATAGATAATATTAAACAAAAATCTCTCAAAAATCAAAAAATCTTAAAACAAAGGAGTAATGATGAATCTTGATGTATTTGGAAAAAAAATATTTGATTTCAGCCAACCATTTTCATATTTTGAAGCTTTTAGCACAATTATCATCGTTGTTGGAATTTCATTTTTTATTTTTCTTTATCTTTCAAAAAAAGCAAAGAATCTTAAACAAAAGGAACAAAATAAGTGAATCTTGCTATCTTTGGTGGAAGCTTTGATCCTCCACATAATGCCCATATAGAGATTGTTGAGTTTTTGTTGAAACAATCATATATAGACCAACTTATTATTCTTGTAGCATACCTCAATCCTTTTAAAAGAGTTTATAGATTCCAAGCTTCAAAGCGTTTAGAATGGCTTAAAAAGATTTTTAAAAATAATACAAAAGTTTTGTGTAGTGATTATGAGATTTTGCAAGGTAAATCAACTCCAAGCATTCAAAGTGTTCGATATTTTCAGAAGTATTATAGTCCAGAGAGGATTTTTTTTGTGATTGGTGCTGATAATTTGTTTTTATTACCACAATGGCAAGAGTTTGAAGCATTAAAGAATATGGTCGAATTTCTTGTTTTTCAGAGAGAAATATGCGATTGCGAATATAATAAAGAATTACAAGCAATACAGCATAAATATAAGGAACAATGTGTGCAATGTAGTGAATCTAGTTTGCAAAATTCACTACACAAAGATTCTGATAAGTATTATGATTTTGCAAACAAACATGGTATTATTATGCAATATTTTTATTTTAACCAACATATTTCATCAACGCATATTATGCAAAATATAAATATGTATTTACAAAATATTCCCAAAGAAATTCGCGATGAGGTAATGAATAATTTTAAAGCAAATAGCCATTAAAAAAAGGAAGATAATAATGGAAAAAAAACAGGAAATATCAGGGCAAAATTTAGTGAATATAATTGTAGAAATTTTAGACTCTAAGAAAGCAACTCATATTGAAATTATAGATTTGCAAAATAAAGGCTATTTGTCCCAATTTGTAGTGATTGCGACATCAATGGCAGGAAAGCATGGTTTATCGTTATTAAATTATTTAAAAGATGATTTAAAGCCAAAGGGAGTAAGATTCTATGCTATAGATGAAGACAATGAAGATTGGATTATTGTAGATTTTGGAGAAATTATTGTGCATATCTTTACAGAGAATCATCGCAATAAATATAATTTGGAGGAATTTTTGGAAAAAACTTTTTCAAAGAATGGTTTTAATGGATAAGAAGAAATAATGTAAAATCAATTATATTGGGATTTTGGGATAAACCATAAATTGATGAAAATTTTACAAATAATTTAGATTCCAATAATTTAAAAAAAATAATTCAGTATATTCTCGCAATACAGGAATATAGGCTGTGATTCTAATTTTTTATCAAGTTATCTCTGAAGTTATGCAATAATGTTTTATTAGAATGTAGTTTTGGTCATTTTATTGTAAGGATTATTTTTGAAGTCAAATGTTTCTTATAAATTGATAAATGGGACAATGATGACATATTTCTCTTTTTCTTTCATTATGGGGGCTGATATTATTGTGCCATTACATGATGAGGCATTTGATGTAGATTCTATAGAATCTCCGATTTTACAAAGAATAGACAAAGCTTTGAATAATTTAAAACAAAATACCAACAATAAAGAACGTGCAAAATCTGGATTTTCTCTTCATTATCTTAACTCTTTTCTGAGTCATTCTAATTTTAATATTTTGTTGCATGGTGCAAGTATTGAATATAATAGAATCTTGCAAAATGCAAAGACAATTGATACAATTTTTACTTACCAAATAAATTTTGCAGATGTTACAATGCGTAAAAATTCTGGTGCTATTGACAAAGGTGCTAGTATTGGAACATTTGTGCATTTTGATATTTTATTTGGTCAGACTTTGAAAGGTTATCATACTATTGGCATAGACATTGGCTATGGAGCTGGAATCCCACGTAAAAAGAATAGTGAATTTAATGAGCATTCATTGCTTTTAAATTTTGAATATGGTTATAGTTGGAAACGAAGTCTTAAGTATGGTGAATTTTCTTTTATGCCATACATTGGTGTTGAAAGCTATGTATTTTTTCCTGTCGTAAATCGTATAGATTCTTATATAGATGGTGGCATGAATGCTATTATTGGAGTAAAAAATATCTGGGACATACCATGGATTGAGTGTGGATTATTGCTTGGAGCATTAAGTGATTTGAATGTTTCTGGTTCGAGTGTTGGTATACTTGGTAATAGCACAATTGTTTATGATAAAGGGGGCATGAGTAATGGAATCTTTGCTGAAATTAATATTGGTATTCTACAATATAAAAACTTCCATATTTTAGCAAAAACTAATATTTCTTATATGCTTTCATATTATGAAGTGAATGTGCAGAGTGATATTTCAATTTTATATAGGTTTTAGTTCTTTGTTCAATCTTGTTTTATTGTATCACTATTTCCGAATTTTTTAATTTTATAGGGCTATACAAGAATTCAGTATCCTCTATTTATTATTATGTTACTTTAATGCAAATGTGAATATCGTATAATCAGTGGCATAAATTAATATAAATACAATTACTACATTAAGAATATAAGATTCTTATCAAAGAAAAAGGAATAAAGTGGGAAACTTAATGTATAATACTTATTGAATATAACTAAAATGTTTCATATTGGTTGAAATTAGTGTATTTATATTTATTATTTTGGAAGGAATCCTATGAAAAGTATTTATGTTGGTAATCTACCTTACAGGGCGACACAAGAGGAAATACGTGATTTATTTGCTCAATTTGGAGAAGTTTTATCAAGTGTAATGATTAATGATAAAGTTACAAAAAAATTTAAGGGGTATGCATTTATTGAAATGGAAGATGAAAATGCTAATACAGCAATTGCCACATTAAATGGTGAAACATTTTTGGGTCGAATTCTGAAAGTGAATGAGGCAAATCAAAAACCTTAAACAAGATAAAAAAGGGCTTAGATAAATAGAGAATGTTTTAAGGTTTATTTGATTTTTACTCTTCATGCGAACAATTATCAATCAAAGTTAAGCCTTTATGGAAATTGGATTCTATTTGCGGAATAGTTTCTCTGTTGAAAGAGTATATTTAAATCTATTCTATTTAATTTTTAATTTCGTGTGTATGTATCATACGATAAGGAACTGTCTTTGGTGTTATATTGGGTATTGTATTTGTAACCTTTACTTCTACTTCTTTTCTTTTTGGCTGAGAATTATATTTTTGTTCTTGTTTTTTATTTTCAATATTTTCAATTCTTTTTAAATTTTTAGAAAAAGCTTCTAAAATAAAGTCTTGAGTGGCACTATTTTTAATGTTTTCTAACTCTTCTTGCATACGCATTTGTTCTACCAAGTTTTCAAAATCCTTATCAGCTTGCAGACTACCATCTTCTATGATTGTTGTAAATCGATTTGGTTGATATTGATTAATTGAATCAAAAACCAAAAAATATAAGATACAACTTATAAAGATCACAACAATAAGGAACAAATAAAGTTTATAATCTATTCTGAAATTCATGTTTATCGCTTTATAATAACTTCTTTTTTGCCTTCTTCTATATGTCCAATAATATATGGTTGTGATTTATCTGTTATAGAGTTTTGAAGAATAGAATCTACATATTCTTTTGGAGTAATAATTACCATACCAATCCCCATATTAAATACACGGAAAGCTTCGTCTTGTTGAACATAAGGCAGAAAAATATTAAAAAAATCAGGCGTTTGGATACTCGCAGAATCTATAATAGCACACATATTCTCAGGTAATATGCGAATGAGATTTTCTTGTATTCCACCACCAGTAATATGTGCTAGAGCATTTATTTTTGTTTTGTGTTGCAAAAAATCCTTTACATAAATTTTTGTAGGATTTAAAATTAAATCAATGAGTGTTTGACCTCCAATTTTTTGTAACATATTGATACTTTTTTTCTGAATAATGCCTCGTAAAAGAGAAAAACCATTGCTATGGAATCCACTGCTAGCAAATCCCAAGATAATATCTCCAGATTGAATATTCTGACGTTTTAGTATATCGGATTTTTCTGCGATGCCCACAGCAAACCCAGCAAGATCAAAATCTCCTTTTTGGTAAATACTTGGCATTTCCGCAGTTTCACCACCTATAAGGGCACAATCCGCCATTTTACAACCTTGAACAATGCCATTTAATACTTTAATAGCATCAGTATGAATAAGCTTGTGTGTTGCATAATAATCAAGGAAAAACATTGGTTTTGCAAAATCACAGATTAAATCATTCACACACATTGCAACTAAGTCAATACCAATGGATTCTAATTTATTGTATTCAATTGCTAAACTTAGTTTTGACCCCACACCATCTGTTGCTGCACATAAAATCGGATTTTTATAACCTTTTGGAATCTCAAAACAACCAGAAAATCCACCAAGTCCACCCAACACATTGGGATTAAAAGTATTTTGCACAAGTGGCTTTAATATTTTGACAAAATCGTTGCCAGAATCAATATCTACACCAAAATCTTTATATTTTAGGGTTTCCATATTTTCCCTTAGAATCTTTATATTCTTAAGATTAAAAAACTTCAATAATTATACTCAGGTATAAATTGTATCGAAATAATACTAAAATGAACTTTAATTTCTAAAAATCTTTTGGAATTATTCGTTTGTGTGGAATATATGAAATAAAAACTCTCTTTTTAACTCATATTTTGCAATTCTCCATTTAATATACCACGCAATGTTCTAAAAATAAGCCATAGAAACACAAGAGTACAAGATATTATAAAAAATAGAGATAAGATACTATAAAGTGCTGTATTAAAATTAATGTTGGAATAGTTTAGAACTATGTTGCATGTTTCGTGAGTATGAGTTTTACATAAGCCATTGATATATTCTATTCTTGCTTGATTTGTAAGTTTTAAGGCGGCGATACTCATAGCTGCAAAAGGGAAGCTAATAGCCCACCAAGTAACTCTAAATGGGCAACATTTATAAGCTTTAAAAATTTGAGGTAAAAGTGCAAAAAATAGGAATAAACCTATATAGAAAAGCATTGTAGCAAACTTATCTATTCCAAATGCTATGGCATAAGTACTTATGCCCACACCAAATGGAGCAAGTAAGATAAAAAGTGTCGGCATGAGTTTGTCAGGTAGCTTTTCAAAAAATATAATTCTTGCTAAAATTAATGGAATTAAAATTATCGCAAAAAATAATCCAACAGCAAGACACAACATCGTGAGATTCTCTTGAAATGCTAAAAATTCAGACTTGAATAAAAAAGGTAAAGCCAAAGGAATATCAAGTAATCCAACAACAGGAACAATCCATGCTGGTGTAATATGGGTAATCTCATGTTTATGACAAATCCAAAAACTTGATATATGAATGGCAAAGCTTAACATAAGAATTATACCAAATCCCCACAATACTAACGATGGAATACTAAAAGTAAGCACTGAGGTAACAAAAAGATCTATATTATCTACTTCAGTAACTGAAAAGTATTGAAGAAAAATCTTGCAAATTTGTAATAATACAATAGGTAACAATAAACATGCAATAGCGAAAGTGCCAAAAAATGGACGCGTAATAGGATTTTGAAATTCTTGCTTAAAGGATTGAAAGCTTGTTAGAATCTTTAATCCATAAGCAATAAATAATACTATAAAAGCAAGAATAGCTAGGATTCCAAAAAATGAAGAAGCAAAAATACTAAAATTCTCAATAAAAGGTTTGAGGTGAGATTCTGGAAAGCTGAAAGTTTCTTTTGCAAGATACCATGCAATAGACATAGCACTTAGCCCCATGACAGAACCAAAAAGCGAGATTGGTAAATATGAAAATAACCTTTCTTTAAGTTTTTCTTGAGATTTAGTGTTGGTAACAACCTCTGATTGTATAGAATCTTTATTGTCTTGAAGATATTGATTGTTGTATGATTCCATATTCTTCCTTAACATCATGATATTGAAGTATGATATATTTATCATACTTTATGGTTTCTATCTTTAAGTTAATTAAGCAAAAAAAAATGTGGTAGTTATAATACATTTTTAGTCTAATTGTCATGAAATAGTAGCAAGAGTGTATAAATGGCGTATAAATTATGTTTTTTTGTTTATTTTATAGAATAACAGCATAGGTAAAAATAGTTTTATTTTTAGAGATTTTTCACATAATGTAAATTCTATATCGTTACCAAAAGGATTTTTAAATCATTCAAATAAATAATAAAAAAATATTTTAAGATTCCAAAAATAAAATAATAATGAAAGAATAATAGTCATATAATATATAGTTTTGTAACGAATAGATAATAAAGTAAGAAAAATATATATGAGAAGTAACCAGAGCGGTGTATAAACTTCAGACAATAAAAACTTATGTTCTACTACTAAAAGAATAAGAGAATCAAATAATGAACCTTGCCCAATAATATGTAGGAAAATTAAACATGGAAAGAGTAGAAAAAATGCAATACTTAAGGGAATTGAAATAAGTTGATAAGGAGAGAAATATGGAAAAACATAATGCACGATAGGCATCATTTGTAAAAAAATAATGCAATTAAAGAGTAAAATACCAATACATATCCTTTTTATTATTCCTTGTAAGCGTAGATATGGTTCTATATGTTGCACGAAAAGAAAAATATAAAAAACACCGCTTACAGAAAGCAAAAATCCTATATGAAAAATAAGACTCGGATTATTTGCACAAGCGAGAAAAACGCAAAGAAAAAGATTCATAAAACTAAAAATTTTCAATCCACTAAATACTATAAAATATGCTACACAAGCCATAATAAATGCTCGTAAAAAACTTGGTTCAAAATCAATTAATGCAAGATAGAAAAATGCAAAGAGAAGTCCTAAAAAACCCAAGTCAAATATTGCATTACGATAGCAAAAAAAACGATGAAAAAAGAAATAAATCGGAGAAATAAGAGCATAAAATATTATCATTAAAGCAGCAAGATGAAAACCACTAATTGCTATTAAATGTGCCAAACCAAGCGCTACTGATGTGTCACGAACTGGTTTAGCAAGTTGTTGTGAAAAAAAGAGTGCATTATAAAGATTTGCCGCATAAAAATATTCGTGTTGTTGCATAATAAAATTTGTTGCGGTTCTTTTTACATTATCTATAGGGAGAAGAGAAAAAGTAGAGTTATAAATATTACAACTTTTTAAAAATTGTAAAAAACTACAATGATAAATCTTTCCATATACTTGTGCCTTTTTTCCAATAATATTTTTAAATTTTCCACGATAAGTGCCATAAAATACATTGCTGTTAGAATCTTGAAATTTAAATCTTTCGCTCACTTTACTTTTTGGATAGTGATTTATGATTGTTGCTTCAAAACTTCTGCCTTGTTTAAGATCTATAAAAATAGTGTATTTATAATAAAGATTTCCGCATAGTGTCAAGCCCAATATCAATAAAGAAATACAATAGTGTATAAATGGTATTTGTATAGAAAAATAATTATTTTTTTGTTGTCTAATATTAATATAATAAATATTCTTAAAAAAATAAAACATTTTTTTAAGAATATTTTTTGATAAAAAATTATTCATACGAGATTCTATTGTAAGATTAAGATATGCAATAATAACATGAAAATAGAAAATTCTTACTTTTGTTTAATGGTATTCAAGTATTATCATTATTTATATGATTGTTAGTAAGGAAGTAATTAATTTCTCTTTGTATAGAATATAACCGATATTTAAAATCTTTTCACAATCAAATTATGTGTAACTTTTAAGTTAACTACTTGAAATACAATTTGGTTTCTTGTTTTACCTTGCAACCAGATTCTATAAAAACCAAATTTTTAATCATTTATATTACAATATCAAGATATTTTTAATCTACACTTAGCATATATTTGCTTTAAGAGAATAGAGAATAAGGATTAAAATGTTTGTTCTACGACTGCATCAACGAATAAAAATCAAGCGAATATTAAATATTGCTATTCCTAGTGGATTACAATCTGCATTTGATATGCTTAGCATGGGTATCGCACTCTTTTTTCTAGGTAATATTTCACCACTCAATTTTACAGCACTTGGAGTAGG
The DNA here is from genome assembly GCF_003364195.1 of Helicobacter didelphidarum. Taxonomy (GTDB): domain Bacteria; phylum Campylobacterota; class Campylobacteria; order Campylobacterales; family Helicobacteraceae; genus Helicobacter_A; species Helicobacter_A didelphidarum. Next base: position 6,650 of record NZ_NXLQ01000002.1, on the reverse strand, counting down.
GGCAAATTATATTATCGTTTTTTACCCACTTAGTGCGATTTTTGGAATTGGCACAAATGTGCTTATGTCACGGCGATATGGGGCAACAAATTATACTGAAATGAATATTGTGTATTCTACCATGAGTTATGCTGCAAGTATTTTTTCACTACCAGTTTTATTTCTTGCTTTCGCTTGTTTGTCTTTTTACCTACACACATTTAATTTAAGCGAGGAGCTTTACTCCCTTACTTATTCGTATGTATCATTAACTCTTTTTGCTATTCCAGCAATTATGATTAAAAATGTTCTTATATCGGGTTTTGCTGCCACAGGAGATACTAAAAGACCTTTTTATATCAAAATAGTGCTTACTTGTTTTAGTATCCTTGGTTATTTTATATTTATTGATGGTAAATTTGGCTTTCCAGCACTTGAATTAAGAGGTGCAGCGTATGTAACACTTATAATTTCATACCTTGAACTTTTTATTCTATCACTTTTGCCTTATTTTGTAAAAACTCAACTAAAATTAATTATACAATTTCAGTGGAAATTTCTCATAAGTGCTTTAAAAGTTGGGATTCCAACTGGAATTGAACGCACATTTAGTATTCTTGCACTCAATGTGGTGCTTATTTTTGTTGGACAATATGCAAATATGTATGGTGATAGTGCAATGACAGGATTCCAAGCGGGGACAAAAATCGAAGGATTCTCGTTCGTTCCTGGTTTTGGATTTATGGTGGCAGTTATGAGTCTTGTTGGACAAAGCATTGGGGCAAAAAATTATAAACTAGCAGATGAATATACTAAACTTTCTGCTACAATAGCAAGCATATTGCTCGGAATATGTGGCATAATATTAGCTGTCTTTGCTAAACCTTTATCAGATATTTTTATTCAGCAAGATTTTGTAGCAGTGCAGATTTCTATTGTTTATCTCCTTGCTGTTGGACTTTCACAAACCCCATTAATTCTTTGTTTTGTATATGATGGTGCGTTACGTGGTGCAGGTTATACGCAAATCCCATTATTAATCAATATAATAAGCATTTCAGTTTTTCGTCTTGTGCCAATGTGGATTTGTTCAAGTTTTGCGATGAGTTTATATATACTTTTTTTAATTATTTTTTTAGAGACTTATATTCGTGCAGTAATTTTTTATTGGATTTTTAAAAGTGGTATTTGGAAGAAACCAAAAGAATTATAATTTTATATAAATTTAAGAATTTATAGTGTTCTAATCACGACAGATTTTATTTTACTCTTCAATTTGGATAGACATAGTTCAATCAATTAAGACATTATTTATAGAAAGGTTTTTTATGGAAAAATCAAAACTTGCTTATAGAATACAAGGGAGAAAAATTGATAAAAATAAAATTTTGCCACAAGATCACAACATTCTTTGGCGTACCAATAAATCATTTGATGAGATTGCAATAATTTGCGAACAAATCAAAAATCATATAATTACTCTTGCAAAAAATCTTGAAATTTCAAAAGAATCTTTGCATATCCAATTACCCTTCAGTAATGATAATTCTCATATATATAATACGGAAAATCCCAATATTTTGCACAATACATATACAATTCATTCTTTGCAAGATTCTGATTGTTTAGAATCTAATAATTCTGGTAGGAGTTTCTCATATTCTACAATACCATCTATATATGGAGAATCTCTACAACAGAAATCTTCTAAAAGTATTCAGGAAATAGAACAAGCGAATTGTAGTTCCGATAGTTTTCTATCCAATATGCACCACTATAATTGTTCCATTATTGAAGATTCTATACATTCTATTCCTTATATGTATTCGTATCAGGATAAATTAGCAACAAAGCAACTTATGCAACGAAAATTTCATTTTCTTACACACAAAAAGTTGCAACAAAATCTTAAAAAAATGCGTTTTATTTCTAATCGCTTAAAACGTTTTTGTGCGATTCAATCGCAAACAAAAAAAATACAACGACAAGATGATTGCACTACAATAATAGAAAAAAATCCACAAAAATCAGTATATATTTTCATGAATACAAATGTCTTTGTTTGTCAAAACAAAGACTGGATTGAAGACTATAAACAAAGTATCCAGCCCATTGTATGCGGTGGTTTCTATATTCGTCCAAGTTGGTATGGAACGAATCCTAATTTCTCTAATCTTGTGATTGACCCTTCTCTAAGCTTTGGTAGTGGACATCATGCAACAACAGCAATGTGCATCCATTTTCTTAGTGATTTAGAACTCAAGAATAAAAATTTTCTTGATGTTGGTTGTGGAAGTGGAATTTTATCTCTTGTAGCCGCGAGTTTAGAGGCAAATGTTTATGCATGTGATACAGATTCTTATGCGTGTCAGCAAAGCAGAATAAATTTTCAGAATAATCATTTAACATATCAACATATCTGGTGTGGAAGTATAGGGAATTGTGAAAAAGAAACAAATATCATAAAATATGATTGTATTTGTGCAAATATTGTAAGTTCTATAATTCTGATTTTGAAAAATGATTTCATAAAGTATCTTAATGCAGGTGGTATCCTTATTCTTTCTGGAATTTTGCAGGAATATTCGGAAGATATTATTGAAAGTTTTTCTAGTTTAAAATTGATGGAAAAACAACAAATTGATGAATGGATAAGCTTTAAGTTTATAAAAAAATAATATAATTGAGAATTTAGTATTTTTTTAAAGAGGGCAATATGATTAACAATAATAATACAAATAATAAAAAACCTACTCCAAATCCAAGAAATCCTATCCTTATTTTTTTAGCTTTAGGAATTGCGGGAATATTTTTATTTAAGCTTTTTTCTCCTGATGATTCAAGTCTTTTTGGGCGTTTGGGAGGCAATAGCATAAGTCAAACAATTGAGTATTCTGAGTTCAAACAACTTATAAAAAGTGGTCAAATTCAAAATGTTTCTATCGGACAAACTCTCATTAAGGGTGTGAGTAAAAATACAACACCCATAATTTATTATACAACAAGAAAAGTGCAAGATCAAACACTAATTCCGCTCTTAGAAGAGCAACGAGTGAAATATAGTGGTTTCAGTGAACAAAATTTCTTTACAGATATGATTGGTTGGCTTATGCCAGTATTTATTATCATGGCAATTTGGATTTTCTTAACAAGTCGTATGCAAAAAAATATGAGTGGTGGCATGTTTGGATTAGGTAATGCAAGCAAATTAATCAACGCAGAAAGACCTAATGTGCGTTTTGATGATATGGCTGGGAATAAAGAGGCAAAAGAAGAAGTTGTTGAGGTGGTGGATTTTTTAAAATATCCTGAACGATATGCTGCTATTGGCGCAAAGATTCCAAAAGGTGTTTTGCTTGTAGGTCCTCCTGGAACTGGTAAAACACTCCTTGCAAAAGCAGTGGCTGGTGAAGCAAATGTTCCATTTTTTTCAATGAGTGGGAGTAGTTTTATTGAAATGTTTGTGGGGCTTGGTGCAAGTCGTGTGCGTGATCTTTTTGACAAGGCTAAGAAAGAGGCACCAAGTATTATATTTATTGACGAAATTGATGCAATTGGAAAAAGTCGTGCAGCAGGTTCTATGGTTGGTGGAAATGATGAAAGAGAGCAAACACTCAATCAACTTTTAGCAGAAATGGATGGGTTTGGGAGTAATGCACCTGTTATTGTGTTGGCTGCAACAAATAGACCTGAGGTGCTTGATCCAGCTCTGCTTAGACCGGGTAGATTTGACAGGCAAGTTTTAGTTGATGCTCCAGATTTCAAAGGGCGAATCGAGATTCTAAAAGTTCATATTAAAGGTGTCAAGTTGGCAAAAGATGTGGATTTAAATGAAATTGCAAAATTTACTGCGGGATTGGCTGGGGCAGATTTAGCAAATATCATTAATGAAGCAGCTCTTCTTGCTGGACGCGAGAATCAAAAAGAAGTTTCTCACAAACACTTTAAGGAAGCAATGGAAAGAACAATGATTGGTTTGGAGAAGAAATCGCGTCGATTATCAATGAAAGAAAAACGTATTGTGGCGTATCATGAAAGTGGACATGCACTTATGGGTGAAGTTACAAAAGGTGCACATCGTGTAAATAAGGTTTCTATCATTCCGCGCGGTATGGGAGCTTTGGGATATACGCTCCATACTCCAGAGGAAAATCGTCATTTAGAACAAAAGCATGAAATGTTGGCAACAATTGATGTCCTTTTAGGAGGAAGAGGAGCAGAAGAAGTGTTCTTGGAGGAGGTATCAAATGGTGCTTCAGATGATTTGCGTCGTGCTACAGGCATTCTCAAAAACATGATTGTTTATTATGGTATGACAGATGTGTCTGGACTTATGGTATTAGAAGATTTTACTGCACGCAATAGATTTTTAGGAGGTGGTGGTAATACACGAGAATATAGCAATGAGACTGCACAAAAGATTGATGCATATATTCAAAATAAACTTGAAGAGCATTATACTCATGTTAAACAAACCTTAAGAGATTACAAAGGTGCAATCGAAGCTATGGCAAATGAGCTTTTAGACAAAGAAGTAATCGAAGGTGAACGCGTACGTGAAATAATTATAGATTTTGAAAAAAATAATAATATGGAATCACGTTTAATTCCAATTGAAGAGGCATAAAAGTAGAATGAAACACTTCAGTTATTTCTTAGTAAATTTAGTAATTCTTTGTAGGATTATTATACTTAATTTTTATTATGTCCAAATTGGCTACTTGAGGATTTGTTGTCTGTTTTTAAAATGGCAAAGGCTAATTGATAAGCTTTAGAGTTTCTTTTAGAAAGTTGATTTTTATTGTAGTTTAAAAAATAAATTGTAATTTCACTTCAATATTGACTATTTTTTATATTCATTGCTATTAAGATAAATATGATACTACAAAAGAATCTTTAAAGGTTGTCCATGTGATAATTTTTATAATTATATGATGATTGTTTGAACTTTGAATTATATGGTAAGATTAAAACCACAAAATAATATTTTAATGTGTTTTTAAAAGGTATTTTTGGTTTGTTTATGGAATCTTTTTTAATTTTAAGGGATTTGATTCTAGATTCCATAATTTACTGGTATTTTTTTGATTTTATCTTTATGGTATTTGTTCTATCAAGATATTTTAATATGGTTTTAATTTTAAAATACAAATAGAAATGTATCGTAAAAAGTATTTGGATTGAATGAATCATTATGGATTTTTTTGTCGTGGTTTTGCAAGTAACAATTAAACATTAAAGAACTTATGCAAACTATTATTTATTTCAAATATCTTTTAAAATTTTTTAATCTTTATTTTTCAATTTATATTTTATAAAAAATAAAAGACTATATTGATTAAAATCAAAAAAAATCTAAAGTAGTTGAGATTGTTATCAATGCAACCTCAATCGTTTAAGTATATTGATGTCATGGTATCGTTAAAGAGATTTTTCCATCTATCACTGCAATCATTGCATATTTGCGGTGTTTGAAAAAGTAGCTGTCTGCGCATATTTGTATAATGCTCACTAAAAAATAAACTAAATACATCGCCCTTTTGTAAATCACCCAATATCATGTCTTTATGCAAATCTACATCACTTCGTGTGTTGCAACAAGGCATCATTAATCCATTATAATCTATATATAAAGCTAAACTTGATTGATAGCAACTAGATTCTAGGTTTGGTTTTGCTCTGCTACTCCGCACTTTTACTGATGAAGCACGTGAACAGGCAATTTCTTTTGGATTCCATGCCTGATAGGTTATATTGATACTTTCATATATAAGTCGTAACGCATACCTTGCATTATCATCTTGTATTATCGTAGATTCTAAACCTAACTTTTTACCCATCTTCTGCATAGAATCTTTTAAAGACAATCTATCAAACTCCTGTGTCTTAGGAAAATAATATGACATTATCATGTTGTTTATCCCGGCATCTGCTAGTAAATCTAAATATTCCCTTGTCAGATAATCACCATTTGTAAAGATAGTAAATCGAGCTTTTGGCAGGTAACTCCTTGCTTGTTTCACTCGTTTTAAAATCAATTCTTTATTAGCTAAAGGCTCATTAAAGCGATGAAAATTTAGCCCCTTGTCATAATCAATCTCTTTTAGATTTCCTAAAATCTTAAGATAAATTCCCTCATCTAGCTCGATGTTATTGCTTCTATCAACAAAAGAATTAGGACAAAAATAACACTTCCTATTACAAAATGAAGCAATTTCTATTTCTACTAGCATGAGATTTCGCTTTAAAATATCCTTTTGCTTTTGTATATCACTGATGGGTGTTGTTAGTTCTAATATACGTGTTTTTAATGTTTCACCCCCCCCCCCCAATGTTCTTAAGGAGCTTTCACTTAAAAGAAAACTATCATTATCAATAATCCTTAAAATCTCTTCTCTCATTCGACCTTTATGCTTTTTATAGCCAATTCTAGTCATGCGTTTATAAATTGAAAACATAGAAAACATAAAACCAATCCTCTCATTATAATTTGATTTCCAAATTATACAACAAAAAAAAATAAAATCGAAAAAATAATGAAATATTCTTTTATGGTGTCTAAATTATTTTCAAACAATTTGAAAGATTCCCTTGAGTATTGGAATAATTTTTATGTACATTTCTTGTAAGAATATATTATATTGAATAAAAAATAAGTCTCTATGTTGATA